>CAIVPR010000001.1 GCA_903907865.1 uncultured Acidobacteriia bacterium
CCGCTTGTCCGGCGGCAGCGTCAGGTTCACGGCGCGGAGGGCAGCATAGACATTGATGGAGCCGATGTACGTTACGGTGGGAGTCCACCCGACTGGGTCGCTCCACACTCTGCGCAGTTCGGCGTAAGGCACCGTATCGCCATTGACATAGCGGTCCACAACGGCCTGCTGGCTGGCGCTGCCGGTTTCGAGCACAATATTGCCCACATCCCTGGCGAACCGCGGATCGCGGATCAGGGCGGCATAGAAATCGGCCTCCTGGGCGAGGCCGTGCCATTCGCCTATGCCCACGAGGGGATGGGTCGCAAAGGCAGTGAAGATGCCGTCAGCGGCGGGAACGGTGCCTGGCGTTTTCTGGGCCCATGCTTGCGAAGCCAGCGAAAGGAAACACGTCACAAGCCTGATCCGCATGTCCATTCACGACGACGGCGGCCCAGGTTGCACAGGACTTAAACCAGCGCGCCCAGCCATGATTGGCTGCATCCACCTGGTCTTCCCCCCTCCCTACAGGCGGCATAACGCCTTGCGTCAAACGCCGAGCATTGGTACGATGACCAGGTGATCCGGTCTTTCCGTGACAAGGAAACGGAACGAACCATGCCCCCGATTCATCCCGGCGAAACCCTGCGCGAGGACTTCATGAAACCCCTCGGTCTTACCGCAAACCGACTCGCGCTCGAACTCCTCGTCCCAGCCACCCGGATTAGGGACATTGCCCGTGAGCATCGAGCCATCACCGCCGATACTGCCCTCCGGCTCAGCCGCTACTTCGGAACCACCCCGAGTTTCTGGATGAACCTGCAAGCCAACTACGACCTCGAAATCGCCAAGGACTCACAGGGTGCCGAGATCACCGATCGTATCCGCCCCCGCCAAGCGGCGTAGCCCCGAATTCCCAAGACAGGTACCTTCGACAGCCGCCCCATACAGCCCAACGCTGTGAGGTTGAACCGCTCCCGCGTGATGGTCGGCAACTGGAACTTGTCATCCATTCCGCCACCCGATACGGTGACCCCGGAATTCCGGGATCGAACCCGGGGAAGCTATTTACAAGCACGCCAACGGTAGGTTGCGCAACCTCATGTGGTGCTCGAATCGCGCTTGCGCAATTCAAGGGCATCGATCTGATCCTTGGGACGCCCCGTTGCCTCCTTGTTGCGAAGGAGAGCCGCGCGTCCAATGAACTGCACCGGAATCCCATCCAACTCCCCTGTGGAGCGCCCTTCCCAAGCCTCATCGAAGGTCACGCCGGTTACCGACGTCATTACGTCGATTCGATTGGGCTCGTACCCCATTTGGATAACCTTGCCGGGCACCGAGAAATCCTCAACCGTAATTCCGAGGCTGCCAAAGCCGAACCGGTCGAGGGCGTCCATGACCCGCGATGCGTTTTCTCTGGTCGGCCGCACGAGGAAGTCGATGTCGGCCGAGTATCGCGGGAATCCGTGCCAAGACACGGCCAACGCACCTACGACAAGGTAGTCAACTTTGCTCGAGTTCAAGCACTCGACAAACTCGCGCAAATCCCTGTGCAAAGGCATCGTGATGGAACCTCTCCCGCAGTTCAAAGAAGATCTCGACCCTCTGCTCGGGTGTCATGCTGGCCCGCTCCAAATCGTCGGCGCTGTCAGCCTCCTCGAAGCTGTTGAAGATGCGGATCGTCTTCTCCATACCTCTATACTACGCTTAGGCGGGAGTGGGTGTAGCAATCACGCGGCACAGCCGCAACACTTCGATCAGCTCCTCCGATTACATGGATGGCAACTGAATTCGCATCCAGACTTGGCCAATCACACGGTGCCAGTCATACGGCAGACGAGGGGCTTCGCTCCTCGGCGCTATAACGCCTTGCGTCCAACGCCGCCCTTCCATCAAGTGGTCCCTTGAGCAATCGCGTGTCACTGATATGACGGCGGGACGCGGCATTCAGAAGCCGGGCTTCATCAGGCGTAAAGCCAAGTTCCAGGAAGAGGTTCGCGCCCGGCATGCTCACATGCCTGATTTCGGTGTCAACGGTCATAGCCCCCGCCCCTACTGATGCCCCTTAGCCCCCGGCTCCGGCCCCGGAGTCGGAATCCGCGGCAGCATCTCAGCCCGCGTAGCCGCATTATAAGCAAACCAAGCCTCGATCATCGAACTCTGCATCACATCGTCCTTCTGCACGCGGTCATAGCTATCCGCGTTCGAGTGGTGAGTACGCGTACCGTACTCCAGCGGATCCTGCTGGAAACCAATGCCATTCAGCCCGATCCACGAGAATGCGCTCGAGTCCGTGCCACCCGGGCTCGTCGTGGGCCGGAACTGGTCCCCGCCGCTCACCGCCACCATATGCTGGTCCTTGATCGGCTCAATCCACGACTTGAAAATCGCCGCCATCTGCGCACTGCCCCCCGCCGACACCCCGCGGAACCGCCCCGAGCCGCCATCGTCGTTAAAGTACACGTCCAGCTTGTCGTACTCCGGCGTTTTCACCATCGTGGCGCGCGGGGCGAAATGCTGCTGCACATACGCGGTCGAGCCGTAGACGCCCTCCTCCTCGCCGCCCCACAGGGCAACGCGAACCGTGCGCGCGATGGGTTTGATCAACCCAGCCTTTTTCAAAGCGGCCAGAATCCGCACCGCCTCCATCGCCACCGAAGATCCCGTGCCGTTGTCCGTAGCCCCCGTGCCCCCCTGCCAGCTGTCGAAGTGTCCGCCGACCATCACCACTTCGTCCCGCTTCGTGGTCCCCGGAATCTCGCCGATCACATTGAATGCGTTCTGGTCTTCCTTCTGATAGTCCACCGCGATGTCGAAGTTCAGCTTCGGCACCACACCGTGCTGCAACAGGCGGACGAGGCGGTTGTACTGCTCCGCCCCGATCGCGACAATCGGAGACGGAACGGGAGCCTTGGGATCTTCCGATCCGCCATAGGTGGAAAAGATCGTGCCACCGTCCCCGTTGTAGCCCGGCGTGATCGAAATGGCCACGCCCTCGTCCCTGAGGAAGGCGTTGACCTCGTTGCGCAGCGCCCCGTTCTTCTCACTGGCCAGGGCCAGCGACGTCGGCGTGTACTCCCATTCGCCTTCACCCGGACGTCCCCGACCGCTGGGGTCGCGGTTGAGTGTGGCACCGGCTGCGGCACCACCCGCCGCCCCTAGTCCGCCGCCCCCGCGACCGCCTCCGCGCGCCAGAATTTCCTCATCCGTGGGGGAAGGCTGCGCGTCCGCCCTCAAGTGGAGCGTGAGTGGAGCCGGATCGAACATCAGCAGCGCCTTGCCCTTCAGCTTGCCATGGTATTTCGCGAAATCCGCCTTCGAGTGGATGGGTGCCCACACCGGCTCGACCGTGATCGGGCCGTTCGTCCCCGGCGTCCA
>CAIVPR010000002.1 GCA_903907865.1 uncultured Acidobacteriia bacterium
AACCCCGCTGCTGGCAGTTGGCGCACCCCAAACATCCAGGTTGCCAGGTTCCGCGGCAAAAGTCCAGGTCCGAAGCGAAGTTTTTTCAGACTTTTTTCACCCCGCACCTTCGGCTGCCAATCCATGGGGCTGAACTGTTACTTTCGACTCATGTTGCACGCCCCAAAAGAGAACGGTGCGGCGGAGCGGAAGTTTTTCTCATACTTTTTTCTCGGACTGGCCGGGCTGCCGCGAAAAAGATTCGGGAACCAACGAACGAATCCGTCGTAACAACCGTCAGACACAGAAGATGACCTCCCGGCTAGTTCTAACCACCCTGCTGGCCGCCTGCGGCCTGTTCGCCTCCAGCCAGAAGGGCACAGTGCGCTTCGGCGGTCTCCCCGTGCCCGGTGCCACGGTTACGGTTTCGAAAGGGGAGCAGAAGCTTTCCACCGTTACCGGCTTGGACGGCGGCTACAATTTCCCTGACCTGCCCGACGGCGATTGGACCCTGCGGGTAGAGATGCTGGCCTTCGAGCCTTCCGAGAAGAAACTCGCCATCTCCGGCGAGGCACCGGCCCAGGACATCGACATGAAGGTCCTGTCGTTCGACGCCATCAAGTCGACAGCGACGGCCGTTGCCCCGCCGCCCCCGCCGGTTGCGGCACCGCAACTGCCTACCTCGCTGAACGCGGCGAGCGCCAAGAAGAAAGGCAAGGCACCAGCAGCAACAACCGCCAACAACGCCAACCCCGGTTTCCAGCGCACCGAGGCCAACGCCGTCCCTGGCGGCGACCGCGCCGCCGACAACGGCCCTACCGAGGCCACCAACCAGTCCGCCGCCGATTC
This sequence comes from uncultured Acidobacteriia bacterium, assembly GCA_903907865.1. Classification (GTDB taxonomy): domain Bacteria; phylum Acidobacteriota; class Terriglobia; order Bryobacterales; family Bryobacteraceae; genus BOG-234. Next base: position 829 of record CAIVPR010000002.1, read on the forward strand.
CTTCGCCATCAACGGTAGTTCCAACAACGCCGCCGCGTCGAACTTTGGGACCTCCGCCGCGTTCGGCAATAGCCGCCGTGGCGCAGGATCGCTCTACAACGGCAACTTCGGCTTCAACCTGGGGAACTCGGCGCTCGATGCCCGATCCTACTCGCTCACAGGCCAAGACACGCCGAAGCCCGCCTACAACCACCTCCAAGGTAGCGGGTCGGTCGGGGGCCCGGTCCGCATCCCCCACCTGATCAACAACCGGCAGCCCGCGCAGTTCTTCCTCACGTACCAGATGCAGCGCAACCGCAACGCCAACGTGACCAGCACCCGGGTCCCGACGGCCGCCGAGCGCGGAGGCCAACTGGCGTCGGGCACCATCGCCCCCAGCCTGCTCAGTTCGCAGGCTCAGGGACTGCTCAAGTACTATCCCCTGCCCAATTTCACAGGCACCGCCGCTTACAACTACCAGACCGGCCTTACTAGCTACAGCGACGCCGACATCGTCCAAGGCCGCCTGTCCAAGACCGTCTCCAAGCGTGACCAGGTCTTCGGGACCTTCGCCTACCAGAACATCCGAACGTCCAACACCAACATCTTCGCCTTCAAGGACCAGGTCGAGATCCACAACATCGACGTCACCGCCAACATCTCGCATCGCTTCAACAACCGGATCTTCGGTAGCGGGAAGGTGGAGTACAACAGTTCAGCTACGCGGGTGACCCCCTTCTTCGCCAACACGCAGAACGTCTCGGGCGACCTCGGCATCACCGGCAATCTGCAGGACCCGCTCAACTGGGGTCCGCCGTCGCTGAATTTCGCCAGCGGGATTGCTTCCCTGTACGATTCGCAGGCGTCCTACAACCGCTCCCCGACCTATTCGGTTGGCTCCAACATCTACTTGAACCACTCGCCGCACAACTTCACCTTCGGCGGCGACTACAAGCGCCAGCAGTTCAACAACCTGGCCCAGCAGAATCCGCGGGGCAGTTTCACCTTTACAGGGGCGGCCGCTGGGTCGGACCTGGCGGATTTCTTGACAGGCGTCCCCGACACCAGCTCCATCGCCTGCGGCAATGCCGACAAGTACTTCCGGGCCTCGCTCTACGACCTCTACTTCACCGACGACTGGCGCGTAGCCCCCGGCCTCACCCTCAATCTGGGCGCGCGGTGGGAGTACAACGCGCCGATCACCGAGTTGCGCGGTCGCTTGGTCAACCTCGACATCACACAGGGTTTCAAGACTGTCGCCCCGGTGATCGCCAGCCAACCGACGGGACCGCTCACCGGCAGCAAATTCGCGTCGTCTTTGGTGAGTCCTGACAAAAGTGGCATCCAACCCCGTTTGGCGGCTTCATGGAGGCCGATCGCGGGCTCCTCGCTCGTGGTCCGGGCGGGCTACGGGATGAACTACAACACTTCCGTCTACCAGGCGATTGCGAACCAGATGGCGCAGCAGTCGCCGCTCTCGCGCAGTTTCAGCGTACAGAACACGCCGGGGAATCCGCTGACGTTGGCCAACGGCTTCCGGCAGTCCTCGGCCATCACGGCCAACACGTTCGCGGTTGACCCGAACTTCCGAGTCGGCTACGTGCACACCTGGTCTTTGTCGGTTCAGCGCGACCTGCCGGGGGCGCTGGTGGCGACGGTCAACTACCTCGGAATACTCGGGCGCAACGCACAGCAGGCGTCACTGCCGAATACGTACCCGACGGGTGCGGTAAACCCTTGCCCCACTTGCCCGAGCGGGTTCACCTACCTGAGCTCGAACGGCGACTCGTCGAGGGAATCGCTGCAAGTCCAATTGCGACGCCGTCTGCGGAGCGGCTTGACTTCGACCCTGCAGTACACCTATGCCAAAGCGATTGATAATGCTTCCCTCGGCGGGCGGAACGGTGGCGGTGCGTTTGGCCTGATCGCGCAGAACTGGCTCAACCTGAAGGCCGAGCGGGCTCTATCGAACTTCGACCAGCGGCAAGTTCTTTCGTGGACCACCCAGTACACCACCGGCATGGGTATCGCGGGCGGGACCTTGCTCGGCGGTTGGCGCGGCACGGCGTTCAAGGACTGGACCATATCCAACAACATCTCGGCGGGTACCGGCACCCCGCAGACCCCGATCTACATTGCCGCTGTCTCGGGTACCGGCGTCACAGGCACCATCCGGCCCGATTACACCGGGGCTGCGCTCTACACGGCGCCACCGGGATTGTTCCTGAATCCAGCCGCGTTCCGTGCCCCCGCCACCGGGCTGTGGGGTAATACCGGCCGGAACACAATCACCGGGCCCGGGCAGTTCTCCATGGGTGCCTCCATGACCCGCACGTTCCGCGTCCGCGACCGCATCAACATGGATGTCCGCATCGACGCCAACAATGTGCTGAACCATGTGGTGTACTCGTCATGGGTGACCACGGTCTCCAGCCCGCAATTCGGCCTGCCGTCTTCGGCCAACCAGATGCGCACCGCGCAAGCTTCAGTGAGGTTGAGGTTTTAATGCGTAAATTCATCGCTATCGCCCTGACGTGCGCCCTGCTCCTGACCGCACAGCAGCCCGCCCCGAAGCCTGCCGCTCCGTCGGCGCAGGCTCCCGCCCCTGTCGATGAGGGAGTCGTCACGTTCAAGACCAACACGCAATTGGTGGTGGAAACTGTGATCGTGAAGGACAAGAACGGCAAGGCCATTGAGGGTCTAACCGCCAAGGACTTCACCGTGACCGAGGACGGGGCCGTCCAAACGCTGCAGTTCTGCGACTTCCAAAAGCTGGACGACCTGACGCCCCCCGCCCCGCCGAAGCCGGACGCACAGCCCACGCCGGTCGTCCGCGGGCAGATCACCCCGGAGCCTCCCGGCCAGGTCCGCTACCAGGACCGTCGGCTGGTTGCGATGTACTTCGACATGTCGGCCATGCCCGTGCCAGACCAGATCCGGTCTCTTGCGGCTGGCATCAAGTTCGTCAACCAGCAAATCAAGCCTGCCGACCTGGTCGCGATCATGTCCTACACGGGTGCCGGAGTGAAGGTGCTCAACGACTTCACGGCGGACAAAGTGGAGTTGCTGAAGTCGATCCAGGCGCTTACGCCCGGCGAGGGCCAGGGTTTCGACGAAAACGCCAACGATGATTCGACGGTCGACGCCGGTACCGCCTTCGGCCAGGACGACTCGGAGTTCAACATCTTCAATACGGACCGCCAGCTGGCCGCCCTGCAGACCGCCGTAAAGATGCTCGGCGTCCTCAACGAAAAGAAATCGCTGGTCTACTTCGCCAGCGGTTTGCGCCTCAACGGCACCAACAACGGCGCGCAGTTGCAGGCGACGACGAACGCCGCCGTCCGCGCCAATGTTTCCTTCTTCCCCATCGACGCCCGCGGCTTGGTCGCGATGGCCCCGCTGGGCGATGCGACGCAGGGCTCCCCAGGCGGCGTCGGGATGTACTCCGGCGCATCGGCGGGCGCGATGATGTCCAATTTCCAGCGCTCGCAGGACACTCTGTACGCTCTGGCTGCGGATACCGGGGGCAAGGCGATGCTCGACAGCAACGACCTCGCGGCGGGCGTCGTCCAAGCCGAACAGGCGATTTCGAGCTATTACATCCTCGGCTACTACACCACGAAGGCTGCGCTTGACGGCAAGTTTCGGCGCGTGAAGATCACATACAACGGCGACCCGTCGGCCAAGCTGACATTCCGCCAAGGCTATTACGCAGGCAAGACCTTCAGCAAGTTCACCACCGCCGACAAGGAGCGCCAGCTCGAGGACGCGCTGCTGCTCGGCGATCCCATTACGGAACTGACCATTGCGATGGAGGTCGACTTCTTCCAAATGAACCGCGCCGAGTATTTCGTGCCCGTAACCGTCAAGATTCCTGGCAGCGAGCTGGCCTTGGCGCGCAAAGGCGGGGCGGAACGGACGCTGATCGACTTCATCGGCGAAGTGAAGGACGAGTACAACACTACCGTCAGCAACGTGCGCGACAAGGTGGATATCCGGCTGAGTGGCGAAACGGCCGCCGAGTTGGTCAAGCATCCGGTGCAGTACGACACAGGCTTCACGCTGCTGCCGGGCACCTACACCATCAAGTTCCTAGCGCGCGACGACGAAACGGGGCGCATCGGGACCTACATCAACAAGTTCGTGGTGCCCAACCTGAACAAGGAGGAGAAGCGGATCCCGATCAGTTCCGTCGTGCTCAGCAGCCAGCTGGTCGACATGAAGGACGCGTTGTTCACGGCGAAGGACCGCGACAAGACGGCGGGGGCCAACCCGCTGCTGGAAGGCGGTCGCAAGCTTCTGCCCAACGTGACGCGGGTGTTTGCAAAGGGGCGCGACTTGTACGTGTACCTGCAGGCCTACCAGCAGACGACGGAGAAGTTCCAGCCCTTGGTGGCCTTCGTAACGTTCTACAAGGGACAGACGAAGGCCTTCGAGACGGCTCCGATCGCCGTGACGGAGGGTCAGGCCAACAGGTTGAAGACGGCACCGCTGAAGTTCGACATCGCGCTGGGCAAATTGCCGCAGGGCCGGTACGATTGCCAAGTGACGGTGCTCGATCCGACGGGACAGAAGGCGGCGTTCTGGCGCGCGCCGATTATGATCGCGCCGTAGGTGGGGGGGGCAACGGTCTGCCCAAAAGCGGACGCTCCCTCGCGGTCGCGGCTCGGCTTGGAGAGAATTTCGCGTCGACAACCTCCGGCCGATCACGCCATGAGGTCGTTCACCACAACGCCATGCACGTCCGTCAACCGGAAATCCCGGCCCGCGTACCGATACGTGAACTTTTCGTGGTCGAAGCCCAATAGCCGCAACAGAGTCGCGTGGAGGTCGTGGACGTGCACCTTGTCCTCGGCCGCGGCGAAACCGAACTCGTCGGTGGCCCCGTGGACGTGGCCCTTCTTGAGTCCCGCCCCGGCCAGCCACATGCTGAATCCATAGGGATTGTGGTCGCGGCCGTTCGACATGCCCGAATTCGCTCCCAGGTCGGGCAGTTCCACGGTCGGAGTCCGTCCGAATTCCCCGCCCCACACAACCAGGGTGTCCTCCAGCATCCCGCGCTGCTTCAGATCCTGCAGCAGCGCCGCGATGGGCTGGTCGCATTCGCGCGCGAGGCGTCCGTGGTTGGCCTTGATGTCGTCGTGGCTGTCCCACGGCTGCCCGGCCCCGTGCCAGACCTGCACGAACCGCACGCCGCGCTCCAGCAACCGGCGCGCAATCATCATCTGCCGCGCCTGCAGGCCTTCACCGTACATCTTGTGGACGCTGGCGGGCTCCTTGGTCAGGTCGAAGGCGTCGTCGGCCTCCATCTGCATCCGGTAAGCGAGTTCGAAGGACTGGATGCGGGCGTCCAGCAGGCCGTCGTTCGGGCGGCTGGCGCGGTAGTTCCCGTCCAACTGCGCCAGCAGGTCGAGTTGTTTCCGCTGCTCGTCGCGTGTGGTGAAACTGTTGCGGATGTTCTCGATCAGCTTCTCGATCTGCGTCTCGCGGGTGTCGATGTGGGTGGCCTGGAACGCCCCAGGCAGGAAGGCGGAGCGCCAGTTCTGGTTGCCCTGGGTCGGCAGGCCGTCCGGGCAGAGCACGATGAAGCCCGGCAGGTTCTGGTTTTCCGAGCCCAGCCCGTAGGTCACCCACGAGCCGAAACTCGGCCGCACCTGGCGGACGTCGCCCGAGTTCATCATCATCAGCGACGGCTCGTGGTTCGGGATGTCAGTGTGCATGGAGCGGACGACACAGAGGTCGTCCACCTGCGCGCCCACGTTCGAGAAGATTTCGCTGACCTCGATGCCGCTCTTGCCGAACTTCTTGAACGCGAAGGGCGAGGGCAGTGCCGCGCCGGTGCGCCGTTCCGTCTTCAGCGTGATCGGGACCGGCTTGCCCGCGAACTTCGCCAGCGACGGCTTGGGATCGAACGTGTCCACATGGGACGCGCCGCCGTTCATGAACAGGTGCAGCACGCGTTTGGCCTTGGCGGGCAGCGGCGGCTGTTTGGGCGCGAATGGATTCAGAGACGCGGCGTCGGCCGGTGCCGCCTGCAGCAAACCGGCATCGCCCAGGGTTGACGTCAGCGCGACCAACCCCATCCCCATCCCGGTCCGGGACAGCACCTCACGACGGCTCAATGGAAGTCTCAGCATGCTATCAGCCTCAGTCGACAAACGCGAATTCATTGCTCTCGAACAGCACGGCGGCGTAGCGCGACCACGCGCCCAGATGCCGGGGCGAGGGCCCGGCGAAATCGTTCTTGGCGTTCCAAGTCCGGTCCCCCAGCTTGATGGCGGGCGACCAGGAGAAGCCGTCGTTCTCCGGGTCCCCGTGTTCGTCCACGATGAAATCTAGCGTGTCGCCTTTTTCCACCTTGATGCCGTTCAGCCGGGTGTCGGCGCTCGATCCGTTGATCGACCACGAAGCGATTTCGCCCAGCCTGCTCGACACCACCCGCCCACGTACACCGTCGCCGAACGGGACGGCTCCCTGGCCGTGGCGAAACGTGCCATCGATCGCTATGGCTCCGTCCACGGGGCTGGTCCAGCGGAGAACAAGCGTTTGACCCGGTCCTTCCCCCGGCTCCCCGGCTCCGGCACGCCAGAACGCCTTGCCGAACTTGCCAGCGGGCAGCACCGAGCCGCCCTGCCAGCGGTCCGCGACGAATGCCGGAAATTCGGTGAATGACACGACCCGTCCCGAATCGGCGCGGTAGTCGCCTATGCCGTACTTCCAGTCGGAAGGCGCGGACGGGGGCGCGTCGGGATCGGCACCGGAGACGAACTTCAGACCCGCTTCGAGTTCGCGCTTTTCAGGGTCGCGGCCGAAGACCCAGCGGTACAGACGGACGATTCTCGTCTGGTCGTCGCCGCCGTCCGACAGCACACGGGCCGCCATGGCCCGGCTCTGCTCGGCTACGAACGGGCTGTTGAGGAAGAAGAGGGCCTGCTGGGGCACGGTGGTGGTGAAGCGCATGGGTGCGTGTTGGTCCGGCGACGCAAAGTCGAACGCGCCCAAAACGCCCGGAAGCTTGCCTCGTTCCACCAGCCCGTAGACGGTTCTCCGGGGCACGGCGGGCTCGGCCACCAACGAAAACGGCACTCCGCCCACAGTCTTCTCGAGGCGTCCGCTCGCGACCAGCATGGCGTCCCGCAACGATTCGACGTCGATCCGCTGCCGGTTCATGCGCCAGAGGAGAGTGTTTTCGGGGTCGGCCTTGCGCCCTGCCTCGGCATCGGCGCTCGACTGGCGGTAGGTGGCCGAAAGCAAAATCATTCGGTGCAGCGCCTTGACGGACCAACCGGACTGCATGAATTTCACCGCGAGGTAGTCGAGCAATTCCGGATGCGTCGGGGCCTCGCCGCGATTGCCGAAGTCGCTGGGCGTCCGCACCAGTCCGGCACCGAAATGGTGCATCCAGACGCGGTTGACCAGTACCCGGGCGGTGAGTGGATTGTCGGGACTGGTGATATCGCGGGCCAGTTCGAGGCGTCCGCTGCCATCCTTGTAGAGGTCCGCGCCGCCGCCGAGGCAACTGAGGAAGTGCGCCGGAGCCAGCGCGCCGGGATTGCCGGAATTCCCGCGCAGGAAGATGTGGGTTGGCTCGGGACTCGGCACGTCCTCCACCGCCATGGCCCGTGGCACTGCACCGTCGTAGGCCGATTGGGCCAGCATCGTGTTGTAGCGGACCTTGATGGACCGGGTATTGTTGCTGTCGCCCTCGGTGTAGATGAGTGGGAATTCGTCCACAGGGATGTCCACCGGCGATTTCGAGCCGCGCATCACGGTCCGGAATTGTTGGGCGTCGGGATCCGTGATCGACTCGACCTTGTCCACCGTGGCGAACGCGGCGGCGTAAGCGGCGGCCACGTCCTTCAGCGCTGACACTGGTCTGGCCTTCAATTCCTCGGTCAGAACGGCGGGGACCTTGGTCGCGGCTTGCGTTGACGCCCACTTGGCGGCAAATTCGGTCGACGGGATCGCGGCAGCGGAGGTCCAGAGGCGGAATACCGGGTCGGCGGAGGCTTTGGCGGCGTCGAGATGCTTCCGCCAGCGCTCAAGGATGTACTGGTTCAGCTGCCGGTCGCGAACCAATTCCTCGATAGCTATGTTGCCCAGACCTTCGGCGTCGTGGGCTGCGACTAGATAGTCGGCCGTCTGGGACTTGAAGAACGCCACCATCTCGGCATTGCGGCGAACGCGGTACTCGTGGTCCGCTTGACGGATTTTTTCGAGGCGCTCGCGGTACAAGGCCTGCTTCGGCGTCTCCGGTTCCACGGCCACCGGAGGCAGATCCTTCGGCTCGCGGATATTCGACAGGATCGAGTACATCGAGTAGTAGTCGGCGGTCGGAATGGGATCGAATTTGTGGTCGTGGCAACGGGCGCAGGCCACCGTCATGCCGAGCATGCCGCGCGCGACGGCGTCGATCCGGTCGTCCACCGTCTCCGGGAAGCTCTTGGGGAACTCGCGCCCGAGGCTGAGGAAGCCCAGCGCGGCCAGATTTTTCTTGTGGCCGTTGGGCACGCGGTCCGCAGCCAGTTGGTAGAGCAGGAACTTGTCGTAGGGGAGATCTTCGTTGAAGGCGCGGATCACCCAGTCGCGGTAGGTGTAGGACCAGGCATAGCGCTGGCCGGTGTTGACCGAATCGTTGACGGAATCGGCGTAGCGGGCGACGTCGAGCCAGTGCCGCCCCCAGCGCTCGCCATACGCAGGGGAGGCGAGGAGGCGTTCCACTAGGTTCTCGTAAGCATTGGGCGAGGTGTCGGCGACGAACTTCTGGATCTCTTCGGCGCTCGGGGGCAGGCCGGTCAGATCGAAGGCGATGCGGCGGATGAGGGTGTGTTTGTCGGCTTCGGGCGAGGGGAAAAGGCCCTTCGACTCCAGTTTCTGGATCACAAAGGCGTCGATATCGTTGCGCACCCGTTCCTTGGCCGCGACGGTTGGCGCGGGCGGAAGTTCCGGCTTCTTCAGGGACCACAGCGCGGGTTTCTTTACTGCGGGCGCGGCGGAGTCGGCGGGCAGCTGCGCGCCGTTGCGGACCCAAGTTTCGAAATCCGCGACCACATCCGCGGGCAACGCGGGGCCGGGCGGCATCTGCAACTGCTTATCGGTACGGCGGATGGCGCGGATGAGCAGGCTCCTATCGGGGTCGCCGGGGACGACGACCGGGCCTGAGCGACCGCCGCGACGGATGGCCACGGGGGTGTCGAGCGACAATCCGGCCTGCGGCACGGGCGAGGCCGTACTGTGGCAGGCGTAGCATTTCGACGCCAGGACAGGGCGAATCCTGGCCTCGAAATGGTCGAGGACCGCCGTTTGGGCGCAGAGAACGGCCCCACCCGCCCAAGTCAAGGCCGCCAGCCATGCGAAATTGCGGTTCGACACCATACGTCGAGATTATATCGCCGGTTGAGGCTCCTCGGATGACAGGATCAGCCTTGACTGGGGTAGGTCCTGACGATGACGCCCTTTGGCGGTAAAGCTACGCGTTGAAACGGCGCTTTCGGTACAACCACGGCACCAATCCCCCGGCTCCCGCCGCCAGCAGGACCCAGGTCCCGGGCTCGGGCGTGGCGGCTCCCGACGTTCCCGTAAACAGACGGACATCGTCAAATTCGGCCTGTTCACCCGGTCCCGTCGCATAGAGGGTGATGGCGAGTGCGGATCCGATAGCTGCGCCGGTGGACGGGGAATGGTAGCTGATCGTGGAGGTGGCAAACAGGCCTGCGCCCGGTGTCTGCGAGGAATCCGTCGCCAGTACGGTCCCCCCGGCGCTCAGGGAGACAGTGTAACCGCCGGAGTAGAATCCGGCGCGGTTGCCGATTCCCACGAGGAGTGTGTATTGCGTGTCGGCGGCAAGCACGGTGGTGAGCGTCTGTGAGATCGACGCCCCACCCGAAACGGCCGCGACCTGCAAGCCCTCGGGAATGCCCTGCGGGAAGTCTCCTCCCTGGGTGATGGTTGGCCAGAAGGTCGAGCACAGCCCCTGGTGGCTCCAGCCGGGAATGTTGTCCAAGGTGTAGTCGCTTGGATAGGACAGCGACAAGCCCTCAAATCCTGCGTTTGTGACGGGAATCGATGCCGCGCTGGAAATGCCTGCGGTGAACAGGGCGATCAAGGTAGTGGTTGTGGCACCCGCTACCTTCGTTGGGAGTTTCATTGGAATCCTTCGAGGAGTCTGGCCGCCGTACCACCGGCATACTGTTCACAACGCAGGGAGCCGGGCAAATCGCTCAAGGACGCCAAAGGTTTCCAAAGAATTCAAGCCGCCCTTAGTGGGTCGCCGCTAATGGGTCATGGAATAGATCAGGTAGTTGGCGGCGATCCGGAAGGAGACTGCGGAGAATTTCGCGTCGTACTGGGGGTCGTCCGCCCACTCCCAGGAGTCGCCCAAATCCATGTTGTGGCAGATGGCCACCACGACGCGGCCCTTCCCGTCGTAGATGCCACGCCACTTGGCCTGGTAGCCGTCGAATTCGTACGTACGGCCCGTACGCAGGTACTGCGCGCCCGGGACTTGGACTTTTTCGTTCAAGTCGTAGACGGTGTGGAAGATGGGCTCGTTGTCGGGAAGGTCGACGATGTCGCGGTCGGGAAAGACCTTCTTCATGCTCTCGATGAAGACGGCCCATTCGTTGGTGCCGTGGAAGTCGTCGCACATGAAGAAGCCGCCGCGGTCGAAGAATTCGCGCATTTTGACCGCTTGGTTGTCGGTCAGTGCCCAGTGCCCGACCTCGACGGCGTAAAGCCAAGGATAGTTGTACGCGTCGTCACCGTCGTCGAGGTCGACCGGCTGCTCGACGGATCGGACGTGGACGCGGGTCAGTCGGCGCAAGGCCTCCGACAGGTGGCGGTCGGCACGAGGATAGTCGGTGGTCCAACTGGAGGCACCCTCCTTCCAGTTGAGGCCGCCCCGGAAACCGCCGCGTCTTCCGAATCCGCCGCCGCGCCCGCCCGCTATCGGAGGGTACATGAGGCGGGCGAACTGCCACTCGGTCTTCTCCTGGTAGTCCGGCGGGAGGGGGAAGTTCTCGTACTCGCGCCCAGGGTACTCGCGGAATGGGCGGGGCTTGGATTCAGTCGCTATGGCAAGCGCTGACGAGATGACGACCAAAATGCAACCGGAGGCGAGGGTAGCGGTTGAAAGGCGCATGGGGCCGAGTTGGTTTCAGCGTATCACGCGATTCACGCAGGTTGGTCCCGCAGCTTTGTTGCCCGGCGGTGTCCGGTTCCTCCTCGCATTTCCGCTAAACCAAGTAGGGCAACAGTCCCACAGAAAGGCTACCGATGCACATGACAATTCCACGCGCGCTGTCAAGCTCAGCGTTCTGCGGCTTGATCGCGGTGACTATTCTCTCGGCAGCCTCCATTCCGGAATGAGAATCCGGGCGAGGTCTTCCAGGCGCCATCTACGGGGTCGATTCCCAACGACTCCAGCTTCTACATCGACCCTGCGCTTATGCGGAATGAGGTAAGCCTTGACGGCAAGCAAAGGATTACCTATCCTCGATCGATATAGTTGGACTATAAAAGGAATACGCCGGAGGGGGGCACTAAGGCCATGCGGGCAAGGCATCTTTGCTGGCCATTGCTCTTGACGGCACTGGCAGCGCCCGGACAAGCGGACGAACCGGGCGGCGGCCGCGGCTCTGCGCGGAACCGGCATGTTGCCGAGCCACGACCGCAAGGGAGTTTTGCTGAAGCCATGCGAAGGCTGCTCACCCAACTGTGAGCGACCGATCAGCGCAAGACCGTTGCACGTGAACGAATCCACCTTCAGCGGCAATTCAGAAATGCCTGATAGCCTGATACGCGGAGAACACCCATGACCCCGCGTTTCGCGCCCGTCTTCCTCGCATTGGCCTTGGTCCTACCTGCACAGACGGCCAAGGAATGGCAATCCACGTTCCCGGTCGACAAGAAGAACCTCGGCATCAAGGGCGACAACCCCTACTTCCCGCTGACGCCGGGCTACAAACTCTTTTACCGGCACGAGAAGAATACCGAAACCATCACGGTTTTGGCTGAAACCAAGGTCATCGACGGTGTCGAGTGCCGCGTCGTGGAGGACCGCGAGGACAAAAGCGGCCGACTGTTCGAGCGCACCCTCGACTACTTCGCCATCGACTCCGCCAGCAACGACGTGTACTACATGGGCGAGGACGTCACCGTCTTCAAGAATGGCAAGGAGTCAGGTCACGAGGGCGCGTGGCTTTCCGGCGTCAAGGGGGCAAGGTTTGGCATGATGCTGCCCGCCAACCCGAAGGTTGGACAGCGCTTCTACCAGGAATGGGCCCCCGGCGTTGGCATGGATCGGATCGAGGTCAAGTCAGTCGGCGAGAAGATCGTCACCCCGGCGGGCACGTTCGAAAACGCCGTGCTGGTGGAAGAGACGTCGGCCCTCGAGAAGGGGTTGAAAGATCTGAAGTGGTATGTCCGGGGCGTTGGCACGGTGCGGGACGAGGAGATGCTGCTCGTGTCCTACGGTACGAAATGAGCGGCTGGAGCCCCTCCAGAGACGGCGTAGCACCACCAGTCACAACTATTCTCAACTCTATTTCCCATCCCCTCAGCAACTTGCGAGACCATACGTTCGGAATCGACCCCTTCCCGTGCTAAACCGGTGCCGGAGTATCTCGCATGCAAACTCGACCCCGGCCAGCCCGAAGGACCCGACGAACCCGACTCGCAGCCCTAGATCGATTTTATTGATTTTGGTGCGTTCACCCATTCGGTGAGCGGCGACGCTCCGCTCCAACGAACACTCCCTTGCGGTCGTGGCTCGGCAACATGCCGGTTCCGCGCGGAGTTGCGACCACGAGGGTATTCGGGAACAAAAAGTGCGCCGCAGCACAGTCTTCACAAAACGGAAACAGGCCATATGAGAAACTGGAGTTAAGTCGACGGAAGAGCCCGGTCCTCGGAGGATCACACGAGGGCTCCCAGAACCCGCCGAATCCAGTCCATCATTCGTTTCTCCCGGTTCAAGTGCCATTCACGCACTCTGTAATCCGGATTCCATCCAGCCATGTGGCCTGAACCGCGGGCCCGCATTTTCCAGGGCCGCGGCGACAACAACGCAAGCCGGAGGTGTCTCTCCATCTCGACCCCTCTTGCCGACAGACCAACAAAGGAGGATATGAAACCATGCGCACTCTGGTGGCGCTTACTCTATACGTGTCTTTGTCGTTCTCCACGACGGCGGCAACGCCCGACTGGAAGACTCTCCGCGAGCAAGGAGCAGCGGACATCGATCGCGGCAACTTCGTCGCAGCCGAGTCGGCACTCCGCGAAAGCCTCGCGCTCGCTGAAACTCCCACACAAACGGCCCTGAGCTCCAGCGATCTCGGCGTCGCCCTGCACGACCAAGGCAAGGACGCCGCGGCCCGGACCTTCCTCGACCGCGCCCTGAAAACTTGGATCGAGCTCCCCGACGGCCGCCATCTCGGTCCCACCGCCGAAGCCCTGACCGTCGTCCTCCGCAACTCGGGGGACTACTCAGCCACCGAGGCCCTCCTACGCCGCGTCCTCCCTGTTGACGGAATCTCCGTGGACTCCCGTGCCGAACTGCGCAACCTCCTTGGAGACCTCCTCCGCGAGGAAGGTCGCACCGCCGAGTCCCGCGCCGTCTTCGACTCCGTCGTAGCAATGCCCGGAATCAAATGGCGGACTGAAGCGGAAGCCCGCATCGGTGTGGCGGACCTAGCCCGCGAGGTGCGCCAATGGGAAGTTAGCTTGGAGAACTGGCGCGTCGTCATCGACCTGGCGCGGAAGCACGACGATTCCCGAGTCGAAGCAGTCGCTCTCCGCGGCCTTGGCACCACCTGGCACCAACACGGCAGTCCCGCGCAGGCCGAACCGTTGCTCCGGAAGGCGCTGGCGCTCTTCGAGGCCGAAACACCACAAAACCTGCACCAAACGGCAACTACCCTCGGCAGCCTCGCGGAACTCTATATGCGGGAAGAGAAACCCGCAATGGCCGAAGAGGCCCTCATGCGGGCTATCGACCTCGACGAGCGCGGACTCGGCGAATCCCACCCCCAAGTGGGAGCGCTGCTCCAACTCGCCGCCGACGTCGCCGCACGCCGCCGCGATTTCGACCAGGCCCGGCGCTACATGGACCGCTCCATGCGCATCATGACCTCGCGCTTCGGCGAAAACTCCGTCGTCGCCGGTTCCGCGTGGGCAGGACGCGGGCGCATCGAGCAAGCCGCTGGCAATCCGGCAGTCGCGCTTTCCGACTACCAGAAGGCACTGGCACTGCTCTCCGCCGGAGGCCCGGACCTCCAGGGATTCCAAGCGGCCGTAATGGAGAATTGCTCGGAGGTCCTCAAACTGCTGCACCGCAAGGGCGAGGCCAAGGCACTCCAGGCACAGGCCAAGTCCCTCGCCACGGGCTACCGCCCTTAGCTGTTCCTTACCCGAGTGCAACTTACTTTTGCAGCTCGTGTGGGGCAGCCATTCTTGGCTGCAGCCGCCTTTCGAGGCGGCCATAACCGCATTGCCCGAGGCGTCAGCCTGAACCCCGGGGCTGGCCCAAACGTCAGCCCCGCTTCTAGTACCCCCTCTACCCCAATTCCGCCCCGCCCATATTGTCCAGACTCCGCCACAAATACCAACAAGCCATCGTCCGGTGCGGCCTCCAGGCTTCCGCGATCCGCTGCATCTCCTCCGGTTTCGGCAACTCCGCCAACCCGTACTGCCTCTTCATCGCGGTCCGAATCCCCAGATCCGCCACCGGCAACACATCCTCCCGCCGCAGTGCGAACATGAGGAACATCTGCACCGTCCAGACCCCGATCCCCTTCACCGCCGTCAAATGCGCGATCACCGCCTCGTCGTCCATCGACGGCAGCGCCTCGAAATCCACCGCCCCGGTCCGAGTCTTCTCCGCCAAGTCCCGCACATACGACGCCTTCTGCCCCGAAAGCCCAATCTCGCGCAGCCTAGCCGTCTCCAGCGCCAGAATCCCTTCCGGTGTCATCGCTTCCACCGCCCCCTCCAGCCGACCATAGATCGTGGCCGCCGCCTTCCCGCTCAACTGCTGCGAAACAATCGACCGCACTACCGCCTCGAACGTCGGCGGCCTATATCGGATGTTGTAATCCCCCCACTGCGCAATAATCGCTGCAAGGACCGGATCTTTTTTGAGATGCTGTAAAGGAGTGGGCATGAGTCTATCGAAACACGTTTCCGCAGGCGCGCGTCCCCAACCACGGGACCCGGTCCCTTTCATCTTATGAAAAATTCCGTGCGCCTGTCCGTAATCCTCGCCTCCCTGGCCCTGCCACTCCTGGTAGCCCTCGCCGTTGCCCAACAGCCCCCGCAGAAACCTGACGAGGACCTGGGTGACGCCATCAAAGTCGATGTCGACGTCGTCAACCTCTACTGCGCCGTCCGCAACAAACAGAACGGCCTGGTCAACAACCTCAACAAGGACGACTTCGACCTCGCCGAGGACGGCAAGCACCAGGCCATCAAGTACTTCACCCGCGAGACCGACATCCCCCTCACCCTCGGCCTCCTCGTCGACGTCTCCGGCAGCCAGCAAAACCTGATCGAGATCGAACGCCGCGCCGCCGGCTCCTTCTTCGGCTCCGTGCTCCGCAAGAAGGACGTCGCCTTCCTCATCAGTTTCGGTGCCGATTCCGAGCTTCTCCAGGACCTCACAGCCTCCCCGCGCCTCCTGCAGGACGGACTCCGCCGCCTCAAGCTCAACGCCGGCTTCTCCGGCATCAACTCCGGCCCCGTCCCGACGATGAACCACAACCGCGGCACCGTCCTATACGACGCCGTCTATGTAGCCGCGAACGACATGCTCTCCCACGAAGTCGGTCGCAAGGCCATCGTCCTGATCACCGACGGCGAGGACCAAGGCAGCAAGCTCAACGAAAAGAATGCCATCGAGGCCGCCCAGAAGGCCGACGCCATCATCTACGGAATCCTCTACGTCGACCGCCAGTTCTACGGCGGTTTCGGGGCCAATTACGGCGGCGCGAATGTCCTCAAGCACATGGCCGACGAGACAGGCGGCCACATGTTCCAGGTCGACCGCAAGAACACCCTCGAAAGCATCTTCGACCAGATCCAGCAGGAGATGCGCACCCAGTATCTGATCGGCTACACCCCGACCAACTCCGCCAAGGACGGCTCCTTCCGCAAGATCGACCTGAAGGCGAATAGCAAAGACCTCAAGGTTGAAGTCCGCAAGGGCTACTACGCGATGCCCAATAACAACAGATGACGAAACAGATCGTGCGCGCCACCGCCGCCGACGTGCCGGTGATCCTGCAAATGATCCGCGGCCTCGCGGACTACGAAAACCTCTCCCACATGGTGGAGGCTACAGAGGACAAACTCCGCGAGACCCTGTTCGGCGACCGTCCCGGTGCCGAAGTTCTGCTCGCCTACCTCGACGGCCGCTGCGAAGGCTTCGCGCTCTTCTTCCCCAACTACTCCACCTTCCTGGCCAAGCCCGGCATCTACCTCGAAGACCTGTACGTCAACCCCGAGGCCCGCGGCAAGGGCCTCGGCCTAGCGCTGCTGCGCGAGATCGCCCGGCTCGCCGTCGAGCGCGGCTGCGGACGTGTCGAGTGGTCCGTCCTCGACTGGAACGCCCCCTCCATCGGCTTCTACAAGAAGCTGGGAGCCGTCCCGATGGACGAATGGACCATCTTCCGTCTTACCGGCGACGCGCTCACGAACCTCGGCACCCGATAATTTCAGCCCGCGGTCAAAAACTTCGCGCCCGTTTGCGCCCTACCCATTGAAGCACTTCAATCGGAGGACACAAACATGCAACGCCTACTCGCACTCGCCGCCGCCACACTGCTGGCCGGCACCCTCGGACAACTCCAAGCCGGAGTAGTCCAAGTTTTCGGAAATGTCGACCCCGGCACCTCGTATCTGGAGATCAGCGTCGGTCAGTATGACGCCGGCCCCTTTGAGACCGGCTTCGCCTTGGCGGGCGGCCTGCTTCTCGACCCGTCCGTGCCGACACCCGAGATCCACTACACCGCGTCGGCCCACTTCCTGCTCCATGCCGGTTCGTACCAGCTGGAATCCGTCACCCCGATCCAATTCGACGGCGACACCGGCAACGGCTGGCTCACGTCCAGCCTTATGACGTCGCAGATCTTTGACACGACCGGTACCACGGCCATCTCGCAGGCCGTCACTGCTGGCGGAAGCGGCTTCGCGCCTGGCTACTGCCCCATTGCCACCTGTCCCGACCCGGTCTTCTCCGCCGCCGCGGTGTTCCAAATCACGACCACCGGCGACTACACGCTCATCCAGACGTACCAAGCCACCTTCGCCAACATCGCGCCGGACGACACCTTCGGGGTCGGGTACAACTACGGCAACGCAAGCAACATCACCACACCGGAACCGGGCACCAACGCGCTTTTCCTGCTCGGCCTGATGCTGATTGGCTACTTCCTGGTGCCCCGGATCCCCGGAACAATGCCGAGCGCGGCGGCTGCGGCTCCCATGGCTTCCACGATCCTACGGCAGCGGACAGCTTGCACCGCGAGTCGGCCGAAGTAGCGGCGTCGTGCCGCCGGATTTGACTTGAGGACGTCTCCAAGCTCCTGGCAGACGATCCGAAAGTTGCTGAGATTCTTGGCGTAGTCAACCCGGCTCAGTTGGTCAGGTCGTCCGTCCTGCATCCAAATGGCAACATCGGCGGATAGAAACGCTGTCTGGAATGTGAAGCACACCCGGTTGAAGAACAGCATATCCTCATATTTTCGTAGTCGGGGATCAAACTGGACTCGGTCGAAGACCTTGCGCCGGAACAGTGCCGAACTGGGGTGGATCACGTTGAAGGCAAAAAGGTTGATCTCTGGCGAGTGAACATGGTCGACGGGCAGGAATTCGCGGCGGGCACCGGTCTCGTCCTCGATGCACACGCGGGAGAAAACCAGATCGACCTCGGCGTGTTCGCGCAGGTAGTTTGCCTGCTGCTCGAGCTTTCCGGACAGATACCAGTCGTCGTCGTCGAGCATGCACAGAAGCTGGCCCCGCGAGGCGCGAAATCCGGCGTTGCGGGATTCGCTGACTCCTTTTGAAACTTCATTCCGGATCAACCGCGCCCTGGGGTCGCCATCCGGGAGGACAACTGGAACATCGGAGCCGTCATCCACCACGATCAGTTCGAGGTGCGGGTACGTTTGATCGAGGACACTCCGCACCGCGCGTGGCAGGAGCGACGCCCTGTTTTTTGTCGTAATCACGACCGAGACTAGTGCGGAACCTTCGTTGTCTACCATTTTTATCCCAATCAGTGGGTTGACACTATGGGCCGGTCACGTGCTCCCGTCCCGCAGTCATACAGCCCGACGCCAATTCCATAAAACACGGGGGTCGTTCCCTTCACGCAACCCCTCTCGACGAAAACGTGATCGAGGACCTGCGACTCGTCGATGCCGACGAAACTCCAGTGCTCGGGCCTCGTCGTATACACAAGCCACACTCTTCCCGCAAAGCCGGAGGGTAGGGAGGTGTTGATGTCGGCCCGTACGTCGGCTTCCCGACCCGAGCCCTTCAGGACAACCACGCCCCGCGGACAACACGGCCATCCCGTGTGTCCAGACTGGACCGGCGCGTTCGTCCAGCCGTCCAAGTGCTGGTAAAGTTTGAATGTCTCTGTGCCGGACGCGTGAACCCAGAGCCGATCACCCTCCCGGAACTGCCCTTTCAGGAAAGACACGGCTGCCGACATGTCCTCCAAGGGCACCGCCGCCGCGTGGATCGGTTGCCGGATGGCGCTGACAACGAGCAGGAGGGCAACCAAGACGGCAAGCCCGGAATCGAGGACGGGGACCAGCCTTCTTCTGCGGGCCCCGCGCAGGAGGAAATAGGCAATCAACTGGGAATCGCAAGTGAGCAGCAACGCGACCGCGGGCAGGAGGAACAGACCCATCCGCTCGTTGACAGGGTAGAGGCCAAGGGCACTGCACACCGTCAGGAGGAACCACGGGACACCGCAGAGCGCCTGGATTTCCAGCCACTTCCTCCGGCCATGTCGATACCTGAGGACGGAGAGGGCCAAACCGGCTAGCAGGATGATCGCGACACCCGCGCGGACGACGGTACTGTGCAGCACCGGACGCGGCACGGGAAGGTCGTAGACCAGGCTATAGGCGTCCGTGACCGCATTTCGGGCGAAGTTGTGGGCGCTGCGGTCGTCCGCCCAGTATGCATGCAGGGAGGCGGAGGTGTTCGGGCGCACGCAGAAGACATACACGCCCAGCAGCATTCCGCCCCACACCGCAGCCAGAACCGGAGCTCGCCATCGGTGCCCGCGTGGAGCAAAGGTCTTGGGTCCGGGACGCTCGCCCGCAAGCCAGACGAGCAGCACGACCGGGGGCAGGAGAAACGCCGAGGAGTAGGCAACCAGCGGGCCCACCGCCGCAGTCGCGAGGAGAAGCCGGAAGCGTTTGTCTGTGCCCCGCTGCAGGTACAGGCAGCAGGTGAGCAAGAGCGCCGTGCTGACCGCCAATTCGGCGCTGAACTGCTTCAACGTCCTCGAAAACGAGATGGCCAGTGGAGACAGAACGAACAAGGCCCAGGCGGCACGCGCGAAACGCGGCGCAAGGGTTATGCGGGCGAGCTGGAACATCAACACCGCTGCCAGCACGCCAAACAACAGAGGAATGAGCCGCAGGGTCCAATTGGTTGCACCCAGGCTCAGCACTGTCAACCGGACCAGCAAGAGGAAGAGGGGAGGCGACGTTTGCAGCCATGCGTCGTAATGAAACATGCCGTCCAAGGACGGTGCCATCACGGAGTTGGCTACCCACGCCTCATCCAGCCACAAGCTTCTGGCCAAACCGGG
The DNA here is from genome assembly GCA_903907865.1 of uncultured Acidobacteriia bacterium. Classification (GTDB taxonomy): domain Bacteria; phylum Acidobacteriota; class Terriglobia; order Bryobacterales; family Bryobacteraceae; genus BOG-234. Next base: position 20,636 of record CAIVPR010000002.1, read on the forward strand.
AAGACGGAACGCCAAGCCACAGGCAGCAAGAACAGCCACCACCACGCGTATTACGACCGGGTTGCGGGTCGGATTCCCGTGGTACAAAGTGCTCTCAGGTTACCACGCAACCAATTCGAGGCTACTTCCGGGTGCCCCGTATCCATTCGAGGATCGTGTTGTACTCGACGGACCCTTCGGCCCAGCGCTGACCGCCGCCGTGCGCCGTCGTCCGGGCGTTGACCACGCCCTCGGACTCGGCGGTCGAGGTCGGCTTCTTCAGCAGCAGCGAGTTCTCCGGCACCTTGGGGTCGATCACGTTCGCCACCGTCGCCCAGGTGCCGTTGAACAGCGTGTGCGTCGAGTGGCAGTTGACGCAGGCGTAGCCGTCCGGTCCTTTTGCCTGGAAAATCGGTTCGACCTTGGCGTGGAACACGACCTCGTCCAGCTTGGCGGCGGTGGCGGCGGCTCCCACGGGCGGTTTCGGCTGGTTCTGGCGGTAGTAGAAAGCCGTCGAGACCTCCGCCGTGCCGGGAGTCGCGCTGATCTTCTTGCCAAGGTCCCGGACTTCATCCTGACGGCCCCCGGCGAGCTTTTCCGTCTCCGGGAACGGTGTCTCGCGCACCAGCAGCGCCGCCTTCAACGCCAGCCCGCGCATCTCAGCGTCCGGCGAATCCACGAGCGGACGGATCGCCTTCGACCACTTCGCCGCCGTCGTGCCGAAGAAGGCGATCTGCTCGATGTCGTTCCCGAGCCGATTGTAGACCGGCGGCACAGGCCTCTTGAGGTCGCTCGTGAGGTCGTAGATGTCGCCCCGCCGCTGCGGCATTTCGACCAGCGACTCCAGCAGGCGCTTCTTGTCGGCATCGGACGCGCTGGCAAGGAAGGCGCAGAACTTGTCGGCAAGACGGGATTCAATCGCCAGCCGACCCTTCGTCGCGCGTTCCCGATCCGCCGCGTTCGGCAGCAGCGCAACCCAGTTGTTGTAGAGGTAGCGGATGTTGTCGTCGGCCAGGTTGTACACCGCCGCGTGCAGATTCGTCTCCACCCAGGGATACTGCGGCTGCTTCAACCCCGCCAGTAGCGTGTCCTCGATGCGACCTCGAACTGCGGCGTCCGGCGTCCAGAACCACCCCTGCCAGAGCGCCCGCACCGCCTGCATGCGGATCGCCGGGGCCCCGTCAGACGCCAGCGAGCCTACCGCATCCAGCACTTCAGGCTTCCTCGACAACTCCGAGAAGTGGTGCGCGAACACCCTCACGGCTCCCCAACGCACCCGCTGGCTCGGCGATTTGAGCACTGCCAGCAACGGGGCTGTCGGAACTTCGGCGTGGTTTGCATAGATCTGGCGCACCGACCATGCCGCCGTCCGCTGGACCATCTTGCTGGGATCGCCGAGCGCCTTCAGCAACGGCCCGACCGAGCCGGGTTGTGCCAACCGTCCCAACGCCTCCGCCGCCGCCTGCCGGATCAGGGCGTCGTTGGACCCCATGGCGTCCTCGATCTGCTTCAGCACCGCAGGGGACGGCCGGTCCCAGACGCGATCCAGTTGGTCGAGGAGTTCAACCGGGTCGGCGCTCAACTTGGCAACCGGTGTCAGGCCCCAGCCCGCGGCGCGCTCACCTACGGGGAAGTACGCGCTCAACGCGAGGATCGCGAACTGGGTCTCGCGGAACGGCGTCTTGAAGTTTTCGTACGTCTGAAGCGGGTCCATCCAGCCGCCGAACGACTGCTGCCGCTTCATCAGGTAGGCGATGGCCTTGGCGACATGCGGCTCCTCCTTTGGGACGCCCGCCGTCGCCAAAGTCCATAGGACGTGCCCGGTCTGGAACTCGACCTCGGCCTCCTTGGGATCGAAACGCATCGACCACTGGCCGTCCTCGCGCTGCAGCGACAGCAGTCGGTCGGCGTTGGCCTTGATCTTGTCGGTGTACTTGGCCCTGTCGATCTCGGCCAGCGCCAGCGTCTGGTAGCAGAGGTCGACCATGTTCTTGACCGGTGCCTCGGCGATCATGTCCGGCAGCTTGGGCGATTTCAGGATCTTCCACGAATACCAGGCGACCTCAAAGGTGCTCACCAGCGGGGTGTTGCCGTTGGTCTCGTCCGGCGGGAGCTTGGTCAACCCGGCATAGTAGAGTTCCAGGTACTTGGCGATGCGGGCGCGGTATTCGGGCCTCGGGGTGCGCGAAACCTGGTCCTCGAACATCGCGGTGATGACGGCCATGCGGCTGAGCACGTTGGCCGGGGCGGAAATCACCCGGTTCCAGACGGCCCCGTCGGCCTCGAAGCCGTAGAACGGGCGCGGGTTGTTGTAGAAGCGCTCCTCCAGAAACGCCAACTGCTGGCGCTGCTCCACAGGATAGCCGTGGGTCGCCGCGACCAACTGCGCGCGCTGCGAGAAATGCGAAGGGTGGCAGGACACGCACAACGACGTCTCCTGGTGGACCGGCATCACACGGTCCAGCGTGCCGCCGCGGCGCGGGGTGTTGGCGAACCACGAATCTCCCGCGCCCATGATGTAGTCAATGGCGGTGCGGACGGCCTGCTGCGGGTCGGCGTAGGGCGGGGCGTCGTAAATGCGGGTACGCAGCTTGTATTCGGGGTGGTTGGCGCGGACGCGGACGAAATACGTCCCGGTGTCCTTCAGCACGCGCGGAGTGAACTTGTTGCCCGGCAACGCCTGCACCTCGTGCGGCTGGCTGACCGGGTCCTGGCCTTCGAGGTATTCGACGAGCTTGCCGTCCTTCTCGCGGAAGACGGCGACGTCGACGGGCAGGTCGTCGCGGTCCATCAACTCGACCTGGAAGTAGACCAGTCTGGGGCGGGATTCTGTGTAGTCGAACTTATACCAGTCCTCGCCGCGGGTACCGGTGATGGCGTCGGCGCGGGGCGTGCCGGGGACGGGGATGTATTCCACCTCGTCGTTCGACGCGAAGACGGTCTTTCCGAGCACCATCGCGCCCGCGTCCTTCCAAGTGTGGTTGTTGCCCGTCTTGATCTGGCTCGAATCGGCCCAGGTCCCGACCCGTAGATGGAACTGCCCGGTTACTCCCATCACGTCCACGTGCAGTTGCGGAACACCGCCGGGTCCACGCCGGAAGGTCGTATAAAGGTCGGCGTCGCCCGCGTGCAGGGTTTTGAGGGCGAGGGTTTTGCCGTCCTGTTCGACTTCGACACGGATCCGTGCGTCGGGACCGGGGAGGGTGTCGAGCGAGAATTCGAGGCTGGAGATGCTGCCTGTCGGCACCTTGGCGAGGGAAATGGTGTGGCTGCGCAGGGGTCCGGAGACCGCTATCACCTCGGGAACCGAGTAGGGCAGCGCAAAAGCGGACGGGATCACCAGCAGGAGTAATGGAATCAAGGACCGGAACATCAGTCCAATTATTCCACCCGAGGCGGTTAGGCTGCGGCCAGGTGCCGCGTGCGGCCGGGAGCGACGGTATCGAGGATTTCATCTGCCAAGGCCGTTGCCTCGCGATCCCCGTCGATACGGGCCACCGATGATCCGTAGTGGGCGAGCAGCGGTGCCGACATCCGGTGGAACTGCTCCATCCGGTGAAGAATCACGCCTTCGGAATCATCGTCGCGCTGGGTGAGTGCGCCGCCGTCCTTCTGGCAGCGGGACCCACGCAGGGACGGCTTCGAGACCAAGTTGTAGACCGTCCCGCAAACGGCGCATTGGCGGCGACCGGTCAGCCGTCGGAGGATGCCTGTGGTCGAGACGTCGAGATGCAGGACCGTGGGGCGTGGGAGGTGCAGTTCGTCGAGAAGTGCGTCCAAGTATTGCGCCTGGGCGGTGGTGCGCGGGAAGCCATCGAGGATGAAGCCGCGGCGCGGGTTTTCGCGCTTGAGCCATGCCGCGACAACCGCGCAAACCGTGGCGTCGTCCACCAGTTGCCCCGTGCCGAGCAGTTGGCGGAGCTGGAAGGATTCCGAGCAGTTCCGTTTGGCCTCGGCACGCAGGATTTCTCCCGTGGAAAGAGTGGGGATGCCCAAACTTGCCGAAAGCCAAGACGCCTGTGTTCCCTTGCCGCTACCCGGCGCACCCAGGAACAGGACCACGCGCGCCGACTCCGATTTCACAACCATGTTTCCAGTGTTGCGGAAAGGGCGGTCGGGGGGCAACAGGGGTAGTCATGGACGGGTGAGTGGTCCGTACTGGACCGCTGCGGATGGTGTCGCAACAAGGTTGCACTGCCGGCATGTTGGCTCGCGTCGAGTCAAAGATGCGCCGAGATCCACCCAACTGGTCCGCCATGGACCACTATTTGATACGCTTTTACGGAGATGACATCTGCGGTAAGCATAGATCTTCTGGAAGGTCTGCGTGAAGACCTGGGACTCCGCCGTATCGGGCACGGCATGCACAGTCTGGACGCCTATTGGCCGGGCCAGCCGTCCTTCGATCCCGACGATCCCGATGCCGCCGCGCTCCTATGCTACGTGGCCCAGTGGGTGGATGCCGGGTGGCGCGACATCAATGTCGTCGTCAAAGGCTTGGAGGCGTTCCCCAAGGGTTACCGCGCCAGTCTGCGCCTGGCCGACTTCATCCACGTCCTGATGGCCGAAGGAGTGGTCTGGGTCCACGAGGAACACGTCGACCTCGCGCTCGAGAATTTCGGGCAAATCCTGTCCTTGAAACACGAGACGACCGACCTGCGGCTGGTCGCGCTGGCGCATTTCTGGTCGTCGCGCTGCCACCGCAAGAGCGGCGAGTACGATAGCGCCCTCATCCATGCGGCAGAGGGCTACCGTTACGCCTCGGACGCCGGGATGGAACCAATGGCGGCGGCGATGCGGGTGGCCGAAAGCTGGCTCCTTTTCCAAAAGGGCCGCACCAAGGATGCTCTCAAACTGCTGTCGGAGGCCGATGCCGTTCTCAGCCTGACGGACGATTTCATCACGCGTGGCAACATCCAGTCCAGCTATGGGCGCATGTACCGCCGCGAAGGCCGGTACGACTTGGCCCTGCGCCACTTCTCCCAAGCCATCGTTGAATACAGCCAGCGGGACTCCGAGCACCGGAACCTGGCTCGGTCCTTGGCGAACATGGGATATGTCGAGCGGTTGTTGGCGCTTCAGATGCGCAAGCGGATCGACGCCGACGCCGCCCAGCGCCGCAAGGCCGAGCCGGACTTGCGCCGCGAGTACGAGGCCATGCGGGCGCAGGCGCTGGCACACCTCGACCGGGCGACCGAAATTTACAACATCCACGCCCAGCACCGGGGCGCGGGAACGGTGTGCGTCAACAGGGGCCACCTGCATCTGGATTCCGGCGATCTGGACAACGCCGCAATGGAGGCCAAACAGGCCTACTCGCTCGGCGAGGCCCGGCACGACCACATCCTGATGGCCCGCGCGAAGCTGCTGGAGTGCATGGTGGAGAACACCAAGCTGGAGGACGGGATCGAGGACGAGGCCTGGGTGGCCCATTTGGCGCTGGAGTGCGGTCGGGAGGCGGTCGAGCTCGCCAAGCGCACGGAGAACCGGCGGCTGCAGGCGAGGGCGCTGATTTGGTACGGGCTGACGGTCTGCAACACGTCGCCCGGGGCGTCTGATAATGCGCGCGACTTATGCGAGCAGGCGGCGGGGCTGCTCAAGAACGAGGTGCAGGATCATATTTGGGAAGACCTGCAGACGCTGAAGTCAAAGGTGGTGCGCGGCGGGAACATGGATGCCACATTGCAGGCTTGGTCGCAAGGGGTGGTGGGGGAGCGAACGTTCCAGCAGTTGACGGAAGACTTCGCGGACCTCATCATTCCCAAGATCTGGGACCACGAGGGGCGCAAGGTGGCGAGGGTGGCCAAGCGCCTCTCGATTTCCCCAAAGAAGGTGCGTCGCGTACTCGCGCGGCTCGGGCTGCACGGGGCATGAGCCCGCTGCAGGGCGTCAAGGTCCTCGATTTTTCACACGCGCTGGCGGGTCCGTATGCGACGCTGCTGCTCTCGGACTACGGGGCGGACGTGTACAAGCTAGAGGCCCCGGGGGGCAGCGACATGGGCCGCGGGTGGGGTCCGCCATTCGTTGGGCCCGATTCGGCGTTCTTTTTGGGGCTGAACCGCGGCAAACAGGGCGTTTCCATCGATCTGAAGAAGCCCGAGGGCATTGGGTTGTGCCTCCGGCTGATCGAGAAGATGGACGTGCTCATCGAGAATTTCCGCCCCGGCACGATGGACCGGCTCGGGCTCGGCTACGCGGCGGCCCACGCGCACAATCCGCGGCTCGTGTATTGCTCGATCTCGGGATACGGCCAGACGGGGCCTTCGAGGGAAGAAGCCGCGATGGATCTAATCGTGCAGTGCTCCAGCGGCCTGGTCAGCATCACGGGCAGCGAGGCTGGCGAGGTGGCGCGGTGCGGCTACTCGGTGGCTGACGTGACGTCGGGGCTGTTCTCGGTGATCGGAATCCTGATGGCGCTGCGGGCGCGGGAGAAGACGGGGGTCGGGCAGTATGTCGACGTCTCGATGCAAGACTGCATGATTTCGACGATGACGTCGAATTATATGTACTATCTGGCGTCGGGGGTGGTGCCTAAGCCGCTCGGGACGGGGTTTTCGACGGTTGCGCCGTACCGCGTCTTCGAGGGGGCGGACCGGGGCTTTTCGATTGCGATTGGCAGCGAGAAGTTGTGGACTGCGTTCTGCGGGGCTGTCGGGCGACCGGACTTGGAGAAGCACCCGGACTTTGCGGACAACCGGAGCCGCTGCGTGAACCGGTCGGCGCTGGAGCGGGAGTTGAACGCGGTGTTCGCGGGGCGGACGGCGGACGAATGGGTGGCGATCCTGCATGCGGCGGGGATTCCGGCGACGCCGGTGCGGGATTTCGGGGATGTGGCGGCGCATCCGCAGTCGGCCGCGCGGGGAATGTTCCCGGAAATTGAGCATCCAACGGAGGGTCGGCAGAGGGTGACGGGGCCGCCGGTTAAGTTTTCGGAGACGCCGGGGGGCACGCCGAGCGGGTCGTCGCCGAGGCCGGGGGAGCATACCCGGATGGCCTTGGCGGAGCTTTTGGGGTTGGATGAAGATGCCGTGAACGGGTTGTTTGAGGCGGGGGTGTTGGGGTAGCGGCGGAGCCTCACGCCGCCGCCCGGGGTGCCTTTTCGAGGTGGACGGCTTTTTCCGGACCGATGTTTGGCTTCCGGCTTGCCGGGGGCCAAGGGACTGCAGGCTTGTCGAGAAAAGCTTGGTCGAACTCGGGGATGTCGGAGTAGTCGATGTCGGAGTCTCGCATCCGGTCAATTCGCGCCAAGTCGCTCACGATAGGCTTTTTGTTCACGTCGGTTTCCTTTCCTCATCGAAATGATCCGGGTGGCGTTGGCACGTGGTGTATGAGCCACAACCACCAGCCGTCCATCCAGCCGACCCCAAGTAACGAGTCGCTCTTTCCCATAGTCGAAGCGGTCGTCGACCAGTGTGAGACTGGGGCCTGAAAGGACCGTTTCCGCGTCCTCAAAACGTAGGCCATGCTTGGCGAAGTTGGCACGGTTTTTCGCCTCGTCCCACTCGTATCTCAATTGCGATTGTATCTCTGGTGTGGACCTCGTTGGGCACTTCGCTATATTTGTTTCGGTGCCAGTAAACAAGAATCTGATCAGCCTCCTCGTTGTTGCCGCCCTCTTCGCGGGCATCATTGTTTACGGACTGGTGGGCAGTATCCGCACCGGGAACTATGTCAGCATCACGATTGTTTTCACGGGATTGGCCCTGTGCGGCATCATCATCTTTCTGAACCACTTCCGGACCCGCCTGTTCCTGCGCGAAAAAACCCCCGACCGGATCATCGCCTACTACCACAAGAGCATCCGGCGGATTCCCCATTCCGACGCGGCCGCAGCCTACCTCTCGGCACTCGCGGCCGCGTTCTTCGGCAAGTTCGACCAGGCGCGCGGGGAGTTGGAAGCCATCGACTGGAATGCCACCACGCCGATGTACCGCGGCCATAGGCTCTATGTCTTGTCGTTCCTCGCGCTGCTGGAGGAGACAGATTACCCCAAGGCCCTGCGGCTGGCCGACGAGGCCGAACATCTGGAAAGCAAGGACACGGCGGGCGGCCTGAAGGTGCTGGACGGGGTGATCCGGCTGGTGGCTGACGGGGCGACGCCCGAGCGGGTTGCACTCCTCGCAAAGGTGGCGAAACGGCAGCACGGGCTGATGCCCGGCATGTGCGCCTGGGCGCTGGCGGTACACCACATGCGGACCAAGGAACCCGAAAAGGCGGCCGAGTTCAAGGAGTTGTTGCGCATGGCCGTCCCCCATGCTGCACCGATGCAGGGCAACAAGCCTGTGGTGTCGCCGGGGCCGTCGGGGATTTTTTCGGGTCCCGACGCGTAGCCTGTTATCCTCACTGGAATGAACATCCGGACCGGAGTGCTGCTACTTGCGGCAGTGCCCGCATTCGCCCAGTTGCCCCCCGCCATGAAAACTTCCGTCGACGAAATTGTCCGCACCGTCCTGGAGGCCACCGGGGTCCCCAGCGCCTCCATCGCCATCGTGAAGGACGGCAAGCCGGCGTACATCCACGCCTACGGGGACGCCAAGCTGTCGCCCAAGGTGGCCGCCACGCCAGAGATGCGGTACAAGATCGCGTCGAACAGCAAGCAGATCCTGGCGAGCGCCATTCTCCTACTGGCGGAGGACCGGAAACTGTCGCTCGACGACACGGTTTCGAAGTACCTCCCCGGCTTAACGCGGGCACGCGAGATCACCATCCGGCAGTTGCTGTCGCACACGTCGGGCTATCAGGACTACTACCCGCTCGACTACGTGGCGCCGTTCATGACGCACGACGTCACCGCCCAGCAGATCTTGGACACGTGGGCCAAGAAGCCTCTGGATTTCGAGCCGGGCACCCGCTGGCAGTACAGCAACACGAACTACGTGGCGGCAGGCGTGATCGTGGAGAAAATCACGGGCAAGCCGCTGATCGAATTCCTGCGGGCGCGGATTTTGGACAAGCTCGGCATGCAGTCGGCCATCGACGTGACGCGCGAGAAGTGGAACACCGCCGATCCCGACGGGCACACGCGGTTCGCGGCAGGTCCCCCTCGCGCGGTGGCTCCCGAGGGCAACGGCTGGATGTGGGCCGCCGGAGAGTTGGCGATGACCGCATCCGATCTTGCCAAGTGGGATCTCTCGCTGATGAACGGGAGCCTGTTGAAGCCGTCGTCGTTGAGGGAATTGACGACGGATGTGCGGACGAAGAGCGGCGTGGGTACCGGCTACGGGCTCGGACTGGGAGTTTCCGTCCTGGCGAACGGCCATCTGCGGTGGCGGCACAGCGGCGGGGCGTCGGGTTTCGTCAGCATGAACACGACGTACCCGGACGACAAGGTTTCCATCACGGTGCTGACGAACGGAGAGGGCACGGCGGCGTCGACCATCGCGCGCAAGCTGGAGGAGTTGCTGCTGGCTCCGGCAGCGGATCCGGACGCAAAGGATTGCCTGGAGCGCGCAAAGAAGCTGTTTGCGGGGTTGCAGTCGGGGCACCCGGACGCGGGGTTGATGTCGGACGACCTGAAGTTCTACTTCACGCCGGAGACGGTGGCCGATTTCGCGGCATCATTGGGCCCGCTGGGTGAGCCGACTGGCTTCAGCCAGACGAGTCGGCAGGATCGCGGGGGCATGGTGGAACGGTCGTTTTCCGTGAAGACGGGGACGAGGGCGTTCAACGTGTCGACCTACGTCCTGCCGGACGGCCGGTTCGCACAGTTCCTGGTGCTGCCGATGGTGGCGGACCGCTGAACGCGGTCACAGAAATTTTCAGCCTCTATTTCCTTTGTTTTCAACAACGGGTTCTGAAAATCCGGTTCGGGGCGGTTCCGGTCGCGCTACGATCTCCAGCGAGGAGATCCACATGAACATCTACAGCAAAGGCCGCGTCAATGTCACGACCCCCGGCACACCCGTTCCGCTCACCACCGATCCCACGATCCGAGCTTGCAAGCTCTTCTTCCAGGTGATCCCCGGACTCACGGGTAAGACCTACGTCGGACTGACGAACATGACCAAAGGCACCCTCGCCGGCGTGGCGCGGATCCTTTGGCCGAATTCGTCCGGCGGTTTTTCCGAGACCTTCCAAGTCGAATCGCAGGACGGAACCGATTCCATCCTTCTTTCCCAATACGCGGTCGACGCGGATGTCGCGGGTGAAGGACTGCTGGTAACGTACTGGCAGGCGTAGCCCGGTGAACGAAAGCGGCGCGCGCCCCGCGAGGGAACACGCGCCGTCTTCCGGTCCTTGCGAATATCTGTTAAACCAGCAGCGTCGCCACATCTACGGGCGAACGGTTGCCCTCCACCACCACGAGCCCGGTTTCCGTTACGTGGTACAGCTTCTTGTCGCGTTCCAAATCGTACCCGATGGTCCAATCCTCCGGGATGCGCACGTTCTTGTCCAGAATCGCGCGCCGGATCTTAGACCTCCGGCCAATATCACAGTTGTCGAGGATCACGCTGTCCTCAACCTCGGCCCCAGTATGGACCTTCACGCCGCGCGCCAGGATTGAATTCTTGACCCTGCCGCCGGAAAGGATGCAACCGCCCGCGACGATGGAATCGATCGCCTCGCCCCTCCGGTTCAACTCGTCGAAGGTGAACTTCGCTGGCGGATCCGGGTAGCTGGCGCTGCGCAGCGGCCACTGCCGGTTGTAGAGGTTCAGGGGCGGCTTCACGGCGCGCAGGTCCATGTTGGCCTCCCAGTAGGCTTCAATGGTCCCGACGTCCCGCCAGTAGACCTCGCCCGGGGCCTCTCCGGGGATCTTGTTGGTCTGGAAGTCATAGGCGTAAATCGGCTGCTGCTCCTTCACGAGCTTGGGTAGGATGTCGCGGCCGAAATCGTGCGTGCTGTTCTCATCCTCGGCGTCCTCGCGCAAGGCGCGCAAGAGCATGCGGGTTTCGAACAGGTAGTTGCCCATGGACGCGTACACCATGTCGGGCTGCCCCGGAATGGTGGGTGCGTTGGGGTTTTTCTCGTGGAAGTTGAGGATCCGGTTGTCCTCGCCCGCCTCGATCACCCCGAACTCGTGGGAATGCTTCTTGTCAACCGGTATGGCCGCGATGGTACATGCCGCGTTCAAGTTCTCGTGGAACTCGATCATGTGCGCGATGTTCATCCGGTAGATGTGGTCCGCGCCGAAGATCGCCACCACATGGGGCTCGGCCTGCTCAATCAGGTTGATGTTCTGGTGGATCGCGTCGGCGGTGCCCTGATACCAGGTTTCGCCGACGGAGCGCATTTGGGCCGGAACCGGAATGATGAATTGGTTCTTCATGATTCCGCCCATCTGCCATCCCTCGCTCAGGTGCTGCAGCAGACTCTGGCTGCGGAACTGCGTCAGCACGTAAATCGAGTGGAGACCCGAGTTGATGAAGTTGCTGAGGACGAAGTCTACAATTCTGTATTTGCCGCCGAAGGGAACGGCCGGCTTGGCCCTTTCCTTTGTTAGGGGATAGAGGCGCGTGCCCTTGCCCCCGGCGAGAATGATTCCTAGAACCCGCAGTCTCATGGCACTGCCATTGTCCAACATGCGTATGCGCGGCGCAAGATACCTCCTTCGACAGATCCGCGGAAGCCAATGTTTACAGGTCTTTGAGATATGGTGTGTCGAAAACGCCGACCGTCCTCCGCCCTCGCCGTCCATCCCAAAGTTTCCCCGCCGGACTGCGGACTGCGCGATGCTGGCCTTATGAGCACCTATTGGACGTATCAACCTTGGGATGGTGGAGAGGACGGACATCGGAATTGGCGGGAATCTGGTGGTCACGCTGCGCGGAGGACAGTCGGTGGAGATGTCGCGACGGCAGTCGGAACGGTTCCGGGAGGGATTCGGACTGTAGGGAAGCGTTGCCAATAGGTGGACCCAAAGCCGCCACGCTCCAAAGCGGGGATCAGGACGTCCCTGCAGTCCATGCTGTCGTCGACCGACGATTTTCGCCCGCGTCCCCTACGCGTAGATCCCCCGCAGCCGGATCGCCGCAGCCACCCGGTCCAAGGCCACCATGTAGGCCGCCGTCCGGTTGTCGACCTTGTGCCGTATACCGTATTCCGCCACGGCGTCGAAACTCCCCACCATGATCTCCTCCAGCCGAGAGTTCACCAAATCTTCGTTCCAGAAGTAGCCCTGCCGGTCCTGCACCCACTCGAAGTACGACACAGTCACCCCGCCGGCATTGGCGAGGATGTCAGGAATCACGAAAACCCCCTTCTCAGCCAGAATGCCGTCCGCGATCGCGGTCGTGGGGCCGTTGGCACCTTCGCAGAGGATCTTGCAGTTCAACCGCGCCGCGTTCTTGGACGTAATCACGTTCTCGGTCGCCGCAGGCAGCAGTACGTCGCAATCGAGGAACATGGCCTCGGCCTTGTCCACATTCTCGCCACCCGCAAAATCCACAATGGAGCCCGTCTTCTTGCGGTGCGCGGCCAACCCCTCAATGTCGAGACCCTCGTCGTTGTATACGGCCCCGTCGTACTCGATCAGCCCTGTGATCTTGAACCCGCGTTTGGTCATCAACTGCGCCGCCATCCCGCCGACGTTGCCGAAACCCTGGATCACAACGCGCGCGTCTTCGGGCCGGATGCCGAACTTCTTCAGCGCCTCCAAAGTGACGATCATGCAGCCGCGGCCGGTCGCTTCCTTCCGTCCGCGGGAACCTCCCAGCTCCATCGGTTTGCCGGTCACGACGGCTGTCGTAGCCTGGCCGACGTGCATGGAGTAGGTGTCCATGATCCAAGCCATCACTTGGTCGTTGGTGTTGACGTCGGGAGCCGGGATGTCCTTCTCCGGACCGATCATCTCGATGATCCCGGCAGTATAGCGCCGCGTCAGCCGCTCCAACTCACCGGAGGACATGAGCGACGGCGTGCAAATCACCCCGCCCTTCGCGCCGCCGAACGGAATGTTCACCACGGCGCACTTCCACGTCATCCACGACGCCAGCGCGCGTACTTCGTCGAGCGTGACATCGGGCGCATAGCGGATGCCGCCTTTGCCTGGTCCGCGGGCGATGGAGTGTTGAACACGGTAGCCGGTGAAAACCTCCAGCCGACCGTCGTCCAACTGCACCGGAATGTGGACCGTGATTTCGCGCGCCGGGCTTTTCAGCACCTTGCGCATGCCGTCATCCAAGCCCAACTTCGCAGCGGCGTTCTCGAAACGCGCCTCAGCCGACAACCACGGGTTGTGTTCCTGATCGGGAGATACCATTTAACCTCTGTGGGTATTATGACCCGGATTTGAGAATTGATTCCAGCGCACGCTGGATGGGTGGGTCAATCCGTGCCTCGACCTCGTCGCCCTTTTCAACCCCCAGCCCCAAGTTGTAGATTTCATTGAGCAGGCGGGTGGAGATGAACTCCGAGTTGCGGGACCATTCGAGCAACGACGGCTGCACTTGTCGGTCTCCCAGCCACGCCCGGAACTGGTCCAGAACCTCCGGAGGCAGTTCAAAGCCGGGCTCGATTTTACGTCCCCGCACGTACTCTGCCGCGAACTGGGTGAACGAGGCGGTGCCTTCGAGGACGGTCCGGAAGCGGTCCATGTCGAGGGGAAGCGCCGGGATGTCGGGCACAATGCCACCGCCACCGGGGACCGGACGGCCAGCATCGGTCTTGAAATCGGTGCGCTCGTTGGGGTGCGCCGCCGTTTCGCCGAGCGCGAAATCGGATGCCTTGAACGCCTTCTGGATCGACCGCCCGCTCGGAATGTAGTAGAGGGCCGTGGTCAGGGCGAGTCCCGTGCCTTCCGAAAGTGGGAAAACGCTCTGCACCAACCCCTTGCCGAAGGTGGGCTCCCCGACGATGGTGGCGCGGTCGTGGTCCTGCAGCGCGCCCGACACGATTTCGGAGGCCGAGGCGGTCTTGGCGTTCACGATGATCGCGACGGGGAATTGGTAAGGCTTGTTGTCGGCGGGCACGCGCTCAATCTTTTCGGGCACGTTGCGCCCGTGGATCGACAGCACCGCTTGGCCGGACTTGAGGAAGTACGACGCCATCTGCACCGCCGCCGTCATCAGGCCACCGGGGTTGTTGCGCAGGTCGATGACGAGGCCCTTCAACTCGTAGCCGCCGAGCTTGGTGATCGCCTCGCGTGTCTGTACGGCGGTCTTTTCCTCGAAGCTGGCGACGCGGATGTAGCCGATACCTGGTTTCAATAGGAACGCCCGCTCAACGCTCGACGACTGCATTTCCTCCGGCACCAAGGTCAGTTCGGCGAGCCGAACGTTGCCGGGGTGGCGGACGACGAGGTGCGCGGGTTTCTGCTTGGATTCGTTGAGCAGTTCCACGATCTGTTCGCCTTCGAGCCGGTCGAGCCGGTAGTTGTTGACGGCGAGGATCTCGTCACCCGGCATGAGCCCGGCCTTGGTGGAGGGCGTGTTGGGCAACGTTTGCAGGATCATGACGCGCCCCGGAAGGATCGACACAACCGTGCCGAAGCCCTTGCGGGTGGACGACTCCATCTGCTTGAGTTGTCCGTACTGGCTTGGGTCGAAGAAGACCGAGTGGGGGTCGAGGTGGCGCAGCAGGCCGGGGATGGCCCCGGCGTAGAATGCGGGCTCGGTGTCGATGGGCTCGGCCGAGTAGGTTTCCATGATGCGCAGTGCGTCGACCATGCGCTTCATCATCTGCTCGTCGGAGTCCTTGGGGGTGTCGGCGGCGAAGAGGGTGCCCGCAAGGAATCCGACGGTGAGCAGCGCGGCTCGAATGTGTTTGAGGACCCCGGTCATCTGGGTCCATTATCGCGCGCTGGGAGTTTAGTGGCGGAAGTGGCGGACGCCGGTGAAGACCATCGCGACGCCGAGACGGTCGGCCGCGGCGATGACGTCGGGGTCCTTGACGGAGCCGCCGGGTTGGATGAAGGCGGTCGCGCCGTGCTTCACGGCCTGTACGAGGCCGTCTGGGAACGGGAAGAATGCATCCGAGGCGACGACGCTGCCCGGAACCGGCAGGTGCGCCTTCATGGCCGCAATATTGACGGAATCGACGCGGCTCATCTGGCCCGCGCCCACAGCCACGGTCTGGCCGGCGCGGGTGTAGACGATGGCGTTCGACTTCACGTGCTTGACCACCTTCCAGCCGAATTCGAGGGCGATCCACTCCTCGGCGGTGGGCTGGCGCTGGGTCTTGACCTCGACCTTGGAGCGGTCGAAACCTTCGAGGTCCGCCGTCTGGGCGAGGAAGCCGCCCGAAATGCTCTTCACCACCACAGGCTCGACCACGTTGACTACCTTGACCAGGCGCAGGTTCTTCTTGGCCTTGAGGACGGCGAGGGCTGCGTCGGTGTAGGACGGGGCGGCGATGGCCTCGACGAAGAGTTTCGACATTTCGACAGCTGTCTCCTCGTCGACTTCGCGGTTCAGGCCGATCACGCCACCGAAGGCGGAAACGGGGTCGCACTCCAGTGCTTTTCGGTACGCGTCGGCGAGGGTGGCCTGTTCGGCGCAACCAGCGGGGTTGGTGTGCTTGATGATGGCGGCGGCGGGGCCGGAGAATTCGCCGACCAACTGCCAGCATGCGTCGAGGTCGACCAGGTTGTTGTACGAAAGCTCCTTGCCGTGGAGCTGCTCGGCACCGGCGATGCCCGTGCTGCCTGCGGCGTAGAGCGCGGCCTGCTGGTGCGGATTCTCGCCGTAGCGGAGGGAGGCGCGGCGGGGAACGCGGATGTCGAGGGTCGGACGCAGGGTTTCGGAGGGCACCACGGGCTCGTCGGGCTGGATTTCAGCGAGGCGGGCGGAGATGGCGCGGTCGTAGTTCGCCGTGGTGTCGAAGGCGCGCTGGGCGAGCCCCCACTTGGTGGCGCGGGAAAGAGCCCCGTCGGCTTGGAGTTCGGCGAGCACGGGGGCGTAGTCCTCGGCGGCGGTTACGATGGCGACGTCCTGCCAGTTCTTGGCGGCCGAGCGGATCATGGTGGGTCCGCCGATGTCGATGTTCTCGACCAATTCCTGGAAGGTGGCTCCGGGCTTGGCGGCGACCTTCTCGAACTGGTAGAGGTTGACCACGACCATGTCGATGGGCGAAATGCCATGTTCGGCAAGGGAGGCCATGTGCTCGGCGTTACCTCGGATGGCGAGGATGGCGCCGGTGATCTTCGGGTGCATGGTTTTCACGCGCCCGTCAAGCATTTCGGGGAAGTTGGTGACTTCGGCGACGTCGCGGACGGGGATGCCGGAGTCGCGGAGGAGGCGGGCGGTGCCGCCAGTGGAGATGAGTTCGGCCCCGAGAGCGGCGAGGCCGCGCGCGAAGTCGGCAACACCGGTTTTGTCGGTGACGCTGAGGAGGACTTTCATAGTGGGGAAAGTATTAGGTTAGCAACCGGGGGGCTGGGGGTCCGGCAACAGATCTGTTGTACAACAAATCTGTTGTACAAAATTCTTGTTGTGGAGTGCGGCTGGGGCAAATCGGCTCCCGCGGAACCGGTACCATGGAATCGATATGCCTCAGACTGCCTTGGGCGTTCCGCCAACCTTGCCGTCCCGGCATTCGACCGGGACTCGACTTCTTCGGCATGGCGGACGAGCTGGAATCCATGCTCGGCTGCAAGGTGGATTTGCTTACCCGCAGGTCGGTGGAGCAAGACCGCAACACAATGCGACGCCGCTTGATCCTGGAGGGGACGCAGGAGGTCTATGTGGACAGGCAATCTGATTCGCGCTAAACCACTACAAACTTGTAGCGGAATCAAGCCTGCAGATGGAAAACCTTGCGGATCAGTTCCACCGCCTGGCTCCCGTCGGGCTGTCCCGCGTTCCGCCGCAGTTCTGAAATCGGCCCGTGCGCGATCTTGTTGATGATTGATTTCGTCAGCGCCTCGACGGCCTGCACCTGCTCCGGTGTCAACCCCGGCATCCGGCGCAGCGCCTTCGCCACCTCTGCCGCCCGGATTTCCTCGAGCTGGCCCTGCAGACTGACGATGGTCGGCGTCACCTCCTCCAGCTTCAGCCGCGTCAGGATCTGGTCGAGTTCCTTGAGGACAATCGCCTCGGCCGCCTGCGCCTGCTTGGATCGCTCCTGGATGTTGGCGTTGACCACGCCCTCGAGGTCGTCGACGTCGTAGAGGAAGACGCCGTCGAGATCGTTCACCGCCGGGTCAATGTTGCGGGGCACGGCGATGTCGATCAGGAACATCGGCCGGTTGCGGCGGAGGGCGATCGCCCGCTGCATGTTGTCGCGGTTTAGGATGTAGTGCTGAGCCCCGCTCGACGCGATCACGATGTCCACCTCATGGAGCATCGAGGTGAAACTCGTGTAGTCCACGGCGCGCCCGTTGAACACCGCCGCCATCTGCACCGCGCGCTCATGGGTGCGGTTCGTGACCAAGATCTTACTCGCCCCCGACCGGTGCAGATGCTTGGCCGCAAGCTCCCCCATTTTTCCAGAACCGATGATTAGCACCGTCTGCCCCTTTAGCGAGCCGAAGATGCGGCGGGCGAGTTCCACCGCCGCGTAGCTGACGGAAACCGCCATTTGGCCGATTCCGGTCTCCGTCCGCACCCGCTTGGCGACGTTGAACGCACGGGTGACCACCGTTTCCAGCAATCCGCCGACCGTGCCCTCGGACTTCGCCACCGCGTAGGCCGCCTTCAACTGGCCGAGAATCTGGGGCTCGCCGACCACCATCGAATCGAGGCTCGCAGCCACCCGGAACATGTGGTGGATGGCCTCCTTCGATTCCAGCCGGTACAGATGCCCTTCGAACGCGTTGGCCGACCCTTGCCAATTCCTCAGGAAGCCGTCAAAGATATCGTTCGGCTGAACCGGTTCCGGCACTGAAAACGCCATCTCGACGCGGTTGCAGGTGGAAAGGACCATAGCCTCCGTAGCGCCGAGCTTCTGCAATTCCTGCAGCGCCTTCGGCAACGAGGCTTCCGCAATGGCGAACTTTTCGCGCAGATGGACCGGCGCGGTTTTGTGGCTCAACCCGGCGACGAACAACTTCACGGAAGCAGCCGCCTTTGCAGTTGGGCGTGGGCGATCCAAGTCACCAGGCAGCACGTCAGGGCAATGATCGAAAGGATGGCGGTTTTGCGTCCGCGCCAGCCTGCCGATACGCGGAAGAACACCAGCGCCAGGTAGACAGCCCAAGTCACGAACGCGATCAGGACGCTGCCGTTGCCGATCCACTTGGTGCCGGTTTCCACGAATGCCCAGATGATGCCGAGCACTAGGCCGACGGTGATGAAGAGGAAGCCGATGCCGAGGGATTTCGAGATCAGGTCGTCCAGGACCCCCAGCGGCGGCAATACACGGAACAAGGATGGCCGGTTCGGGGCGGGCTTGTTCTTGCGCTTCAATTGGCGTTCCTGCATCAGGTAGACCACCGACGCGCTTGCAGTGAACAGCAACGCCGCGTAGCCGAGCAGCGACGCGACCACATGTACCGCCAGCGCCGTGCTCCGCACCACCGAATTCGACCACGGCGAAACCGGGTTGCGCAGGGCTCCCACCAGCGTCATTACGAAGACCAGCGGGAAGATGAAGACGCTGAGGCTGGCGGCGTTGTAGCGATAGTGGATTGCGAGGAACACCACGGTCACGATCCAGCCAAGGAACGACATGGTTTCGAAGATGTCGTTGACAGGCAGGCGACCCTGCGCCATCCCCATTTCGACGATCGCGACCAGTTGGAATACCGCGCCGAGGGCGAAAGCCGTAAGCGCCACACGGAACAGGGCTTCGCGGCGGCGGATGACCGTGATGATCGCGTCGAGGAGGCCGAACGAGTAGAGTCCGGCTGCGACGCGGAGCCAAAGGATGCCGGATTCGCCCATCTGTTACAAGTATAGGGCTGTCGACACCCTACGGCGACCGGCCGCCATCCCTTCGAAACATTGCGCAGCACGACTCCTACGAGATCCTCACGCCCATCGGGCTTGTGCCGCACCCGCTCATCGGGTCGGTGTGGGCGGCCACTCCAAGTGGCAAACCGTCCAAGTCGCTGGCAACCGTGATTTCACGCGGGCTGCCGTCCGGATTCGCATCGGATGAGGGACCCGCCACGATATTCCGCAAGTAGGTTGGCAGACGATGCAACCGAGGAACGGGAAGGGTCAGGCCCGGCGACGGAGTTTGGCGACGCCCGCCAAACCGGCGGCGGCGATTCCGAGCGTCCAGGTGGCAGGTTCCGGGACGACGGGGTTGGAGTAGTCGAAGCCGCCGGCCGAAGAATAGGTGACGCCGTTCACCACCTGGCCGTTCTGGGTCACATAGGCGCCGAGGTAGCTGATGGTGTGGCTGAAATCGACCGAAGTGCTGTTTAGCGTATTGCCGCCGCCGGAGGCGTTCTCACCCGCGATGAGATTGGCCCAGATGCCGATTTCGATGGGGGAGGCCGATACCAGTGGGAAGACGAAGGTTACGATCTCTGTCGCGTTGTAATTGGGAAAGTCTGTGTTCGTGCCGTCGTCGTAGACGCCGCGGGCGATCATCATGGAGTCGAACGAGAACCCTATGCCCGGGTTATGGGTATTGTTGAGCGAAAGGAACTCCGTATAGGCCGCGGCATTGCCGCCGTAGGGGTTCATTACAAAGTGGTTCATGTAGGCTGCCACTTCGAACATGCCCCGCGCGCCCGCGCCGGACGCGGACATTGTGCCGTCGAACTGGAACTCCAGGTGAAGCAGTCCGTTCGAGAGCGTAACGTTGGGCGAGTTGACCGTGATCGAGTCGTTGAATCCGGCATCGGCGATGGCACCTGCAAAGGTGGTGATGGCAGCACCGCTGTTGGTGGCGGAGATGTGGATTTGACCGAGCGCGGCGGTGGCAGAGGCGCTGTTGGAGAACGGCGTACCTTGGTAGCTGCCGGAATTGCTGGCCGACTGGGAGACGGTGCCGCTTGCAACCGCCTGATTGTTGCAGGTGACGAACTGGTCCGTGGCACCGCCGAGCGACGTGGCCCCAGGCGTGGGAAGACCCGAAAACGCCTGGCTGCCCGCGCAGGCGTTCACCATGGCGCCGCCGTCGACGATCGACGACTGACTGATGTACCCGCCGCGGGCGACGGGCGCGAGAAGCGATCCGGCGAGGATCGAGATTGAGACAAGATGACTGTGGGTGCGCAAAATATCCTCCTTGTTGCCGGGCGGCGACACAAGCCACACCGACGTTCTAGCTTTGCTAACGGAAACAGCTGACAGAATCGATCACGTCCTGCCGGTTTTTTTTGGGGCGACGGCGGAGTCACCCATGGCAACAGGCCGCAGACAAACCAGAACGTCCTGCGTGATCGGCGAGATTCACGGGACGCACGGTTCAGGTCACCCGGCGGGAATCCGCCTGGCATCCATCGGCCAGCCGCTGTGGGTTGGGCGCACTACTCCTGGTCCGGGGTTAAGTGGTTGAAAATGCTGGGGTGGAAATGTTGATCTGGGTTGTGACTGGGGCTATTTGCGCCTCCGGTTCTTCTTGAATTTGTTTCGGGCGGGGTGGTTGTTGTGGGGTTTTGAGGGGGCCGACGGGGTTGGCGTGGGGGTGGGCTTGGGTTCGTTTGGTAGAACGGGATGTTGGGTTGGCAGAAGCGGGGCGGCGTTGGTTGGGATTTGGGGACCGCTTGCTTGCGCGCGCGGTTCGGTTTGGGCG
>CAIVPR010000003.1 GCA_903907865.1 uncultured Acidobacteriia bacterium
AACCCCGCTGCTGGCAGTTGGCGCACCCCAAACATCCAGGTTGCCAGGTTCCGCACCAAAAGTCCAGGTCCGAAGCGAAGTTTTTTCAGACTTTTTTCGCCCGGCACCTTCGCATGGCAATCCGCGGGGCTGAACTGTTACACAAACCGGGAGTTCGACGACCTCGTAGCACAGGCGGGACCAGTCCCAGAAGTAGCAGCCATCGAAGAAGGCCTGAGAGCGCACGCGATCCTCGTAAGGCGTCCATTGCCCGATATTGCAAGGGCGTTTCTCCGGATGCTCTTGGAATCGAGAGACGCGCTGCTTGCGTCGGCGGCAGACGCTGAGCTTGAGGAGATTTCAGCGAATTGTATCGAACGGGCGAATCAGCTGCTCCACCTCTTGGCATCCATTCTCGGTCGCGGTTACGCTGAGTTTTGTGGAGACGCATCGCACGCAGCGACCATACTGCCCTTCCTAGTTGGTCAAGCATTCAAGTGGATCGGGTTTAACCACTCAGCCAATGCATTAGCGCGGAACGCCGAAACTGAGCTTCTTGTCACATTGGCGGGTGGAAACTCTCGGGTGACCGGTCTTGAATGGCTAGCGGCTCTTAGACTGGACGCGCCAACTCACCTTTTACCCGATGCGCTCGCACCGGCCTTCGAGCTTCATACCAAGCTGTTCGACATGGTAAAAGGACGTATTGTCACTGAGGGCTGCCGACTTTTCCAATCCGAGAAACTGGACGGGCTAAGACCATCGGAGGCGGCACAGGCGTACTTTCTTTCCTTCAAGAGTCCGATCTGGTGCCCCGAGGGTCTCGAGCACTTCCAAGTTACGCTCCAGACAGCACAGGAGAACGACCTTGTCCGCGAGAACGCACATGAACTGCTGCAGTGCGTATCTTGGAGTCATGCTGGCCCGGGGTTCTCTGGGAACCTCGAAGAGTATCAGCGCATCATGATGCTGCCGAACTTGGCCGCAGCGCTATGGCGCGCGACGACGTCGCGGCAATTGCAATACCGGCTTCAGCATCAACTCGTTAAGTTGAGAGACACCATGATAATGAAAGGTGTCCCGCCCGACGAACTACCCGTTCCCGATTGGCTTCAAACTCGTGTCAGGGAGTTGAGTCCCAGTAACGGCGCCATGAATCCCCCCGACTGAGTCCCAAAGGCTCGCCGAGTACCTTCAACAGCGCGACGCCTTAGACTTCGGGTCATCAGCACGTTCGGGCGGAGTGCTGGATCTGGATCGACAGGGGTTCGGCCTTCAAGACCTTACGCCCGGCGAAGACCCGGCGATTGCCAATCTACCGCAAAGATGCCATAATCTGAGTGCAGGGACCTTTGGCGCCCCCCCTGCAAGCCCTTGCCGAAACGACTGTCGCCCGTTCGGCCCGCGAGATGCCATTCTCGCCAGACGGTCCACTTGGACCGATCCCATCGGAGGAAGGTCAGCACATCCATGGCAAGCGCACACGACGTCGCGGCATACATTCTGGAACAACGGGGTCGGATGACGACCATGAAGCTCCAAAAGCTTGTCTACTACTCACAGGCGTGGTCCTTGGTATGGGACGAGCAACCGCTGTTCTCCGAAGAGATCGAGGCTTGGGCGAACGGTCCGGTCTGCCCCGCCCTGTACGCCCTGCATCGGGGAGAGTTTGAGGTCTCGGCGTGGAAGACCGGTAACGCGGCGGCGCTTACACCGTCGGAAAACGAGACCGTCGACGCAGTCTTGGCCTTCTACGGCGACAAGCCCACGCAGTGGCTGAGCGATCTGACCCATTCGGAAGCCCCTTGGCATGATGCCCGTCGCGGCCTCGGCCCGGGAGTGCGAGGCAGCAGCGAAATCTCGCTGGCCGCGATGGCCGAATACTACGGATCGCTTTAAGGCCGGAGCGTGTGTCAAAGAACAAGACGGCGAAGGCGCGGCTTTCACCAATCCACCACCGGGACGAGCCCCGCATGGCGGGCAACGCGGACCGTTGCTATGACCGGAACCCGTCGTGGCGGATCTTCCGGATGGAATGGTGCGATCCATATGGATGGCACAGGTTGGGCGAGACCGAGGTAGAGCGGATCAGGGGTCTCCTCGTTAATCTGGAGTCCAGAACATGGAATGAAATATTGGTCGCGTCCAACAAGCAGAACCACGCGGTGGATATTGCCGACCTGAGCAAGGAGGCGCGGGACCGGCTGGTCGAGTTGAAGTTGGACGATGCGGACAAGCTGGTGTCGTTGCGGTTGACCGCGAGGGAGCGGGTCTGGGGACTGTTCCGGGAAGGTGTGATGGACCTGCTCTGGTACGACCCGATGCACCAAGTATGCCCGTCGATGATGCGCAATACGTAGTCGGGGGATGAACATGAGGGATACACACACCGAGTCATTCGCATTCACCATCCGGCCTCTCAGCGCAGAGGACGGCGGTGGATTCATGATCGAATACCCGGACCTGCCCGGCAGCGTCTCCGATGGCGAAACCCCGGAGGAGGCCATCGCCCAGGGTCGGGATGCGATTGCAGCCTACGTTTCGAGTTGCGAGAAGCACGGCGATCCGGTTCTCGCCGGTCGCCTCCGGCATGAGGCGATTGTGAGCTTGGCCCGTGAAGACGTGGCGGCAGGAACCTACGACATCGTGATTCTACCCGAGGGCGCGCAGGACGAGTAGGCTTGGGGTGTAAGCAACGTGGGGCGAGAAGAGTCTTGACGCGGCACGGAGATTGTTTGGGCCAACAATCCCGCGATCCCACCTTCCATACCGACAGCGGACCGGCGAAACGTCGCAGCCGCCCCGGGTGCCGCAAGTAGACATTGGCGGCAGTGGTTCCCCGAGTTTGCATTCTTGTCTGGTCTCCCGCGAGTACGAGTGGCCGATCCCATTGCACTGGAGGGCCTTGCATGGGGATAATCAGGAAGAGACATCCATGACCATCGCGCCCGGAGTGGAGTTGCCCGAAGTTGAAATCGCGGAAATCTGCCGCCGCCATGAGGTGAAGGAATTGTCGCTGTTTGGCTCGGCGGTGCGCGGGGAGGTTCGGCCGGACAGCGACTACGACTTCCTGGTCGACTTCCTCCCGGAGGCAACACCTGACCTCCTGGAGGTTATCGCAATGATGCGTGAACTGAGCACCTTGCTGGGGCGGCGCGTGGACCTGGCTATGAAGAGCGGATTGAAACCCCGCATCCGACCCAATGTACTCGCCGAGGCCCGTCCCGTGTATGCGGCGTGACGATCAACGTCTCGACGACATGTTGACAGCGTTGGACTGGATCGCGCACAAGGTCGAAAGCAAGACGATCGAAGACTTCATCTGCGACGACACCTTGTGGTGGTCTGGCGGCTCGCGGTCAACCGGGTGCCGGAGTTGAGGGCACAGATTGCGGGGATTCAGAAAGCGATGCCGCAGTAGGACTCCGGTGATCCGTTGATCGTCCACGCAGTGACAGTGGCCCGAATCCAATGGACCGGCTTGGAGCGCCGTCGGATGCCGACGCGGTTCGTCTTCTTTTTCGCAAACACCGCACCCGGTGGCCATTCCCGCGCATCCAAGTGGTTAGGAAAGAGAATGCGTCCGGTACTGGGCCGGGCCGTTGCGCCGACTCCGTTGAAATCCCGCACAATTGTGTTACGATAAGACTCGTGGGGTTCCTTGCGCCTTTTTGGCCTACCGACCCCCTTCCCGCTCTTGCGGTCCCGAGGCGTTCGCCTTCCCAATTTGACCAGAAATATTTTGGCCCTGAAAGCGCCAAGAAAATACTTACATTTGTTTGCACCGGTGCGCCGACAGCGCCAGCCAATGGGGAGGTAAACTGCCATGGACCACGATGACGATCAGTTTTTACACGATGCTCCGCTAGGGATCAATTTCGACGAGGAAGCATCGAAATTTTTCGACCCCGAGGTCGACGGCGATTTCCTTCATCCCCAGCAACAGATTGAGGAGTCGATCTACACCGACGACCCTGTCCGCGTCTACTTGCGTGAGATGGGCGCGGTGCCGCTGCTCACCCGCGAGGGCGAAGTCGATCTAGCCAGGCGCATGGAACGTGGCAAAGTGCGCATGCACAAGGCCATAAGCCGTTCCGCGTTGGTGCAGATCGCGGTTGTGGAACTCGCCGACACCCTCAGGAAGAATCCGGTCGATCTCGACAACCATGTCGACATCGGCATGGAAATGGAAGACGGCATCCAAGTCGACACCAAGAAGCGCGAAGAGGTGGTGGTGCAGTTCGAGAAGATCGAAGTTGCCCACAAGAAGGCTGCGGCGCTGCAAGAGAAGTTGGACGGCGTTCCCGCCGGCAACAAGAAGACCCGCAAGAAGACACTGGTCAAGTACTACCGGGCGCAGATCGAAACCTCGCTCGCCATTCGCGCCGTGCCGTGGGTGACGCTGCGTTGGCGCGATTTCACACGTGAAATCGAGCGCGCGGTGGAGGAACTGAACCACCTTGACCGCGAACTGGCACGCCTCGAAGGCCGCAACGTCCCGACCAACCAGCCGCGTATCCGCGAACTGAAGCGCGAAATCAAGAAGCGCGAGACGACTGCCGGTGCCACTCTTGAGGAGCTGAAGCACACCGTAGCAGTCATCCGACACGGCGAGCAGGAAGCCGAGCGCGCCAAGAAGGACTTGGTGGAGGCCAACCTCCGCCTTGTCGTTTCCGTGGCCAAGAAGTATGTCAACCGCGGGCTGCACCTTCTGGATCTGATCCAAGAGGGCAATATAGGCCTGATGCGCGCCGCCGACAAGTTCGAATATCGCCGCGGCTACAAGTTTTCGACCTACGCCACTTGGTGGATCCGCCAGGCGATCACCCGTGCCATCGCCGACCAGTCCCGCACCATCCGCATCCCCGTTCACATGAACGAGAGCATGAATAAGTTCCTGCGCGCCTCCCGCGAGCTGGAAAAGGAACTGGGACGGACTCCGACGAACGAGGAAATCAGCCGCCGGATGGATATTCCGGTGGAAAAGGTCCAGAAGCTGAAGACGATCTCGCGCGACCCGGTTTCGCTGGAAACCCCGGTTGGGCGCGACGGCGAATCGGCGCTGGGCGACTTGATCGAGGACCGCTGGGTGGGCTCGCCGGTTGATGCCGTCATCGAGTCGAACGTCCGCGACGAGACCGCTGGCATCCTGAAGACACTCTCCCCGAAAGAGGAGAAGGTGATCCGACTGCGTTTCGGCATCGGTTGCGAGCGGGAACACACGCTGGAGGAGATCGGCCAGGAGTTCGACGTCACGCGCGAACGGATCCGGCAGATCGAGGCCAAGGCGTTGCGGCAGTTGCGGGCTCCGGAACGGGCTCGTCGGCTGCGGGCGTTGCTGGCAGCACGGTAAATTCGGACGGCGGTCCCGCTTTTGGATCTGTCCCATGTCGAACGCACTGGACTACATCTCGATCAGCGGGTTCAGGAGCATCGCGGCGATTGATCGGCTTGAGCTCAAGCCGATCAATATCGTCATCGGCCCGAACGGTTCGGGGAAATCGAACTTCATCGGTGTCTTCTCGTTTCTCCACGCGATTCGGGATGGCCGCCTTGCGGAGTATGTACTTCAATCGGGCGGGGCCGAGCGGATCCTTCACTTTGGCTCAAAGACAACCAAGGGGATACAACTTCGGCTATCGTTTGAGGACGAAGTCAATCAGTACGAGATTGCACTTTCACCTAACGCCGATGACGCGTTATTTGTGTCGAGCGAGATTGCTTCCACTTGGTACAAGGTTTCCGGACACGCCAAACCATTCGATACTCCGCTGCAGCCACGACATCGCGGTCGCGAGGCGGGCATAAGCGACATTGATATTGAAATAAATGCCCGTTGGGCTCGCCGTCGGGTGGGTAGCTGGCAGGTCTACCATGTCCACGACACAAGCGCGTCCTCCCCGATGCGGAAAACCGCGAGCCTCGACGACAATGCGTTTATCCGCCCGGATGGTGCCAATCTCGCCGCATTCCTCTATCTTCTACAACAGAGGCACGAGGAGTCCTACAGGCTCATCCGTAGTGCAATCCAACGGGTAGCGCCATTCTTCGATGACTTTCAATTGGCCCCGCGCCGCCTGCAGGAGGACTTCATCCGCCTCGAATGGCGCCACAAACACTCGGACCAACACTTCGACGCCTCATCCTTGTCGGACGGCACCCTTCGCTTTATCGTGCTCGCCACGCTGTTCCTTCAGCCAATCAGTCTCCGCCCCTCGGTAATCATCGTGGACGAACCGGAACTCGGACTTCACCCCTACGCAATTGAAATGCTCGCGGCACTGGTGCGACAGGCTTCTAGGGAAACGCAGGTGATTGTTTCAACCCAGTCCTCGCTCCTTCTCGACCATTTCGACCCGCAGGACGTACTCGTCGCAAACCGTGTGGACGGTGCCACGCAGCTCACCAGGTTGGACGGGAACGACTATGCCGAATGGCTGAAAGAATACAGTCTGGGGCAACTCTGGGAGAAGAATGAACTTGGGGGACGTCCCTCGCCGGACTGACATGGCCCGTCTCCTCGTTCTCGTCGAAGGTCAAACGGAAGAGGGCTTCGTCAAAGAGGTGCTCAGAGACTACCTGCTGGCTAAGGGATTCCACCCAGTGAGCGCCCGCATCGTCGGCAACGCTCGACTTCGGCAGCGCAGAGGAGGAATTAGACCTTGGCAGTCCGTGCGGCGGGACATCGTCACCCACCTGAAACAGGATCCCGACTGCCTCGTGACAACCATGGTCGACTTTTACGCCTTGCCGCGGGGGGAAAATGGTGGCTGGCCTGGGAGGGACACCGCACGCGGCAGTGCCCAAGAAAAAGCCGCACACGTGGAAGCTGCGGTTTTCGCCGACGTCGCCCTACAGATGGGCGGAACCTACCACGCGCACCGTTTTGTCCCCTTCATCGTGATGCACGAGTTTGAAGCCCTGCTGTTCAGCGATTGCGAGGCGTTCAGCGCCGGAATATACCAGCCCCAGCTTGCGGGGGATTTTCAAACCATCCGCAACGAGTTTAAGACTCCCGAGGACATCAATGACTCGCCGCTGACGGCACCTTCGAAACGGATCGAGAAACTGGTTCCCGGTTATGAGAAGCCCTTCCTCGGCATACTCGGAATCTTGTCGATCGGCCTCGATCAGATCCGCTCGGAGTGCCCTCGGTTTGACAGCTGGCTGAGGGCATTGGAAAAGGCCGCAGCTTGATGCTCCTCGCCGCCGCGTTCTTGATTGCCGACCTTCGCGCAGCCTTGGACAGGGGCCGGGGCGATGTGGTTTTGCCTCCGGGGGAAACCCGGATCGACAGGCCTTTGGTCTTGCCCAAGGGTGCGCGTGGAGTGCGGCTGCGTGGCGCTCCGGGTGGAAGTCGCCTTGTTATGGAGGCTGGCTTTCAAGGGCGGGCGGCAATCATCGTCGACGGCGCTTCGGACGTCACCCTTTCCGGATTCGATATCCGCGGCAACCGCACCGACTTGAAATCGCCTTGGTACCTCCCTTTGAAGGAGGCAGCTTTTGCCGATTTCTATCCCGACAACGGCATCCTCATCCAACACACTCGCGGCGTCACGGTGCGCAATGTGGGTCTCACGGCGATCCGGACCTTTCCGGTACTGGTCGGGGCCTCGTCAGGGGTCGTGATCGACGGGGTACGGATCTCTGATTCGGGCACGCTCAACCAAGCCGGTCGGAACAACACCACGGGCGGGATTCTGTTGGAGGAGGGCGTCTCCAAGTTCGAAGTAGTCCGTTGCGTCATCGAACGGATTGCCGGAAACGCGATTTGGACTCACTCCTACGCGCGTTCGCCGCGCCAGTCGGACGGGTGGATCCACGCAAATACGATCACCACGGTGGGGCGCGACGCCATCCAGGTGGGACACGCGACACGCGTGCGGGTCGAGGACAACAGGGGTGGGGAGCTGGGGTTTCCGGCGGGGATCGTGGATGTGGAGAGCCACGGGGTGGCGGTGGCGCTGGATACGGCTGGGAATGTGGACGGGTCGGTCTACGCCCGGAACCGGTTCACCGACGTCAACGGCCAGTGCATCGACCTTGACGGCTTCCACGACGGGCGCGTGGTGGACAATTCCTGCGTCAATAAGAAGCCGCTTGAAGCGTACCCTGCATCGCACTACGGGATCGTGTTCGGGAACAATGACCCGGGGATGGAATCGACCGGGGTTGTTGTGATGGGCAATACGCTTGAGGGCTTCGCGTATGGGGGGGTGTTCCTGGTCGGTCGCAATCATCGCATCGAAAACAACCATTTGTTGGACTTGAACCGGGCGCACTGCGGCTCGACGCCAACTCCGGCGCGCTGCAATTATGCCCTGGACCAGCCGGATTTGCTGCGCAGCGGCGTCTATGTGGCTGCCAACGGAGGGCGTCCGGCAGTCGCGACGGGCAATGTGGTGCGGGGGAACGTGATGTCCGGCTACGGCTTGGCGGAGCACTGCGTGGCTGCGGGACCGGGTGTCCGATTGGATGCGAACACAGTGGCGGGAAACCGGTGCGGGCCGTGACGGAGCTGCCGGTCGAGATCTTCGGCAACCCAACGTGGCACGCGATGCACTCGCGGCACCGGCATTTGGCGGTGTTCGAAGGCGGGGCATGCCGATACCTAGCGCAGGTCGCACCGTTTGGAGCTTTGGCCGAACGGGGTGCAGAGGGTTTTCGTGATCTGCGATGCCTGATGGAGCCGGGCGAATCGTTGTGGGTCTTCGCAGATGGTATTCCGGCAGTGGAAGGGTTGGTTGCCGACGGAACCTTGCCCACGCTCCAGATGGTGTTGCCCGTGGATGTCGCGATTCCTGATCCGGTCGAAGGCATCGAGCGGATGTCGGACGCCTCGGAGATGGTCGCGCTCACCGATGTTGCTTTTCCGGGCTTCTTCCGACCCCGAACGTGCGAGATGGGGGAGTACTTCGGCATACGGTCGGATGGCGATCTGGTGGCGATGGGCGGCGAGCGGCTGATGCTCGACGGCTATTCCGAAATCAGCGGACTTTGCACGCACCCGGCGCATCGGGGCAAGGGCTACGCGGCCAAACTAATCTCGCACTTGGCGCGGAAGCATCGCGCGGAGGGTGTTGTTTCGTGGCTGCACGTGGCGGCTGCGAACGAGAACGCCATCGAGTTGTACGGTCGGCTGGGTTTCCGGCTCGTGCGGCAGGTGACGTTGCAGCGGGTTACGGCTTTAGCCGTCGATACGCACCATCCTGCCAAGTGAGGACCAAGTCATAGGTGATCCAGTCTTTGGGCGGGGCGGGCATCTTCTTGGGGCGGTCGACCCAGATCGACGGGTCGCCGTAGACCAAGGCGGCGACAAAGGTCGGGGTCCATTCGGTGTCGAGGAAGGGGTCCTCGACGATGAGAATGCGGGCACCGGACTTGACGGTCGGCTGGAGTTTCCTGAGAGAGTCGGCCAAGGCGCGAACTTGGCGCGGCGATTCGTAGAGCCAGTTCTTTGTCCGGTCGATGCGCTGGTCGTGGAGCGTAGCTTTGCCGTAGCGCCAGCCCACGATGACGAACACCGCGCATGCGAATGGAAGCCGCCATGCCGGTCGAAATGCCACGATCCGATTCTGAAGCAGGTCGAGGAGCGTTGCTGCGTAAATCGCCAAGCCCGCCGTCGCCAGGTACAGGACGTACGCACCGCGCTGGTCGACGAAGATGACAGGCAACATCGAGACGACGACAATCGTCCAAGTCCAGACCATGAGTCTGGAACGCAATGCTGCGGCGACCAGCAGAAGGGCTGCGAGAATCACCGGCACCATCGCGGGCGTGATCCCGTCGGTGCCCAGAATGAGATGGTTCCAGTAGCCGGCCCAGTTCGTTGTGAACCTCAACCAGGAATACTCCGGCTTGTACACGGCGGGCAGCGATTGCTTGCCCGCAATGAACGGGATGTTCATCAGAGCCAGGACGCCGACCAGCCACCACCGCCGCCACTCGATCCCGCGGAAGAGCAATTCCCAAGCCCCAAGGACGACGGGCAGCGCCACAGCCATTTCCTTCGAATCCAGCGCCAGAACGGCGCAGCAGAGTATCGCGACACTCCGGGCCACACCCGGCATCCGGCCGTCACGGCGGACTTGGATGTACAAGCAGACCGCCAGGTAGAAGAACGAGAAGCAGAGGATGTCGTAGACGGTCGCGGTGCGGAACCAGATCTCCATCACGCGGCTGTGGAAGGCGAAGAATAGGGCCGCGAGCGCGACAGCCCGGCCGGTCGGCAAAAGCAACCGCGCCAGCCAACAAAACAAACCCAGATTCGCCGTGATGAGGAGCGTGCATGCGATCCGGAAGGGCAGCGGGTTGAATCCGAAGGCGGCGAAGATCCCGCGATAGAACAGCGCGCCGAGCGGTCGATAGAAATCACTCCAAAAGATGGGGATGGCTTGGAAGACCTCGAGCCACGGCCTGCGCCAGGCCTGGTAGAGGTTCATCATGTCGTCGTTGTCGAAGTACGTTTCGAGTCCGTGCCAAGTGAAGAACAACGAGTAGGCGAGAATGACGGCCGCAGTCAGCCAGGGCAGAGCGCGAGCAAGACGGGTGTCAGTCGGCATCTTTTTCCAGCAGGCGGAAAACGCCGCCTCCTGCCACGATGGTGGCCAGAGCGGCAACGGAGGGAATCGGGGCCCAGATCACGCCGTAAACGATGGTCGCGGTGCCAACCAGGATGTAGGCGGCTGGAATCAGGGGAAACAGGAGGCCCACCGGGGCGAGCCGCTGCCAGTCCGGACGGCGGCGGAAGACGAAGATCGAGGCGACAGCGAGAACGGTGAAAAACGTCAAGCTGAAGCCTATATATATGATGAGCTGCGGGAACGGCGTGAGCGTCATGAGGATGGAGCAGACGCCCTGCATGAGGATGGCGTTCACGGGTGTACGCCAGCGCGGGTGCACTTTGGCGGCAGCGGGGAAGAACGCCCGGTTGTGCGCCATGGCGTAGTAGACGCGGGGTCCGATGGTTACCATCGCGTTCACCGTGGACATGAGGGAAACCGCCATCAGTGCCGCGAAGACACCGCCGATCTCCGTGCCAAATAAGTTCGTCGCGGCCAAAGACCCCACCGCCACCACATTTTTCATCTGCTCTAGGGGCGTGGCGTAAATATAGAGCAGGTTGAGGCCGAGGTAGGCCAACATTACAATCGCGGTGCCGGCTGCGAGCGCGAGCGGAAGGTTGCGGTCCGGCTGGCGGACCTCCTCGCCAACGTACGTTGCGGCGTTCCAGCCACTGTAGCCGACCATCACCCAGAGGAGACTGATGACCAAGGCAACCGGCAACGGGTTGGTCGAGGTTCTGGCCACCGTGGTGCCGAAGTGCCCCCAATCGCCGTGTCCGAACGCAAAGCCGGAGAGGACAAGGCCGCCGATGACCAAGAGCTTGGTCCCGGTCAAGGTGTTCTGAACGCGGGCCACCAGTTTCACACCGAGGCAGTTGAGGATGGTGAACAGGGCAATCAAGGCACTGGCGACAAGCTGCGCGCCTCCGAACTTGAGGGAAAAAGGGCCGCTGCCGATATGCCAAGCCTCGTTCGCCTGCTTCAGAGCGGGGTTGAAGGTGCCGAGGTAGTCTGAAAACGCCAGTGCGGCGGCGGCGACGGGAGCCGAAAATCCGGCGAAGAACGATATCCAGCCGGACATGAAGCCCCAAGCGGGCCCGAAGGCGCGGGTCAGGTAGATGTACTCGCCGCCCGAACTAGGGAAATTGACGCCGAGTTCCGAATAGCAGAGGGCACCGCAGAGCGCGAAGAGCGCGCCGACGATCCAGACGGCCAGCACGATGCGGGCGTCTCCGAGGTCGCCCACCATAAAGCCGCTGGTGGTGAAGATCCCCGTACCGATCATGTTCGAGACCACGAGCGCCGTAGCGCTGTACGGTCCCAATTGCCGCAGCAGTTTCTGGTTTCGGTCGGACACCAACGACAAGTGTAACGGACTGTTTCTTCTTCAGACGTTCATGGAATAGCAGTTGACTAGAGGGTACTGGTACTACTAAGATAAATGCTGAGGCGGATGATGATCCGAATCCTCGATAGCGATCACAGTCTTGTTGAGAGCGTTGTTCAAATGAAAAAAGTCGTACTGCCCTTCATGCTGATGTTGGCCTCGTTAGCCGTCCAGCCCGTAATCGCAGCCGAACGTTTGGCGTCGCAACGACCGGAGTTGCAGGCGGGCATGGTGCCGGAGGACGGTGGCTACAAGATCCTCGCGGGCCTTGCGCTACTCGCGCTTGCCGTCGCCTTGCGACATATCCGACTGTCCTCCCGGCGGACGTAGTATGAAAGGAAGGAGAGCATGCCTTCCACTCCGCTCGTCTCGGTAGTCATCACAACCAAGAACCGCATCGAATTGCTGCCCCGGTCGATTCGGAGCGTGCTCGAGCAGACGTGGACAAACGTCGAATTGATCGTGGTCGACGACGGTTCCGATGTGCCCGTCGAACTTCCCACCACCGATCCCCGCGCCCGCATCATTCGGAACAACCAATCCCAGGGGCTGAGCGAGGCCCGGAACATCGGTTTCCGGTCTGCCAAGGGCGAGTTCCTGTGCATGCTGGACGACGACGACTGGTATCTCCCGGAAAAGCTGGAGCGGCAGGTCGGCTATCTGCAGGCCCATCCGGACATTGGCATGGTGTTTTCGCGTGTTGTTGTGCGCGACGCCGAGGGAAAGGAACGCTGCTACCTCGCCGAAAACCATGTCCACTCGCCTGAGATCAACCTGATGGCGTTCAATGTGATCCATCCGAGTTCCGTCCTGCTGCGGCGGGAGGTATTCGACCGGATCCAGTTCGAGCCACGGATCAAGAAGTACGAGGACACGCTGTTCTTCAACCGGATCTGTTTTACGGTGCCAACGGCCTACCAGCCGATCGACGTCGCGGTCTGGATGCAGGATGGACGCCCCGACCAGTTGACGCGACGTTTTTTCGACCGCAATTTCGTAAACTTCAAGATCGTGTGCGAGGGCTTGGACGACATCCTCGACCGATATCCCGCAGCGCGAAAGTTGTACTACAGGCGGCTCGCGTTCCAAGCGCTGCGGTGCCGCAGGCTGGGTGAGTTTTTGAGGGCGGTGCCGCGGGCGATCTAGGAGGACTTTCGGTGCCTAGAAAAAACGCTCCCCCGCGGTCGCAGCTCGGCGGAATCGGCTTGTTTCCGAGCGCACTAGGGTCGGAAACAGCTAGCGCAGGATGGCCAGGATCGCCAGCACTTCTTTGCGGATGTCCGCCATCGGGTCGGGCGCGCCGAACAGGCTCCGCTGCTGCTGGACGACCTTGCCCTTCTTCTTCGGTTCCGCCTTTTTCTGGGCCTTCTCCGCCTGCCGCTCGGCCAAGACCTTGCGCGCGCCCTCTATGGTGAACTTCCGGTTGTAGAGCAGATCCTTGATCTGCAGCAGCAACTCGACGTCCTTGCGGCGGAACATCCGCTGGCCGGTGTCGGACTTCTTCGGCGACAGGCCCCTGAACTCGGTTTCCCAGTAGCGCAGGACGTAGGCTTCCACGCCAACCAGTTGGGACACTTCGCCGATGCGGAAAAACAGCTTGTCTGGAATGGCGGAGCCGCTCGAGGGCCCTTGTGCGGGCGGACCTTCCGTCGCTGCCGAATCTCGCTCCTTGATTGCCATTGTGTCGGTGGGTCGCTATGCGGCCTAATGGCTATAATGAACCACAGATCACCGTGGCGTCAAACTACAGGCCAATTCCTCCACAGAAACCCGCTGCACCCGCCGCCGGGCGACCGACGGACCGCAACTTCGAATTGAAGTCGCTGATCCACAAGAAGCTCCTCGGGGTGCTGAACTTGGAACGCGTTTCATCGTTGCCGAAGGAACGCCTGCGGGCGGAAATCGGCCGGGTGGTGGAGCGGCTGCTGGAAGACGAGCGAGTTCCGATGACGGCTGCGGAGCAGAACCGGATCGTCGAGGAAGTTCTCGACGAAACGCTGGGCCTGGGTCCCTTGGAGCCGCTGCTGAAGGAGCCGTCGATTTCGGATATCCTGGTCAACCGTTTCGACAAGGTCTACATCGAGCGGGGCGGCAAGCTGTCGGAAGTGCCGGTGCGCTTCCGCGACAACGCCCACCTTCTGCACATCATCGAGAAGATTGTCTCGCAGGTGGGACGCCGCATTGACGAGGCGCAGCCGATTGTCGACGCCCGCCTGCTGGATGGCTCGCGTGTCAATGCCATCATCCCGCCGCTGGCGCTGGACGGCCCCAGCCTGAGCATCCGGCGTTTCGGACGCCACGTCATCACGCAGGAGGAGATGATCCAGTACAAGACTGTGATGCCCTCGATGCTGAAATTCCTTGCGGCCGCGGTGCAGGCCAAGACGACGATTCTCATCTCCGGCGGTACCGGTTCCGGCAAGACGACCACGTTGAACGCGCTTTCGCGGTTCATCCCGGAGGAGGAGCGGATCGTCACCATCGAAGACACTGCGGAACTCCAACTCCAGCAGCGCCACGTGGTGAAGTTCGAAACGCGCCCGCCGAACCTGAACAAAGAAGGCGGCATCAACCAACGGCAACTTCTGCGCACGGCGCTCCGGATGCGGCCCGACAGGATCATCGTCGGCGAGTGCCGCGGTGCCGAGGCGCTGGACATGCTGCAGGCGATGAACACCGGTGTGGAGGGATCGA
This sequence comes from uncultured Acidobacteriia bacterium, assembly GCA_903907865.1. Taxonomy (GTDB): domain Bacteria; phylum Acidobacteriota; class Terriglobia; order Bryobacterales; family Bryobacteraceae; genus BOG-234. The sequence continues at coordinate 14,626 of CAIVPR010000003.1, forward strand.
TGAGCACGGTCCACGCGAATACGCCGAAGGACGCGTTTTCGCGCTTGGAAACGATGGTGATGATGGCTGACATCGAGATTCCGGCACGCGTGATTCTGCAGCAGTTGGCGTCGGCAATCAAGCTTGTGGTGCAGGTGGCGCGCCTTCAGGACGGGGCACGCCGGATCATGAATATTTCCGAGGTGGTCGGGGCGCATGAGGACCAGGTGGAGATCCAGGACATCTTCGTGTTTGAGCGCACGGGCGTGAACGACCAGGGCAAGGTGCAGGGGCGGTTCAAGGGTACCGGGATCCGGCCCAAGTTACTCGAGCGGCTGCGGGTTAGCGGCATCAACCTGCCGGACTCGGTGTTCAATGAAGTCGTGAACGTGAATATGTAGGGAGCGCGGGTTATGCCGCCGGAAGCGGCTCGCGCGCTCACCAGTTGGGTGAACAGCCTGCACATGGCTGGAACAAACACTCCCTTGCGGTCGCGGCTCGGTAACAGGTTGATTCACCAGTGCCGCGACCGCCGAAAATGCGTCGGCGGGCACGGTCAGTTGCCGTTTCCAGCTTCAAGGGCGGCCCTACACGGCTGCGGCGGTTTCCGGGAGCGAGAAGCGGTAGCCGATACGCGGCTCGGTTTGGATAAAGGTCGGTTTGCTGGCCGACGGCTCGATTTTCTTCCGTAGTTGGTTGATGAAGACGCGCAGGTACTCGATCTGCTCGCCGTATTCGGGTCCCCAGATCGCCTGCAACAGCTTGCGGTGGGGGACCGGCTTGTTGGCGTGCGCAATTAGGTAACGCAGGATGTCGAACTCGGTGGGCGTCAGCCGGACCAAGTTTCCCCCGGCAAGAACGCGGCGGGTCTCGAAGTCGATCTCCAAACCAGGAACGACCACCCGCTTGGCCGCAGTGTCGGTGGCGAAGCCGGACCGGCGGAGGGCCGCGCGGATGCGGGCCATCAATTCGTCAAAGCTGAAAGGCTTGCTGACGTAGTCGTCGGCCCCGGCGTCGAGGGCCTGGACCTTGTCCTTGTCGGAGTCACGGACGGAAACGACGATGATCGGCATGTCCCAGGCGTTGCGAATGGCGCGGCAGGTCTCGAAGCCCCCCATGCCGGGCATGTTGAGGTCGAGGAGCACCAAGTCGACGGTCCGCTGGCGAAGCAGTTCGAGCGCGTCCTCGCCATTGGGGGCATCCACAACCTTGGCCCCCTGCGAATTCAGACTGGCCCGCAGTACGCGGCGGATCTGCGGCTCGTCGTCAATCACCATAATGGTGCGATTGTGAATCATCGTCTTACTCCCCCTGCAGGCTCGATCGGCAACGAAAAGCGAAAGGCCGGACCGCGTGGAAGCGTGTCGAGCCAGACCCTGCCTCCATGCACTTCGGCAATGGCGCGCGCGATGGCCAAGCCCATCCCGGTACCCTCAACCTGCATGCCGTTTCCGGTTCCCCTATAGAACTTGGTAAACAGTTTCTCGCGTTGGTCCGCAGGGATCTCGATACCGTCATTCTCAACGGTGAGGATAACATTGGACTGAACGAGATCGCCGGAGATGCGAATCTCCGAACCCGGCTTGGAGTACTTCCAAGCGTTGTCGACCACTTGCATGATCATCTGCCCGAGAAGGAACCGGTCGCCTCGGACCGATGGCAAGGATTCGGGCACGTCCAGTGTGACTTGACGGCCCGCGATATAGCGTTCCAACCGCGCGGTAACAGCTGTCGCGACCTCGCTCATGGAGCACGCTTCGAAGCGCGGACTGGCTTGGTGCGCCTCGATGCGGGCCAAGTCCAAGGATTCGCGAATGAGCTGGTCCAGCCTGTCGGCCTCCTCGTCTATCGCGGCCACCAATTCCTTGGCGTCGCGGTCAACGATTTTTGGAGAATTGCGCAAGATGGAGGCCGCAGCCTTGATGGAGGTCAGAGGCGTCTTGAAATTGTGCGCCATGGCATTCAGAACGACATTGCGGAGTTCCTCCCCGCGCTGGGCGGCCTCAAGGCGTGCCCTCGCTTCCCCGCTACGGGCCCGCTCCAGAACCAAGCGGATCAGGTTTCCGATGGCGCTGGAAACCTCCGTGGAAAGGGGCGCTCCGTACAGTTCCAAGTTTCCTCTACCAATGCTCACCATGGCCTGGGGGACGCCGGCGCAGACTCCGGATGAAGTCGGCCGGGTGCCGTCGCGGAAGTCCAGCATGGCACCGGAGACTGCGAAGAGGTCCATGACCAACGGCACTGCGCGTGCAGCAGCTTCGGCGACGGTATCGGCCAGAAGGAGGGAGTTGCCCAGTTTCTGGAGCTGTTCCATCTCTTCGCGCCTTCGGATCGCCTCCGCTGCCCGGCGCTGTGCGCGAACCGACAACTGGCTGGCGGTAAGGGCGGTAATCACCATCATGGAAAAGGTGACAGCCCCTTCCCACGTAGTTATCGCGAGACTGCCTACCTTGTCTACGTAATACCAACTGAAGGCCAAGCTGGCGGCAATCGAGGTGAGAATGGCGAGCGTCCACTCGCCACGGGTGGAAACGCCCAAGACTACCAGAAGGAGCAGCATGGAGGCGGTTGGACGATTCGCGCCGAGGACGAAGGACAGGGCTGCGCCAGCCCACGCGAGCGCGGCCGCCAAGCAGATCTTGGCGGTAGCCAACAATGATTTGCGCCAAGTCGAACTCATCGCATGCCCGTCCTCAATCATTCCACATTCCATGCCGCGCTTTTCAGGATCGCGCAAGCCACGCCTCCGGACGGGGCTGGACGGGCGCTTCCTTTGACCATTGGTGCCGCGGCGAAGGGCTGTTGCCGGTGCTTGTTAGCCACGCACGCCCCAACTCGTGTGATGAACGCAAAAGGTACAATCGTCTCATGCTCATCCGCGACCTTCTGGCCGCTGGGACCCCGTCCATCTCGTTCGAATTCTTCCCGCCCAAGACCGAGGAGGCTGCGGCTCAGTTGGAGCGAACCATCGAGGAGTTGGCACCGCTCCGGCCCACCTTTGTATCCGTTACCTACGGGGCGGGCGGCTCGACCCGCGAGAAGACAATCGACATCGTCAGTCGGATCAAGCGCGTCTCAGGAATCGAATCGATGGCGCATTTGACCTGCGTCGGTGCGACGCGGGAGGAGTTGGAGGCGATACTGCATCGCTTGGTTGATGCGGGCGTCGAGAACATTCTGGCGTTGCGAGGTGATCCGCCGAAGGGCCAGGCCACGTTCACGGCTGTCGAGGGCGGATTCCGCTATGCCGACGAATTGGTCGGGCTTATTCGACGTGTCCTGCCGACCGGGGTATCGGTGGGAGGCGCGGCCTACCCGGAAAAGCATGTGGAATGCTCTACGGCGGCAGCCGATATCGAGAACCTGAAGCGGAAGGTGGACGCGGGCGTCGATTTCCTGATCACGCAGTTGGTTCTGGACAACCGCCACTACTGGGACTTCCGCGACCGCGCCGAGGCGGCCGGAATCAAAGTGCCGATCATTCCGGGAATCATGCCGATCTCGAATCCTGCGTCGGCGCAGCGGTTCGGCGCGTCGCTACCTGCGAGCCTTGCCGCCGGCTTGGCGCGGCACGACGGGAATCCGCATGCCCAAACCCGGCTGGGAATCGCCCACGCCACATCGCAGTGTATCGATCTGATGGTGGGCGGCGCTCCGGGACTGCATTTCTTTACGCTGAACCGGAGTTCGGCGACGAGGGATATTTTCGCGGCACTGAAGCTGATCGGGCTGATTGAGACCGGTGGGGTTGAATCGGGCAAGCCGACGGCATAGGCTGGAAGTATGCCGCAAGCACCGCAAGAACCGGTAGTCCCGCCCGCACCGGGGCCTCGTTTCGGGTTGTCGGCCGCGCCACGGTCGGTGCCGATGGTGTGCCTGCATTCGGCCAATATCGCGAAGGCTCCGTACTTCGATCTGGGGAACATCGCGGGGCAACTGGGGTACGAGGGCGTCGATCTGACCGTGTACATCGGGGGACACGTGGACCCGCGCGTCACCAATGTGGACCTGATCCGGGCCTTTGAGAGTATCCGCGGGGCCGGGCTGGAGGTGCCGATGATCACCACGGCCATCAACACGCCGCTCGACCCGACCATCTACCCGGTGCTGTATCTGACGGGGCACTCGCAGATCCCGCTGTTCCGGCTGGGCCTGTGGAAGTATGGCACGGAGCCGATTGAGCTGCGGCTGGCGGCGATCCGGCAGGATTTGGCGCGGATTTTGGCGACGGCGCAGGCGAGCGGGATCGCGGCGATGTTCCAGAACAGGGCGGGCGGGTACGTGGGCCAGGCGACATGGGACGCCCAGACGGCTGTGGGCCTGTTCGATCCGCGCTGGCTGGGGTATTGCTTCGACCCGGCGGAGGCGATGATCGAGGGAGGCGCGGGCGGCTGGCATACGGCGTTGCGGCTGGCGCTGCCGCGGTTGAAGTCGGTGTCGCTGCAGGATTTCCGCTGGGAGAAGGGCCCGGAAGGGTGGGCCGTGCGGAAGTGCCCGCTGGGCGAGGGCATGGTGGAGTGGCCGGTGTTTTTCGACATGCTGGCGGCGGCTAGGTTTAGCGGGCCGATGTCGGTGCGAATGGAGTACCCGGTGGAGGACGCGTTCGGGGCGATGACGAAGGATGCGGAGTTCGTGAAGGGGTGGATCCAGCGGGCTTGGGGGCGGAAGGCAGGGTAGTACGAGCCTGCCTTGAGTCCGTGGTCGTTTGATGCCATGATGACTAAATGCGGACACCACTTGAGATTGATGGCGACGTGATGCTCGTCACGCAGGTTATCGTGCCGGTCGTGGATGTTCGCGATGGCATACCTGTGTGGATCCGGCATGCGCTTCGCCCAGTGTATCCCGCGCGGAGTCTACAATCCCGAGTACCAATCGTAGCCGCGTTCCTGCCAGTAGTCCTTCGTCGGTTGGGCCGTGTACTCGATCCGACCAATCCGCTTGATGTTCTTGATCCCGTATTTGACCGGGATCACGAGGCGCAATGGGGCACCGTGGTCCTCTTCGAGCGGGTTGCCGTTCATCTCCCACGCCAGGAGAGTCTGCGGGTGCATGGCGCTGGGCCCGTCGATACTCACGTAGTATTCGGAGTCCGGCGTGCGCATCCCGACGCAGGGGGCTTCCGCCGACCCCGGCGCGAACTTGGCCGTGAAATCGGAAAGCCTCGCCCCTGCGAACTGGCTCACGGTACTCCAGCCTTCCACGCACTTGAAGTCGATGGTCTCCTCATGGCGCGGCAGGCTCTTCACGTCGTCCATGGTCAACTGGAGCGCGGGCGCGGTGGCGCGGTACGGGACCACTTCCAGCTTCCAGGCGGCCATGTCGAGGTCCGTGTCGATACCGACATCCCCGTTGACCTTCTGTTTGCCGATGGCCGAGGCGGGGTAGGTCTGGACCAGATGGTCGTTGGAGTAGAGGGCCGTGCGGACGACGGACTCGTTGAAGCCGAGGATCTTGCGCAGTCCGGGCGGGATGTCGCCCTCGGGGGCACCGGAAAGCAGCGTCGCCAGTCCGGCGGTGCCAACCAGCGCCCCGCCTCCCATCACCATGAATGAACGGCGAGTGCGGCGCTCGATCTCCTGCTGCGGCGTGAGTTTGATGTTCTTAGGCTCCATGTCCAACCTCCTTTGTAGCGGCGATGTCGTAGCCGCAAACCATCGACCGGAAATTCGCCCATCCCGCCTTGATCACCTGGCCGATGTGGATGCCGAAGAATCCGACGTAGCCCATGGTGAGCCAGAAGTGCTCCCAACGAGCCCATTCGTAGCCGCCCAGCAGGGCGAGGAGCGAATTGAGTTGCGCGGGCTTGTAGATGGCCAGTCCAGTGACCAGGCTGAGCGCTCCCATGAAGACAATCAGGGTGTAGGTAATGCGCTGCGCGGCGTTGTACCGTCCCTGTGGAGGGAGGGCGACCTTGAAGCCCATGTCGTGCATCGCGACCAGGGCCGCCTCGCGGAACGATTTCTTCTCCGGCACCAGTTCCCGCCACTCGCCGGAAATGGCGGTGTAGAGAACGTAGGCGACGCCGTTGAGCGCGAAGATCCATGCCAAGGCAAAGTGGATCGCCATGCCAAGGTTGAGCTTGTGGCCCACTTGGGTAACGTTGTAGAACCAATCGGGGAAAAAATGGAACAGGGTGATGGAGCCGAGTCCGACCCGGTAGGGATCGTAGGCCCAATAGATGAACATGCCACTTGCGATCATCAGGCTGAGGATCGGGAAGTTGATCCAATGGAACCATCTCGTGGCCAGCTTGTGCTTCTCTTCGAGACCTTGGGGTAGTTGTGCGGTTGCGTCCACGTTGGCATTATCCCGCGTTTCGTGCAGGTTATTCCCGGCGGCGCAAATAAAAAGGGCCCACGGAGGGTAGTCCGTGGGCCGATCCTATGGTCTCGATGGTAGCGGCAGGGTTACGCCGCTTTGCGCAAGGGCGGGCGCAGGGTTGCGCGCTTGGCCGCCCGCTCCGCCAGCTTGGCCGCGATCCTTGCCGGGTCCGGCATCTGGATCACGTTGCCGCCGGTACGCTCGGGGTCCGGGAGGTCGTCGACAAGCTTCCGCGCGGAACCGCCGAAGTACTCGTCGAGCGGGAACAGGGCGTACGGCTGCAGTTCCCGGAAAACCCGTCCGAGGCGTTCCTCAATCCGGTAGACCAGGTGGAAGAAGGTACCCCTGTCGACGTTGAGTTGCTGACAGCAGAGTTTCCAGTCCGCGCCCAACAAGAAGTGGTAGCGGAACAGCCGGTAGTCGGCCTCGTTCAGCGTACGCTTGGCCACCAGAACGAAGTCGGCCACGAACTCCTCGTTCTTCAGACCCCAAGCCCGCTTGTGCTCCCGCCCGTGGACGGATTCGAGCCGAGCCGTGGAGACTTGCGTGTCCAGGTGCGAACAGGACCGGAACTTGCGATGGCAAGCCCGGAAAATCGCCCGCAGGACGCAATTGCATGGGACGGGCTGCGCCGTCCTGCTGGTACTCCGCAATCCGTAACCACGGCATTGCGAACACCCCTCTTTCGCCAATCCAAGAACCTCGGATCGATTCCATTCAAAACTCACGAAATGCTCCTCCCGGTTAGACGCCTTGGCGTCGCCGATCTCTGTTATCACTTTGCCCGATACCCGGCGCCGGAGCAATTAGGTTACACTTCGGAATAACACTTACGGACGGGCAAGTCGTTGATAATAAAGACACAAGCACAGTACCGGTACATCCAGGACCGCGAATGGCGTGATAAAGTCGGTACACCTATAGCTGTGGGATATATCCCGCGCCGTGCAAATCCAGGAACTCATTTCGCGCTTGGTCGAGACCGCGAGGCTCCGCGTCCAGCAGGGCACGGTGACAGTGCGCCGCCTCGCCCGCCTATGCGGCGTTTCGCAACCGCACATGCACAATGTTCTAAAAGACAACCGGTCTCTCTCGCCGGAATCGGCAGACCGTTTGATGCAGGCATTGGGAGTTTCGGTTGCGGAATTGTTGTGGCGTTACCCGAATGAAGCCGAGAGCGAGGTTCGCGCAATTCCGGTCATTAGGCAGCGGATTGGACCGGGCAGCGACGCAAACCTGGCGTTGTTCCGCGGCTACGCGCCGTTTCCGGGCTCGCTGCTGGCCGGGTTGGTACGGCCGGTGGCCGCGCGGCTGGGTCCCGAACTGATCCTCCCGGCCCTGTTCCACGGCAACGACCTTCTGTTGCTCGACCAAAACGAGGAACTGCGCGCCCATCCAGCAGGAGGGCGCTGCTGGGTGGTGGCGGAGGAGGCCGGCCTCCGCATCCGATACGTGCGGCTCGGCGGTTCCCGCCTCTACCTCGCCAGCGAGGCGACGGTCCACGACCCCCGCGCCTGGGATTCGGTCCAGTTGCAGGGACGGAATATTCTTGATGTAGTGAGGGCCCGCATTGTTTGGATTGGCAGGGAAGTGGAAACGGAAGACGTCAGACCGGCTGGACCGGTTGGCGGCGGCAATTGACGCCGTCAGCGACACGGACCGCATCGAACTGGAAGAGAGCCTGCGCGTGGACTCGTTGCGAGTGCGGGGCGCGGTGGAGTTGCATGCCACCTGCGCGCATTTCGTGGAGGAGTTGAACGGGCGGCTGGCGGAACCGGCGGTCAGCCTCGACCCGCCTGCCTACGCCGAGTCGAACTACTCGGACAAGGGACCCGTCCTGTTCCAACTCAACCTGCGCGGACGCTTGCTGCAAATCGAGTTCGAGGCGACCGAGGAGACGACGTCGACCGAGGATTTCGGAAAGCCATACGTGATGCGGGGGTCGATGCGCGCCTTCAACCAACGCATGCTGGACGGCAGCACGGTCCATGAACACGGCCTTTTCTATTGCCCCATGGGGAAGGACGCCCAGTGGCACTATTTCGATGCGCGGAGCTATAGGACGGGTCGGTTGAACGAGGATTTCCTCGCCAGGGAACTGGAAAAACTGCTGTAGCACCGGCGTACGCGGTTAGCGGGACGCTTGCGCCACTTCCTCGTAGAGGTCGGCAACCTCGCGGGCCGTCCGCGCCCAACTGAATTTGGCTGCCTGCTTGAGCCCTTTCTCGATCAGTTCCTGGCGCAATTCGGGTTTGGTCAGCACCTCTTCGATGCCGCGCGCGATGTCGAAGACGTTCTCTGGATTGACCAGCATGGCCGCACCGCCCACCACTTCCGGCAACGAACTGACCGCCGACGCGACCACCGGCGTTCCAGACAGCATGGCCTCCAGCGGGGGCAGGCCGAAACCTTCGTACAGCGACGGGAACACGAACGCCACCGCCAACTCATGGAAGATCCGCAGGGTTTCGAAAGGGATGAACCCGAGGAAGCGCACCGAGTTCTCCACCCGGCTCTGCATTACGGCACGGCGCACGTTGGGGTGTTTCGATATCTCGTCGCCGATGATGATCAGGCGCAAATCCTTGTAGACCGGGTGGTTTTCCAGTTGCCCCTTGACCACGGCGAAGGCCTCGATGAGGCGCGGAATATTCTTCTGCGGTCGGATAGACCCGGCGTAGAGCAGGAACGGATCGCGGATCTGGTAGCGCTCCAAGATCCGATGGCGCTCGCGGTTGATGGCGTCGGGACCGGCGGCGCGGGCATCGGACGGAAGGCCGTGGTCGGCGAATTTCGGGTCCGGCGCGTTGTAGATCAGCCGGACGCGATTGGCGGACTCGGGCAGCAGATTCACGATGTCGCGCTGGGTGGCCCCGGAGACGGCAATAATCCGCTCGGCGCGCTCCAAGCCCTTCTTGAGGCGGAAGATGTGCGCTTGGTGCAAGAGACCGGACGCCTCGTCGTAGAGGAGGCTGCTGAGATCGTGGATGGTGACGACAAAGGGCCGCCGGATCAGCAACGGCACACGGTGAAAGGGGATGTGGGTGACATTGGGCCGGAGTCCGAACAGCACGCGTGGGAGTTCGAGGTGGTCGAGCCTAGACGAGTCGCGTCGGTTGTGGACGATGGTGCGGAAGTTTTCGGGGAGCGCGGCGAACTGGGACTTGTCCTCGTCAATGCAGATGAGGTCGAAATGGTGGCCGGTGTCGAGGTCTCCGAGGGCCTTCAGCAGATTCCGGATGTAGGTGCCGACACCGAAGTCGCGGATGCGCCGGACGTCGATGGCGACCTTCACCGGGTTGGCCATGGTTAGACCGGTCGCTTCCAAGCGTACAGGGGGAAGCGCGAAGTGAGTGCCTCGACGCGGTCCCGGACGCCCGCAATGGTGGATTCCAGATCGGCCTGTCCGCCGACTGCGGACACAACGGCGGCAATGCAGGAGGCGACTTCGCGCATCTCGTCCTCGCCGAAACCACGGGTGGTGGCTGCGGGGGAGCCCAAGCGGATGCCGCTGGGGTTCAGGGGCGGATTGACGTCGAACGGGATGCCGTTCTTGTTGACCGTGATGCGGGCGCGGTCGAGCGACTGCTCAGCTTCCTTGCCCCGGACGCCCTTCGAAAACACGTCAACCAGCATCAGGTGGGTGTCGGTGCCGCCCGAAACGACGCGGAAGCCAGCTTCCTGCATCCCGGCCGCGAGGGCCTTGGCGTTGGCGACGACTTGCTTCTGGTAGGTGATGAACTCCGGCTGCAGGGCTTCGAGGAAGCAGACGGCTTTGGCGGCGATGACGTGCACCAGCGGGCCGCCCTGGACGCCGGGGAAGACGTTCTGGTCGATGGCCTTGCCGTACTTTTCGCGGGCCAGGATCATGCCGGAGCGGGGTCCGCGCAGGGTCTTGTGGGTGGTGGTGGTGACAATGTCTGCGTATTCGCAGGGATTCGGGTGCACGCCGGCGGCGACGAGGCCGGAGAAGTGCGCCATGTCGACTAGCAGGATGGCACCGACGGAATCAGCGATGTCGCGGAAGCGCGCAAAATCCCACTGGCGGGGATAGGCGCTGCCGCCCGCGATGATCATCTTGGGCTTGTGCTGGTCGGCCAGCTGGGCCAGGTGGTCGAAGTCGATGCGCTCGCCCCGGTCCCCGTCGGGCTGGGTGACTTGGTAGCCGACGACGTTGTAAAGCTTGCCGGAGAAGTTCAGCTTGTGGCCGTGGGTGAGGTGGCCGCCGTGGGCGAGGTCGAGGCCCATGATGGTGTCGCCGGGCTTGACGACGGCCCCGAACGCAGCCTGGTTGGCCTGCGACCCGGAGTGGGGCTGGACGTTGACGTACTCGGCACCGAAGAGCTTTTTGGCGCGGTCGCGGGCGATGTTTTCGACCTCGTCGGTGACTTCGCAGCCGCCGTAGTAGCGGCGTCCGGGGTAGCCCTCGGCGTATTTGTTGGTGAAGACGGACCCGGTGGCCTCAAGGACGGCCTCGGAGGTGAAGTTTTCGCTCGCGATCAGCTCGATCTGGCCGTTCTGGCGCTCGGCCTCGCGGAGGACGAGGTGGTGGATGTCGGGATCGACTTCGGCGAGGGAACGGGCCATCAAGTTGGTCATTGGCGGGAAAAGACCATTTTAACAGCCCGCGGTGAGGCACGCACAGGTTGCCTCACCGCGTGAAAAAATACCTGGTTTCCAGAGCCGCGATCCGCGATAATGGACAAGTACCGAGACTATGCCCACCGATTCGCGCAGGAACTTCCTGATCACCGCTGGCACCCTAGCCGGCACAGGCGTCGCAGTAGCCCCGGCCCAAGAGCCGCAACGGTCTGACAGGGCCGAAAAGGCCTTGAACCTGCGGCGCGCGGCAGCCTTGGCTGAAAGCCTCCGGGCCCCGGCTAGCACCGTCACCAACGGCGACGAGACGCGTTATCCCTCCCGCTTCGCCAACTTCACCAAAGGCTTCCTGCACTCGCAACTCGGGGAGGTCGACGCTGCTAGCTACAATGCAATGCTGCACGCGCTGACCACACAGCAACACTCGGATTTCGAAGCGATCCCCCTGGGCTACGGGCGCAAATTCGTGAACATGGAGTCGGCGTTCACCTACGACCTTGAGGGCGGGGACCCACACACCTTTTCCATGCCGGTCCCGCCCTCGTTCCCGAGCGCCCAAGCAGCCGCCGAAATGGTCGAGCTCTACTGGCAGGCAACACTCAGGGATACGCCTTTCTCGCAGCTGGCGTCCTCTCCAGTTGCCCAGGCTGCCGCCGCCGAGCTCAACGCCCTGTCTGGCTACCAAGGCCCGCGCGATGCCTCCAATCGAGTCACGACTGCGACCCTGTTCCGCGGCAACGCGCCCGGCTGCCTCGTTGGACCCTACGTATCCCAGTACCTCCTCCAGCCCGTCTATTTCGGCTCGACACCGCGCGAGCAGACCTACCGCACGGGAATGCCCGGCCTCGATTACATGACGGCCTATTCCGAGTGGCTGGAGATACAGTCCGGCCTCCCGCCCTACCGCACCGAGGTCTTCGATCCCACCTTCCGCTACATCCGCAACGGCCGCGACCTCGCGCAGTTCGTCCACTACGACTACACCTATCAGGCATTTCTGCAAGCCGCCCTGATCATCCTGGGCCAGTACCCCGAGGCCGTCCTCAACTTCAACACCTACCAGCTCAACAAAACCAATCCGTACAAGGGTTCGAGGATTCAGACTGGCTTCACTACCTTCGGCAGCGCGCACGTGCTGGATTGGGTCGCACGCGTGGCGAACCTAGCGCTCAAGCCCGCTTGCTACCAGAAATGGGCCGTCCACCGTCGGGTGAGACCCGAAGCTTTCGCGGGCTGCGTCTACAACACCCTAGCGGGAGCAGCAAAGTACCCCGTCCATCCAGATCTGCTGAATTCGAAAGGCCTGGCGGCGAACATCCAATCCAGCGGTAACGCGCTGCTGCCGCAGGCCTATGTGGAGGGCTGTCCACTCCACCCGTCGTATCCCGCCGGACACGCGGTCATCGCCGGCGCGTGTACAACCGTATTGAAGGCCCTCTTCGCAGAAGCCGATTTGGTCAGCGGCGTTGTGGTGCCCAGCGACGACGGACTATCGCTGATCCCCGCTGCCAACGAGGCGCTTACCATCGGAGGAGAATTGAACAAGCTGGCCTTCAACATTCCCATGGGCCGCGACTGGGCTGGAATCCACTACCGGAGCGACGCCGCCGCCGGGCTCGACCTAGGCGAGGCTGTCGCCATCGCATTTATGAAAGACAACGTCGGAACGTTTACCGAGAGCTTCACCGGCTTCCAGTTCACGGCCTTTGACGGAACCCCGGTCTCGATCCCGGCCCGCAATTCCTGAGCCAAGTTTGGGTATGGCTCCGCTGCTGTGTGGGGCAGCCATTCTTGGCCAATGCCGTTTACTTTTAGCTGCAAAGCGCGCCGTCCCCGCTTCGCCCATGTGGTCAACGGGCTTCCAGCAAGTGCTCGCGGGCGCGTGTGGGGCGGCCATTCCTGGCTGCGAGGTGGCTTTCAGCCTCCTCATGCGCCGCAAGGCGCAGGTTCTGACCGCCCCGGTTGGATACGTCGGGCCCCGACGCGAAAAATAAGTGGCATCGGCCATTCTTGGCTGCGGCCGACCTTTCAGGCGGCCTTAACCGTGCTTCCCGCAGCGTCAACACCAAGTAGTCCTGTTCATCCGCGGGAAGCACACATTGCGGCATTGGCCTTAAGCACCCCTACCAGTACCGCAGCCCACTTTACGGCCCGGTAGTGAAGTAAGTGTTGCTGCCGCCATATACGTTGCCGGCCTCGTCGCTGACATTGAACACCCCCAGATAGTACTGGATATTCACAGCCAGAGCCGCCGTTGGCGTAAAGGTCACCGTGAGGTTGTCGGAAGACACGGTCAGCGTCCCCGGCACGCTGGTCCCCGTGCTGCTGTTGATCAGGTACACGTTGGACGAGTTCAGCGTCAGAGGATTGATGGGCGCGCTGAACAGCACCGTCGGCGCGACCGTCTTCGATACCGCCGTGGTCCCGTAAGCGGGCGTGATCGTCGCCGTAGGCCTCGCCAGAGCCACCTGCGTCCCCGTGGTGAACGTCTGGGTCGCGGTCGCCATCGCATTGCCCGCCAGATCGACCACCCCGGCAATCGTCAGCGTAAACGTCGTGCTCGGCGTCAGCAACGCGGGAGGCGTCAGCGACAGTGTCTGGTTCCCGTTGCTGAAAGCCGTGGTGACCGGAATCAACGTCTTGCCCGCCGCCAGCGTAATGCCCGAGATCGTATTCGGCTGGATCGGCTCGCTAAACAGGATCTGGACCGTCAGATCCGTCGGCACACCGGTAAAGGTGTTCGGCGGATTGGTCGAAATGACGGTTGGGGCGCTGGTCACGGCTGCCGACGCGGTGGTGAAGCTGGCACTGCTCCCTCCGAAGTAATTCCCGTTGATGTCCCGCACGTTTCCGTACTGGTTCCAATACATGTAGTAGCTGTGCGCGGCGGCCAGATTCGCGGTCGGCGCCACCGACAGCGTCTTGCCATCCGGCGACAACATCGGCGCGCTCGTCGTGGTGTACGAACCGTTGTTCACCGTGTTGTCGTAGAGGGTGATCGCGTTCGTGCCCAAGGTGGTCGGATCAAGCGGTATCGGGCTCGTCACGAACAATGCGCTGTTGATCGGAATGCCCTTGCTGCCGCTGACCGGGAGCGAACTGGAGGCGTAGGTGTAGCCAAACGTGGCTCCCGCCGCCGTCGTAAAGGTCGCCGTCGTGCCGCTAGCCGTCTGCAGGGCGTTGCCCGACGGATCCTGCACCGCCGAGGTCGCGGTCACAGTCACCGGCGTGTTGGCCGGGAACGTGCCGTAGGGAGTCACGATCACATCCTGCTGCGTATTCGTCCCGTAGAGGTTCGTGAAGCTGATCGCCGCCGGGGTAATCGCCTGCCCGCCCGCCGTCAATTGGATGCTGCCGCTGGCCCCCGTCGATACCGTCAACGGGTTCAGCGGCTTGCTGAAGTGCAGATACACCTGCGCTGCTTCCGAGACGCCCACTGAAGTGTCCGGAGGCGTGATCGAACTCACCGCAGGCTGGACCGTGTCGGTCGCGGAGCCCACCGTGAAGCAGTAGGCCGCGGGATTCACCAAGGCCAGCCCGGTAGTGTCTTTCACGTTGGTGTTCACGGTGAAGCAATAGTTCGGCGGCGTGGTGCCCAAGTTGTTCTTCGGCGTCATCCGAATCACATTCGGGGCCCGCATCGACACCGTTACCGGAATCAGCTGCCCGTTCTGCTGGATGCACAAGCTAACGTTACTCGTAGTGGCACCGCACGGCGATACACTGCTGGCCGTGGCCGACGTCAGAGTCGTGGCGTCAATGGGCTTTGAGAACTGGATCTCCACCACTGGATTCAGAGGCACACTCTGGGCCCCGTTCGACGGGATGTAGCCCGTGATAACCGGTGCCACTGTCGTCAAGTTTGCCACTGTCGTGAACTGTCCTGAGTAGGAGTAGGCTTGGTTGCCGAAGGTGTTCAGCGCCGTGGTCGGCAGGAAGACCTGGATCAAGGCACCGTTGGCGAACGGCGCGGTCGGGGTGAAGGTCAGGATGGTCCCGGTGGGATCCAACGCTGCCTTGCCCGCAACAAGCACGCCATTCTGCGAAACCTGCAGACCGGCCGTGGTTGTCGACGGGTCCATCGCCTGGTTCATGAAGAGGGTTACCGGCGAAGTCAACGGCACGTTCGTCGCGCCGCTCGCGGGCCTCTGGCTGTTCACAGACGGTCGGCTGTTGCTACCCGGCGCGCCGGTCGTGAACTGCATTTGCAGGTTCGGGAAGGCGCTGCTGGAAGCCAGCGCATTGCCGGAGAGGTCCTGCACCCCGTTGGTCGCCGTCACGATGATGGTGCTGCTCGAGGTCAGACCAGAGGGCGACAGCGTTACAGAAGTACATGGGCTGGAGCAGTTGATCGAGGTGCTCAACCGGTTCGGACCGTTAAAGACTGCGAACGTGTTCGAGTTGATTGTGTTCGGGTTCAGCGACTTCGAGAAGTTCAGCGTGATGATCGTGTTCAGTCCTTGGTTGGTGGACTGGCTGGACGGCGTTACCGAGGTCACGGTCGGCGGCGTGGTGTCCACCGTGTTGGCCGTGGTGAAGCTGAAGCTGCCGCCTTGGGCGTTGTTGCCGACATAATCTTGGACGTAGGCTTGGTAGTTCGGGTAGACGTAGACCACCGTGCCCGCCGGAACAGGAGCCGTAGGCGTGAACACAACAGTACTGGTTGTGGCTGTGTTCGTCACCGCGTAGGTACCGGGAATCTGCAGGTTGCTCTGTTGCCCGTAAATGTAGATATTGCTTGCGTTGACCGTGATCGGATTGATCGGCTTGCTGTAGTTGATGGTGATGCTAGCGTTGGTCGCGATCCCCTTCGCGCCGTTCGTGGGCACTGTGGTGGTAATGATCGGAGAAACGGTGTCGGTGACACCCGTCGCGTCGGTCGAGAACTGGCCCGTAAACGCCGTAAGCAGGTTCCCCGTGATGTCGGTGAAACCCGACACCTTCACGGTGTAGCTGGTCGATGCCGTCAGGTTGGCACTCGGCTTGAACGTGATCGTTTGCAGGTCCGACGCCAAGGTCGCGGTACCGTTCACGACGGTGCCACCCGTCGTCGTCTTCAATTGCACCGGAGTAGTCGAGTTGAATGACATCGCACTGATCTGTTTGTTCGCGTAGAACTGCAGCGTAGTGTTGATCGCGCTGGTCGTCCCGTTGGGCGGATTCATCTGGCTGATCACCGGCGCGGTCGTGTCCGTCCCGGTTCCCGTAATGAAGCATGGGCTGCTGTAGACCGAATTGCCGACCAAGTCGTACGCGCCGCTCACTTGGAAGCAATACGATGTCGATGGCTGGAGCGCGCTTGTCGGCTGGATGGTCACGCTCTTGCGGTCTGCAGACGACACGATGTTGATCCCGATGTACTGGCTGGTATTGCTGTTGTACATCGAGACAGTGGACTGGTTGAACGAAACGACGTCCATCCGCTTGCTGAATTGGAAGCTCGGCGTCGCGTTTGTGCCAGCCCCACGGTAACCATTGGGTGGATTGTAGGCCGTCACCTGCGGGTAGCTCAAATCCGCGCCCGGAGCCGTGGTGAACGAACTCATCACCGCAGCGCTCAAGCCATTCCCGGCGGCGTCCTTCACCCCGCTGACCGTCAGCGTGTAGGGCGTGCTTCCCTGCAAGAGCGCGGGAGGCGTCAGTGTCAGCAGCGCGTTGCCTTGACTCAGGGTGTTCACCACCCCTTGCAGCGCGGTCCCGCCCTGGCTCAGAGTCACCCCGGAAACTGTCCCGGCCTGTACCGGCTCGTTGAACAGCACCTGGATCAGCCCGTTGATCGGCACCCCGGTCTGCCCGCTCTCGGGATTCGTGTATGTAACCTGCGGCGTCAGGGCCGAAGGAGTGATCGACGTGTAGAAGTTGAACGAGCTGCCCTGCAGTCCGTTCCCCACAAGGTCCGTCACATAGTAGTTCCAACCCACTTGGAACTGCCGCCCGACGCCCAGGCTTGTCGTGTTGCCGCTGCTGTCCGTCGGCGTAAAGGTAGCCGTCAACGCGTTTGGAGACAGGGACCAAGTTCCGGTCAGGTACACGCCCAGCGTGTAGTCGTAAACCGAAATGTTGTTGTAGTTCACCAGCGTCAGTGGATCCACCGGTTTGCTGAAGTTCAGCGTGACCACCGACGTGTTCGTCACCGTCTGCTGGCTGAACGGGTTCGTACTGATCACCTTGGGAGCCACCGAATCCGGGCCCACCTGGGTCGTGAAGCTGGAAGTGAACGGCACCACATTGTTCCCGGCCAGATCCTGCACATTCGAAACCGCCACATTGATCACGGCGTTGTCCGGCAGGATGTTGATCGGAGTCATAAGCACTTCCGTCGCGCTGATGTTGCCTGTGCCGAGGTTCACGAAGCTGATGCTCATCGGAGCAATCGGCGTGGCCGTCCCGTTCACCAGCGTCGTGATTTGGACGGTGCTCGTCGACACTGTCAGCACATTGATCGGCTTGTTGAACCGCACGTGCACCGGGGCATTTGTCCCGACGCCCGTGCTCGCGTTGGGCGGCGTAATCGAACTCACCTGCGGCTGCGCCGTGTCCTTGCCCGTACCGGTATAGAAGTAGTTCGAGAGCCCGTTCACCAAGGCGTTGCCGTTCGTGTCCTTCACGTTCGTGGAGACCGTGTAGCAGTATCCCGGACTGTTGAAATTCGCAAACAGCGAACTGCTCGGCGTAATCCGCACAGTATTCGGCGTCCGCAGGCTCACGGTGCTGTTCACCAACTGACCGTTGTTGCCGCAGAACGCTAGCACGAAGTTCGTGCTGTTGACCGTAGTTGGATCGATCGGCTTGCTGAAAGCGATGTCGATCGGCGCGTTGGTCGGCACGCCAGCGTAACCGTAATACCCGTTCCCCGCCCCGTTGAACGGCACGGTCGAGGTGATCGTCGGAGCCACCTTGGTCGTATCCGGCGCGACTGTGAACGCGTACTGGAAGTTGTACAGCTGGTTGCCAAAAGTATCCTTGGCGTTCTGCGAGAAGAACACCTGCACGTACGCCCCCGCCGTGAACGGATTGGTGGGCGTGAACTGGACCACCTGGTTGTTGCCGCTCATCGTCACCGCGCCGGGCACGATGGCACCGTTCTGCGACACGTTGAAGGCCCCGGCGACCGTAGTCGGGTCCAGCGGTTCATTGATGAAGAGGATCACCGGGCTGTTCGTCGGAACCTGCGACGCATTGCTGCCCGGCCGCTGTCCGGTCACGCTGGGCCGCGTTCCCGAGGTCACCTGCACCGTGGTGAAGGTGCTGCTGAAGTCCGCCAGCGGATTGCCAGCGAGGTCCTGGACCCCGCTGGTTGCGACCACCGTGATCGTCACATTGTTCGGCAGACCCGTGGACATCGTCACCATCTGGTAATCGGACGACAGGCTGACGCTGGGATTCAACCGGGTGGTGCCGTTGAAGAGGTTGAAGGTGGAGGTGCCGACCGTGTTCGGGTTCAGGGGTTTGGAGAAGGTCAGCGTGACCGTCGTATTCAGGCCGAGGCTTTTGGAGCCGTTGGTCGGCGTGACCGAGGTGATGGTCGGCGGCGTGGTGTCGGCCGTCCCTGCGGTGTAGAAGCAGACCTGGGCGTTGTTGAACGTATTGCCGGAGAGGTCGAGAACCGACGCGTTGTAGCCGGAGTAGACGCAGATTTGCGACGAGGACGGCAGGTTGGCGGACGGCGTGAAAGTGACAATGCCGCCGGGTCCGTTGTTGCCGGAGTTGTCGATGGTGTAGGTACCTGCCAGATGGAGGCTGTTGTTGTTGGTGTAGACGTACAAGCTGCTCGAATTCACCGACAGCGGGTCGACGAACTTGCTGTAGGTGACCACGATGGGAGCGTTGACGGCAACCGGCGTCTTCGTCGCGGGGGAGGTGGGGCTGGTACTGCCCTGGGTGTTGAGCGGGCTGAAACTCAGGATGATGCCGTTCGAGGTGTCGGCGGAAGTGCCGGTCGAAAACTTCGAGGTGAACGGGGTTACGACGTTGCCGACGTAATCGACAGCGTTCTGGACGCTGATGGTGTAGTTGGTGCTGGCTGCAAGGTTGGCGTTGGTCAGGTAGTTCAGCGTGAGGCCGTCGGTACTGAGGGAGGCGGCTCCGGGGACCGCTACACCGCCTGTGGTCAAGGTGATGGCGGGAGTCGGGGTCGAGGTCGACGTGGTGAGGCTGATCGAGTACGTGCCAAGGTTGTCGTAGTTGTAGCTGTCGTTGAACGCTACATAGAGATCCGCACCACCTGCGGGAACTGTCACCGTCTTGCCGAAACCGATTACAAACCAGTCGAGATTCGTCGGTTGGGACTTAAACGTCCCGACAAGAGCCCCAAGCCGGATCGCCGCGGGATCAGTGGTGTCGGTGGTCTGTTTTCCTGCAAATCCAAAGTTCTGCCCGTTTACATCAACATTGCTACCACCTCCAGTGAAGTGATTGATCCCGTCGCCGCCATATGTTGTCGGATAAACGGCGCCTTGCAACGTGAAGTTGTAATTCGACGAGGGTGTCCCGGCCAAAGAGCCGTCTGGATTAACGGGGATTTGGCAATTACACACCGCTGCGCCGTGGGCAGCTGCTTTGATCGTGAGCGAAGTGCCACCAGAGAAAAAGCCGAGGTCGTTCGCGGGCGTGCCGCCCCTCTGTCCAGGGCCAACTGTAGTGGGCATCACTACCCCGCCCGCTTCGTTCAAAAACGCGAACTGGCTCAGAGGCTTGCTCAACTGCACCGACACCAGCGAGTTCAACGGCACGCCCGTCGCCCCGCTCGGAGGCGTCACCTGCGTCACCGTCGGAGCGGTCGTGTCGTTTGCCGTTCCGGTCGTAAAGCAGGAACTGAACCCGTACAGATTGTTGCCGTACAGGTCCACAATGGTGCTTGACGTGTACGACGAATTCAGATACCAGCAATAGCGCTCATTGGCGGCGTACGGACTCGTCGGCACGAACGACGCCGTTCGCCGATCCGCCGACACCGTCACTGCTCCCAACACCGCCAGCCCCGAATTGTTGTCCACGACCACGAAACTGGTGTTCGACACCGTCATCTGGTTGATCCGCGTGCTAAAGCGCGCCTGCAGCGTCACATTCCGCCCGATCCCCGTGATGCTGTTCGGCGGGTTGTACGACGTCACCGTCGGTTGCGACGTCTGCGCCGCCGTATCCACCGTGAACGTGAACGCCACCGTGTTCGAAATCACGTTCCCCGCGTTGTCCGTCACCCCCGGCGTCGTCGACACCGTCACCGTCCCCAGCGCATACGGGTTCGTCGGCGTGAAAATCAGTTGAGTGTCGTTGTTCTGGAAGCTGAACGCCCCCGGCACCGACACCCCGTTCTGCGTCACCTGCACTCCGTTGATCGCCGTCACCTCGTTGATCGACGTGCTGAACTGGATCATCACCTGCGCGTTCACGCTGATCCCCGCGTCGCCGTTTTGCGGACTGTAGCTGGTGATCGAAGGCGCGGTCGTGCTGGTCGCGAACCCCGTCGTGAAGTAGTAACTGGGGGCGTTCGTCATCTTATTCCCCACCAGATCTTGGATCGTCCCGTTCTGGTTGAGGAACACGTCGATCTGCCGACCGACCGGCAACGCGCTCGTCGGCGTGAACGTCGCAATCCTGCCCGACGAATCCAACGTCACGCTGCCCGGCAGGTAGCAGCCGGTCGTCGTGTCGTACATCATCAACGTGATGAACTTGTATGTGCCATTCGCAGTTGTCGGGAAATTGCACGCGTTGGTGGTATTGATCCCGGTCACCAGCGTAGTGCCATCGATCGCCTTGCTGAACTGGATCGTGAACGCCGCGTTGATCGGGACACCCGTCTCGGCGCTGAACGGACTGGTCCGCGAAACCGTCGGCGGCGTCAGGTCGGCAATCGCGTTCGTCGTAAACGTGCCGGTAAAGGCCGCAGCCATCGGCACGCCGGTCGTCGTACGGTACGCCGTCGCCTTTACTGTGTAGGTGGTGGAAACCAGCAGGTTCTGCGCAGGCTGGAATGTGAGCTGCGTGCCGTCCGACGAGAAGGTCGCCGTCCCGTTCACCGTCGCCCCGGCACCGGTCACCGTGACCGTGCCGTTCGTGTCCTTGGCCAGAATCGCCTGCAGCGCCGCGATCTGCGTCGGATTCAGCATCGCGTGGCTGAACACCAGCGTGAGGGCGCTGTTGATGTAGGTGCCGCTGTTGGTGCCCGTGCCGGTGACCGTGGTCACCTTCGACACCGTGGGGACCGCGCGGTCCTTGTTGGTCGGGTCGGTTCCGCCGAGGTACTCCTGCAGGTTGGTGAGCCCGTCCGCAGCTGCGGAAGCGACGCCGGCGTCGTTCACCAGCGGATTGGTGCCGAAGTGGACCTCCCAACCGTCGGGCATGCCGTCGCCGTCCGTGTCCGCGTTGAGCGGGTTGGTGCCGAGCGCGATTTCCTGCGCGTTGGTGAGCCCGTCGCCGTCGGAATCCTGGTTGGGGAGCAGGATCGCGAGGCTGTTGGTGGCGTTGCCGAAAATGCCGGAATTGCCGATGCTGTTGGTGGCTACGAACACCGCGCTGGCCGCGCTGCTGGCCGTGCTGATGGTTAGGGTGGCGGAGGTCGCGGTGATGGCCGAGTTGGTGATGGTGAGGGCGGCTGGGACGGTGGCGGGCTGCGCCGTGAACGTAGCCCCGGTGAGGTTGACGCCCGACAGGACGACGGTGAGCCCGGTCTGCCCGGCGAGCACGTAGGGGGTGCTGATGGAGGTGATGGTGGGCGCGGCGAGCGGCGTGAAGTTGGTGGTGGAAGTGACGCTGACGCCCCCAACGGTGACCGTGATCGGCCCGACCGTGGCCGTCGCGGGGACGGTGGCGGTGATGGTGTTGGCCGTCGCGGCGGTGACCGTCGCCGCGACCCCGTTGAATTTGACGGTGTTGCTGGACGCGGTGGTGCTGAAGCCCGACCCGACGAGGGTGACCGACGCACCAGGGGATGCGGAGGTGGGATTGAAACTTAGGAGCGAGAGGGAGCCGTTCGCCGCACCGCGGTTGATGGCGACGATATTACCGGCGGGGTCGTAGACGTATTGGACGATTACACCGGTGGAGTCGATGGCAGCGGTGAGCTGGCCGGCGTTGTCGTAGATGTATTGGTAGGTGATGGGAGATTGGGCGAGCAAACTCGCCCCCGCCACAAAACCTAGAAGGAACGCCGCCACACTGATTTTGCCGTTCATATTGTCACTGACCTCTGGCACCGAACTTTCGAATCAACACTGTCACTGCTCTCCCGCGGGTATCGACACGCTAGATTGGAGCCG
Source organism: uncultured Acidobacteriia bacterium (assembly GCA_903907865.1). Lineage (GTDB taxonomy): Bacteria > Acidobacteriota > Terriglobia > Bryobacterales > Bryobacteraceae > BOG-234. Next base: position 36,789 of record CAIVPR010000003.1, read on the forward strand.
GGACGGCCTTGGATAGGCATACCTACGGACGGTTCTGCGGTGTCTTAGTAATGTTGTGCCACCCACCTGCACCCGGGTCGGCACTGGACCACACATTGAATCCGGCGAATTGATAGACCGTCACGTTTACATCGTTCGGCGATCCCTGAATCGTCACCGGAGCGCCCGTCTTGTTGGCGAGATACTGCGCTAAGTTGGCATCGAAGCTCTTATCATCCCCTCCTTTTGTGCCTTCGCATATGATCGCCCGAATCGGCACTTCTGGATCCCAACCGTGCTTGATGATCTGCTCTCCAACATCCTTGACCGAGACTGGCTTGCCGTCATCGCTGCTCTTCGTATAGATGTGGTTAGGGTCGGCAGGATTACCATGACCAGCGATGGTAAAGTACCACCAGCTGTTATACGCTTGCGCTTCAGTGTAGGAGCCATCGGTCTTATCTACAATATTCACATCAACCAGCCCAGTTGGGTCAATGCGGTTGATGGGGCTATTCCCTACATACGAATAACCGTTTGCGCCGCCGCCTAGAATTCCTAGCGGGTCCTCACTCAAGAAGCGCCCAGTAGTACTGTCGTAGTAGCGAGCGCGATCATAGTACAGTCCTCCAGAAACTGACGACATACCTGCGAACTGGGAAATAGTGACCGATCCAGCAACCGTCTGAGCTCCGAAAGGTTCGTAGAACCCGTGCTGAGCAACATTTCCTGTAGCGTCGGCATACACTGTAGAGCTTCCGACTTGGTCGTGCAGGGGAAACACCGTTGAGGCACCCTGAACCATAGCGATTACAGAGTTCGCGTGGCGACCATCGAGGACAGACGTGACAATTGAGTCGCCTTGCTGAATGGACACAACGTTCGAGACGTCATCAACCACGTACCGCTCGGTGATGTCCTGGCCCGCTGACTTCGTCCGCTTCTGTATCATTTGGCCAGCCGGATCGTAGACCATCGACGTCACCGCGCCGGCTGGCGACTGAATGCTCTGGAGACGGCCCCGAGCGTCCCAAGCGTAGCTAGTGGTTCCAACCGATGAAGTTTCAGTCAGCCGATTGCCATCCGCATCAGTCGTGTAGTTAGCGCTGCCAAAGGAAGTCACTTCATTCGCGGCATCAAATACCCCCACGGCCGCCGATGTTGATAGAGGCAGCCCCAAGTCAGCAGACGCAGCCGAGATCTCGTCGTCGGCGTCGTACGAGAAGGTTCGCGAGAGCAGTACGCTGGTTCCGAATGTCTCAGAAATGCTGGCAAGCCTACCCACCGAATCAAAGGCATAGGACCCGGCGACACCGTTGGACCTAGCAGCGGCAATAACCAAGTTTCTAGCGTCGTACGTGTACCCGACGGATGCAGATCCCAGCGTTGCGCTTACCAAATTGCCATTGGCGTCGTAAGCGTACTTTGCGGCTGCCTGGCCATTTACTTGCCGAGAAACCACCCTGCCCAGAGCGTCACGCGTGTAGCTAAGGGAACCCGTCGGGCCCACCATCCGCACAAGACGGCCAGTCAGATCGTAGGTCATACTAAAGGTGCCAGACTGCGAATCAACTATGCTGACAATCCGACCGTACGAATCATAGCTGCGCTGGACAGTCGCGTCCGAATACGTCTCGGACACGAGTCTATTTAGCGAGTTGTATGAGTAGGCAACATGCAGGCCGCGCCGATTAGTAAGGCCGACAAGATTGTTGTTTAGGTCATACTGATAGGACAAGATTCTGCCCAACTGATCAACCCTAGAGGCGACGCGGCCCGCCGCGTCATACTTGATAGTCGTTTTTCCGCCGTTGGGATCAGTCACGAACGAAATAAGCCCGGCACCATCATAGGCCAGCAGCGTCGAATGACCACTTGGATCAGTTATAGCGGTCGTCTCGTCTCCTGCGTTGAAACCCAGTGCCGAGGTGCGCCCCAAAGCGCTCATCCGAGCCACAAGGCGGGACACGGCATCATAGCTGAACTGCGTTTTCTGACCCAGTGGATTAGTACTAGCGACGAGGTTGCCGACCGAGTCATAGGCAAAGTTCGTCCGATTGCCAGCCGGATCCTTCACGCTCGTTATTAGCCCCGTTCCGTCGCGAGTGAAGGCAACAACGCCGCCTAGGGCGTCGGTAATTTTAACCAAGTTGCCGCGTGTATCATATTGGCACGTCGCGACGTTCCCCATGGGATCGGCCACGGAGGCAATATGGTCAAAGGCCGGCTCGTATGTGAAAGTCCATGTATTACCGAGGGAATCCGTCTTGGTAAGCATGTTCCCCCTTGCGTCGTAAGTAAAACTCACGTCGCCAGACTTTGTGTCACCGCAAACTGGACATGTGCCAGAGCCGGCCATAGACAGTATGCGGTTTGACCCAGACTGACGAGCGATTTTTCGGGTTTGGCCTGCTGCATCCGTGACACCAATGACGAACCCCTGGGTACTGAACCTGTAGATCGTGACATTTCCAAGGGAGTCGGTGACCGTCGTCTGTGTGATCGGACTCGTTGGCACCAAGGGGTTCACCAGTGTATAGCCGTAACTCATGGTCCCGCCACTTGGAAGTGTCTGACTAGCCACGCGCCCGTTGGCGTCGTAGGTATTGGTGCCCGTTGCGCCGTGTGGGTCCGTTATCTTTGTCAGTCGCCCTTGAGAGTCATACTGATACGTCGTTACGCCCCCCAAGACGTTGGTGAATGTCGCCAGATATCCAGCTGAATTGTATGTATAGCTCGCCGCCCTTCCAATCGGATCCGTGACTTTCGTCACGTTATAACCGCTGTACTCGAGCAGGAGCTTCCGGCCGACAGGATCGTCGATCTCGGCGATAAGCTGCGGCTGTCCTGACTGACGGACAATTGTCGTTATATTTCCGTTTGGGTCACCTATTGCCACGAGGACGGAGCCGGTCGGAGGTATCCCAGGAACAAATTGGTAGTAGGTGCCACCCTTCATCGTCAGGGTGGTAGTTCCATTGCTTGAAGGGACCATGACCCACCCCGCCACCATTGGGACCGTGGTGTTGGTCAGGGTTCCGTCGGCCTGTAGCGTGAAGGGTATTCGCGTCCCGCTCGGCAGAATCAAATTGATGACCGCAGCGCTTTGGGGAGAAAGCGTGTCCAGCCTGTATTCAAAGTTGTGGTAGGAGCCCCATCCGAACGGGCCAGGAATCGGCCCCTGAGCCGCGAGCGTCCGATAGGTTCGAGTCAGCGAAAGCGAGCCCCGATCACCTGCGAAGGATATATCCGTCGACGTAATGACATCGACCCCCGAGGCCAGATCAACAGGCTCACCTGCCGACGGATTATCCAATCCCGGCGTCGGATCCGCCTGATTCGGCGGCCCCGCCAAAGGCCCATGCCAATCAAAATGCGTAATCCCATACCGCTGCTGCTTCGTCCCCGTCGAAGGATCCACATCCGGAGTAATCGTAGTCCCGTCCGTCGAGATCGTACCCGTCCCGTACGGCACCATACGGCCCTTGGTCGGGTCCAGCGTCATCAGCGGCACGTTCGTCCCCGGCGCGGTGTTCAGCGTATTCGGATACCACACCGCCACCGGCGCGCTCGCGTTCGATTCCGCGGGTTGGAAAGCGACAATAAAGGCCCCGACTCCCGCCGTGGTCGTCGGCATCACGTCCGGCAACCGGTCCACAGGCACTTCGATCGCCGCCAGCGGAAACGGGTCCGGCTTGGTCCCGTCCTGTTTCGTGAACGTGGTCCCGGCGTACACCGTGATCTTCAGGCCGGGGATGGTCTTGAAGGTGTACGACTGGTCCACCGTGTCGTTCTGGATGACGCTGAACGTTTCCGCTGTGTTGATAATCGGCAGGTGGACCAGCACGGGCGACACCACCACCGACCCGCTCACGAGCGTGAACACCAACTGCAGACCCGCATAGGTGCCCACCGGCGAGGTCACGGAATTGCCGTCGAACGCCACCAATTGAGGCCCGACGCAGTTGGCGGCCAGAGTCGTCAGGGCGAAGTTGCCCGCCGCGTCCGAGGTCGTCTTGCCCGTGCAGCCGGTCGCGTTGCCGCTGCCGTCCTGCCCCACCATGCTGACGGCGACGCCGACGAGCGGGGTTTCAGCAGGGTCGGCCACCACAGTACGTCCGAGGAAGGAGGTGGTGGGGGCCGTGACCGCCAATGACGCGGTGGTCGTTTGCGAAACCGGCAGGCCGTCCACGGTGGCGGCGGCGGAAACGGTGAGGGTGGAGGTCGCGACGGCTTGGGTTGTGGGCGCGGTCAGGGTCAGGATTGAGGTCTGCCCGGCAGAGATGCTGGCTGGTTTGAAGGCTGCGGTGACGCCCGAGGGGAGTCCTGAAATGGCCAGCGGGGCCAACTGGCTGAAGCCGTTGGTGCTGGCCATCTGGACCGAGTAGGAGACCGTCTGGCCCTTGATGACCGTGGCGCTGGCGGGCGTCGTGCTCAAGGTGAACGTGCTGGAGGGCGTGATGGTGAGGGTGCCGGAGGAGGTCGCGGTCTGGCCCACCAGGGCGGCGGTGACGGTGCCGGTCGCGGTTCCGGCCGGGATCACGAACATCAGGCTGGTGGCGGTGGCGCTGGCGAGCGGCGCCGTGAGCGTCCCCCCGGCCTGCGCCGCGAGCGACATGGTTGCTGCGGTGGTGCCCGCAACCAAATTGGTGCCGGTCACGGTCACGGTGCTGCCGATGGTGGCCGACGCGGGGGTGAAGCTGGTGATGGTGGGGGCGGGCGGCGCGGCCATGGTCAGCGCAACGGTGCCCGAGGTGAGGCCCGAAGTGCCGTTCTGCACCGCCACGGCGAAGGAACCGGAACTGCCCAAGGTGGTGGAGCCGGAAATCTGGGTCGCGGTGGCACCGGAGAGGCTGCCGTTGAGGATCGTGCAGGGCGCGCAGCCGGGGCCGTTGATCAGGACCTGCGAGGTGGTGGGGACGAAGTTCGTACCGGTGATGATGAAACTGAACGAATTCGCGGCGACCGGGGTGGTCGGGGTGGTGGAAAGGCTGGTGATGGTCGGGGGGGTGCCGCCCACGGCGAGCGGGAGCGTGCCGGAGGAAGCACCGGTCGCGGTGTTGACCACGGCGACGGTGAAGCTGCCGTTGCCCAGGGTGGCGGGGCCGGTGAGCGAGGTGGCGGACTTGGCGGTCAAGGCGGAGTTGGCGACCGTGCAGGGCGTGCAACTGGGGCCGGTGATCGCGAGGGTCGCGGTGGCGGGGTCGAAATTTGTGCCAACGATGGTGAGGCTGAACGCTTGGCCCCCCACCGGAGGCGCGGGCGTGGTGGAAAGGCTGGTCAGCGTGGGCACCACTCCGACGGTCAAAGCCAAGGAGGTGCCGGAGGTCGCGCCGGTCGCCGTGTTCTGAACCGCCACCGTGAAGGATCCTGCGCCGAGAGTCGCGGGGCCGGTGATGGACGTTGCCGACTTCGCCGTCAAAGCCGAGTTGGCGACCGTGCAAGGCGTGCAACTCGGGCCGGTGATGACGATGGTCGCCGTCGCAGTGTCAAAACCCGTGCCGACGATGGTCAGACTGAACGCCTGGGATGCGAGCGGTGTCGCGGGAGTGGTCGAAAGGCTCGTCAGGGCGGGCGGCGTGGCAACGGTCAGAGGCAGGGTGCCGGAAGTCGCACTGGTGGCCGTGTTCTGAACGGCAATCGTGAAGGAACCCGCGCCCAACGTTGCCGGACCAGTGATGGACGTCGCCGACTTCGCCGTCAAGGCCGAATTCGCCACCGTGCAAGGCGTGCAACTCGGGCCATTGATCACAATGGTTGCCGTTGCCGGATCGAAATTCGTGCCCACGATGGTGACGCTGAATGCCTGGCCGCCAATCGCAGTAGCGGGCGTGGTCGAAAGGCTCGTCAAAGCGGGGGCCGTCCCGACCGTCAACGCCAGCGTGCCGGAGGAGGCACCGGTCGCGGTATTCTGGACCGCGACAGTGTAGGAACCGCTACCCAGGGTCGCCGGACCGGTAACCGAAGTCGCCGACTTCGCGGTCAAGGCTGAATTCGCCACGGTGCAGGGCGTGCAGCTCGGGCCGTTGATGACAATAGTCGCCGTCGCCGGGTCAAAGCTTGTACCAACGATGGTCAGGCTGAACGCCTGGGAGGCGATGGGAGTGGCAGGCGTAGTCGAAAGGCTGGTCAGCGCGGGGGGCGTCACGACCGTCAGGGCCAAGGTGCCGGAGGTCGCACCGCTCGCGGTGTTCTGCACTGCCACGGTGAACGACCCGCCACCCAGCGTGGCCGGACCCGTGATCGAAGTCGCCGATTTCGCCGTCAGGGCCGAATTCGCCACAGTGCAGGGCGAGCAACTCGGGCCGGTGATAACGATGGTCGCGGTCGCAGGGTCGAAGTTCGTGCCGACAATGGTCAGACTGAACGCTTGGGTCGCGATTGGTGTCGCGGGCGTGGTCGAAAGGCTCGTGACGGCGGGGCCGCTGCCGACGGTCAGCGGCAAAGTCCCGGAAGTCGCAGTCGTCGCGGTGTTCTGAACTGCTATCGAGTAAGCCCCGTTCGCGAGTGTGGTCGAGCCCGTCACCGAGGTGGCGCTCTTGGCGGTCAGAGCCGAATTCGCAATCGTGCAGGGAGTACAGCTGGGACCGTTGATGATGATTTGGGCTGTGGCCGGATCAAAACCCGTGCCCACTACAGTAATGCTGAAGGCTTGGGAGGCGATGGGCGTAGAGGGGGTGGTGCTCAGGCTGGTCAGAACCGGAGGCGTGACCACTGACAGAGGCAGGGTCCCCGAAGTCGCACCAGTCGCCGTGTTCTGCACCGCTATGGTGAAGGACCCGCCGCCCAACGTGGCTGGGCCGGTGATCGAGGTGGCCGACTTCGCCGTCAAAGCCGAATTGGCCACAGTGCAGGGCGAGCAGCCGGGTCCGTTGATGACGATGGTCGCGGTTGCCGCGTCAAAACCGGTGCCGACAATCGTCAGACTGAGGGCCTGTCCGCCGATGGCCGTCGAGGGCGTCGTCGAAAGGCTGGTCAAAGCCGGAGGGGTGGCGACGGTCAAGGCCAATGTCGCCGAGGTCGCGCCTGTCGCCGTATTCTGCACAGCGACGGTGAACGACCCGCCGCCCAACGTCGCAGGGCCGGTGATCGACGTCGCCGACTTCGCCGTCAGTGCCGAATTCGCCACCGTGCAGGGCGAACAGCTTGGCCCGTTGATCAAGATGGTGGCCGAAGCCGGATCGAAACTGGTCCCGACGATGGCAAGGCTGAACGCCTGGCCACCAATCGCCGTCGAAGGTGTGGTCGACAGGCTGGTCAGTGTCGGCAGTGCGGCAACCGTCAGCGCGAGGGTGCCGGAAACGGGACCAGACGCGCCGTTCTGGACGGCCACGGTGTAGGATCCGGCGGTGGCCAGGGTGGCCGGTCCGGTGACCGAGGTCGCGCTTTTGGCCGTCAGAGCCGAATTGGCCACGGTGCAGGGGGAGCAACCCGTGCCGGTGATCACAAGGATGGCGCTGGCGGGATCGAAATTCGCGCCCGCGACGGTCAGCGAGAACGCCTGGGTCGCAACCGGAGTGCTCGGCGTCGTGGAGAGACTGGTGACCGAAGGTCCGCTGCCGACAGTCAGCGCCAAGGTTCCCGAAATCGCCGTCGTCGCCGTATTCCGCACCGCAACCGTATAGGCTCCGTTGACCAGAGTCGCCGAACCGGCAACCGACGTGGCGCTCTTAGTGGTCAGCGCACCGTTGGCCAACACGCATGGAGTGCAGTTCGGCCCGTTGATCACGATCTGGGCGGACGCCGGGTCAAAGTTCGCACCTACCACGTTCAGGGAGAATGCCTGTCCTGCAATCGGTGAAGCAGGGGTCGTGGAAAGCGAGGTCACCGAGGGCGCAATCAGCGCGGCCACGGACACAACTGGAGATTGGACGCGGCGGACCTGCGAAGGAAACGCGCCGTCGCACTGCAACTGGAACGATCCGATGGAGGTCTCGGTGGAACTGAACTGCAGCGTAAAAATGCCGTCACCGGCGGCCGCGTCGCCGTTCAGGCCGTCATCATGCATCACGCCCAGCACCGCCACATCGGCGCCCGCCGAAGTAAGCCGCACAAGGTTGATGCCAGCTGCGAGCGGAGTCGGATCGCCCGAGGCCGTATTCAACTTGCAGCTAGCCGTGAATTGGGTCTTGACGTTGACCGCCGCATAAACCGGGGAGACGGTCGGGGTGGAAAGGGTGGGCGTTGCCCCGACCATGAGCGGGGCAACTAGTATGCCGACCCAGGCCGCGGTAAAGTTCACGATTTTCATTGGGCGCTCCCTACGTAGATGGTGGCGGGGGCGCTGGCCACCCCGCCAATGCTGATCACCACCGGATACTTGCCGGGGCTCAACCCGGACGGAATCTGCAAGTTCACTTGGCCCAGTCCAACCAAGCCTGGCGTCAAGCCCGCGAACTGGACCGTAACAGACTGCCCGCCAATGGTCGCCGTGACATTCGGAATCAGGGCCAGAGTGCCCGAAGGAGGAGCCGCGCCGGTTGGAACCAGCGGGTTCGTGGGTCCAAATCCGGTCAGGAACATCTCGATATAGCTGCCGGGAACGGCACCATGATTGGGACCGTTGTAGGAACCGTCCTGGACGTTCAGGGAGGCGGCTTGCGTGTCACCCGGCACTTGGAAGACTCCCGGTGCCGCAGCTCCCAGCGTGATGCTGAAAGGCGGCAGGGCGGTTGTTCCGACCGTTACCACGACCTGATAGGTTCCGGGACCCAGTTCGGTGGGGATTTGGAAGTTGATCTGGCCCTTTCCCGAGTAGTACAGAGCGGCTGGCAATCCGCCTACCGTCACTGAGGTCCCACCCAAGGTAAACGGCAGCGGAATCGTGGTCGCCAGCGCGTCGCCGGAGCCCAGGTTCTGCCCGAAGATCGCGCCTATAGTCCCGGAGGTCATCGAGGAAGTGAAGGCACCCGCTCCCACAATTCCGTTGACGGTGCTTCCCACTTGAAGCGTGACCGGAACCTGGAATCCATCGTTGGTCGCCGATATCGGATTGTTGAATGTAATCGAGCCCGTATAGTTACCCGGCTTGAGATTCGCGCCGCTCACTCGCACCGAATAGTTGGTGCCGGTAGTGCCCGATTGCGGCGAGGCAAAGATCCATGGGTCGGATGCTGTGGCGGTGTAAGCGATCTGGCTCGGCGACGCGCTTATTGTGAACGTCTGGGAGGGCGGGTTCGGACCCGGAACCAACTGGTTGAAGGTAAGGCTCGACGGCGTGGCCGAGAACTTGGAAAGCTTCGAGGGATGGAGCAGCAGGGTAACGGGCACCACGAACGGGCTGTTGGAAGCCTGCGCCGATGTGAATATCAACGATCCGTCATACTCTGCGGCCGCGGTCAAGGCCGATCCGTCCACCGCAATAGTCACAGTCGATCCGGTGACAGCATTTTGTTGCACGATGGTGATCCAAGGGTCGCTGGCCACCACGGTAAACGACGCCTTGCCCGACGCTGCGTTGATCGTGAACTGCTGGGTCGGAGGGGCCGCGCCCCCAACCGTCTGGTTGAATATCAGGCTGGCCGGGGAAGCACTCAGAGTCGTTAGGTCCTGGTGTGTGGGGATTGTGCCGCCACCGCCTCCAGTTGGCGTAATCGTCGTCACCACGTCGTCCATGGCAAACGAGCCACCCGATGACGCCCCCGTGATGACCACCTTCGCGATCAACGATGTCGAGGAAACCGCGATCTGCTCGTTGGGAGACCCGGTCCCAACCGCGTTGTTGGCCGCCGAGGATGTCTTGGAAGCGAGTTGTTTTCCGGTTGAGTCAAACGCGGCGACGGTCACGGCTGCCGAGTAGGTGAAGTAGGCCGAGAAGCTGTTGACCCCGGGACTGAAGAGGATGGTGACCGGGCCGGACGAATCCGTGGCCACGTTGGAACCGGAGTGCGGAGGGAAACCCAGCTCGTTGAGCGAGAACCCGGCCGTGAGGGCCGTCGCGTTGGAGAATGTCAACCCGGAGAACTGGCCGGCAACGGAGTCGCCATCGTTCAAGGAATCAAAATTCACCGAAGTTTGGGCCGCAGCCGGCATGGCAGAGCCGATGCCAAGCAGCGCCCAGCAAACTACACTTGTAGTCAACGATCGCATCAACCGCACGCAATCCTCCTGTATTGGAAACGTTACCACGCGCTCCAACAGAAATGCAACAACAAATAATAGGTTTTTTGATGCGCCCAAGACATGCGGGGAACATCCCATTACACTTCTGTTTCAGTAGTGGAACCTAACCGCATGTTCCCAACCGGTCACAACTTATATTTCAAGTGGAATCAGCAACATCCGAGATTCCTCGCACGTTTTCCGGCCGGGGCATGACACAATGTTCCCGGACACACCCACATCCACGCAAGCGCCGACTCGTGGCGCGCAATCCTGCGTGCCGCGTCGAGAATCCTCTCGACGCATGCCCGGCGGGTCGGTGGGCACAGCCACCCAAATGGGTCTGTTCGGCTCTGTTTTGGGCCTGTTTCAAGGTCAAACCAGCCTCCGCCGACACACACGAAAGACAGCTTTTGCAAATGGAATCAATACTTTACATGGGTATTCCGCCCCCGAGCCCGCCGCGCGCCATAATGGGCAGATGGCCCATGCCCTGTTCGAAGTGACCTGCCCCTGCTGCCAGGGAGTTCTCAAGATCGACCCCGACCTGAAGGCCGTCATCTCCCACGTGGAGCCGGTGAAAGCCAGGCCCATCGAGGACCTGGCGGCGGCGGTCCAGAAGTTGAAGGGCGAGTCGGGCCGTCGGGAAGAGGCGTTCCAGAAGTCGTTCGCGGCGGAAAAGAACCAGAGCCAGGTGCTCAACCGGAAGTTCGATGAACTGTTCAAGCAGGCCAAGGCCGACCCGCAGTTCGGCAAGAAGCCGCGCGATTTCGACCTCGACTGAAATCGGGTATCCTAGGGGTTATGGCCACCGCGACGATGATGACGGTCGAAGAGTTCGCGCAGATGCGGACTGGTGAACTCGAGGACTATGAGTTGGTCGAAGGAGAACTGATTCCGTTGTCGAGTGGAAAACCGTTGCACGGCATAGTCCGGGATCGCCTAGGGCGAGTCCTGGGCAACTATTTTGAACGGAAACCGATCGGCGGGGCGGTCGCCGAAGTGGATTGCCGCGTCGCTGAATACACTGTGCGTAGACCGGACCTGTCGGTCTTCCTGGGGCCTCGTGCCTTGGAACTCGACCTCGACACGATCCCCGTACCCTACACGCCCGACATTGCGGTCGAGGTGCTCTCGCCCTCCGAAAGCGCTGTGGACGTCCACAGGAAGACGCTCGACTATCTGGCCGGGGGCGTCCAGGAAGTTTGGATCCTGGATACGGCGAACTGCGAAATATTCATCCAGACCGAAACCACGATCCAACTCCTGCGCGGAGATCGGACCCTCACCTCCCCGCTGCTTCCGGGATTCTCCGCCGTGGTTTCCCAGCTCCTCGCCGCCAAGCTCTAACAGTCCGAATTCAACCTTGCTGCCAGACTAGAGGGGTAGCCCTCAGGTCCCCCATACCCGTTTCCCCGAGACAACGATGCCCGAAAAGACATACGACCACCAGCAGATCGAACTGAAATGGCACGAGCGTTGGAGCCAGGATCCAACGCTATACCAGGCCGAGGAGAACTCCGCGCGCCCCAAGTACTACGTGCTCGAAATGCTCCCGTATCCCAGCGGCGCGTTGCACATCGGACACATCCGCAACTACTCGATTGGCGACGCCCTCGCCCGCTACATGTGGATGCGCGGCTACAACGTCCTGCACCCCATGGGCTGGGACGCCTTCGGCCTGCCCGCCGAGAACGCCGCCATCGCCAACCAGCGGCCCCCGCGCGAGTGGACCCTCTCCAATGTCGAGAAGATGAAGCGCACCCACAGCCGCTTCGCCTTCTCCTACGACTGGGACCGCGAAGTCACTACATGCGAGCCCGACTACTACCGCTGGAACCAGTGGTTCTTCCTCCGCATGCTCGAAAAAGGCCTCGCCTACCAGAAGCAGGCGCTGGTCAACTGGTGTAACCAGTGCGCCACCGTGCTGGCCAACGAGCAGGTTGTCGACGGCTGCTGCTGGCGCCACGATTCCACGCCCGTCGAGCAGCGCGCCCTCGAACAATGGTTCCTGCGCACCACCGCCTACGCCGCCGACCTGCTGGAAGACATCAAGCAGCTCGAAGGCAACTGGCCGGACCGCGTCCTGACCATGCAGAAGAACTGGATCGGTCGCAGCGAGGGTGCCGAGGTGGACTTCACCATCCAAGGCTATGGGCCGGTGCGCGTCTTCACCACGCGCGTCGACACCATCTTCGGTGCCACCTGCATGATCCTGGCGCCGGAGCACGCCATTGTCGCAACGCTGTCCGAAGATCTGAAGGCGCAGGCCAAGCGAATGGTGGACGCACGGGCCAACCAGGGTCCCGGCGATGTGTTGAAGGATGGCTTCGACACCGGCCTGCGCGCGGTCAACCCCTTCAGCGGCGAGACCATCCCGATCTGGGTCGGCAACTTCGTCCTGATGGGCTACGGCACGGGCGCGATCATGGCCGTCCCGGCGCACGACGAACGCGATTTCGAATTCTGCCGGAAGTACGGAATCGATGTCGTGCCTGTCATCAAGCCGGTGGACGGCGACCTGCCGGACGGCGCGACCATGACCGTCGCCAACGGCGATTACGGCATCGTGGCCAACTCCGGCCAATGGTCGGGCATGACGAGCGAGGACGCCCGCCGCGAAATGGCCGCCCACGCCGAGCGCGAAGGCTTCGGCAAATCCGCCATCACGTGGCGGCTGAAGGACTGGGGCGTTTCCCGCCAGCGGTACTGGGGCACCCCGATTCCCGTCATCCACTGCCCGAAATGCGGTGTGGTGGGCGTGCCGGACGACCAGCTCCCCGTGCTGCTGCCCCGCCAGGTACAGATCACGGGCAAGGGCCGCTCGCCGCTGGCCGACGTGCCGGAGTTCGTGGACGTGCCCTGCCCCAAGTGCGGCGAGCCCTCCAAGCGCGAGACCGACACGATGGACACATTCGTCGACTCCAGCTGGTACTTTTACCGCTACTGCGACGCCAAGAACTCGAATGCGCCGTTCGATCCCGCCAAGATCGCCTACTGGTTCCCCATCGACCAGTACATCGGGGGCGTCGAACACGCCATCCTGCACCTGATCTACTCGCGCTTCTGGACCAAGATGATGCGCGACATCGGGCTGATCACCAACGCAGAGCCGGTGAAGAAGCTCTTCACTCAGGGCATGGTGATCGCCAACGGCGCGAAGATGTCGAAGTCGAAGGGCAATGTGGTGAACGCCGATCTGGTCGCGGACGAATTCGGGGCCGACACCGCGCGCCTGTTCGCCCTCTTCGCCGCGCCTCCGGAGCGCGACATGGACTGGACGGAAGCCGGTGCCGAGGGCATCTACCGGTTCCTCGGCCGTGTCTACCGTTTCGCCACGCGCAACATCGGCACCGCGGGAGGCGATGGCTCTTCCGACGCCAAGATCCTGCGCAAGCTCCACCAGGTCCTGATGAAGGTCACGCAGGATTTCGACTCGCGGTGGCATTTCAATACGTCCATCGCGGCCATGATGGAGTTGCTGAACGAGCTGCACGCGGAGGAATCGAAGATTTCGGCTGCGGCGATGGCGCAGTCGATCGAGATCGTGACGTTCTTGCTGGCCCCCTTCGCACCGTATTTGGCGCAGGAATTGTGGGAGGAACAGGGCAAGTCCGGGCCGGTGTTCCGGCAACAATGGCCGGCGTTCGACGCGGAGTTGGCGCGGGAGACGGACGTCGAGATCCCGGTCCAAATCAACGGCAAACTGCGGGCGCGCGTGACGGTTCCTGCGGGGCTCGACAAGGACGCGCTGGAAGCGGCGGTGCGGGCGGATGAGAAGGTGGCGGCTCAGATTGAGGGCAAGACGGTGGTCAAGGTGATCGCGGTGGTGGACAAGTTGGTGAACATTGTCGTGAAGTAGGACGGGAACGCGATGCCCGAGACCGATCCTCAGCCCCACCGGCAGCAGTTGCTGTACTGGCGTCACATGGCAGACCTGAAGATCGACGCCTGCTACGTGCGTCGATACCGCGACCATGTCGGTAAACGGGTGGCGTGGCTGTCCGCCTTGAGAGCCGTCGCATCCAGCGGCAGCATTGCGGCTTGGGTGATTTGGCGAGACCATGCCTTCTGGTGGGGCATGATCATTGCGCTGTCCCAATTGGCCGATGCGCTGAAAGACGTGTTCCCTTGGGCGAAGCGGCATGCTGCGACAAGCGAACACGCCGCAACGCTTGCCAGCATGTTTATCGACGCCCAGTGGGAATGGGAGAACATCACGTCGGGAAAATTCGACGACAACGAAATCATTGACAGGACACACTGGTTGCGTAGCCGCCATCACGAGACGGAAGCGAGGAACTTCCCAAACGGCCTTCCTTTTATCGACGGACTGTTCGCCCAAGCCGAGGCGGATGCAGTCAAATATCTGCAGGCCACATACGAGGTAGAATAGGGATTTGGAGGACGAGACATGAAGAAACTACCTAAGTTGCAACTGTCCCACGCTTGGGATAGTTCCATCAGACCCGCTACACGTGTTGAGATTCCCACTCCCAAAGGGTTAGCACTTCCACGACCGTCCCGCGCACTGCAAATCGCACCTTCGGCGGAACAACCCGCCAAGTAGCCCCCCTGCGGTGCACCATCGCCGCCCCAACTCCATGAAAGCCCTCCTCCTCTCCGGTCCCCGCGACCTCAAACTAATCGACATGCCGTCGGCGCCGCTGACCCCCGGCCAAGTTCGTCTTCGCATCCGCAAAGTCGGCATCTGCGGCTCGGACTACTCCAGCATCGCCGGAAAGTTGCCCTTCACGCGGTTCCCCATCGTCCCCGGCCATGAGGCCACGGGGGAAGTGGTCGAAACTTGCGGCGTTTCAGGCTGGAACACCGGCGACCGCGCCACCATCCACCCTATCCTCTGCGACCGCAACGACCCCATGTTCGCCCTCGGCCGCGTCCACCATTCGGATTCGACCGAAGTCCTCGGCGTCGTCTCTCGCAATGGTGCCTATGCCGAGGAGGTCGTGGTCGAGGACTACATGCTCCGCCCCGTCCCCGCCACCATGTCGGATGACGCGGCGGCCATGATCGAGCCCGTCGATGTAGCCGTCCGTGCTCTCCGCCGCGGCGAACTCCAAAAGGGTGAACGCGTTCTGGTCCTGGGAGCTGGGAACATCGGCCTCCTTATCGTCCAAGCCGCCCGCGCAATGGGCGCAGGGTACGTCGCCGTGACCGATCTGGTCCAGGACAAACTGGACCTCGCCTCCACCCTTGGGGTCGACGAAACAATCAACGTTTCCGACGGCCTCCCCGCCGAAAAGATCGAAAAGCGCTTCGACCTCGTAATCGACGGCGTCGGCACCGAATCCAGCGTCCGCGACGCCCTGCTGGCCTGCCGTCGCGGCGGCCGCATCGTCGTTTACGGCGTGCCGGCGGGCGACATCACGTTCGCGTTGCGCGGCGCGTTCGCCAAGGACGTCTCGCTGATGACCAGCCGCCTCTACGACGCGTCGTTCGAAGAAGCCTTGGCGCTGGTCGAATCCGGTGCCGTCAAGACCACCGAAATCATCACTCACCGCGTCGACCTAGCGGACGCCCCCGCCTTGATCCAGCGCATTCTGGACGGCCAGGAGCGGCCGATCAAGGTCATGATCACGGTCTAAAAGGAGCTTCCCACATGCACAATTTGTTCTCAGTGGAGGGCAAGATCGTCCACGTCAGCGGCGGTTCGCGCGGCATCGGCCTCGCCATCGCGGAGGGTTTCGCGCGCGCCGGAGCCAAAGTAGTTGTCAGTTCTCGCGATGAGACATCGCTCCAAGCCACCGGCCTCGCCTACGAGGTCTGCGACGTCACCGATGCAGCCCAAGTGGAGCGCTGCGCCGCCAACATCGTGGAGCGCTTCGGACACATTGACGCGTTGTTCAACGTTGCTGGCATCAACTTCCGCCACGCGGCGGAAACGTTTCCGGCAGACAAGCTGCAAGCCATTCTGGACGTCAACGTCAAGGGGAACTACCTGATGGCCCGCTCTTGCGGGTTCCACATGGTGGAGCGCAAACGGGGCAAGATCATTAATATCGCCAGCCTTCACACGCTGCAGAGCTTGGCCGGGGTGAGCGCCTACGGGATGAGCAAAGGAGCAATCGGCTCCATGACCCGAGCCTTGGCCGTTGAATGGGCCGCACACAACGTCCAGGTCAACGCCATCGCTCCGGGATTCATCGTGACCGACCTGAACCGGAAGCTGTGGGACGATCCCACCATGCGCGGCTGGGTGGAGGATCGTACCCCGGCGCACCGCTTAGGGCAGCCTTCGGACCTCGTCGGTCTGTCGATCTTCCTCGCGAGCGGCGCGTCCGACTTCATCACCGGACAGGTCATCGCGGCGGACGGCGGCTTTACTGCCGGTTCCACGTGGCCGCTAGTCGTACCGCGTTAGGCAGGCCCCTCAGCAGGGCTGCCGCCCCCAAGGCACGCCGGTCGCGAACAAAATTCACTTTCCCCAGCACAAAAGCCTAAAGCCCGCTCCCCAATCTGCCGATAAGCACAGTAGCGCCTGGAATCTTGAGCGCCCCGCGACATCGACGTTGCGGAGAACACCTTGACAATTAAGGATGGTCCCAATGGACTTAAAGGCTCTAAGAGGGTGCGGCGGAACTGTGTTCGCCGCAACACTCTCCGCAATGTTTTTTGCGGGCAACCTGTTCGCGGTTAGTCTTGCCACAACAAGCACCCCGGCGGTAACATGCAGTACGGCAACCGGACCCGGCGCAGCCGCGACGATTGTGATCAAGCCTCTGGTAGCGTTAACCGGCGTCAACACCTTGGCGGTAAACTTCACCGCCCCGGGATCAGGCTTGGTGGTTACGCCGCCCTCAAGCACAACGCTAACCCTCGCCAACCAGGCTGCGGGGCTAAGCTACACTGTTTCGATCGTCAATGGCTGCGTTGGAGCCAGTACAGGCAGCACCAACATCCAGTTCAAGGTTGGCAGTACCAACGACATCACTGTCGCAGTCGCCGCCACCGTGACGGCGACGACATCCGGTCTTGCCGCGTCCGGTGTCACGATCACATGCACCAAGGTCGGTTCAACCTACACACCTGGCCCTGCGCAGACCGTTTCGGTGACATCTGCCGCGACTGGCGGCACCGCATTTACCGTCGACACGTCGGTGGCACCTCCGCCATCGTGGCTGACCGTTACCCCCACAACCGGCGGCACGGCCAGTGCCACGCCCGTGACGTTCACCGTCGCGGCAGCAAGCGGGTGCGGGGCGTTCGCCGTATCCACATCCAATGTGGCGACGTTGCACTTGATCAACGCGCCTGCACCGGATAAATTGGTAACGGTCACCCTTCAGATCGTTCCCCCGTCGCCGATTACGGCCACCCCGTCGCCCGCAACCCTTTCCTACATCAAGGGATCAGGCACAGCTGGCTACGTCGACGTCCACGTGACCTCCAGCGTTACTCCCGCGCCGTTCTTCGCTGTCAACACAGCCTCGCTACCGATCTGGCTCACGGTGGATTCCACCACGGGAACGGTGCCCAAGAACCTTCGACTCAGCACCACCAGCGTTGCCGATACCCTGGCGCCGGGCACCTACAGCGCTACGGTCTATTTGAAGGTGTCGGGATATGCCGACCTGCCCGTCCCCGTCAGCCTGTTGATCAACAACAAGCCCCCCCGCCTGTCCGTCGCCGAAGGCACGACACGGAACCTGTCCTGGACAATTGGCACGCCCCTGCCCACGCCGTTCATTACGGCGGTATCGAGTGACGCGCCGATCTCCTACACAACATCGACGGGCGGCACGCTCGCGCCGATCATTTCATCCGCACAACAGTCCGGGCTCGCGTACAGCTTCGGGACCCAGATCAACGTCACATTCAATCCCCTGATCTTCGCCGCTGCGCAGCCGGGCAGCATCCTTACGGGAACGGTGACACTCACGTGGGGTAGTCCCGCATCGACGGTCGTAGTCACGTTCGCCGTGAGTATCCTTTCTCCAGGCGCAACGGTTTCGGGCCTCAGTCCGGCGAGTTTGCCCACGGCAAATCCCGGTCAGACCTTCACCGTCGTGCTGACTGGCAGTGGCTTCGTGCCGAGCACCGACCCCACACAGAAAACCAAGGTGGGAGTTGTTGTCGGAGGCGCGTTGGTTTCTGACACCAACATGGCGGCTAATATCGTCAACGCTTCGAATATCATCCTTACGGTCACCGTCCCCGCAGTCGCGGACGCCAACCTTCCGTTCTCAGTCTCCGGGCCGGGCGGATCCGTGGTGATCGGCATCTGCAATCCCGGCGGAGGCACGTGCACCATTCCAACCGGTTCGGCTACATTGACCATCGGCTCGGGTCCCATCGTGCAAGCAGTCACGAGCGCGTCAGCTTTTGTCCAGGTCGCGCCACCGGCGCTACAGTCGGTCGCCCCGTACGACATGGCGAGCATCTTCGGCGCAAATTTCTGCACATCGGGAGGAACCGGTTGCAGCAGCAGCCAGATACTCTCTGGTGTTGAGGATCCGTCGACCCTGCGCTATTCAACATCCGTCTCGCCGGACGCAGCCTCAGCCACCCAACGTTCACTTTCGGTTGCGTTCCAAGTCCACAACGCCTCCACGGTAATAGGCCTCGCGCCGATACTGTTTGCGACCAACGGCCAGATCAACTTGATGGTGCCATCCGCAGTGTCGGCATACATCGGCAGCCAGGTGGACATCGTTGTGAATTTCGGTTACGGCTCTGGAGCCACCATGAAAAGCAGCGCACCCTTCGCCGTCAATGTTGCGGCGACCAATCCGGGGATCTTCACCGTCGGGTCGGATGGCCAGGGCGACGGTGCCGCTCTCAGCTCCACCTATACCTTGATCAACGCCGGCAATCCTGCAGGCGTACGGTCCACGGCGACGGATTCCGACACCATATCGGTCTACCTGACAGGTCTGGGGGCACCCGACAGCACGGCAGACAATGCCAACAGCGGTGCCGGAGCTTGGTCGGCAGACTGTGTTACCGTCGCCAGCTACGCCGTCTCGCTGAACGCTCTGGCGGGCAGTTCATTGGCAAACGTCGACGGAACCGTGCTGCAGAGCCTTCTGCTCAACTCGGGCAGGCTCCCTCCCTGCGTACAGTCCTCGTCCACGAACGTCCCGTCGGTCACCGTCGGTGGTGTGGCCGCAACAGTGCTCTACGCGGGATTCGTCCCCGATACGGTAGCCGGACTGTACCAGGTAACGTGACGTTGCCGGGTAGCGCTGCCGGTCCATTCACGACGGCCGCGGGGACTTCGGTGTCCACCATAACGGCACCGGTTCAGTTGCCAATTGTCGTAACCGCCAATTCCGTGGCCAGTCAAACTGGCGTGAACCTATGGGTTGCGCCCCGGCTTAAGGTGGTTGGCCCGAGCGGTGCAGGTCTGACCGGGACTGTCGGAATACCTTGGAGCAGCAGCAACAACACGGTGCTTGCAACAGAGGGCAACGGTACGTACCGCTATTCCCTGTCATCGGGATTGCTGCCTTCGGGGTTGACCCTCAATGCCGTGACTGGCGCAATCAGCGGAACCCCTGCCGCCAATTCTGCCGGCTCGTACAGCGTAACCGTAACCGCTACCGACACCGCCAATATACCGGTAAAGGGCACCGTGTCCTTTACATTGACGGTCGCGGGCGGTCTGGTCGTATCCTCCACCGGCTCGGCACCGTACAACGGAACGTTCGGCACGGCGGCCGCCACCCTGACGACGGTATCGGCGGCGGGCGGCGCCTACCCCTATTCGTTCGCCATCACCTCGCCCAGCACGCTACCCACCGGCATGACCATCGGTGCGACGAGCGGAGTGATCGGCATCACGGCCCTCACGCCCGCCGGAACCTACCACGTAACTGTGACATCGACGGATTCGACGGCAGTGACACCCCTGACCGGGTCAATCACCTTCGACATCGTCGTGGCACTCCACATGGCTCGCACCACCCCGGCCACCGGAACCAGCGGCACCGCCAGCACAATCAGCACCGTGTCGGCGACCGGCAATACCGGTACCATCGTGTACTCGCTCGATACCCCAACGTTGGCATTGGGGTGGGTGACGATAAACTCCGGCACGGGCGCTGTTGGAATCACAACAGGTGCTCCTGCCAGTGCCTCCGTGACCGCAACCGTCACAGCAACGGACGGAACAGCGGCACCCGGCGCGGCAAGTGCGGGCACGGGCACCATCACCGTGGCTGTCGCAACCAACTAGCCTCCTAAACGAAAGGGGGAACCGCCCCGTAGCCGACGGTTCCGTACAATAAGAATTATGTGTGGAATCGTCGGTTATGTGGGCACGCAGCGGGCAGTGCCCATCATCCTCGAAGGCCTGAAGCGGCTCGAGTATCGTGGCTATGATTCGGCGGGCATCGCGGTGTACCGCGATGACGAAACACTGGGAATCCGGCGGGCGCAAGGCAAGCTGCGGAACTTGGAAGACACGCTCCAGATGGACCCTGTCGATGGCTGCTTCGGCATCGGCCATACCCGCTGGGCGACCCACGGTCGTCCTACGGAAGAAAACGCCCACCCGCACCGCGACTGCAGCGGCGACATCGTGGTGGCTCACAACGGGATCGTCGAAAACTACCTGCCACTGAAGGAGCAGCTCCAGAACGAGGGGCACGTCTTCAAGACCGAAACCGACACCGAGGTCATCGCCCACCTCATTGAGAAGTACTTCGAGGGGAACCTCGAACAAGCCGTCCGACGCGCTGTGAAGGAGATCCGCGGCGTGTTCGCGCTTGCCGTCCTGTGCCGCCGCGACCCGTTCAAGATCGTCGCGGCCCGCGAAGGCCCCCCGGTCGTGATCGGACTCGGTCGAAACGAGTACTTCATGGCCTCCGACGTCCCCGCCATCCTGAGCCACACCCGGGACATGTTTTTCCTGGCGGATGGCGACATGGCGATCCTCAGCCGCGATGGCGTCCAGCTCACCGATTTCAACGGTGCCCACGTAAACCGGCAAGTACAGCACGTCCTCTGGGACCCCATCATGGCGGAAAAGGGCGGCTATAAGCACTTCATGCTCAAGGAGATCTTCGAGCAACCGCGTGCCGTCCGCGACACCACCCTCGGCCGGGTCGGACAGGAAACAGGTAAGATCTTCCTCGACGAAATGGACATCACGCCGGAGGAATTCCGATCCTTCCGCGAGGTAAAGATCATCGCCTGCGGCACCAGTTGGCACTCGGCTCTGGCGGGCAAGTTCATGATCGAGAAGCTGGCCCGGATCCCGGTTGAGGTCGATTACGGCAGCGAATTCCGCTACCGCGACCCGATCCTGTCGAAGGACGTCCTCACCGTGGTCATTTCGCAGTCCGGCGAGACTGCGGACACGCTGGCGGCCCAACGCGAGGCCAAACTCAAGGGTTCCAAGACGCTGGCGATCTGCAACGTGGTCGGCTCCATGATCACGCGCGAGGCGGCGGGCAGCATCTACACGCATGCCGGACCGGAAATCGGTGTCGCGTCGACCAAGGCATTTACTTGCCAGTTGACGGCGTTGGCGATTCTCGCGGCCTACCTCGGCCAGATGCGGGGCCAAATGAGCGAGGAGGCGTCGCGGGCATTCGTCCATGAACTGATCCTCATCCCCGGCAAGATCGAGACCATCTTGGGCAACGACTCCCACTTCGAGGAACTGGCCCGCAAGCTGTTCCGCGCCACGGATTTCCTCTATCTCGGTCGAGGCATCCACTTCCCGATCGCGCTTGAAGGGGCGTTGAAGCTGAAAGAAATCTCCTACATCCATGCCGAGGGCTATCCTGCCGGCGAGATGAAGCACGGACCCAACGCGCTGATCGACGAGAGCCTGCCCGTAGTCGTGATCGCGACTCAGGACCGGTCGAATCCCGAAAGCGCCTTGCTGTATGAGAAGACCCTCTCCAACATCCAAGAAGTGAAGGCGCGCGAAGGGCGTGTGATCGCAATTGTGACCGAGGGTGACCGCGAAGTTCGCAAAGTGGCAGACGACGTGATCGAGATCCCGGCAGCCCCGGATCTTTTGTCTTCCATCCTCGAGATCGTGCCGCTGCAGTTGCTTGCGTACCACATCGCGGTGCGCCGTGGCTGCGACGTCGACCAGCCGAGGAACTTGGCGAAGTCCGTCACGGTCGAATAGGGTTGCGCTGGTGAGGCAATCGCAGGGCGATATTTCCGTCGCCACCCGCGGCAAGGGCCTTTACGACGTTACGAGGGAGATCCGGAATTGGGTCTCCCGGCAACGTATTGGAACCGGTCTGCTGACGGTATTTATCCAGCACACCTCCGCCTCGTTGACCATCCAGGAAAATGCCGACCCCGACGTCCTGCGGGACATGTCGGAATTCTTCGAGCGCTTGGTACCCGAAAGCACACCGTGGTTCCGTCACACCCTCGAAGGACCGGACGACATGCCGTCGCATATCCGTTCCAGCCTGACGGCCACATCGATCTCGATCCCTGTGCGCGGCGGCGCACCAGCCCTCGGGACTTGGCAGGCAATCTATGTGTTCGAGCACAGAAGGGAGCCGCAACGGCGCACCGTAGTACTGCATTTGATCGGCGAGTGAGCGATTTTCTGCCACAGATCCGTTTTACTGGGCAGACAACAATGAAACTCACCGACCTGTTCCAACTCAGATTCGTACCCCGTCCTCCAGCCGCCGCCCTCCTCGCCGTCATCGCGCTGACGGCCTCCGCCGCAGAACGCACCGCAAACCTTCCTGGTGCCGGTGAACAAGCCCTGCGCGAGGCGTCCAGCACGCTGCGGGTCGTTGCGGGGGTTCCGAAGGTGACACCGGATTCGGCGACAGCTTCCCTCCACCTCGAAGGTACCGAAGACCAGTTGGCGGTCGCCGACTGGATGCTGGCGCAGATCGACGCGGGCCAAACGAAGGACTACAGCGACACGGTCCGCGTTTTCCGCGTGCCGCAAAACACCACCGGGCAGTCGGTCCAGCAGCTTATGGCGAACCTGCGGAGCGAATTCGGCATCCGGACCATGTTCCACTACTCGGACAAACACCTGCTGTTCTGCCGTGGGACGGCGGAGCAACTGGACAAGACCGCGGGCAAACTATTCGCAAAAGAGTAGCCTTCCGACATGGTTGCAGGCCCGTCCCCGAAAGGGACGGGCCTTGTTCAGCCCTACGCCCGGCCCTTGATCCCCACGCCCATTTCGTTCTGGGCAAACAGGATGCTCCGGGCCAAATCCACCCGTTGCTGCTCTTTCAGAGCCTCGATATACTCCGCCGGTTTCTTGCCTGGCGAATCCTCGATCACCATTGACCCCATGAACGGATGTCCTTTCTTCGCCAGCGCCGCAAACCGCGCGAACTCGCTGGCGGGCATCTTCGGGAACCACTTCCACCAGTCCTTCTCGTAGTACGGCAGGATCTGCGGCGGCCGTCCGGTGATGATCTCCAGTTGTAGCAGCGAATTCGGGCAGACCTTTCGGTAAGTCTCCATGAAGGCCTTCCAATCGATGATGCCATCGCCCATCGCCACCCACTGCGCCGCCGCCCCGCGCGGATGCTCGAACACCACGGAATCGCGCACGTGGGTCGTCACGGCGTAGGGTCCGAGGATCTCCAGTGTCACCTGCGGGTCCTCCATCACCCACATCGGGTTGCCTGTGTCGAGGCACGACGCCACGAAATCCTTGCCCGATTCCTCGATGATCGTCCGCACCTCCCGTGCCTGCATGTCGCCCGCGTGGTTCTCCAGCGCGATTTTGACGTTCAGATCCTGCGCTTGTGTCCGGACGCCCTTAAAGACCTTGATCGTGGCATCCATGAACTGCTCGATGGGGCGGTCCGACCGGCGGTCGTCCATCGACCCCATGAAACACCGCATTGCGCGAGCCCCGACCGCCTTTGCAATCTTGAGCCCGTCCACCGTATACTGCTCCGCCGTCTTCGCCCCCGGCTTCCAGCTCTTCGAAATGGGACAGATGCAGCCGATGCCCGAATCGATTTCGAGGCCGAGCTGGTCGGCATGGGCCTTGACCGCCGCGAGGTGGGCGGGATCGAGCGAGCTGTAATCCGCCGAGTCCGAGATCTGGACGGTGTCGGCCTTCAAGCTGGCGGCATAGTCCAGCAATTGGATGTCCTTCCACTTGAAGGCGCGGACGGAATACGTGTCGAAGCCAAGCTTGATGCCCGTCGGTCTGGCCGCTTGGCCGAAAGCCGTTTGCGCGAGCCCGAGCCCGCTGAATGCCGTAGAGAGAAATGTACGCCGGTCCATTAGCCCGTTTTTACCACGCGCGAATCGTTGGCCGCGAGTCAGTCGGCCTTGCGGACGGTGAGGTGCCAATGGATCGCGCCAAGGGAATCGAGCGGTTTCAACAGCCGGTCCGCCGCGCCCACCGCCGACGTCAGGACGTTCGGAAAAAACGTGCGCAGATTGACCCCGCCGGACATCAGGTAGCTGAACCACGGCAGGTATCGGCGCTGCTCCAGCCTCAACTTCGGAAACTTGCGCTCGAACACGTCGCGGTCGCGGTCGAAAACGATCCACGTGAGGGCCTGGTTGGAGTCGAGCATGGTGTGGCCCTCGGGAAAACTCCACGTGGCGGCTCGGTCGTCGTAGGGCTCGGGGTGGATCTTGCCGAAAAAGAAGCGCGCGAGGGGGGTGTGGGTCTCGTCCACCATGGAAACGACGCCGCCCGGCACCAACACGCGGTTCGCCTCGGCGAGGAACAGCTCCACGTCGGGAATGTGGTGGAAAACGTGGGTCAGGAGCAGGGCGCGGACGGAAGCGTCTGGAAACGGGAGGCTGCGCCCATCAATGACCATGTCGGCGATTCCCGGTGCCACGTCGGACGTGATGATTCCCGGCCTCAACTCCTTCAGATAGCTGGACCCGCTGCCCAACTCCACCACCGGATGGTTGTGGAACGGGGGGGGCACGGAGTCGGCGTCGGCCAACAGCAGCCGGTACCAGAGGTCGTAGCAGCGGCGGACCAGCGGCTTGTCGCCCATCATGGCTTTTTGCGCGGCGAACCATTCGGGGGAACCGACTTCGACGCCCTTCAAACGCGGATGGACAAGCGGAAACGACATCAGGCCCTATTCTCCCAAACGTCGACCCAAGGCGGCGGCAATCGCAGCCTCGAAGTGCGTTTCGCACGCGACCAAGTCCGATAGATTCCACCGGTGGGCCGCAGTCCGGTTCAGCACCATCGTTCGCAGGCTCTCCGACGAAAAAGGGAGCGGGAGCCCCAGCCGTTCGGCCAGGCTCACGCCGAATTGGGCCACGCCGAATGGAATCCCGATGACCGGCGTCCGCCTTCCGTACAGCCGGAGCACGCACTCGACGATTTCCCGCATCGTCGGGGATACCGAGTTGAAAAGATTGAACTCGCCCGACCGCTCCGATTCCACCAACGCCACCACGCCCAAGCAGAAATCGGCGAGCGCCAAAACCGCGACCGAATCCCGGCCCCCGTCGATCAGCGGAATGATCCGGGCCCGCTGGATCGCCTCAATGTGGCGTAGGAAAAGGCCGCCCGGTCCGATCACCAAGCCCGGTCGGACCACCGTCTCCCCCGCCCCGAGGTAGAACCGCTCGATCCGATATTTGGACACGCCGTACTCCGACACCGCGTCGGCACGCGCCGAATGCGAACTGATGTAGATCCGGCGGAGCCCGGATACCGACTCGAAACGCTGCCGCGCCTGGTCGATGTTCGATTGCAGCGTTCCTGGACGCATGTCGTGAGTGAGGTCAACCGCAATTTCGGCCTCCTCCAGCGGCACCACGCGGTGGCCACGCGATTCCAAGGCGGCAGCAAGATACCCTCGCAGAAACCCGCGCGACCCGGTGAGATACACCCGCCTCATAGCACCCGCTCGCGGATCTTCGTCGCGATGCGCATGGCGTTCGCCATGATCGTGAAGGTCAAGTTCTTCGAGGGCAGGCGCGGGAAACATGCCCCGTCGGCGACGTAGACGGAGCGGGTCCCGAACAGCCGTCCATCGGGGTCCAGTTCGTAGGGGCTCGGCCGATCCTTCATCGGCAACGTCCCGGCGTAGTGGATGCCCGCGCCCATGGGCGGATACGGGCAAAGCTTGATGGAAGCGAGGAATCCGATCCGCCAGAAGGCTGGGATCAGGGCGCGGATCGACGCCTCGCGCGACGGACAACCCGCCTCCGGGTAGCGGCACTGGAGTTGCAAGGTGCCGTCGCTCCCGAGGCTCAGGTGGTTTTCCGGGTGCGGCGCGGAGGGATAGAACATCATGAGGAGCCCGCTGGCCGCAGCCAGAAGGCCCAGAACCTCGACGTTGCTGCGGATCGCGAGCGGCAGTTCGAAAACCACGTCGCTGCGCAGCGGACCGGCTGCACCGTAGATCGACCCCTGCAGCACTGTTCCATCAAACTCCTGGATCAGATTCAACTGGCCCAGGGAGCTGTCAAGCCTGTCCAAAGGCTTGCCAGCCAACTGCGGACGAAACAGAGGCAGGCAGGCCATCGGATTGTCCAGCAGCGGCAGTCGGGTCTTGTAGTCTTCGTTCGATTCCAACACCAGTTTCGCCGAGTTCAGCGCTCCGGCTGCCAGGATCAGCGTCCTCCCGGCAAACGCTTCAGTCGTCCCGCTGGAGAGATCCCGCGCCTCGACTTCAACCCCAAAACCCTCGACTTCCCGGTACCGTACGGCCAAGTGGTTCGACAGATACTCGACCCGGCCCGCATCCACCAACTCCCGCAGCGTGTAGGCCGGGTTGAACACCGCCGGATCGTGCGCCCGAAAGAATTCCATGTTGCCGTATTGATACGCTTCCCTGCCCCGGTGCGGACGCGTCAGGACGGCGTTCCGGGCCCGTCCAATGCTGACTCCGATCCGGTGGAATCGGTCGCGATGCCGTTGGTAGCCGTCCAGCAGGCCGGAGGCAAATCGGGACAGCTCGATGGGCGGCAACAGGTCGGCGGCGCTGCCGAACCACGGGGCTGTGTCGTCCAAGGCACCGCTGATGCCAATGTGCCGGGTAAGGTCGTCGTAAAACGGGTCGAGATCGGCGACGGTGATAGGAAAATCGGCCAGATCCTGCGCGGTGAAGCGGTAGACGCCCGCCCCCCAGGCATTCGCGAGTCCGCCGGTGGCGAAGCTCATGGTCGGCTCGAAGCCCTGGGTACGAGTCGGCGAAAGGGAATCCGCCCCGTCGACCACATAGCGCATACCGGGCGACTTCAGCTTCAGGCTGACAGGTGGCTGGTGGAGATTGTGGAGTGATTCGAAGTTTTCGCCAATCAAGGGGCCGAAGAGGTCGGGCGCGGTGCGGCGTTGTTCATAGAGGTTCGCATTGCGAGGAAGACCGTCGACGGCGGACGCGACAGGTTGGCGCCCCACGTCCAGCATGAGGACACGCTTGCCAACCAAGGCGCGGGCGGCCATTGTTCCGGCGGGACCGGAACCAATAATGATGGCATCAAACAAGGTGGTACCTGAGCACCAGCCACTTGCCCTTCAGGTATTGGCGGAGCGTGTACAACCCCGCATGCAGCATTCCGGCCACCACTTTCAGCGGGCCCTTCGCCGACGTGAAGAAGTAGGGATAGTAGGCGGACCGCACCTCTACCAAGTAGAAAAGGGTCTGAATTTTCTTGCGCAGGATGGCAGAGGCCGCCCCCCGCAAGGCCAGTTCGACGGCTTCCGGGTCCAGATGACCGGCGACCACACGGTCGGTCAACGGGTCCGGCCCGACCCGCATCAACCCGTTCGCCGAAACGTAGCGTTTGACAACCTCGACCGGCGGATCGCTGCCGAAGAAGGATCTGTGCAAGTGCGTGACTTCGGCGACCAGCGCCTCCCCCGACTGCTCGTTAGGAACCTGCACGATCCTATTTTGACAGAACCGGGCTTGGCGCTAGACTAGTTCTGTATGCGCGGAATCGCTTTGTTTCTTCTTGGTGTTGGACTCTTGTCGGCACAGGACATCGTACTACCCGACGGCAAGGCCAAAAAGCTGATCACGGATACCTGCACCGAATGCCACGGTCTGGACACGGTCGTCGCGACGGGTATGACTACCGATGACTGGCGTACGACGGTCAAGCAGATGGTGAAGCGCGGCGCGGGCCTTTCGCCGGAACAAATCGACACGGTGGTCGACTATCTGTCGGTGTATTTCGGGGCCGAGAAAATCAACGTCAATACCGCGACCGCCGCCGAACTGCAGAAGGCTCTGCTGCTTACGGCGGACCAAGCGGCGGCGATCGTCGCCCACCGCAAGGAAAACGGGAACTTCAAGGATTTGGACGGCTTGAAGAAAGTGGCTGGCTTGGACGCCAAAAAGCTCGACTCGAAGAAGGATTCGATCGGGTTCTGAAATTTCGCTCCCCTCCAGAGACCTACAACCCCAACCGCTTCTTCTCAGCCTCGGCCGCAGCCAAGTTGTTCTTAGCCAACTGATAATCCGGCTGCAGACGGATCGCCTCCTGCGCAGCCATGATCGCCTCGTCCCACATTCCGAGTTCGAGATAAGCCGCCGCGATGTTGTTGTGGGCGACCGCCAAGCCGGACGACCAACGGAGGGCCTCCTGCGCCGCCGCGATGGCATCCCACGGGCGGTGGTCCTTCCATGCGGCGAACGAGCGGTCGAGATAGTCGCCAGCCGACAACGGCTGCCCCTCTGCCGATTGGTACCGCATCGCGTAGATGGAGTATCCCGACCAGCACGGAACCAGCCAGTCAAACAACGTGGCTCCGCAGCCTGTGAACTGGGCGACCTCCTTCAGCGCGGGTGACGGGGAAGGCTCCCACGACAGAACCGTCGCACCATTTGGCCTCGACAAGGCAAGTACTTCGCCGACATTGCCGACCGAGCGCCGCAAGCGGATGGCTTTCGGCGCGTCGAGGTGGTAATCGTAGGCGAGGAATCCGGGCATCAGCAATAGATCGTCGTTGGGATAGTACTTCGCGATCCACGCGTAAGCTTGGTCGACACCTACTTCCGTCCGGCCGAGTTCCCGTCGATAGCGCACCGCGTGGTCGGCGTTCAGAACCACTTGCGCCGCGAAGAGCAACGCAAATACAGCCAACAACCAGCGCGGGACCACGCTGCCCTCGCTGTACAGCCACGCCATCGCAGACGCCAATAGCACGCTGACCGGAAGCAAAGGCATGATTCCGTATCGGATTCGGAAGAAGTAGTTGCTGAGTTCCGGGAGCGCCGTGGCTCCCGCCAGGATCGCACACAGCCACAGCGCCACGAACACATGGGCTCGGCGGCGCGGCGTTTCCCGCCACCACCGCCAGGTCGAACGCCAAGGAAGCGCTCCGTCGGGCAGCGGGTGGATGAAATACCCGATGACCAGGGCGGTCAGCAGGAACGGCCCCAGTTGGCCCGCCAGCGACATGGAGGATGCCTGCAAGTCGTACGGCCTGGACGACCAGATGAATTCCATCAGCCGCCCAAGTTTCGCAGGCTGCCACATGAAGCTTTCAGACGCCCCTTGCGAGCCCGGCAGGAATGGGGGCAAGCGATGGAAGATGCCCGGATTCCACGGCACCGCCAACAACGCCATGATCGTCAGCGGCGGGAAGAAGACCCGACACTGCCGGGGACGCACCAGCACCACATAGGCCGCCACGACCGCCACTACCAATTTCACGTCGCCCTTGGTCTTGTATCCAAGGTCCAGTAGCAGGGCCAGCCCGAGCCATCGCAGCAGCCACCGGCGGCGCGCGACCGACGCGTCGCCAAATCGAAAAGTGGTCCAGTCGACGGGCGTCCTCTCGATCTCCACCCATAGGAGAAAGGAGAGGCTGGCGAACGCGAACTCCGCGAACGGCGCGAAATCGGCGATCCACGACATCGAGGCCGTCGGACCGGGTGCCATCAGGAACAGCAGCGCGACCGCGCCGGCAGTCCACTTGCTGCGCGGCTCCGAGGGTAGCAGCCTCATGGACCATAGCGCGATCATCCAGCCGATGCCCGCGTAGACGAAGATTCGGAGCCAGACGTACGGCCACGAACTGTAACCCACCACCATGTAGGAAGCCTTGTAGATGACCAATTGGAGGGTGTGGTCGAGGAAGCCCCAGTTGCGGCTATCCGAAGACAGCGGGGAAACCAGGTCCACGAGCAGCTTCCAGAGCGGCTTGCCGTCGATGGCACGGAAGAAGATGGTAAAATCGCCGTCCCAGTAGGAGATGCCCTCGGTCAGGATCGCGCCCAGCAGGATTCCCGCCGCCAGAACAGCCCATTGCCATGAGCCGGGCTTGCGTTTGAAGGTCAACGGGTCGAGTTCTTGCGCCGCGCGCGTTTCCAAATCCATAGCGATGTAATGAAATAATTCCAGACGGCCCCCACGGCCAGCCCCACAACTCCCGCCAGGTACCATTCGATCCCGGCGCGCCGCGAAAGTTCCGCCACCCGTAGATTCGCGGCCCCACCGACGGAACAGGCCAAGTAGAAGGCTGCCAAGCCGCCCCAGAAAAACCGCCCGCGCAACTTCCGGTCCCGATAGGTCAGCTCATTGTTCAGGACGAAGTTTGCTGTCATCGCAATCCAAGTCGCCAAGACCTGGGCCACAAGCAATTCCAGGCCTAAAACCCGGACCAGCAACCACAGCAATGCCATGGCTACCGCCGCACCGACGGAGCCGACCAGAGCAAAGACCACGAATCGCGGTGGAATCCACTCTCCGATGATCTTATCAAGCAGCAGTTCGAGGTATTCGAGGGAGACCACCAGGTCCAGCTTGCTTTCCCCGTGCAGCCTGGTGCGGAACCTATAGGGGATTTCGGTGAAACGGACGGGGCGCGGTGAGGCCGCGACGAGGTCGAGCAGAATCTTGAATCCGACACCCGAGGCGGAGCGGATGGTGTCGTCCAGGAATTGGCGGGAAACGACGAAGAAGCCGCTCATGGGGTCCGTGAGGTCGCAATGTGCCACGAGTCGGCTGAGGCGACGGCCTACGTGGCTCAGGCGGACGCGGTTCTCCGCGAATTCGCCCATGCTGCCGGTTCCGGCGTTACGGGTGCCGACGACAAGGTCGAGGCTGTCGCGCCGGAGGCGGTGAAACATTTCGGGGAGGATGCGCTCGTCGTGCTGAAGGTCGGCATCCATGACGGCGATGCACGGGGCTGCGGTGGCCATCATGCCCTCGATGCAGGCGGAAGAGAGGCCCCGGCGGCCGATGCGAGTCAGGAGCCGGATGCGCGGGTCGCGGAGGGCGATGGGACGGATGACGTTCGAAGTGCCGTCGGGGGAGTCGTCGTCCACGAAGATGATCTCGTGCGGGATGCCGACGAGAACGGCGTCGAGGCGTTCGAGGAAGGGCGCGATGTTGTCCCGCTCATTGAAGACGGGGACCACGACGGCGAGTTCAACCGGCGGGTTGGTGTCAGGCACGACTGCCTTTCGACGCCACGAGATTGGTGTAGCGGCGTCCCTGTAGGCGGGCGACGAGTTCGTCGAAATCGTGGTCGCTATGAAGTTGTTGGAACTTGCGGCCGATGTCGACGAGTTGGAAACCGTCGGCGCGGAGTTGGTGGAGGATTTCGCGGGCGTTGCAACCTGTGCGGGCGAGGCCGTAGGGCCAGAACTCCATCATGATCGTGAGGTTGGGGGAGTCGCGCAGGATCTGCGCGGCTCCGGCAAGGACCAGGCCTTCGGCCCCCTGTACGTCCATTTTGAGGATGTCGACCGAGCGGATGCCATGGGCGCGAAGGAGTTCGTCGAGGGTCGTGGTCTGGATGGCGAGCGGGTTGGCGAGGAGCGGGTCGTCGTAGAGGCGGCTGTCGCCGCGGTTGTCGGGATTGCGGAAGAGTTGGGCGGTGCCGGTCCCCGAGGATGCCGCCGCCGCGCACGGCTCGACGGTGGTGAAGCCGTTGAGGGCGAGGGTTTTCTGGAGGTACGAGAAGCTTTCGGGATCGGGTTCGAGGGCGACTACCCGACCCGCGGGGCCGATGCCGGCGGCGGCGAGGGCTGTGTAGAGGCCGATATTCGCCCCGACGTCAACCACGGTCATGCCGGGGCGGAGGAGGCACTGGAAGTAGTCGACCTCGTCATTTTCATAGACGTTGAAGAGGAGGGCGCCGGAAACGACGGGGTCGTTGGGGTTGAGGGCGAGCTGGATGCCGCGGTAGTGGAGTTCGGCGGGCAGGAGGGCACGGATTACGCCGTTCGCCAGCCTCTTGAGCGGGGCGGGCTTGAGGAGGACCGTATAGATGAATTCGGGGACGGACACGCTGGGTAGCCACCGGAATGGGAAGTGCTTGTTGCGATTATTCAAAGTATAGGGGGCCGGGGTGCTTGGCAAGTTCCGCACGGTGCTGCCCGGCGGCCGCGACACCGTGGTCTGGTGGCAGCCATGGATTCAACGACTTTCGCCGGGCCATAACTTTATCGATTACGACTTGCCCGCTCCGGCCAGCCTCTGATAAGATTGACACAATCACTGGGGTTCATCCAGCACGATACTAGAGGAGTTTTTGATGATCAAGATTTCACGGCACCTGCAGTGTGCCCGCTTTGCCTTGATGGCTGCGGCCCTGACTGCGATGGTGATGCCGGCCACGTTGTCGGCACAAAGCGGCGCGGCGTCGATTCAAGGCACCGTCCAAGATTCCACGGGCGCGGCTGTTCCCAACACCACCGTCCACGTTGTCAACCAAGCAACCTCCGTCACGAACGACACGGCCGCCAACGGCACCGGCTTCTACGCGGTACCGGGCCTGTTCGCCGGCAACTACACGGTAACCTTCAGCGCCGCAGGCATGAAGAAGTACGTGGTCAAAGTCGAACTGCAGGACGGCAAGGTTGTCGTTCTCGACGCCAAGCTGGCGGTCGGCGATGTCGCCGAGACCGTGACCGTAAGTTCGGAAACGGTGCAGCTCGCCACCTATGACAGCGGCGTGGTGAGCACGCAGCTCGACGCGAACCGCATCGACCAGTTGCCCCAAAACGGTCGCAACGTGCTCGGTCTCGCGCAGAACACCGTCCCCGGCCTCGAAGGCGGCGGTACCCGTGCAAACGGCCTGATGGGCGAAGGCATGGAGTACTCGCAGGACGGTGCGCCGATGACCAACCGCAACTTCGGCGGCGAGGCCAACACGGCCCAGGCCACCCTGCCCGACCCGGATTCGGTGCAGGAAGCGCGTTTCGAGACGATGAACTCCAGCGCCCAGTTCGCCACCCCGGCCACCGTCATTCTGACCACCAAGTCGGGCTCGAACCAGATCCACAGCTCGATGTTCGAAACGGCCCGCAACAACTACTTCGGCATCGCCAAGGCCCGCCAGAACCCGGCGAACTTCGCCGCGCCGCACTTGGTGCGCAACGAGTTCGGCGGCACGGTGGGCGGCCCCATCCGCATCCCGAAACTGTACAACGGCCAGAACAAGTCGTTCTTCTTCTTCGCGTACGAGCGCTTCTCGCTGCGCCAAGCGGCCAACGAACTGGTAACGGTTCCAACCGCCGCCATGCGCAACGGTGATTTCAGCGGCTTGGTGAACGGTGGCGGCCTCCTTCAGGTGCTCTACGATCCCAACACCACCCAGAGTGCGGCCAACAACTACGCGCGTGCCCCGTTTCCCAACAACCAGATTCCGATCAGCCGCATCAGCCCGCTGGCAAAGACCCTCTATGCCGCGACGCCATTGCCGCAGACTAGCGACAACCCGCTGGTGAACTCCAACTTCAACGCGATCAACCCGACCTCGCAAACAGTGCCGAACATCACGTTCCGGCTCGACCACGTGTTCGACCAGAGCAACCGCGTCTACGTGCGCTTCACCGATATCGACCAGCAGCAGCAGGCGCTCCGCAACTACCCGGCCAATTCCCCGGCCAACATTGCGGGTGGCGGCCTCCCCGCCGGTGCCACCGGCTACCAGGCGATCCCGGTGCAGACGGTCAGCTACGCGCTCGGCTATTCGCACATCTTCTCCCCGACCCTGTTCGGCGAGACCGTGATCAGCCAGCAGTGGCAGCGCATGTACGTGCAGGGCAACCAAGCCTCGCTCGCCAACTACGAGCAGCAGTTGGGCTTGCCGAACAACTTCGGCCAGATCGGCTTCCCGGCCATCGGCTCGAACTTGACCATGCCCTATGGCGGTTCGCAGTGGTACTACGGCATGAGCCAGATGATCGCCACCCTGGACCAGAATTTCAACAAGGTCGCGGGCAAGCACCAATTGGCTTTTGGCGGACGCGTTCGGCATGAACGGTTCTCGTACCTGTCGGATCGCTCGCCGGACTCGATCTCTTTCTCCAACCAGGCCACGGCAATCTACGACCCGACCACCGGCGCAAACTACGGTGCCAAGCCGAACACGGGCTACCAGGACGCCGACTTCTTCCTCGGCGCGGCCAGCAGCTACAGCCAGAACAAGAATGCTCCGTTCAACAAGGCGTCGCAAAACGAGTACGACCTCTACATCCAGGACAACTACCGCGTCGGCAACCACCTGACCATCAACCTTGGCGTGCGTTGGGAAATGCATCCGGCCCCGGCCGCGAACGACCACAACTTCATGACGTTCGACTTCAAGAACGACGCCATTGTGCTCGGCAAGCCGATCTCCGACTTCATCGCCAACGGCTACACGACCCAGGCGCTGGTCACCAACCTGCAAAACCTGGGCGTGAAGTTTGAGACGCCGCAGCAAGCGGGCGTTTCGTCGAACGGTTTCGAAAACAGCATGGCGAACATCCTGCCGCGCGCAGGCTTCGCGTGGACCCCGACCTTCGCCCCCCACGGGATGGTCGTCCGCGGCGGCTACGGCGAGTATATCTATCCTGTGCCCGTTCGCAACTCGATCCGCTACCTGACGTCGAACTACCCGTTCACGGCCAGCTACTCGCAAAGCTACACCAGCGCCGCGCAGGCACCCGACGGGTTGCCGAACTACCTGCTGCGCTCGCCGCTCACGGTGGTCGCGGGCCAGAACAGCGCCAATGTGGTGAACAGCAATTCCACCAACGCGCTGCTGCCTGGCATCGGCATCGGCGAATCCTTGGCGGCGCACTACCCGCCAGCCCATGTGCGCGAGGCGAACATGACCATCGAGCAGCCCTTCAAAGACGGCTCGGTGTTCCGCGTCAGCTACGTGTACACGCACGGCTCCAACCTCGACCAGAACTACCAATACAACAACGCGCCCTCGACCTACGTTTGGGAAACGGCGACTGGCACCACGCCGCCCACCGGAACGTTTGCCGGCGTCGCAACCCGCCCCTACGACAACACCACTTGGGGCGGCAACGTGATTTCGCAGAAGACCGGCTGGTCCAACGACAGCGCGCTGCAGTTGAACTACCAGCGCCCGTTCAAGAAGGGCTTCGGCTACCAGATCTTCTATGTCTACTCGCGCGCGTTCCGCGTCGGTGGCAACACCTTCCGCGACAACGTGCTGTATCCGGCGGCGAACTTCGCACCCGGCGTGTTGCCGTCCGGTATGGACGTGGGCACGCTGCTCAATCCGAGCAAGGCTCTCAACCGGTACGAAAACTACCACATCGACACGGCGATCCCGGAACACCACGTCACGTTCAACGGGACGTACGAGGTTCCGTTCGGCAAGGGACGGCGCTTCCTCGCGGGCTCGAACAAGTTCGTGAACGCGGTGGTCGGCGGCTTCCAACTGGCGTTTGTCGGCCAGGTGGTTTCGCAGGGCTTCCAAGTGGCTGCCGGCAACTGGGGTGCCACGAGCCAAGTCCAGGTCTACAAGAGCTCGGTTCCGATCAACGACTGCCGTAGCGGCGTTTGCCACCCGGCCTACATGTGGTTCAACGGCTACCTGTCGCCGACCGTCATCAACGCAGCGAAGAACGGCGTAACCGGTGTTCCGTCCAGCTACGTGCCGTACTTGGCACCGCTGAACAACATCCCGGGTACCGCCAACTTTGGCAACAACAATGTCACCGTCAACCTGAAGAACGGCTCGCAGGTTGTTACGGGTTATTCCCCCGGACCCTCGGGTGCCAATCCGTTCTCGCAGACCATTCTGCTTGGACCGTTCAACTACATCACGGACATCTCGCTGTACAAGGAGTTCCAGATCACGGAGAAGGCCAAGCTGCGCGTGAATATGGACGCGTTCAACGCGTTGAACATCCAGGGCCGCGTGAACCCGAACACGACCGATGGCATTGAATCGCTGCAGAACTCCTACTGGACGCCCCGGCAGGTTCAGCTGACCGCACGGTTTACGTTCTAGTCGCAAAGCGCAAGTAACGAGAAGAGCCCGCATCCTTCCCCGTTCGTCGGGGTCGGATGGGGGCTCTTTTTTTCACTCTAGAAATGGCAGTTGGCGGTGCCGCGGCGCATTTTCAGTTCCCCGAACAAACGCTCCCTCCCGGTCGCGGCTCTGTCGAGTCAGCATGTTGCCGAGCCACGACCCAAGGGAGTGTTTGTTCGATCCAGGCGCAGTTGTTCACCCAACGGGTCAGGGGCGATCAGCGCAAGACCTTGCAAGCAAGGCCTTGTTCTCCGCTGAAGCTTAGCCAACTGCCGTTTCTAGGTTCACGCGGGTTTTTGTCGGTCGTGAAGCGGGCAGCTCGGCATAGCTCGAACAAACGCTCTGTTGCGGCCGTGGAGCGTTACCGAAAACGCGGCTACGCCTTGTCGCCCTTGCGTTTTACGTCGATGTTGAGCCGCTTGATCTTCTGATTCAGCGTCGAGAGCGGAACGCGCAGAGCCTCCGCTGTTTCCGTCTGGCTGTAGTTGAAGCGTTCCAGCTGGTCGAGGATGGTTCGCCGTTCAAACTCCGCAACGATTTCGAACAGGGACGCGTCGGAAGGCAACGCTCCGTTTTCCGCGCGTCGTAGCCGGATTCCGCCCGCATGCAAGAGGTAGTCCGGCAATACGTCGAGGGGAATAATCTGCGTCGAGGCTAGAACTACCGCCCGCTCCACCACATTTTCCAGTTCGCGCACGTTGCCGGGCCAGGAATGGTCGAGCAACAACTGCATGGCCTCTGGTTCGAAGCGCAGGGTCGAGTGCTCGCCTTCCAGAAACTTCTCGTTTTCCTTGCTGAATTTGTCGAGGAAGTGCTGCACCAGCAACGGAATATCCTCGCGCCTGTCGCGCAGTGGCGGCAGGTTGATGTTGATGACGTTGAGCCTGTAGTAGAGATCCTCGCGGAACTTGCGCTCCTCCACCATCTTGCGGAGGTCGGCGTTGGTGGCTGCGAGGATCCGGACATCCACCTTGACCACCTCGTTCGATCCGAGCGGCGTGAATTCCTTTTCCTGTATGACCCGGAGCAGCTTGGCCTGGGTCTCCGGCCCGATGGTCCCGACCTCGTCGAAGAAGATCGTCCCCTTGTTCGCCACCTCGAAGGCACCCTTCTTGGTGTGGATGGCGCTGGTGAAGGCCCCTCGTACGTGTCCGAACAGGGTCGATTCCAGCAGGTCGGAGGGCAGGGACCCGCTGTTCACGGGCACAAACGCGTGGTCGACGCGGGGTGAATTGGCGTGGATGGCCTTGGCGATGAGTTCCTTGCCTGTACCCGTTTCACCAGTGACCAGGATTGTCGACCGGCTGGAGGCCACCTGTGTTACCAAATCGAGCACCCGCAGCATGCGGTCGCTCTTGCCGATAATGTTGGGGAAACTGTACCGCTGCTTCAGCGCTCGCTTGAGCTGGGTGTTTTCGTCCGCGAGGCGCTGGCCGGAGATGGCGCGTCCGATCTCTATCAACAGCTTGTCGTTGTCCCAAGGCTTCGACAGGTAGTCGTTTGCTCCAAGCTTGACCGCCTTCACGGCGGCTTCCACGGTGCCGAACGCGGTGATCATGAAGATCGGCGTGTGGCGGTCGCGCTCGCGGATGTCGCGGAGGACCTCCATGCCGGATTTGTCCGGCATCATCAGGTCCAGCAGGACCAGATCCCAAGCTCGTTGCTCGAACTTCCGCTCGCCGTCGGTCCCGTTGTGGGCGAGACCCACCTCGTAGCCCTCCATTTCGAGAAGAAGCTGGAGGCTCTCGCGAATATCGGCCTCGTCGTCAATAACAAGGATGCGGCCCTTGGAGCCGGACTGCGCGGTCATGCTGATGACCTCGTTGTGATTCATGCCCTCACCGCTTGCGCTACAGGCGGAAACTCCAAGTGGAAGCAAGTGCCTTCACCGGGTTTGGAGAAGGCTTCAATGACTCCCTTGTGCTCCTGCACGATGCCATAGGTGACCGAGAGACCCAGCCCGGTACCCTTCTTGGCGCTCTTGGTGGTAAAAAACGGGTCGTAAATCCGACTCAGATGCTCGGGCGCGATGCCGTGGCCGGTGTCGGTGACGTCAACCTCGACCCCGTTCGCCCCCATCCGGGTCGCGATCTCGAGGACGCTGCGGGGCCGGTCGCCCATCGGCTCGTCCGCCGCAGCCTCCATCGCGTCCCGCGCATTCAGGAACAAGTTGAGGAAGACCTGCTGCAGTTTGCCGGCGTTGCCGTTGACGGCCTCGACACGGGGGTCCAGCTTTAGACGGACCTCTACGGACGACTTCCGGAATTGGTGCTCGAGCAGGGCCACGGTCTCCTGGATGACACGGTTGATTTGAACTGCCGTCAAGTCGGACGTGGAGGTGCGGGAAAAATTCAGCAGCGAATTGACGATCTCGCTGGCGCGGAAGGTCTGCTTGGAGATCTTGTCCAGCATGCGGGATTTTTGGTCGTCCTCGCCCAACTGGCGGGACAGCATCTGGGCGTAAGTCGAAATCACTGCCAGAGGCGTGTTGACTTCGTGCGCAACCCCGGCCGCGAGCAAGCCGATACTCGACAACTTGTCGGCCTGGACCAAGCGGCGTTCGAGTTCGGCGCGGTCCGTCACGTCGTCGAAGATGACGAGCCGACCGATGCGGTCCATGTCGCGGGAGACCAAGGGCGCGATGGCGACATTGTAGGTCGCCTCACCGTTCGCAGTATCCAGTGGAAACTTGTCGAGATGGTGGATGCGCATCTCGCCCTGCACGCGGTCGAGCTGTTCGACCAGATTTGCCGGCATCAGTTCGGAGAGCGTGCGCCCGATGGCGTCTTCGCGACCGATGCCGCTGAGCCGCTCCATCTGGGTGTTCCAGCTTTCGACGCGGTCGTCCAAGCCGACGGCGAGGATACCGACGTTGATGGACTCGACGATATTCTGGCTGTATTCCTTCAGCCGTTCGTACTCGTCCGCCTTCTCGCGGAGCGAGAGGTACAGGTTGGCGTTCTCGATCGCGATGCCGACGTAATTGGAAAGCGTCTGCAGCAATTCGAGGTCGTCGGATGAGAGGAATTCGCCCACCTCGGTGCGGCTGACGCCGAGATAGGCGACCGTCCGTCCCCGCGCGCCGCAGGGGAGGTAGTAGTTCAGGTCGAGGTCGGCAATTGTTTGGCGGATGGACTGCGGCCAACTCCGCGATACGGCGTCGAACTGGTTGCGGGTCCGCTCGAAGAAAACGTACGGAGGAATACGGGGCCAGTTGAGGAACTCGAGGTCGAGGGCCGAGACGTCGTCGATGGGCCGGGCGCCGGAACCCATTGAAGACCGCAGGTGCCACACGGGGGAGCCCCCCCCGACACCCGGGGAGTCGGAAAGGAAAAATGCCACGTGCCGGATCGACAGTGTCTGCATGAGCCGGTCGGCAACGGACTGGAGCATGGCGTCCAACTCGTTCTCGGCGTTGAGTTCACGCGCGAATTCGACCAGTGTGCGGCGGTAGTCGTACCGGTCGCTGTAGAAGTAGCGGTCGAGCCGCTCCTGGATCCAAGTGCGCAGGGGCTGGAACAGGAACGTGGCGATCAGCATGATCACGATCAGCTGGATGTTGTTGACGTCTTTGAAGTTCTTCTGGATCGTGCTGCCGACGGCGATGACGAGGGCGTAGAAACCGGTCAGGATCACCAAGGTCGCCAGCGTATAGGCGAAACCACGCCGGAAGATCACGTCGACGTCCATCAGCCTGTAACGCACGATGGCGTAGGCGATGGTGAGCGGCACCAGCGGCAGGGTCACGACCACGTAGTTCAAATAGGGGCTGAACTGCAGGCCCAGCACAAGCGGAATCGCATAGAGGAGCCCGAATGGTGCGAATCCGAATACGATGCCGTTGCGCAACCACTTGAGCTGCTGGCGGACCACAGTGTCGTCGGCATGCAGGTAGCTGGATTGGAGGACGACGCCGCTGGCAAGGTAGGTGGTGGTCAGCAGACCCATCCAGACGCGGTCGATGGCGTCACGCACTTCGAGAGAGGGCCAGTCGGTCGCGATCACCCCCATCCCGAAGAGGACCACGAAAACCGTCAACAGCATGCCGGGGACGTAGACCGCAAGGCCCATCCATCGCCTGTACCATGGCCGGGACTCCGGGAAGATGAAGGAGAAATGGAGGAAAAGCGCGGGTGCCAACCATCCGGCGATGGTGTTGCCTAGGTACATTGCTTGGTCGAACGCGTTCAGCTTGCCCGTGAAATGGAAGCAACAGAAGACGAAGGACGTCAGGCAGAAGATGTAGAAATGCCGCGCCTTGTTGGCGCTGCCGCGGCGGAAATAGATGAACAGGCCTATAAGCAGGTAGCAGACGCCAACCAAGTACTGGTAGGTGTACGCCACGCCGCGCGGAGCCTCGCCTATGATCACCGTGGCCCGTACGTCGGCGACTCCGCCCCGGCGGACCAAGTAAACGGCCTTGGCCCAGGCCCCGAAATAGGCCAGACGGCGAGGGACGTCCTCGGTCGTTTCGATGGGCGCGCCCTGGATGGTCTGCAGCACGTCGTTGGCGCGGATGCCGGCGCGGTCGGCCGGGCCTTCCGCCGTAACACTCGCGGCAATCACGCGGCCACCGCGGTCGCGCCAAACAACGCCGTCGTCCGGCAGCGGGAACCGGTGGAGCTGCTGATAGTTCAGCGCGGCCGCAATTGCGGCCGCGATCGTCACCATCGTGAGAATGGCGGTCGAGAGCTGAAATTTCAGTTCCTGAAGCATGTGGCCCCTGAAAGGCGTCCGGCGGTTATCTTCATTGTACGAGCAGGTCGGATGCCATTCCGAGGCGCACGACAATTCAGGCGGCTATTGAATCCAAAGGAGTTGCCGACCCGGCCACCCGGGCCTATTCCAATTTTGGAATTTAGGGGGTACTAGGCGGGTGAGAACCGGAAACTTTTCCGCGCCTAGAACGCACAGTTGGTCCGGCGGGCGGCGATCCAATCGACGAATTCGTCCGGCACGGTCATGGTGGAAAGGCGGCTCTGGCGGACCAGCGACCAATCGGGGAAGAGTCCGGTCGCCTTGATGTCCTTCAGGGTGACCGGTGGCTCGACGCGGAAGAGGAATTGGAAGTCGGCCACCGCGAGCTTCGGGTCCTTGGGGTCGGGGCGTCCGTCAGCAACGATTTCGGCCACGGCCACGATAGCGGCCTCGCCCATGCTGTGGTAGATGAAGACGCGGTCGCCGGTCTTCATTTCGCGGATCGCCTTGAGCGCCTGCGGATTGCGGACGCCGTCCCAGACCGTGCGGCCATCCCGCTCCAAATGTTCCACCGGATAGGTGTCCGGGTCGGTCTTGGCCAGGAAGTAGCGGCGGGAGTGTTTCAATTCGGTACTGGGCTCCAAAGAAGAAGTATATTCCGCCAAGGGCTCCCAAGTCCCGGTCGAGTCTTGGTACCATCAATACTGAGTGATGACGTTGCCGTTCAGTGCATGGGGCGCAGCCCGTGCCTCCCAAATGTCCGGGGACAGTCCCACCAGGCGCGCGGAGCGGCCGGGTCGTGCGTTCGTCTCCGGCCCGACTGCCACCGTTCTGGTGGCAACCGCAATTCTGTTCCAAGGATTTGCCTGCCTGGCCCAGACTGTACCCGCCCAATCTCCCGCTGCCGCCGACAAGCCCGCAACACAGACGGCCGACAAACCGAGTCCCCCCGTGGCAGTTCCGGCCCCCGTCCCGATCAAGACGGAGGCCCAACCCGATCTAGGTTTGACGTTCAAGCCGGGGTCGGACGCCCCGCTGCCATCCGTCAAGCCGACGGTGGTGGCGACCACGCCGCCGCCAGTGATCATCCCGTCCAACAAGCCCAGGCCGCAAGCCGCGGCGCCTGCTTCCGAAGGCCCTGTCGTAGTACCAACCGGCGCGGTCGTCCAAGGTCCGGCGGCAGCACGGCAGGCGACTGCGGCATCCGAGCCCGCAGCCGCACAGACGGCAGGCAAGGGAAAGAAGGGCAAGGGCGCTCCGCCCCCGCCACCTCCGCCGCCGTCCACAACCGCAGCCTACGTGATCGGGGCGCTCGACGTGCTGGAAATCAAGGTTTGGAACGACACCCGTCTCAGCGGCATCTTTGACGTCCGGCCCGACGGCATGATCACCATGAACCTGATCGGCGAGATGAAGGCCGACGGCCTGACCGTGCCGGAGTTGACGCAGGTGGTCAAGCGCAAGCTGGCCGAGTCGGTCATGAACGACGACGATCCGCCCGTAAACATACAGGTGGCGCGGATCAATAGCAAGCGGTACTCGATCCTGGGCGGTTGTCTTCGCAGCGGCGAGTTCCCGCTGGTCGGAAACGTCTCGGTGCTCGACGCTTTGGTCAACTGCGGGGGCTTCAAGGAATTCGCCAACACGAAGAAGATCTACGTGCTGCGCGGCACCGTCAAGTACCCGTTCAACTACAAGGACGCGATCAATGGGCGGCGCCTCGAACAGAACATCTACCTGCAAAACGGCGACCGGATCATTGTACCGGAATAACGATGGCTGCCGGAACATGGGCGCGGGGTCATCGGTGCCCTGTGCCGGAACAGGAACCAGAAGCTGAGGACTTAAGGAAATGACAGCCGGCCAAGGATACATTGCGATATCGAGGCGTTCCCTCGATCTTGAGGATTACATCGACGTGGCCCGCCGCCATGCGGCTTGGATCGCGGCCCCCGCATACGCGGGGCTGGTGATTTCGGTGGTGATCGCGTTCATGCTGCCGAACACCTACGTTTCCGAGGCGGTGATGCAGATCACCCCGGCGCAGGTCTCGGAATCGCTCATCCAAACGACACTAAACCAGCAGCTCACCGAGCGGATCCTGCAGATGCAGGGCAACATCATGAGCCGCACGAGCCTGTCGAACCTCATCCAGTCGCCGGATCTCAACCTTTATCCCACCGAACGACAGATACGGCCGC
Source organism: uncultured Acidobacteriia bacterium (assembly GCA_903907865.1). Taxonomy (GTDB): domain Bacteria; phylum Acidobacteriota; class Terriglobia; order Bryobacterales; family Bryobacteraceae; genus BOG-234. The sequence goes on from CAIVPR010000003.1 coordinate 79,926, forward strand.
TCGAGGACGTCATCGAAGCGATGAAGTCCAAGGACCTCAAGATCACCATCACGCAGTCCCCCCAGATGCTGCTGTCGAGGAAGGCCTCGGCGTTCACTATCAGCTTCGCCTATTACCAGCGCTTCAAGGCACAGGCCACTGTGCAGAAGCTGATCACCCGCTTCGTCGACGAAAACCAAAACGCCCAACGCTCGCAGCAGACGCTGCTGAAGGACTTCTTCGGCGACGAGTTGGCCCAGGCCAAAGCAAACCTCGAAAAAGCCAACGAGGAAGTCACCAAGTTCCGGACCGACAACGAGGGCAAGCTGCCGGAGCAGAGCAACATGAACATGGCGTCGCTCAGCTCGCTGATGCAGCAGTACAACGCCATCAGCGAACATCTGAACCGCTTGGCCCAGGACAGGGTCCAGTTGGAGGCGCATGTTGGCACCCTGAAGTCCAATCTCGAGTTGGTTGACCTGATGGCCCAGGAGAGCAATGCCATCGGGCCCGCAGGTAGTCCGGTGATCAAGCAGAACGAGGAACTGGTCACCCGGAACAAGCAGATCGAAGCCGCGGAGAGCCAACTAGCCCAATTCCTGCAGATCTACAAGGAAACGTATCCGGACATCAAGGACCTTCGGAAGCGCTTGATGGTGATGAAGCGGGAACGGGACGACTTGGCCCTCAAGCAGGAAATGATGCTTGCCGACGAGGCCAAGAAGCCGAAGGAAGTTTCCAAGAAGCCGACCAATTTCGTCGCCGCTCAAAACCGCCAGGGACTGGTTGGCCAGTTGGAGCAGACCAACGCCGCGCTCAAGAACAACGAGAGCGAACGAACGTACAAGCTCAAGGAGCAGGAGAAGTTCTCCAAGGAGATCGAGGAACTCCGCGGCAAGCTGTCGGCAACTTCGGGACTCGAATCCAAGTACCTCGACCTGCAGCGGGACCAGCAGAACGCGGCCTTGAAGTATCAGGAAATGCTGCGGAAGTCCGAATTGACGGCACAAAACGGCGACTTGATCCAACGCAAGGCGGGTGAGGCGCTCGAAGTGCTCGACCCCCCGTCGCTGCCCATCAACCCGTCCAAGCCCAACCGGTTCATCATCGTGGGCGCAGGCCTGATGACCTCCATCGTGATCGGCCTCGCACTGGCCGTAGTGCAGGAGGCCAAGGACACATCGCTCAAGAATCTCAAGGATGTCAGGGCGTATACGAATCTCCCGGTGCTAAGCAGCATTCCGCTGCTCGAGAACACCATCATGGTGAAGCGCAAGAAGCGCATTGCCTATCTCGCGTGGTCGGCGGCGGTGATCGTGGGCATCATCGCGGTCTGCGCGGCACTTTTCTACTACTATTCGCAAACAGCGGTAAGCTGATCCACTTGGAAAGCTTTGCAGCCAGCCGAGCCGGACGGCATGTTCTGGTCACTATCGAGCCGGGCCCCGAGCGGCCCGCGCGTTGGAAAGAAGACTTATGAGCCGAGTTCACGACGCTCTGCGCAGAGCGGAGCAATTGCTGGAAGCGCCTGTCGACGACGGGTTCGATGCCGGTGCCGAACAAACGCTGAGCGTGCCCGAGGACGGCGAACTGCCCGACTTGTCCGGCATGGACTATGCCGCATCCGACCTGCCGGCCTACGGCAATGCTTACGGACCCGGTGTCGTCCGGGCAGAGTCGAAGGGCATGCAGGTGGACTGGCGGAATTTCCTGTCCCGGTGCCGCGTGATCCCGTTCCATCCCGCCCCCGAAGCGCACTTGATCGACATCGAGCGGCCGCATGAAATTCCGGGCGAAGAATTCCGCAGCCTGCGGACGCGCCTGAACCACATGCAGAGCCAGCAGGACCTGCACGCGATCGTGGTCACGTCGGCCTCCCCCGCGGAAGGCAAAACCTTCACCGCCATCAACCTCGCGTTGGCGCAGGCGCAGCTCGAGTCTCCGGTGCTGATCGCCGACCTCGACTTGCGCCGCCCGGTCATCCACAACATGTTCCAATGCGAGAAATCGCCCGGGTTCTCGGACTTCCTGCTAGCGGACCGTCCGCTGGAGGAGTGCGTCCGGCGCATCGAGGGCACGAACCTGTATTTCATGCCCGCCGGCACGCAGGTGAAGAATCCGCTGGAACTGCTGAACATGCGGCAGGTGAAGTACACCATCGACGCGTTCCGGAAAGTTTTCAACTGGGTAATCCTGGACACACCGCCGCTTCTCTTCTCGGCGGATGCCAACCTGCTGGCGACGCTGACGGACGGTACGATCATCGTGGTCCGAATCGGCGCCACGACCTACGACAACGTGATCAGGGCCATGCAGACGCTGTGCGAGAACAATGTGCTGGGAATCGTGGCCAACGGAGCCCGAGCCGGTGAACTGTACAGCAAGTACGCGTACTACTACACGAAGACCGACGCCGCGGAGGACGAATAGGGGCCCGTCGGCGGGCACCGGAAATCCATCCGGGCCGCGCGACGGACTGAATTGGGGGAAATCTGACAAAACCCCTTCCGTCCAGCGCTCCTGTTTGCTATGATGGAGTTTTCGCTTTGAGGCTGGCGTAGCTCAGCTGGTAGAGCATCTGATTTGTAATCAGAGGGTCGGGGGTTCAATCCCCTCCGCCAGCTCCAATGTTCTTCACTCGCTGGTTTCTTGTACAGCGGTTGTGTACAGTAGAGACTCAGCACGCCTCCGGCCCGTTCCAAAGACCATTTTCAGGTCTGAGGATGCGCGGTCCGGGCGAATTTGGACAGGTGGCCGAGCGGCTAATGGCAACAGACTGTAAATCTGTCGCTCGTAAGAGCTACGGAGGTTCGAATCCTCCCCTGTCCACCAAATTTTGCGGGAGAAGTTTACCCAATAAGCCGTTGTAGCTCAGTTGGTAGAGCGCGTCCTTGGTAAGGACGAGGTCACCAGTTCAATCCTGGTCAACGGCTCCAGTTTTTTGCGCAACGCGCGCATCCCCGGCAAGGGTGGTGCGCCAAACGGGCGGGGCCCGAAGCGGGACGCCCAGTCGGAAGAAGACCAACCGGGAAAGATAACGATGGCGAAAGAAAAATTTGACCGCAGCAAACCGCACGTAAACATCGGGACGATCGGGCACATCGACCACGGGAAGACCACTCTGACCGCGGCGATCACGAAGGTGCTGCACAAGCACAATCCGAAGACCACGTTCCGTTCGTTCGACTCGATCGACAACGCTCCGGAAGAAAAAGCGCGCGGCATCACGATCGCGGCCTCGCACGTCGAATACGAGACGGCGAACCGGCACTACGCGCACGTCGACTGCCCCGGCCACGCCGACTACATCAAGAACATGATCACAGGAGC
>CAIVPR010000004.1 GCA_903907865.1 uncultured Acidobacteriia bacterium
GGATCCGTGGGTCACCCTCAACGGCTCGTATTGCGCCAACAGCTGCAATGAAATGCTGTGGGGGGAGAACGGCTATGTTGGTTCGCAAACGACCCTGATGGCCGCCCACGGCGGAATCCAGGTCTACGTGCGCAACCTCACGGCGCAGACGATCACTTTCGGAGCCGCGCCGTCGCCGGCCGTGTACGGGACCAACGTCACGGTCAGCGCCACGGGCGGAACCTCGGGCAGCCCGGTTACCTTCACCTCGGCCACAACCGGCGTCTGCACGGTATCGGGCACGAACGGCGCGACGGTTGCGCTGATCGCCGTGGGTACCTGCACGATCACCGCCAACCAAGCTGGCGCACTTACCTATGCGGCGGCGACGGCGGTCAACCAGAGCTTCACCGTCACCCAGGCGGCGCAGACGATTACCTTCGGCTCGCTCTCCGCCAAGGGCAACACCGACGCGGCGTTCGGCATCTCGGCGACGGCAAGCTCCAGCCTCGGAGTTGCCTTCTCCTCGCTCACCACTTCGATCTGCACGGTCTCCGGCGGCACGGTCACCCTCACCACCACCTCTGGAACCTGCACCATCCAGGCCAACCAGGCGGGCAATTCGAACTATGCGGCGGCTTCCGCCGTCAACCAGTCGTTCACCGTCAACCTGGTTGCGCAGTACGTCACCCTGCAGACCAGCCCCGCCGGCCTCCAGGTGAGCATCGACGGCGGCGCGGCCCATACCGCCCCCTACGCGGTTCTCCTGAACGCGGGCAGCCACACCATCGCCACGGTCGCCACCCAGGCCGGAACCACCGGCACCCAGTACGTGTTCTCCGGCTGGAGCGACTCCGGTACTCTCAGCCACTCGATCACGGTTTCCCCGGCGCCCACCACCTACACGGCAACCTTCGTCACCCAGTACCTGCTGACCACCGCGGCCGGTCTCGGCGGCACGGTCACTTCCGGCGGCTACATCAATGCGGGTACCAACGCAAGCATCACGGCCACTCCCGCCTCCGGGTTCGCCTTCACCAACTTCACCGGAGCCACCACCTCCACCAGCAACCCGCTTTCCCTGCTGATGGACGGCCCGAAGTCGGTGACGGCGAACTTCTCCACCACGGGAGCGCCTCTACTTACGGCCATCATCACGGCCAAAGCGGACGGCACGCTCCCCAACGAACGTATATGGACCCTGCAGGTGACCAACACCGGCAGCGGAGCCATCACCAACGTTCGCGTCACCAGCGTCCAAGTCGTGGCGGTCAGCCCGGCCACCGCTTCCGTAACGCTCGGCAGCACCACCTATCCGGCGGCGGTCGCGAACCCCGCGCTCAGCCCCGGCCAGTCGTCCACCGTGCCGATATCGGTGATCTTCCCGGCCTCCCCCACCGCGCGCATCCAGTTCCGCATCAACCTGGCGGGTGATAATGGCTACACCAACTCGATCACTCTCAGCAACGTCGTCCGTTAACTCCAAGGAGAACACCAGAGAGACAACCATGAAAATCCTCAAATACACGCTTCTGTCCGCTCTCCTGGCCACTGCGGCCCTGGCGGAAACCAACTTCACCGTCAATCCCTCGCCGCTTTCCGGTAACGGCGGCGGAATCAGTGGCTGGGGCTTCACCCTCAACAATGAAACGACCTGCTATCTCTCGGTGGACAGCGTTGAGTTGTTCAGCCTCGTGGACGCCCCCCTCTACCGCTTCGGCCCGTCCAGCAACTTTGCCGAGCTGTTCGCAACGTACCAGTTCAATGCAGCCAACATCCTCATCGGCCCGAACTCGGTCTACACGCTCGCCTACAACGGATCGGACCAGGGTCTGGCAACCTGGAACTTCCCCGTCGGCGATGCCTACGGGCACCTGGTCTCCAATGTCTTTCAGATCCAGTTGAGCTACTCGCTGTTCGACGACAACGCTTATTCCAACCAGATCGGAGCAGGAACCCTCTATGCCGATGCCCAGCTCGAATATACCCCCGAGCCCTCCACCTGGCTCCTGCTGGCCACCGGCCTAGGTCTCATCGGCCTGCGCCGCCTGCGTTCCGGAGCGGTCCACCCGGACTAACGCCGCTCGGTGACCCATGATCCTTCCGAGCCGCGACCGCAAGGGAGCGTTGGTTCCCGCCCGTCCGTTTCCGAGCCGCGACCGCGAGGGAGCGTTGGTTCGAGCCGCGATGCCATGCTTGTCCGAGCCGCGCGCGTCAGCAAGCGGTCACCGCCTTCCGGCCGACGCCGTCTTGCGGGGTTGTCCTGACCGCTTGCTGACCGCCCGCCCGTTTCCGAGATGGAATGAGAAGGCCGGTCTCCGAGCGGGATGCAGTAAGATCCCGAATGGAAAAGGCACCAGAGGTGCAAAGGAGACCGGCATGAAAAACGATATCAAAGTAGGGGCGAAAAGGAAAGCGCCAAAGGAATTCGGGGCGCAGCAGTTGTACGCGCTGGCGGCGGCTGGGGCGGCGGTGCGGATCACGGTGGGGCTGGACACGGGGGACC
>CAIVPR010000005.1 GCA_903907865.1 uncultured Acidobacteriia bacterium
CCGCCCCAACCCCTCCCTTCTTTCGAAGGAAAGCATCGGTGCCTTGGACTGGCCTCGAAACTTGCGGCTCCCGGAAAAATCCAGCCACGACCCTCGCGGATAAACCACATCCGCAACGGGCCGTGGACTGCTTACATCGGCCTGCCGTCTAAACTTGTGTTCTAATATAAGAACTTATAAGGAAGGCTGTTAACCACTGGCTGCCGCCCCTACTTCAGGCGACGCCGCTTGTTACCATTCCCGGACACTGTACCGCAGAACCACTGAAGCGATCATACCATGCTGTTTGTTGTTGCGCAAGAGGCAAGAACCAGATGGCGGAGCAGCGGTTTGAAGTTCCGAACCGCTTTTCTCGGCGATGACCGCTGCCGGGTACTTCTGTAGATTAGCATTCGGACTGGCGCTCCGCAACACTTTTGACACAAGTTTTTTGCGGCCTCCTTGCCGCCGGTCAAGTGGGCCGTTTAGAATCAATGGCTTATGCGCTACATTTATTTTCATGGGTTCGCCTCCGGCCCTTCCTCCCGTAAGGCCCGTGCTTTCCGCGAGGCCTTCTCGAACCTTGGCATCGACTTGGAGATCCCCGATCTTGCCGGTTGCGACTTTGAGCACCTCACCATTTCGGCCCAACTGGACCTCGCGGAGCGGCTCTTGGCGGGTGCCCCGTGCCGTATTCTAGGATCGTCGATGGGCGGCTACCTTGCGGCTCTGTATGCGTCGCGCCACCCGGAGGTGGATCGAATGGTGCTCCTTGCCCCCGCATTCCGCTTCGAGGAGCGCTGGCCTGGGCTGCTGGGGCCGCAACATTTCCTGGAATGGCGGCGGTCAGGCTGGTTGGAAGTGCACCACTATGCCACGGGAGTCCCCTCCCGTGTCCACTTCGGGCTTTTCGAGGATGCCGGGCGCTGGCCGGGCACCCCGTCGTTCGTGCAACCGACGTTGGCGTTCCACGGGCTCCACGACAATGTGGTCCCCATTTCATGTTCCCGTGATGTTGCGTCGGCGCACCCGAGCTTCCAATTGGTGGAATTGGACTCCGACCATGAACTGACGGGGCCGCTGGATGCCATCGTCGCGGCGGCCTTGCCTTTCTTGACCGCGCCCTAAAGTTTTGCCGCGGTTCTGCCGACCAATAGGGTGGATGGTTCCGATGTTCGGCATGCTCCTCGTTCTGATGTCGGTGGTTGGCGGCTATTCGCTTGAAGGTGGCGATCCGGCCGCGCTCGTGCGCCCGGAGGAATTGCTCATGATTGGAGGGGCTGGGGCAGGAATGGCCATTGCGTTCAACCGTCCGGAGCACCTGGCCGCCCTGCTCCGCGCCCTGCGGGCTTCGTTCCGGCGGAGCGAGCCGACCAAGAGGTCCTATCTCGCGACGCTGATAACCCTGCTATCGGTGTTTGAGTTCGCCAGACGCGCCGGGCCGTCCCGCGTCGAGGCTGACCTGGACGCCCCGGATGGCGGTGCCGTGTTGGAACGTTGCAAGGCCAGCCTCGCTGTTGCGGGCACTCCCGAATTTGTGTGCGACTCCATCCGCATGGCGGCATTGGGGCGGGTGGCCCCGAGGGATTTGGAGGACATGCTCGAGTGTGATCTGGATGTGGGGCGCCAGGCTCGTGAGCGCCCGGCCGAGTCGGCACGCTCGCTCGCCGACGCCTTGCCCGGTTTCGGGATCGCCGCCGCCGTCCTCGGGGTTGTCATCACGATGGGCTCGATGGACCGCCCTCCGGCCGAGATCGGTGCCAAGGTGGGAGCGGCGATGATGGGCACGTTCCTGGGAATCCTGCTATCGTACGGATTCGCCAGCCCGGTCGCGGAGCGGATGGCGGGAGTCGCAGACCGCGAGTCGCAGTATTTCGAGGTGATCCGAGCCGGTGTTGCCGGTTTTGCTAGGGGCATGCCCTCCGCAATCGCCGTCGAATTTGCCCGCCGGGAGATTCCGCCGGACTTGAGGCCCAGTTTCCAGAGCGTCGAAGAGGCGTGGCGAGCGGAGTTGGCGACCGCCGCCGCGATTCGCGCAGGTCCGATGAAGAAAGTTTGAGAAAATTCCCGTTTCGGAACACTACATCCGTGTGATGAGAAATTCAGCAGAAGACTTGCCGACCGGATTCGTCGGCCGGTCTCCACGGATCGTTCAAATCCGTGCTCGCATCGAGCAAATCGCACAGGGCAAGACCCCGGTGCTCATCCTTGGGGAGAGCGGCACCGGCAAGGAGGTTGCCGCCCGTTCGCTTTACAACGCCAATCCGAGGGGACAGTTCGTTCCTATCGATTGCGGCTCCCTTGTCGGGCCCTTGATGGAGAGCGAGTTGTTCGGCCACGCCCGGCACTCGTTCACCGGTGCCAACGAGGCAAAGAAAGGGCTCATGGAATTGGCCCACGGCGGCGTCGCATTCTTCGACGAGATCGGCGATCTGCCCCTGGAGCTCCAGGTCAAGCTTCTGCGCGTACTTCAGGAACACGAATTCCGGGCTGTGGGCTCACTCCAGCGCACGAGGGTTGATGTCAGGGTAATCGCCGCGACCCACCGGAACCTGGAGAAGGAGGTCAAGGCTGGCCGGTTCCGCGAGGACCTGTTCCATCGGCTCAATGTGACCAGAGTCACGCTGCCGCCACTTCGCGAACGCAAGGAGGATATCCCCTTGTTGGTCGAACGGTTCCTTGCCACCTACGGCCGCCGCTACATCCTTGCGCACGAGGCCATGGACGCCATGATGGCCTATGATTGGCCAGGCAACATCCGGGAACTGAAGAACTGCCTCGACCGGATGGTCGATTCCGGCGACGGTCCCCTTCTTCCGTTCATGGAACTGCCCACCTCGATCATCAACTTCGCGCGCGCCGGACGCACCGCCATTGCCGCGACGGCCGCAGCCGCCCACGATCCGATGAATCCGTTTCCGCCCGGCCTTGCCGACGGTGCCTCCAAGGTCGTCCCGCTCTCCGAGCTCGAACGCCGGGCAATCGGCGAGGCGCTGCTTGAAACCAAGGGCGACCGCACCATAGCAGCCCAACTGCTCGGCATCGGACGCACAACCCTCTACCGGAAACTCAAGGAGTACCAAATGGTCGTGGAGGTTTAGGCGACCCGATCAGGCAGCTTGCTACGCTCGGAGTTTGCGGATCGGACTGGACGCCACCTACAGCATCGACAAAGCGCCCACCGGCGTCGCGGTCTACTCCCAACAGATCCTCGCCGGTGTCGCGGCCAGCGGGTTCGCGGAACAATGCGACTGGTTCTACCGGTCTCGGAAATTCTGGCGGGCCCGGAAGCGCCCGCACCCCGCCAACGCCAGCCCCCGGTTTCTCCACGATTGGATCGGCGACCGCTCCGCCGACCTGTTCCACGGACTCAACCAACGTCTTCCGGCCCGCCGATTCCGCAAACAGATCGCAACCTTCCACGATCTTTTCGTCCTCTCGGCCGAGTACAGCACCGCCGACTTCCGTGCCCGATTCGCCGAGCAGGCCCGCAATGCCGCAGCCGCAGCCGACCTCGTCATCGCGGTTTCCGCTTTCACCGCCAGCCAGATCCAAGAATACCTCCACGTCCCGGCCTCGCGAATCCGGGTCGTGCACCACGGCGTCACTCCGCGAACTATCCCCGACGTCCCCCGCGAAAAGGTGGTTCTCTGCGTCGGGGCCATCCAGAAACGCAAAAACCAACCCAATCTGGTCCGAGCTTTTGAATCGATGCCAACCGACTGGAGCTTGGTGCTTGCCGGATCGGCAGGTTTCGGCGCCACCGCGACCACCGACGCCGTGGCCAAAAGCCCCAGCCGCGACAGGATCCTAGTCACCGGCTACGTGACGGAACCGGAACTGAGCGAATGGTACGGCAAGGCCTCGATCTTCGCCTTTCCATCGTTCGACGAAGGCTTCGGCATCCCGATCCTGGAGGCAATGGCCGCCGGAATACCCGTGGTCACCTCGGACCGCTCCGCATTGCCGGAAGTCGCGGGCACCGCCGCCCTGACTATCAACCCCTCGGACACGGACGAACTCGCCGCCGCACTCAACGAGCTTGCGTCAAACGAGACCCGCCGCGCCCAGCTGCAACAACTCGGCCTCGAACGCGCCAAGCAGTTCACCTGGCAAAAAGCGGTCGAAGAAACACTGGCCGTCTACCGCGAACTCCTGACTTAACCTGCCCTAGCCAGAGAAGTTCAGGCGTCGTCGCGCTTCCCGTGCTCCGACCCGTGGCGCTCGGCGATGCCTTGATCGTCCCCGCCCGACCCTTCCGGATCCACCATGATCCGCAGCGCCTTCAAAAACCGCTTGTCCTGGGTCGTGAACCGTACTTTTCCGCCCGATGTCGACCTCGCCAACGGGGACCGGGGTGATTCGTACAACGCCTCGTCCGACAGGTCCTCGTAATCATCCTCCCGGAGTTCCTGGGACTTGTTGAAGCCGATGGTGGCCTCGAGCACAAGGAAGACATCGTAACCGGCGTGTTTGATCTCTCCGATGGCCTCGGCAATACGGTCGGAGTCGGACAGCGACTCGTTGATAGCATTGCCCAGATCCTGCATCAAGCCCTTCAGACGTTCTTCCATTCCCGCCCTTTCCGGTTTCGAGCCTGGCGCGGTATCGCGCACGGGCAGATGTCTTGATTGTACAGACCTATTGCCACAGGTACAACGCCATGTGCATCGGGGGAGAGGTCCGAATCGGGCCGTCCCCGGCGGATTGGTAGGATGGAAGAATGAGCACGGCGGGACAAGTGGGACGGATGGCGGGCAAACTGGCGCGGCAGTGGATGCCGGTGGCCAAGAAGTCCGCGGACACCGCAAAGTCCTTCGCTCCAAGCGTAAAGCAGTCCAGCGCGTTCCTAAAACACGTCGTCCCGGCGGCGGCAAAACCGCTGCACTCCCTCTGGCACGAAATCCTAGGATTCACGTTCCTCGTCTTCGCGGCCATCGGAACGTTCAAAGTGCTACGCCACCCCGAGGCCATGAGCCCCGTGAAGCTTGCAATCATCTCCGTTTTCATCATCGTGATGGCCGTCTACGGTATTTCCTCGGTGATCAAATCGCGCAAGATCACCCGCTCCTAGCAGAAAACAAAACAAACCCAGGGCGTCCGATGGAATCCCCTCCCACCCCCGGCTCCTTCCCGTACACCCGCGGCATCCACCGGGAAATGTACCGCAACCGCCTCTGGACCATGCGGCAATACGCCGGTTTCGGGTCCGCCGAGGAGACCAACGCCCGCTACCGATACCTCCTCGAACAGGGCACCACCGGCCTGTCGGTCGCTTTCGACCTTCCTACACAGATCGGCCTCGACCCCGACCACCCCCTCGCGGCGGGCGAGGTTGGGCGCACAGGCGTTTCCGTGGCGTCGCTCGCCGACATGCGCCGACTCTTCGACGGCATCGACCTCAACCGCGTGTCGACGTCGATGACGATCAATTCCACGGCGTCGATCCTGCTGGCCCTCTTCGTCGTCGCCGCCCGCGAGTCCGGGGCCGACGTGCGCCGCCTCCAAGGCACCGTCCAGAACGACATCCTGAAGGAGTACATCGCCCGCGGCACCTACATCTACCCGCCGCGCGCCTCGATGCGGATCATCACCGACATGTTCGCCTGGGCGGCCGCCGAGATCCCGGAGTGGAACACGATCTCCATCAGCGGCTACCACATTCGCGAAGCGGGCTCGACCGCGTCCCAGGAAATCGCGTTCACATTCGCCAACGCCATCGCCTACATCGAGGCCGCGATCGCAGCCGGACTTCCGGTTGACTCCTTCGCCCCCCGCCTCTCGTTTTTCTTCAACGCGCACTCGGATTTCCTCGAGGAAATCGCCAAATTCCGCGCCGCGCGCCGCCTCTATGCCCACCTGATGCGCGATCGCTTCGGGGCCAAGGACCCGAAATCGTGGATGCTCCGCTTCCATACCCAGACAGCCGGATCCACCCTCACCGCCCAGCAGCCCGACGTCAACCTCGTCCGCACGGCGGTCGAGGCGATGGCGGCTGTACTCGGCGGCACCCAGTCCCTCCACACCAACTCGCGCGACGAGGCGCTCGGCCTGCCGACCGAGGAGTCCGCCCGCCTCGCCCTCCGCACCCAGCAGATCATCGCGCACGAAACCGGTGTCACGAACATGGCGGACCCCCTCGGCGGGAGTATCGTGATTGAGGAACTGACGGACCGCGTGGAGGCCGACGCCAAACGCTACCTAAGCAAGATCGACGACATGGGCGGCACGCTCCGGGCCATCGAAACAGGCTACATCCAGGGCGAGATCCAAAACGCGGCCTACGGCTATCAGCGGCGCGTCGAATCCGGCGAACAGGTGATCGTCGGCGTCAACCGGTTCCGTATGGAGGAAAGCGCAGGCGTGCCGGTCTTCCGGATCGATCCGAACATCGAGCGCGCCCAAGTAGCTGCCATCAACCGAGTCCGGGCCGAACGCGACAACCAAATCTGCACGCAACGCCTGGCCGAACTGGAAGCGGCGGCCCGCGGCGACGAAAATCTAATGCCCCGAATCGTGGCCGCCGTGGAAGCCCTGGCGACGGTCGGCGAGATTTCAGACCGCCTCCGCGCCGTCTTCGGCGAATACCGGGATGGCGACTGGTCCTAAGCCGACGCCAACAGCATCAACGCCGCTCCCGCCAAAGACAAATCCTTGATGAAGTGCGCGTACTCACTGAGGTGCAAGTACGAATCCTTCTCATTCCAGAAGTGGTGGAGGAAAAACGGTGCCGGGAAAATGATCCCGAACAGCATCGCAGCCCCGATCCGGTGCCAGCCAAACAGGATCGCCATACCGCCGCCCACCATCATCACCACAGTCAACAGCGTTGCAGCCTTCGGCAGCGGCACGCCCTTCCTCTTGAGGAGCGCCGAATGCTCCGTGAAATTCCAAAGGTGGCTCGCCCCCATAAGAACGAAATAGACCACGAACAACACCCGCCCCACGCTCGGCAGCCAGTTCGGCAAGTCAATCTGCGTCATCACTTAAGCACCGTTCTCCAAATCGGGATTCTCAAAACACGATCTTGCGCTTCAACTCCGGCGCGGCATCATCCAGCCTCCGAGACAACTCGGAAAGGTGGCAGGTCGGAACCGCCGGAAACAAATGGTGCTCGATATGCCGGAACATGTCGAACGTGATGGCGTTCTTCACCTGGCTCCGGAGCGTCCGGGCGAGGTAGTGGGTGCGGTCGCAGTGGTGGTGGACGGTCCAAACGGCGAAGAACGCGGTGAAACAATGCCCTACCGCCATCACAACCACCTGGTAGCGCAACACCGGGTTGTCCAACACGCGAAAAACCAAACAAACCCAGACGGCGTTCATCAAAAGCTCCCCGGCCACCTGCGCCCGCAACCGCCAGCTCCCCAGCCGCAGGGCCGTAACGTGTAACAACAGAGTAAACGCCGGGCCGAACAGCAGGGCGCGCCACCAAGCCATCTCCCCGCTCCGCCCTTCCACATCGCCCTCGCCCATCGCCAGCGCATGGTGCCGCATGTGGTTGAAGCGCACGGCGTGCATCGACCCCAGCATCACCAGACTCATTGTCCAGAGCACCGCCTCGTCCCCCCAACGCGGCAGGCCGATCGCATGGTGGAACGCGTTGTGGACCAGCCGCAAGCCCGCAAGGAAAAACACAAAGGACAACGGCAGCGCGACCCACGCCCAGCCCCGACCCACTACGGCCCAGGACAATGCCAGCCACACGGCGGGCAGCATCAGCTCGGCAGCGACCTCTCGATCACGGACCGGCACAAGATCACGCCACCGTACGGAGCGAATTCGCGGATCCCGAAAAATCTCCGGACCTGCCGTCTGCTGCATGCGCCGAACGTGCAGCACGCCGTTTGCCATGAAAAGCACCGGGCACCCGCAGGATCTGGCGCAGAAGCTGAGGCTTGGGCCGTCGGGCTGCGTCGGATGGCGCAACCAAAACAATCTTTTCCAGACCTGGCGGCGCGTGCAATCATGCTCGCCGCGTCTAGAACCCCCTTCAATGCAAGCATTTCCGAACCAAGGTGACGTGCGCCGAAGGCCACCGCACCACCCCCGCAGACCCATTCCGTTTGGTGGTCAAAGTGCAAATGGGAGCACGGCAACCAATGCCCTCGCACCGCGTTGCGAGAGAAGGGACCGGGACGTTCCAAATGTGCCTCGCCGTACCAGGAAGGGTCGTGGATCTATTCGGGGATGACCCGGCCTTCCGCTCCGCCAACGTCGATTTCTGCGGCATCCGCAAGAACGTCAATCTCGCCTTCACCCCCGAGGCCGAGCCCGGCGACTACGTCCTCGTCCATGTCGGCTTTGCCATCTCCCGCATCGACTCCGACGAGGCCCACCGCACCTTCCAGTACCTGAAATCCATCGGGGCCCTAAAAGAAGAGGGGTACGCGGTATGAAATACGTAGACGAATACCGCGACCCGGCAATCGCCATCGCCTTGGCCGGCCAAATCAACCACGCCTCCACCAAGCCGTGGGTCCTCATGGAAGTTTGCGGCGGGCAAACCCACACCCTGATGCGTTACGGCATCGGCGACCTGATCCCCGATTCCGTCGAACTTGTCCACGGCCCCGGATGCCCCGTCTGCGTCACGCCTCTGGAGATGATCGACCAGGCCATCGTCCTCGCCGGCCGCCCCGACACCATCTTCACCTCCTACGGCGACATGCTCCGGGTCCCCGGCTCCCGCCGCGACCTCTTCCAGGCCCGGTCGGAAGGTGCCGACGTCCGTATCGTCTACTCCCCGATGGACGCCGTCCAGATCGCCCGCGCCAATCCCGCCAAGCAGGTGGTCTTTTTCGGTGTCGGCTTCGAAACCACCGCCCCGGCCAACGCGATGGCGGTCTGGCAGGCGCGCAAGGAAGGCTTGCAGAATTTTTCGATGCTCGTTTCGCACGTCCTCGTGCCGCCCGCCATGCGCCTGATCCTCCAATCCCCCGGCAACCGCGTGCAGGGCTTCATCGCCCCGGGCCACGTTTGCGCCATCATGGGCTTCCGGGAATACGCGGACCTCGCCCGTGAATTCCACGTCCCCATCGTCGTCGGCGGGTTTGAGCCTGTCGACCTCCTCGAAGCCATTTCCATGCTGGTGGCCCAACTCGAAACCGGTCGCGCGGAAGTGGAAAACCAGTATTCCCGCTCGGTCGACTACCTCGGCAACCGCGCCGCCCAGAACATCATGCGCGAGGTCTTCACCGTGACCAACCGCAAATGGCGCGGCATCGGTGAAATCGGTTCGAGCGGCCTCCGGCTCAAAGACGAATTCGCAGCCTTCGACGCCGAGAAAGTCTTTGAGCTCCAATCGCTCCACGTCGAGGAACCGCGCGAATGCGTCAGCGCCCTCGTTCTCCAAGGCCGCTGCAAGCCCGCGCAATGCCCCGCCTTCGGAACAACCTGCACGCCCATGCACCCCCTCGGAGCTCCCATGGTCTCGGCCGAAGGTGCCTGCGCCGCTTGGTATCAGTACAAACGCCATGACTGAAACGCTCACGATCAAACAACTCGCATTCACCTGCCCCCTCCCGGTTCCGGCGCACGACCGCATCGTCCTCGGCCACGGCAGCGGCGGGCGCCTCAGTGCCGACCTCCTGCGCGACGTCTTCCTCCAGCGCTTCTCCAACCCGGTTCTGGACCGCCTTGACGACCAAGCCGTCTTCCCCATCGGCGGGGCTCACGTCGCGTTCACCACAGACTCCTTCGTGGTCCAGCCCCTCTTCTTTCCCGGCGGCGACATCGGTTCCCTGGCCGTCCACGGCACCGTCAACGACCTCGCAATGGCCGGTGCCACGCCGCTTTACATCAGCGCCGCCTTCATCGTGGAGGAAGGCCTGCCCATCGGAATGCTCCGCCGCGTGGCGGATTCGATGGCAAACGCGGCGGAAGCCGCAGGCGTCATGATCGTCACGGGCGACACCAAGGTGGTGGAACGGGGCAAGGGTGACGGCGTCTTTATCACGACCACGGGCATCGGCATCGTCCCGCCGGGCATCCGAATGTCCGCCAGCGAGGTTCAACCCGGCGACATCGTCATCCTCAGCGGCTACATCGGCGACCACGGCATCGCCATCCTCTCAAGCCGTGAGGGACTGCAGTTCGACACTACGATTCTCAGTGATTCGGCACCGCTACACGGACTGGTGGCCAGCATGCTCGCCGCTTCAACAGGCATCCGCTGCATGCGCGATCCCACCCGCGGCGGCTTGTCGAGCACTCTGAACGAAATCGCCACGGCTTCCGGCGTCGGTATCGAGGTCGTGGAGCACAAAATTCCGGTCCGCGACGAGGTCCGGGGTGCTTGCGAACTCCTCGGCTTGGACCCAATGTATGTCGCCAACGAAGGGAAACTGGTGGCGGTCGTAGCCCCCGAAGCGGCGGAAGCCGTGCTCGATGCAATGCGGAACCACCCGTTGGGTGCCGACGCCGCCATGATCGGCATGGCCGTCCGCGACGATCCGGGCCTGGTGACGATGAAGACCGCCTTCGGCTCGACCCGCATCGTCGACCTGCTACCCGGAGACCAACTACCCCGCATCTGTTGAACGGAGTCCGCCAATGCATGAGATGGGTATCGCCTGTTCCATTCTCGAAGCGGTTGAAAAGGAGCGGAAGCTCCATCCGGGATGCCGGCCCTACAAGGTAGCCGTCCGGATCGGTCAATTCGCAGGAGTCGACGGCGATTCCCTCCAGTTCTGCTTTGACGCCATGGTGAACGGATCCGCGCAGGCCCCGCTGGAACTGCAAGTGGAACCGGCGTTGGGCGACGAACTCGACATCGCGTGGTTGGAAATGGACGAGCCCGAACCGGAAGAACGCTCCCTCGCGAGCGTCGTTTCGTGTGGGCCCAACCGCCGAGGCAGCCAGGAGGCAACCAGATGATCCAAGTACCCATCGAACGCAAAGTCCTGAGTGAAAACGACCGCGTAGCCGCCGTCATTCGCTCACGCCTCGAAGCGATCGGGACTCTCACCCTGAACTTCATCGGCTCCCCCGGTGCAGGCAAAACCGCGTTCCTTGAACGGACGCTCCAAATGCTTCCGCCCGGCACCAAGGCCGCAGTCCTGACAGGCGACATCCAAACGGAAAACGACGCCATCCGGCTCGCCCGCCATGGCTTTCCTGTGCAACAAATCACCACCGGCGGAGCCTGCCACCTCGACGCCCGCATGGTCGACAGCCATCTTTGGGAGTGGCGCTTCGAGGAATTCGACTATCTCTTCATCGAGAATGTCGGCAATCTGGTCTGCCCCACAAGTTACGATCTCGGCGAGGACGGCAAGATCGTCGTACTTAGCGTGGCCGAGGGGGAAGACAAGCCCATGAAGTATCCGGGTATCTTCCGCAAGGCCGAACTCATGATCCTCAACAAGGTGGACCTTCTACCCTATGTCCCGTTTCAACCGGTTCTTGCCTGCGAGTACGCCCGCAACATCAAACCGGAGATAGATATCATCGAAACCTCGTCGCTCACCGGCGCGGGGTTCGGAGATTGGATGGCTTGGCTGGACCGGCGTAGGATCACCAAGCACAACCTTTGCCTGAATAGTCCCGCGTTCGCCTAGGAGGTTGCAATGCTCGCACCCGACACCACTCTTGGCACGGCACTTACAAAACGAGGAGTCACCCGTCGCCAACTTGTGAAATTCTGTAGCGCCATGTTAGGAACACTGGCGATGCCCGACCGATACCTTGCCCAAACCGTGGCCGCCATCACCAAGGCCCGAAAGCCCGTGCTTGTCTGGCTCCAGTTCCAAGACTGCACAGGCTGCTCGGAATCCATGCTCCGGTCAAGCCATCCTGATGTCGCCGATGTCGTCCTCGACTTGCTCTCGTGGGAGTACCACGAAGTCGTCATGGCCGGTGCAGGCGACGCCGCCAACAAGGTCCTCGACCGGGTTGCCAAGGAAGAGAAAGGCAAGTACATCGTGGTCGTCGAAGGGGCCATCCCGACCGCCGAAAACGGCATGTACTGCACCATCGGCGGCCGGACCGCGCTCGACATCGCCACCCAGATGTGCACCAATGCCGCAGCGACCGTCGCGGTGGGTGCCTGCGCCTTTGACGGCGGCCTCGTGCGGGCCAATCCGAATCCGACCGGCGCCCTCGGCGTCCATGAAGCCGTTCCGGGCATCAAGGTCATCAACATGTCCGGCTGCCCGCACAACCCGGTGAACACCGCCGCCGTGCTGGTCCACTACCTGACCTTCCACGACCTCCCCGACCTCGACCAGTACAACCGCCCCCTCTTCGCCTACGGCCGCATCATCCACGACCAATGCGAGCGCCGCGCCCACTTTGACGCCGGCCGCTTCGTCACCGAGTGGGGAGACGACGGCCACAAGAAGGGCTGGTGCCTTTACAAGATGGGCTGCAAAGGTCCCCAGGCCAGCTTCAACTGCCCTATCGTCCAATGGAACGACCACACCAGTTGGCCGATCCGCGCCGGACACGGCTGCATCGCCTGCGCCTCGCCACGCTTCTGGGACCACATGTCGCCGTTCTACGACCGGCTGCCGTCCGTCCCCGGGTTCGGCGTCGAAACTTCGGCCGGACAGATCGGCGTGGGCTTAGTTGGTGCCGCAGTGGCGGGCGTGACCGTCCATGGACTGGTCCGGACCATCTGGCCAGTCCCCTACCCCGCCAACGCCATCACCCCCGCAGCCCCCGACGCAGCCCCAACGGCAGGAAAGGAAAACTGACATGGCACGCATAGTTGTCGATCCCGTGAGCCGCATCGAAGGCCACCTGCGCATCGAGGCCAATCTCGAAGGCGGCAAGCTCAACGACGCGTGGAGTTCCGGAACCATGTTCCGCGGCATCGAAATGATCCTGAAAGGCCGCGACCCGCGCGAGGCGTGGATCTGGGCCCAGCGCATCTGCGGCGTCTGCACGATGGTGCATGCCATCGCCAGCGTGCGCGCGGTCGAGGACGCCTTGAAGATCGACGTGCCCGAAAACGCCAAGCTCGTCCGCAACCTGATCGCGGGCGCGCAGATGGTGCAGGACCACGTCGTCCACTTCTACCACCTGCACGCCCTCGACTGGGTGGATGTGGCCGCCGCGCTGAAGGCGGATCCGGCCAAAACCTCGTCGCTGGCGCAGTCGATCTCGAACTGCGAAAAATCCAGCACGACGTACTTCAAGGGCGTCCAAGCCCGCGTCAAGGCCGTCGTCGACAGCGGCCAGTTGAGCCTTTTCGCCAGCGGCTACTGGGGCCACCCGGCCTACACGCTGCCGCCCGAAGTCAATCTTATGGCCGTCGCCCACTACTTGGAGGCGCTCGCGTGGCAGAAGGACTTCATCCGCATCCACGCCGTTCTTGGCGGCAAGAATCCCCACCCGCAATCGTTCCTGGTGGGCGGCATGTCCACCGCGATGGACCCCGACGAGCCCGCCGCCGTCATCACCCCGGAGCGCATCATCTTCATGCGCGACCTGGTGCGCGGCGCGCTCAAGTTCGTCAACGACTACTACATCCCCGACGTGCTCGCCATCGCCCCGCTCTACAAGGACTGGTTCACGCGCGGCGAGGGCCTCGGCAACTTTCTCGCCTACGGCGACTACTCCTTGGGCGACCAGAGCGACCCCAAGACCTTCCTCTTCCCCCGCGGCATCGTTATGGGACGCGACATCTCCCAAGTCTTCCCGGTGGACCCGCACAAGATCACCGAGTCCGTAGCGCACTCCTGGTACGAGTATTCCGACGGCAGCGCAGAAGGCCGTCATCCCGCCATCGGCGAGACGATCCCGAAGTACAGCGGCCCGAAAGCGCCCTTCGACCACCTCGACGTCGACGCCAAGTACTCCTGGCTCAAGGCCCCGAGATACGACGGCAAGCCGATGGAGGTAGGCCCGCTGGCCCGCATGGTCGTCGGCTATGCGTCGGGCAAGAAGGAAATCAAGGACTCCATTGACGGCGTCCTGAAAGCGCTGAATGCCCCGCCGACCGTGCTGTTTTCCACCTTGGGTCGGATCGCCGCCCGCGCGCTGGAATCGCAGTTGATGGCCAAACAGTTGGAGGGTTGGGTGAACCAACTCGACGACAACCTGAGCCACGGCAAGACGGCTATCTTCAATCCCGTCCGCTGGGACCCGTCCTCGTGGCCAAACTCGGCCGCAGGCGTGGGCTGGCACGAAGCACCCCGCGGCGCGCTGGGACACTGGGTCGAGATCGAGGGAAAGACGATCAAGAACTACCAAGCCGTAGTGCCGACCACATGGAACGCCGGACCGCGCGACTCCAAGGGGCAACGCGGCGCCTACGAAGCGGCCCTACTGGGAACGCCCGTCGCCGACCCCAACCGCCCGCTGGAAATCCTGCGGACCATCCATTCCTTCGACCCCTGCATCGCATGCGCCGTGCACGTGATCGACGCCCAAGGCCGCGAATACACGATCCCGAGGATCTCGTAGCCAAGGAGAACAAGGAGGCCCAACATGGACTCAACGAAACAAGGCATCCCTCGCGCCCGGCTGCAGAACCATCCGCGCCTGCGCGTCGGTCCGACCATTGCCGTCTACGTGTGGCAATACCCCTTGCGGTTGGCGCATTGGGGGCTGGTGCTCTGCATCGGCATCCTGTCGTTCACCGGCTACTACATCCACAACCCGTTCATCATCGGACAATCCACCACCACCTTTCTAATGGGATGGATCCGGTTCATCCATGAAGTAGCGGCGATGCTCTTCATCGTCTTCCTGGTGATCCGCTTCTACCTCTTTTGGGGCGGCGACCGCTGGGTGCGAATCGGCGCCATGCTGCCGCTGAAGAAGAAACAGTGGGTGGAGATGGTGGAGATGGTCAAGTTCTACTTCCTGATCCGGCAGACGCCGGTCCCGAAAGTGGGGCATAACGCCATCGCGGCGGCATCGTACCTGATCACCTACGCGCTGATGGTAGTGGAAGTCATCACGGGCTTGGTGATGTTCAACTGGCTCTGGCACAGTCCGATCCTGACGCCGCTGGTCGGGTGGATTCCGCGTCTTGTTAATATTCAGGATCTCCGGCTCATCCACTTCCTGCTGATGTTCGTGTTCATCACCTTCGGAATCATCCACGTCCACATGTGCCTCACGGTTTCGGGCGTGGAGAAGCGCGGACTGATCGACAGCATTTTCACCGGGTACAAGAACATCCCGGTGGAGGAACTCGAGGAGGACGACCACGAGGCCATCGCGGCAGCTGGCGGCCTGAGAGTGCGCAAGTAAATGTTGGAAGCTTACTTGGAAGCCACGGTACTTGGGTTGGGGAACCTCGTCCACATGGACGACGGTGCGGGGGTCCATGCCATCTCCCTCCTTCAGATGGACCCCCGCGTTCCCCACGGCGTGGTGCTGCTAGACGGCGGCACGCAAGGCTTGGGGCTGCTACACCATATTTCGTCGGCCCGCCGCCTGCTGGTGGTGGATGCCGTGGACGTCGCCGAGCCCCCGGGCACGGTGGTGCGGTTTGAAGGGGCGGCGCTGCGCGGATTGCCGGGCAAGGCGTCGATCCACCAGTTGGGCTTCGCGGACCTGATGGTGGCTCTGGAACTGCTCGGGGAATCTCCGGGAGAGGTTGTGGTGTTGGGAGTGCAGCCGGAATCCACGGAATGGGGGGCGGATTTGACGCCCGCCGTGGCAGCCGCCATACCCAAGTTGGTGGACTGCGTGGTTGCGGAGCTGGAAGCCTGGCGGACGCAATGAGGCCCCGCACCAACCGGGCATGCCTTGAGTTCCAGGAACTGCTCGCGTCCGTTGTGGGGCGGCCATTCCTGGCTGCGAGGTGGCTTTCAGCCGCCTCATGCGCCGCAAGGCGCAGGTTGCTTGCGGATCCCCGCTGGATGCCGCCGGCAGGAACGGTCGTTTGGCCACGGCGCAACTGTAACCGGCCACCATCTCATTGCACCACCACGACTGTGGGGCGGCCAATATTGGCCGCGGCGGGCTTTGAGCCAACCGTAACCGAACAACAAATCGCGCCAGCACCACCCACAACCGGGCGGACTCCGTGACCATCCGTCGCCGAATCGAACTCCAAGGTGTGGTTCAAGGCGTCGGCTTCCGCCCCTTCGTCTACCGCACCGCCCTCCGCTACGGTATTAACGGTCGCGTCTGGAACTCATCCGAGGGCGTGTTCATCGAGGTGGAAGCCGCTACCAATCAGATCGACTGCTTTCTCCAGACCCTCCAGTCGGAACTCCCGCCGCTCGCCCGCATCGACCACCTCGCCGTTTCCGAACAATCCCCAGTCGGTACCAGGAACTTCGAAATCGACACCAGCCAGACAATCCCAGGCCAATTCGCGCTAGTCCCCCCCGATATCGCCACCTGCCCCGAATGCCTCGCCGACTTCACCGACCCCGCCAACCGCCGCTTCCACTACCCCTTCACCAACTGCACCAACTGCGGTCCGCGCTATTCGATCATCCGCGACGTGCCCTACGACCGGCCCTTCACCACCATGGCCGACTTCCCCATGTGCCCGGCCTGCGAGGCAGAATACACAGATCCGCTGAACCGCCGCTTCCATGCAGAGCCCAACGCCTGCCCCGACTGCGGCCCGTCCCTGGAACTGGACGGGGAATCCACCGGCGATCTCCCGGCGCGCGCCCGCGAGCTGCTCCACGCGGGCAAGATCCTCGCGGTCAAAGGCCTCGGCGGCTTCCACCTCGCGTGCGACGCCACGAGCGAGGCCGCCGTCGCCCTCCTGCGCGAGCGCAAACGGCGCAGCGGCAAGGCCTTCGCCGTAATGGCGCGGTGCGCCGAGGTGGCGGACCGGCTCTGCCTTGTCGGCGACGCGGAGCGCCAGTTGCTCGAAGATCCCCGCCGCCCCGTCGTCCTGCTGCCCTCGCGCCCGGACAACGGTGTCGCCCCAAGCGTAGCTCCCGGACAAAACCGACTGGGCGTCATGCTGCCGTACACCCCGCTCCACCACCTACTTTTCGACGACTCCCTCACAACCCTCGTCATGACCAGCGGCAACATGGCCGAAGAGCCCATCGTCAGCCGCAACGACGAGGCCCGGCCCCGGCTGCATACCCTCGCCGACCACTTCCTGCTGCACAACCGCCCCATCCAGACCCGCGTCGACGATTCCGTCGTCCAACTATTCGAGGGCCGCCCATACCCTGTGCGAAGGTCGCGCGGCTATGCCCCGGAACCTATCGCGTTGCAACATCCGATGGCCGAAATCCTAGCCTGCGGCGGCGAACTGAAAAACACCTTCTGCCTCACCAAGGACCGTTACGCGATCCTCAGCCAGCACATCGGCGACCTCGAAAATCTCGAAACCATGGCGTTCTTCCGAGAGACCCTCGCGCATCTGCAGCGGTTCTTCAGGGTGAAACCGGTGGCCGTGGCGCACGACCTGCACCCGAACTACCTCGGCACGCGATTCGCCCTCCAGGAATCGGGACTGCCCCCCATCGGCGTCCAGCACCACCACGCGCACATCGCCAGTTGCATGGCCGACAACGGAATCGACGGCAACGTGATCGGCGTCGCGCTTGACGGCACGGGCTACGGAACCGACGGCAACATCTGGGGCGGCGAGTTCCTCGTGTGCGATTTCCTGGAGTTTGAGCGCGCCGGGCACCTCGCCTGCATGCCGCTCGCGGGCGGCGATTCGGCGGTCCGTCAACCTTGGCGCAGCGCCATGGCATATCTGCGGGCGACCTTCGGCAGCGTCGCCCCGATTCCCGGGCTGCCCGTCTTCCGCGACGTGCCCGCCAAGCAAATCCAGGTGGTCGGGACGATGCTGGAAAAGGGCCTCAACACCATCCCAACCTCCTCCTGCGGACGCCTCTTCGACGCCGTCGCATCTCTGCTCGGCCTCCGGCACGAAACCACATATGAAGGTCAAGCCGCGATTGAGCTGGAGATGATGACTTCTAACGCCTCGGGAACCTACGACTTCGACATCGTCGGGCGCGATCCGTTCCAGATAGATATGCGCCCGACGATTGCGGGCATCGTCCGCGAAATGCGCATGGGGGTACCGCCCGGCGACATTTCGGCAAGATTCCACTCCACCGTGGCGCACGTGGCGGCTGAAGGCTGCAAGCATATCCGCGAGGCTCATGGCTTGAACCGCGTTTGCCTCAGCGGCGGCACATTCCAGAACCTGAGGCTGCTGGGCCAAACGTCCGAACTGCTTCGCCACGCGGACTTTGAACTATTCACTCACCTCCGGGTGCCGACAAACGACGGCGGACTCGCACTCGGCCAAGCCGTCATCGCCAGCCACCGGCTCCGCAATACCGGGTAGCAACCGAGGCATACCGAGACGGCAAAGGAGTGCCCAAGGGCACGTCGGCCATGCGACGAGCTATAGCCCGTTGCCGGATGGATGCCTTGATACAATCGCCAGTTCGTCCTGGTCCGGCTGTTCGACGGCCTCGCATTTCGTGCCGTCCACTATCATCGTCGCGCGTTTGGCAACGGTGTAGGCTGGCCACTGCAACCTCGCGGAACTCGGATTACCGGTCCGCGCGAAGGCCGCCCAAGCGCCGCTGATGCGCTTCGAGAGTTCCTCGGATTCCGCATGCTCCACAACCCGCATCACCAACGGCAACTCGGCCGTGTGGAACGCGCGCAGCCTGCCCGCGCCGTTGGGGGTGTTCCAGACGAACTGGTAGAGGTAAACGTTGGCCCCGCCCTGATCCAACTTAAGCGAGGCTTGGATATTGACGTTGTGGCGCGCTCCCCGGTCGCTCGAGATCCGAAAGTACGTGTCCGTCGGGGTGTCGGCCGGGTGGTCGCGCCGGTAATGGCCTAACAGGGCGTCGACTTCCGTAACCGGGATCCCGGCTTGGATCACCGCGCCCCGCAGACTTGTCGCATCGAGATGGAAAAGTGCCTTCCCGGCGGGCGTGCGAGGCGTGAACAGGGTCGACTCGTCCTTGCAATTCCCGATGATCATCGGAATGCCAGCCGATTCCGAAGGCGCCTTCGGATCCCAGGTCTGATGCGGCAGCGTTTGGCCGTCGACAACCGGGCCCAACCCGCTGCCATTGCCCGCCGCCCAGAGCTTCTCCATTGGCAGCTTTGCGAAGTCGTCGACCTGGCTTTCCGCCATCCCGGCCTTCTTCAGCACGGCCCGCGCAACCGCGGTCCCGGCCTCCGGCGTGGCCGCTTTCAGCATGGAACCGCTCTCGACGATGGCCTTGTGGAACAGCCCGCGAGCCTTGGGCATCGCCATCAGGGCATTGACCTTGCCCCCACCGCCCGATTCGCCCCAGATCGTGACGTTGCCCGGATCGCCGCCAAACCGCGAGATGTTGTCGCGGATCCACTCCAGCGCCAGCACCAAGTCGAGATGCCCAACATTGCCGACTTGGTACTTCGGGCTCAGACCGCCGACATAGAGATACCCGAAAACGTTGATCCGGTGGTTGACTCCAACCAGAACGACGTCTTGCTCCCGCACCAGCCCGTCGCCGAACAGCGAGAGCATGCTGCATCCGCCGGTAAACCCGCCGCCGTGCAGGTAACACATCACGGGGCGCTTGCCGCGCGTCCCCGCAGTGAGCACGTTCAGGGTGAGGCAGTTTTCGCCTTCCTTCTCCAAGGCAAGCTCCGGACGCTCCTTGCCACCCTTGAAGTAACCGCCAATCGTCGGGTTGCTGAACAGGGACGCACCGTTCTGAAAGCACTTCGGGCCTGGTGCGACGCATTCACGCACGCCGGTCCACTTGGCGGGGTGTCCGGGAGGCAGGAACCTCGAACCGGCGTCGACCGGACGCCCGTACGGAATGCCCCGGAAAATCTGGACACCGCGGACGCTGACTCCGCGCACCTTTCCGTGCCTCGTCGCCACGGTCGGCGAGCTACTGTCAGCCCCGTAGACCGGCGGCAAGCTCAACCCCAATGCCGTGGCCGCACCCGCGCGCCCTAGAAACTCCCTGCGATGAAAGTTGTCCATACAGCTTCACAGGGAGTATATCGCTACACGCGCCGCGTTCAAAAGAGTTCGTCGGACGAAACCTCTTTCGCCTTGCCCGTGGCAACGAACTTCAGGTAGCCAATGATGTCGGCCAACTCCTCGGGCGCATACTTGGCGACGGTCGGTGGATGGCACCATTCGGAACTGGAACGGACCACGACCGTATCGGCGGGCTTAAGTTTCAACAGCACAGCCGGTATCCTGCTCAGATCGAAGATCTCCCAGGTGTCAGCAGTCTTCTGCTTCTCAATGCCGGGGAAGGTCCGCCCGTTGGGCAGCTTGAAGTCCTGCACATAGGCGGTCGCCGTCATCAGGATCGTAGTCGCCAAGCCGCGCGGCCCAACGACCGCCGCCAGTTTCGTGATGTCCGGCCCGACCGCGATTCCCTGCCCTTCCAACGAGTGGCAGGTCGCGCAGGCAATCCCCTTCTTCGAATGGAGAAATACCTGACGTCCGCGCTCGACCTGGGCCAAGGCGGCGTCGCCCTCCGCCCTCAAGAGCGTGGCCCCGGATAGGAGCATGCAGATCAAAGTACGTTTCATGGGAACCTCCTCGAACGGGGTAGTGCGACGCACGACCTTGGCCAAACCTGCAACCGCCTATTTCTCAACGATTTCCGGGACGACTCCCACCCAGACCGGTGCGCGCCCTTCACCCGATTGCGCGGGTTCGCGCAATTAGCGCAGTTGATGAGGTCATCGTCGCCAGCCGCCGTGTTCGTCGCACTCGACCCGAACGTCCGGATACCCTCATCCTCTTGGGGTCTATGGACATCGGTTCGGGCACGTACCCGGGATTCAAGGCCGCCACCAAACAACGGCGATAGAGTGGTGGTGTGCCGGATCACCCCATTTGGTCGCCCAACCCCGCCCGCATCGCAGCCAGCAACCTCAAGGCCTTCGCCGACACCAACGGGACATTCGGGGACTACCCCGCCCTCCATCAATGGTCGATCAAGCATCCAGACATCTTCTGGTTGGGGCTTTGGGAGTTCTGCGGTGTAGTCGGCGAGCCAGGAAACACGGTACTCGCCGACGGCGACAAGATGCCCGGCGCGCGCTGGTTCCCGGATGCGCGACTGAACTTCGCTGAAAATCTCCTGCGGCGACGCGACGACGCCGACGCCGTCGTCTTCCGGGGCGAGGACCGGGTCCAACGGCGGCTCTCGCACGCGGAACTCTACGATGAAGTGGCACGCATGGCCGCAGCCTTCACCGGGGCCGGAGTTGAAATCGGTGACCGGATCGCGGCATGGCTGCCGAACATGCCCGAAGCATTGATTGGCATGCTGGCCGCGGCGAGCATCGGGGCCATTTTCTCGTCCTGTTCGCCGGATTTCGGAGTCGAGGGCGTCGTGGACCGTTTCGGCCAGATCCAGCCCAAGATCCTGATCGCCGCCGACGGCTACTTCTACAACGGAAAGACCGTCCCCCTCCTCCAGAAACTCGGGCAGATTGTGGAACGGCTGCCAACACTGGAGAAGGTCTTGGTCGTACCCTACGCAGGTCAACTGGACGGACTCGGCGAGATCCCCAAAGCGCAATGGATCGCCGACTTCCTCCGGCCCCACTCCGACACCACCGAAATCACCTTCCGCAGGCTGCCGTTCGACCACCCGCTCTACATCCTCTACTCGTCGGGCACCACCGGCATCCCCAAGTGCCTCGTCCACGGTGCCGGCGGTACCCTGCTGCAGCATCTCAAGGAGCATCAGCTCCACGGAGACATCAAGCCTGGCGACCGTCTGTTCTATTTCACGACCTGCGGCTGGATGATGTGGAATTGGCTCGTAACCGGACTCGCTTCGGGTGCAGCCTTGATGCTCTACGACGGATCTCCGTTCCTGCATGACGGCCGCGTCCTCTTCGATTTCGCCGAGCAGGAGCGCTTTACCCACTTCGGCACTTCGCCCAAGTTCCTCGCCGCCTGCGCCAAGGCCGGATTGAGTCCAGTCGACACCCACCAGTTCCCCGCCCTGCGCACGGTCTTTTCCACCGGGAGCCCCCTCACCCCCGAAGGTTTCGACTACGTCTACGAGGCAATCAAACACGACGTACACCTCGCCTCGATCTCCGGCGGCACCGACATCGTGGCCGCCTTCGTCGGCGGCTCCCTGATCGACCCGGTTTGGCGCGGTGAGATCCAACGCCCCAACCTCGGCATGGCCGTCGACGTCTTCGACGAGCACGGGCATCCGCTCCCAACCGGGCGCGGCGAATTGGTCTGCACCAAGCCCTTCCCGTCCATGCCGCTCGGCTTTCTCAACGACCCCCACGGTACGCGCTACCGGGCGGCCTACTTCGACCGCTTTCCTGGAGTCTGGGCCCACGGGGACTTCGCCGAGTTCACCGAACACGGCGGCATACTGATCCACGGACGGTCCGATGCCGTCCTGAATCCCGGCGGCGTCCGGATCGGCACCGCCGAAATCTATCGGCAAGTCGAACGCTTGCCCGAAATCCTCGAGTCCATCGCCATCGGGCAGCAATGGGACGGCGACGTGCGCGTCGTGCTGTTCGTCCGGCTGCGTGATGGGGCTGCGTTGGACGAAAACCTGCGGACGCGAATCAGGACCGCTGTCCGCGAGGGGACCACGCCACGCCACGTTCCAGCCAAGATCGTCGCGGTGGCGGACATCCCCCGCACCAAGTCGGGCAAGCTCGTGGAACTGGCGGTGCGCGACATTGTGCACGGGCGTCCGGTCGGCAACCGCGAAGCGATGGCCAATCCAGAAGCACTGGACCTCTACCAAAACTTGGACGAACTTCAGCACTGACGCGTCCCTACAACCCCGCCGCCGCAACCTGTTGGCGCAGGGAACGCGACCGGTTCAACGCAAAGTCGTTCAACCTGCTCGAAACGTCGTCTGGATTGCTGAACGTCGCCAGCGGAAACAGATTCCACGTGGGAGAGGCTGGAACCATCACCTCCCGATCGCGCACGGTAATCGCGTGCTCTATCCGCGCTCCGGCGATGCGGGCAATCTCCGCCGCAATGTGCGCCTCGTGGGTTTCCCGCTCCATCAATATGAGGAGGCAGGGCCCGCGCCATCGGAACAACTGGTCGCCGGGCTGGAGATACTGGCCGATCTGCTGGCTTAGCAGCAGCAACAAGTCGTCCCCGGCCTTGAAGCCGAAGCGCAGGTTGATTGTTTCCATGCGGTCCAACGCGAAAGCGGCCACGTAGCAATTGCTCCGCCTCTTCCAACGCGAGGAAATCACACCCATTGCATACGTAGCGTCCGGAAGGCCGGTCACATGGTCGCTTTCAATGTCCGGGTAGGTCGGTGTCCGACCGCCCCGTGCCTTGTCTGAAAACACGGTTTCCTTCTTCATGTCGGCCACGCACGCCGACAGGCGGAATCGCGCCGCCGCAATCTCCTCGACACGCGTCGCCGCCGCGATGTCGCGCTCGATCTCCTTGACCCTCAGCATCATGCCGGGCTTGGCACCCGACATCTCCAACAACGATTCCGACAGCAGGCCGATCACCGACTCGACCTCGTTCTGCCGGGCCTTCAGTTGCAAGTGGACGCCGTCGTGGTGCTCTTCCAGCAACCGGATCGCGGAAATGGCGGTCAGCATCGCGCTGTCCTCGTCGTCGGCACGGTCAAACTCCGCTCGTAGCTTGCGGATGCCGTCCTGGAAAGAATTGAAGGCTACGGGGTCGTACTCGAAACCATGCAACGAAATTCCCTGCAGCAATACCGACACGATGCGGCCCAACGCCTCGGCCTGCTTTTCCCCTTGGGTATTGCGTCCGCGCTGCGACCATTGAAACGGCGACAAAGTCTTCATGACCCGCTTGCGGCCCTTCCTGCCGCTGGTTAAATGATCGGCGGAAGGCACGGAAAACTTTAGGGGCAAGACATAATTTCCGGGCGGAATCGCACCTGCCGACCCGCACAAAGCCTCGTCCCCGCCGCTGGCTCCGTTTTGCCCATATGGTCTAATGAAAGATTGTCCTCCATGCCAACTCTTGGGACTAGCCTCCGGAGAAACGCCCTCGACGCGTCCCGCCGTCTGCGGGAATGGGGCATGGTCGCGAGCGGCATCGTCGACACCAGCCATCCGGTCCTCGCCCATATCATTCCCACCCGCCGCTGCAACCTTTCGTGCACCTACTGCAACGAGTACGACGATTTTTCCAAGCCCGTCCCCACCGATGAGTTGCTCCGCCGCATCGGCCACCTCGGTCGCCTCGGCACCAGCGTCATCGCCTTCAGCGGCGGCGAACCCCTGCTGCACCCCGATCTCGACGACCTCATCGTCGCCATCCGCAAGACCGGTGCAATCGCCGGCATGATCACCAACGGCTATCTGCTCAATGCCGACCGCATCAAGCGCCTCAACAAGGCCGGCCTCGACCACATGCAGATCTCCATCGACAACGTCACCCCCGACGACGTTTCGAAGAAGAGCCTCAAAACCCTCGACCTCCGCCTCCAGTGGCTCGCCGAGCATGCCGACTTCCACGTCAACATCAACTCGGTCGTCGGCGGCGGCATCCACAACCCCCACGACGCCGTAGTCGTCGCCAAGCGCGCCGTGGAACTCGGTTTCACCTCCACCGTCGGCATCATCCATGACTCCGACGGCCAACTCCAACCCCTCTCGGAAACCGAACAAAACATCTTCCTGCAAGTCCGCGACATGGGCAAGAAGAACTACGCCCGCCTGAACTACTTCCAGGACAACATCGCGCACGGCAAGGAAAACGACTGGAAGTGCCGCGCGGGTGCGCGCTACCTCTACGTTTGCGAGAACGGCCTCGTACATTACTGTTCGCAGCAGCGAGGCTATCCGGGCGTGCCCTTGGCCAGCTACACCAAGGCCGACATCGACCGCGAATTCATCACCCAAAAAAGCTGCGCCCCCCGCTGCACCGTCGCCTGCGTCCACTATACGTCGCACATGGACTTCTGGCGCGCCCCGCAGACCCTGCCCCCGGTCCCGCCCCCCGGCCAAGCCTCGGGCAACGACAAACTGGTCCAACTCCAAGTCCGCTGACCTTCGCCCGGTCCGCACTGCGAACTCTGCGTGCAGTTCCTCTGCGTACTCTGCGAGAACCTCATTTCGCAAATCCGCCCCCGTCCGCACCTCTCGGTCACAAGAATTTTTCCGAATCGAATCAATAACTTAACTCCCCTTCTGCTTGGAATCCACCGGGTGCCGTGTTAAACCAGACACGGAGCACGCCCATGTCCACACCCAAGCAAATCGCCGCCAACCGCACCAACGCCACCAAATCCACCGGCCCGCGCACGACCGCCGGGAAACAGAAGGTAGCCGTCAACGCACTCCGCCACGGCCTAACCGGGCGCACCGTCGTCCTACCCGCCGACGACCTCGAACTCTACCGCACCCACGTCAAGACCCTAACCGCCTCCCTCAAGCCCGAAACTCCCGAGGAAATCCAACTCGCGGCCCTCATCGCCGACAACTACTGGCGCCTCCAGCGCGTCCAGTCGATCGAGGATGGCATCTTCGCCCTCCAATACGCCGAGGACGAAACCCTCGCCACCAACCCCCAAGCCAACGCCACGCTGAACCAGGCGAAGGCCTACCTGGCCCACTCGAAGGAAATCGAACGCCTGACCCTCTACGAGTCCCGCATCCACCGAGCCATCAAATCCGCCACCGCCCGCCTCGACAAACTCCAATCCGACCGCCGAACCGCCCGCGCCGCAGCCCTCGAGCAGGCCGTCCTCCTAGCCCGCCTCAATGCCGGGCCGCAGCCGCTGGATTCCGCAGTCGCATCGCCGGACTTATCCCAGCACTCACCGCAGACCGATCCCCCCGGCCAAGGCTTTGAATTTTCACCCGCCGAAATCGCCCAAGCCATCCAACTCGAAGACGCCCGCGCCGCCGCCCGCCACATCCCCAAACTAGCCCCAATACTCGCGAAAGCCGCCTGACCCACGCCAGCGGTAGAATAAAAACGACCATGCGCACCCCGCTCCTGCCCGCGCTCCTCCTTCTGGCCCCCGGCCTTCACGCCCAACCCGCGCCCAAAATCGACTTCGTCCGCCAGATCCAGCCCATCCTCCAGCAGCGCTGCGTCAGTTGCCACGGCCCCAAGCTCCAATCGGCCAATCTGCGCCTCGATCTCCACGATTCCGCCAAGCGCGTCATCCTCCCCGGTCACGCCAAAACCAGCCGCATTATCGCCATGGTTCGCGGTTCCGAAGGCGAAACCATGCCGCCGGTCGGCGACAAGCTGGCCGAAGCCCAGATCGCCCTCATCGAAAAGTGGATCGACCAGGGTGCCGACTGGCCCGCCTCCGCCAACACCACCAAACACTGGGCCTGGGAACCCATCCGCCGCCCGGCTACCCCCGTCACCAAGCTTTCGGCTTGGCCCCAAAACGACGTTGACCGCTTCATCCTGTCCCGCCTCGAAAAGGAAGGCATCTCCCCCTCCCCCGACGCCGACAAGGCCACCCTCCTCCGCCGCGCCGCCCTCGACATCACCGGCCTCCCCCCCACCCCCCAGGAAACCGCCGAATTCCTCGCCGACTCCCGTCCCGACGCCTACGCGCGCCAAGTCGACCGCCTCCTCGCGAGCCCCCACTACGGCGAAAAATGGGCCCGTCCATGGCTCGACATGGCCCACTACGCCGATAGCGACGGTTTCGAGAAGGACCTCGTCCGCCCCTGGTCCTGGCGTTACCGCGACTGGGTCATCAACGCGTACAACCGCGACCTCCCCTACGACAAGTTCGTCACCCTCCAAATCGCCGGCGACGAACTCCCCAACACCACTGTCGACGACCGCATCGCAACCGGCTTCTACCGCAACACCATGACCAACCGCGAAGCCGGCGTCGACCGCAAGGAGGCCCGCTTCGACCAACTCGTCGACCGCACCGGCACCACCGCCACGGCCTTCCTCGGCCTGACCATGCGCTGCTCCCAGTGCCACGACCATAAGTACGACCCCGTCACCCAGAAGGACTACTACCGCCTCATGTCCTATTTCGCCGCCTCCGACGAAATCGACATCGACGCCCCCCTCGGAGGTGAACTGGGTTCCTACTTGCGCGCCAAGCCCGACTACGAAAAGAAGCGCGCCGACCTCATGGCCGAGTACGACGTCCCCACCCTCCAGAAGCAATGGGAACAGGACATGCGCGACAACATGGAGCACCCCGGCCGCTTCCTCGATTGGGACTTCCAAGTTACCGAAATCCGCGCCGGTTTCGACCACTCCGAACGCGTCCTGCGCACACCGCCCGATAAGCGCTCCGTCTACGACGCCCGCCGCCTCACCTACCGCTTCATCCGCTCCCCCGGACCGCGTCTTGGAGCCGACAAGGCCATCACAGCCAAGTACAAGGAACTAAAGGACAAGCTGGACGCCCTCGACAAGGAGTTCCCCTCCATGAGCATGGCCTACACCATGGAGGACCGCCCGGAATACCCCGCCAACCACGTCGCTATCCGCGGCGATTGGAAGAATTCCGGCGACGAGGTCCAACCCGGCCCACCGGCCTTCCTTACCACCAACCAGCCCAAGGGCAAATCGCGCCTCGATCTCGCCCAGTGGATTTTGGCCCCCGAAAATCCCCTAGCCGCCCGCGTCGCAGCCAACCGCGTCTGGCAGGAACTCTTCGGACGAGGCATCGTCTCCACCTCGGACGACTTCGGCACCCAGGGCGACCGTCCCTCGCACCCCGAACTCCTCGACTACCTCGCCACCGAGTACCGTCGCCTCGAATGGAGCCAGAAGGCGCTTATCCGGGAGATCGTGCTCTCGCGCACCTACCGCCAGACCTCCAAATCACGCCCCGAATTGGACGACCGGGATCCCGAGAACGTTCTGCTCGCCCGCCAATCGCGCATCCGGATGCCCGCCGAGCTGATCCGCGACAACGCCTTGGCCACCAGCGGCCTGCTCGACCCCGACATTGGCGGTCCCAGCATCCGCCCCTTCCAGCCAGTGGGAGTGGCCGAGCTTGGCTACTCCGTCAAGAAATGGACGGAAAGCCCCGGTCGCGAGAAGTACCGCCGCGGCCTGTACATCCACTACCAAAGGACGACGCCCTACCCGTTCCTGGTCAACTTCGACGCGCCGGACTCGACCCTCGCCTGCACCCGCCGCCGCAATTCGGACACGGCCCTGCAGTCGCTGAACCTGCTCAACGACCCGGCTTTCTACGAAGCGGCCCAAGCCCTCGCCGCCCGGTTGGAACTCGAATCCCCGTCCGAATTCCGCCCGCGCCTGGAACACGCCTTCAAACTGGTGGTCAACCGGGCCCCGACCGAGCGCGAAACCACCCGCCTCGCCGCCTACTACGACTCGCAGTCGAAGGACCAGCCCTGGGTCGGCATCTGCCGCATCCTCCTGAACCTCGACGAATTCATTACCCGCGAATGAGCCTGGAACCAAATGCGACATAATCAAACAATGAAATTTGCCCCCGTCATCGCAGC
Source organism: uncultured Acidobacteriia bacterium (assembly GCA_903907865.1). Lineage (GTDB taxonomy): Bacteria > Acidobacteriota > Terriglobia > Bryobacterales > Bryobacteraceae > BOG-234. The sequence goes on from CAIVPR010000005.1 coordinate 28,339, forward strand.
AGCCCTCGCCGCCACCGCCCTGGCCCAGACTCCGCCCCCGCCCAGCGCCCCGCCCGGTGGTCGCGGACCCGGTCGCAACGGCCTCGGCGGAGCCGCCGCCGGTTTCGTCCAGAATCCCACCCTCGACAAGGAGCCGCCCCAAATTCCCGCCGACCTCAAGTCCGGCGGCGTCCTGATCTACTCCAAGACCACCGGCTTCCGCGACGAGTCCTCCATTCAGGCCTCCAACACCGCCCTCGCGGCAATCGCCCACGAGCACCACTGGCCGTTCTTCGTCACCGAAAACGGGGCCGTCATGAACTCCGAACAGCTCTCCAAGTTCAAGCTCGTCGTCTGGAGCAACACCGCCGGCGACACCCTCACCGACGACCAGAAGGCTGCCTTCAAATCCTGGGTCGAAAACGGCGGCTCCTATTTCGGCATCCACGGTGCGGGAGGCGATCCCGTCGACAACCACCAGCACACCTCGCTGGCAGATTGGAAGTGGTACGTCGACACCCTCGTCGGGGCCCAGTTCATCGTCCACTCCAGCATCCAGCCGGGCGACATCCACATCGAGGACCGCAATTCCCCCATCACCAAGGGTCTGCCCGCCGTCTGGCACCGGGCCGAGGAGTGGTATTCCTTCGACGCCAGCCCCCGCAACAAGCCCGGCTTCCACATCCTGGCGACGGTCGATGAGAAGTCGTACAACCCGGGCCGGGCGACCATGACCTTCGGCAAGCCGGAGGCCGACCACACCCTCGTCTGGTGGCATTGCGTCGGCAAAGGCAGCGCGATCTATTCCGCGCTGGGCCACGGCGGCAACATGTACTCCGAGGACCTGATGATCCAGCTCCTCGACAACGCCATGTCCTGGGGACTCGAACACAGCGGCAAAGGCTGCCCGGCGAAGTAGGCCTCCGCCTTAGGGGCCTTGCCTACTGCACCACAATCTGCGAAGTCTTCCCCGCCACCCCGCCAATCGACACAGTGATCGGCTGCAGCCCGGTCGGCGCGTTTGCGGGCACAGTCACATTGATCTGGTACAGACCGACAGTCTGCGGCGTCATGCCACTAAACAGCACCGGCGCGTTCAGGCCGCCGATGGTGACCGTCGGCAGGGTCGTCGTCCGCGACAGCACCGTGAGCGGCGTCGGCCCCCCGGTCGGCGGCGTGTCGTTGACCGGGCCGAGGCCGTTGGCATACAGTGTGATCACCTTTCCGCGCGCCGCCTTGTTCGAGGCCCCGATGAGGTTGTAGTTGAGATCCTGCGCCACCACCGACAACTGCCCGTTGCCGGCGTCGGTGTACTCGAAGTACGCGGGGGACGCCGCGGCCAAGGGCAATGTCACCAGGGGCCCGGCAATCCCGTGGTAGTTCACCTTGACCTGTGCCGACGACTGTCCCGCCATCTCCCACGGGATCTGAATGTTGATCTGGTTGAAACTCGCGTACGACAGCGGTGCCGGCACGCTGATTCCGCCCGCGTCGAAGCTGACGTTGACCTCGCCCAGCGAGATCGGCAACTGCGCCGAGGAAGGTACCTGCGGAACCGACGCGAAGTCCACGCCCGCGATTGTGGCGTACGAGCCCGGGGCCAAGCTCCCCGATTGCTGCGTGGCGGCGTTCAGGATCCCGGCCGAAATGTTCGGGACGTAGTTGACGATGTGCGTGAAGTCCCAGCCGTAGCCGCCCGGGGTCAGGCCTTCGAACGTGTTGAAACCAGGAGTTGATCCCTCTTGGATGTACGCGGCGGCAATCCCGTAGCCGTCGGTCGCGTTGTCGGCGTAACGCAGGTCCACCGCGCCTGAATTGATCGCGGACCACTGGACCGGCAGGCTGATTACAGGCGCCCCGAACTGGTCGGTCACCCTGAAAGCGACCAACGCCGGGTACTCGGTCACCACGCCGAAATAGTTGTCCCCGTAGATGGGGAACGAGTTCGCCGGAATGCCCTCGGCCACGATGTAGCTGTAGGGGATGTGCAGCGGCACCGCGCCGCCCGAGATATTGATCTGCCCCTCGTAAGTGCCGCGGGTGGGGGCCTTGCCGGTCATCGAGACAGTGACCGACTGGCTCTGCCCCGGCTGCAACGTGACGCTGGTCGGGCTGACGGAAACCGTAGCGTTCCCGTCGCGGTCCCGCGCCGCGACCGACAACGAAAGCGTCGCTGCCGTGCTTCCGGTGTTCGTGATCGAAACAGGCACCGCCTTGGCCAACGCAGACAACTGCCCGAATGACACAACCGCCGGGTTGGCGGTCACGGTCGAAGTGACCGCGCCGTTGGCGTCGAGCTTGCCCGCCCCGACCGCCGTAGTCCGGGCAATCGCGCCGAAGTCGTCGAGGATCAGACCCGCCGTCGCCGTGTTCACCACCGCGCTCTTCAGTTGCGCCGGGGTGTAGCCCGGATGCGCCTGTTTCACCAACGCGGCGGCACCCGCCACCATGGCGGCCGCATAGCTGGTGCCGTCCACGTTGTTGTACCGGCTGATGTCGAAGGTGTCGCCGTTGGGGTCGAAGTTCTGCGTCGCCGTGTAGATGCCCGAGCCCACCGCCACTAGTTCCGGCTTCAACAACGCGGTGCCGATGGCGGGGCCGCGCGAGGAATCATAGGCAATCGCGTCATAGGTGGCAGACGACTCGGACAGCGCCGGATCGAGCGTTACCGCCAGCCCCGGAGTCGCGGCAACGGCGGCCTTGATCGCTTTCCCCGCTGTCACCCCGATGAACTCGAGCGGAATCGACGTCTCGTTCAGTAGGTAGGTGGGCTGGAAGATGCTGTCGCTCTGCGTGTCGTACATGAGCACCGCCAAGGCCCCTGCTGTGCTCGCGGTGTCCACCTTGGTGAAGAAATTGCAGGTCCCGCGCGTCACAAGCGCGATGGACCCGTTCAGAGATCCCGCAGGCAGCGCGACGCAGGCGTTGCCATCGTTGCCCAGCGCCGTCACATCGACCACAGGCGCTTTCAACCTCGACAGCAGGTGCGGACCGTTGCCTGTGATTCCGGCGTAGGACTGGCTGTTGACCTTCACCGTATTGAAGACGATGTGGGAGTTCAGCGTCGATCCCACTGTGATGGCCGAGGGCGAGGTTCCCGGCGAATCGATCGTACCGAGGGTCGGGCAGTTCAGGCCGGAGCAACCGTCGTTGCCAGCCGCCACCACCACCGTGAGTCCGGCCTGCACGGCGTGCTCCACCGCGAAGGCGTTCACGTCGCAGGCCGTGGCCGAAATGTAGGAGCGGATCTGCGTCGGCTGGCAGGATGACGACTGGTCCAAAGCCGCATAGAGCGCCGGAGCGCCGAGGGCGACTACCGCGATGTCCATGCCGTCGTTGTACGCGTCCTCCAGCGCGAGGATCAGGGCCGAGGTGGAGGTGGTGTCGTTCACGCCCGGCGAGCCGAAGATCTTGTAGTTGCCGAGGAAGGCCTTCGGTGCGACGCCGGTGATCGACGCCAGCGGGGCGTTGACCGTGTTGCCCGCCGCGATCATCGCCAGCGCCGTGCCGTGGCCGACGCGGTCGCGGGGCGACCAGTCGTCGGGGGTGGAGTACGTCGCGTTTGAGGTCGAAAGCTGCCCCACGTAGCTGCGGGCCACGATCACCTTGGAGTTGGTGTAGTTGCCGTCGCCATAGGGATAGCCTGCCGGAGCCTTCAGGGTCGGGTCCACGAAAGCCGGGTGCGTCTGATCGATGCCTGTATCGATGATGCCGATCTTGACACCGGCCCCAGCTTTCAACTGGCCACCAATCTGGGCATTGTTCCATGCCTGCCGCACGTTCTGGAGGTCGAGGGCCTTGTTCAGCATCCGCCGCATGCGGGGCGCGAGGGTGAACGTGGCGACGCCCGGAATTGTCGAAAGCTCCGACATCCGGTCCATCGGGGCGGAGACAAAGACGGCATTCACGAACGTGTCCGCCGCCCCGGTGACTGTCAGCTTCTTTTCCGCCAAGCTTTTCTTGACCGACGCCTGGGATTCGCGGACCTTGGCGCGGAACGACTGCGCCTCCATTCCGTTGCGGACTTCGCGTCCGAACTTCGCGGCCACCGGAGGGCCGTCCAGGATCAGGGCGAACTCTCGCGCCGGGGACGCCGCGAAGGCGGCGGAGGCGCATGCGGTCAGAATCGCGATGTTGCGGAGGCGTCGGAGCATACGTTTCTCTTATACCCCGACGCCACGCGCCACCGCCCGGTTTCGTACTCCCGCTTACAGGGAGGCCAAGCCGCCGTCGACGAATAGTTCAGTGCCTGTCACGTACGAGGAGTCGTCAGAGCCGAAGAACAGCGCCACCTTGGCTATTTCTTCCGGCTGTCCGAAGCGCTTCAGCGCCACTCCCTGCGCCATACCCGCCGCGAACTGGTCGAGGACTTCCTTGGGCATTCCAAGCTTGTCGTAGATCGGCGTCGCGATCGGGCCGGGGCTGATCGTGTTCACTCGGATGCCGCGCGGGGCCAGCTCCGTCGCCAACGTCCGGCCAAACGAGCGCACTGCAGCCTTCGTCGCGGCATAGACCGAGGTGGTGGCCATCCCCTTGACCGACACGATGGAGGCGTTGAGAATCACCGAGCCGCCCTTGGAAATCAGCGGCAGCAGCTTTTGCACTGTGAAGAAGAGTCCCTTGACGTTGGTATTGAACTGGTTGTCGTAGAACGCCTCCGTCACTGCCTCGACGGGCGCGAACTGGGCGATCCCGGCGTTGGCGAAGAGGATGTCGATGCGCCCGAACTTCTCTTGGAGGAACTCGGACAGGGAGTGCAAGTCGTCGAGGCTTGTGGTATCCGAGGCGACCACGGTTACGTTTGGCCCCAGAGCCGCCCGTGCGGATTCAAGGGTGACGGGGTTGCGACCGGTGACGACAACGGTCGCGCCTTCCTGTTGGTAGTGTTGCGCGGTTGCGAGTCCGATGCCCGTGGTGCCGCCGGTGATGACTGCGATCTTCCCTGTCAGCTTGCTCATGGTGCCTTCCTATTTCTGGAATGTTCGTTCCAGAAATAGGACTCTGCGCTGCGCTGATTGGATTCGGAGTTTTATCGCAGGATCGAAAGGTTTGTTTGGACGATGTCGTCCAGCTGTTCGCGGGTCGGCTTCATCTTGGCGACGACCCTGAGCCCCAGCAAGGAGTTTGTCAGGAATCGGGCTATGGCGGGACTGGCCTTGTCCGGGTCGATCTCGCGGGCAGCTGCTGCCAAGTCGAGGCAGGATTGGAAGAACCGCTCCAATCCCCGGCGGGAGGCCTCGCCGATCTCGGCCATCCAAGGTTCGCGGGAGCTTAGCTCCGTTGCCGCATTGGCGACCATGCAACCGCGGCAGTCGTTGAGCGTGCTCTCGGCTGCCTGGTGGAAGACGGACCGGATCTTGTCGACACCGCCAGCCTGACTCGCAGCCGTTGTCTGGAAGCTCGCGAAGCTGCGCTCCTCGAAGTGGGCGAGCGCTTTGCGGAAAAGCTGCTCCTTGTCGCCAAAGGCCCCGTAGAGGCTACCCCGGCTCAGGCCCGTGGCGTCGACGAGGTCCTGTACGGAGGTGGCTTCATAGCCCTTGGTCCAGAAGACGTCGGTCGCCGATGCCACCACTTGCGATTCTTCGAACTCCCGGTTGCGCGCCATGACTACTTCCTACATCATGATGCGCTGCATGCTTATTTCGGCGCATCCCCCAGAACCGCCATCAGCGCCGCCACCTTGACCGGCGACCCCGTGAAGAGGTCCTTCGGAGTATTCCGGTACCGCAGCATCTGCCGGTATAGCACGTCCTCAAGGCTCGAATTGATGCCCCAACCGGCGAGGTAGCTTAGCTTCAAGTCGCCGTCGCTGTTGATTGCGGCATCCTTCACGTACGGGGCGAGGTCCTTCGCACTGGCCGTATAGGTCGAGAAGAGGTCGAACAGATTGTTGATCTCGATATCGCGCAGCGATTGCCGAACCGTCTCGTGCTCTGGAAGATCGTAGCGTCTTTGGACGGCGTCCAAGTCGATCTTGAGCGGATCGCGTTGCCCGAAGAACACCATGTCGTACCCCTGGCCGTCGCGCAGGTTGGCCCAGACGCTGCCTTGCGGGAAGGCCTCGAAGAAGGTCTTCAGCTCGCTCTGGATGGTCGGCACATCGGTTTCGTACAGGGGCACGTACAGGGAGAACATGCCGCCGGGGTTGAGGTGGGCCTTCACGGCGTCGAAGTACTCCTTCGAGTACAAGGCCGCCGTCCCCTTGACGAACACGTCCAGCGGGTCGGACGCGATGATGTCGTACATGTCGCGCGTCGTCATCAAGTAGTGGCGGGCGTCGTCGAACACGATGCGGGTTTTTGGATTCAGTGCCACGCGATAGTCCTGGTCGCCGAAGAAGCGCGTCGAGGCGGGCGGAATCACCGGCTCGATCTCGCAGACGGTGATGTGCTCGATCCCCGGGTAGCGGGTGAACGTTCCGGCCGAAACGCCCGCGCCGAAGCCCAGGCCCAGCACCGATTTCGGATTCGGATGCAGCAGCGCGGGCAGGTGGCCCACCATGCGCTGCAGCTTCATGTCGAAGATTTCCGTGGTCGCCTCGACGTGCCCGTTGACGTTCACGTAGATGGTGCCGTTGTTCCACTTCGAGATCGCGACCGACGAGTTCCGGCCTTCCTTCGTGTACAAGATCTCCGACTGGCCGGTGTTCATGGCCATGCGGCGACCGTAGGCGATGAGTTCGCCGGGAATCGGGTCGATGTTCCATGCCAGCCACGCCGTTAGGGGGAGGCAGAGGGCGACCGCAATGATCGACAGCGCCGATCTCTTCATGGCCGGAATGATCGCCACGAGGCCGCTGGCGACCGCCGTGTACAGCATCACCTTTTCGGTGTTCTGCGACCCGATGGCCGGAATCATCCACAGGCTCACCACCAGCGCTCCGACGATGCCGCCCAGCGTGTTGGCGGCGTAGACGGCTCCGGCGGAACGGCCCGAGTCGGTGCCGGGCTTGGCCACGGCGGCGCAGGCGAACGGGAAGCTGGCACCCCAGAACAGCGTCGGGGGCAGGATCGCCCAGATGCAGCGCTTCAGGTCGAGCGCGTACATGTGCCAGGGATCGGGCGTCAGCAGGACATCGTCCTGCCAGTACGGCAGTCCGTGGATGATCTGGTAGGCTGTCCAGACCATGCCGATGGCGAGCAGTATTTGCGACCAGCCCAGCGCCGACTGTGGTTTCACGCGCCGCAGCAACGCGGACCCGGCGGCGGAACCGATCGCGAGGCCGGTCAGGAACACCGCCAGAATCACCGAGAAGACGTAAACCGTCGCCAGCAGCAGCATTCCGAGCAAGCGTGTCCAGACGACTTCGGCCCCGAGGGCGGTGGCACCGGAAAGCGCGATGGTCAGGTAGACGGGCCAGTTGGAGGAAAACTCCGACGCCGTCGAAGGGGCGGTGTCGGCGGACGGCGCGTTGTCCGCCACAGGAATCGAATCCGCCAGGAAATAGCTCAGCGCGGCGACCAGCAGGTTCAAGCCCGCCGCCACGAACGCCGCCGTGTTCATGTTGAACACCCGCAACAGGTAGAAGCCCGCCGTCAGGCAACCGACGACGGCACCGAGAGTGTTGGCACCGTAGAGGAAGCCCCACCAATCGACGCCTTGGCCGCGTTCACCGGTCTTGACGACGCGCACGATGGAGGGCAGCGACGCGCCCATCAGCATCGTGGGGACGAACATGCAAATTGCGGCGAGCAGGCCGCGCAACAGCATGCCGCCCAAGCCGGTCGCGGCTCCGACGTAGTAAACGCGGCTCAGGGACGGGATCAGGAGTTGGACGAGGATCGCGAAAACCGCGATGCCAGCCTCAAGGCCGGCGTAGACCTTCAGCGGATGCGTCGCCCAGTTGCGGCGTGGCAACCAGAGGCTGCCGACGCACAGGCCGCCCATGTAGGTAGCCAAAAGGATGCCGAGCGAAACCGACGTCGAGCCGATCGCGAGTTGCAGGCTCTGGTACCAAACGACCTCATAAATAAGGGCGGAACAGCCGCTGGCGGCGAAAAGGAAGAGCAGTGCCGGGAGGTACGACGGCGTCTTCGAGGGTAGGGATTCTGCGGTCTGGGGGATAGCCTGGGGGGCGGAACTCAATTGGGTCTCCGAACCGTGTAGAGTATCACGCGGTCGGGCCAGCGCGCTGTAAACAATCGTGATCGGGGCGGAGAAGCTCCGCCCCGGGCGTCTTGAACGCTATTTTTCCTGGATCTTTTCGATGTATTCGCGCAGGTTGCGCACCCGCAAATCCACCACTTCCGGGCTCTGGCTGACCGACCGGAAGATGTCGCCCCACATGGGCATATCTCGCGATCCGTGCGCGGCGGGGGCAGTGTCACCCCTGATGAACGCTTGGATTTCGAGCAGCGGAAACTTGCCGTGGTTCTTCTTGGTGAGCAGCGTGAGGTCCGCCGGGGCCTTTTTGAGGGCCGATGCCGCCGGACCGGTGCCTTTCGCGTCGTTGCCGTGGCACGGTGCGCAGTAGGCTTTGAACATCTCCTGTCCCGAGCCTGGGTTGGTGTATTCGATCGAGACCTTCTTGATTTTGGTTTGTCCCTCTTGGCTGTAACAGACGGCCGAGAGGGTTAGCAGCGCCGTGGTTGGTAGCAACAACTTTGCGAGTTGAATCCGCATGTGGCGAAGCTCCTTTCGAGCGGGACCGAGGGCAATCGGGATGCCAGCCCGCAGCCTACGGGCGGAAATAGGCGGGAAGTCCCGGTTTCGTCGCCGCGAGGATCTCCAGAATCGCGCGCCGGTCGTCCGCCGAAAGCCTCCCATAGCCTGCCAACGGCCCGGTAACGTTCAGAATCTCCCAAATCCGCCGGTAGACGGCCTGTTTCGGCTCGTCCGGCAGGGCGTCGAACGACTCGGAATAGATCAGGTACGAGCACGGATACCGGAAGAGCCGGTGGTCAAGGTCCATCTGGCGCAACGACCGTCCGCGCCCGTCGGCGGGGCCCCGTGCCTCAAATTCTGCGCGAAATGGCGACGTCCCTGCAACGGGATAGCGCAACTGCGCCTCGTCCGCGAAGAGCATGTAGCGGACGACGGACTCGACGGTGTCCTTCCATTCGGTCCGCCCGAGCCGGAATTCGTACCCGAGCCGGGTGATCAGGTTGTGCAGTTGAACTTGGTGGTTGAGGACGAGGAGGGCAACGAGGTCGCTGGATGGCACGGGATACTGGGCTGCGTTGACCCGCCCCTTGAGGTCGACAACGTTGGCGCCCCGTTCGACATCGACTTTGCCGGACCCGTTGGCGAAGACGTTGCCAAGGTGGCGCTCGGCGCCGTGGGTTCCGGTCACGTACCAGCCTCCCCACCTCTGGACGATTGGGCTGTGGTGGTCGGTCAGGTATGACCCGGATTCCACCATCGGCTCGCCCGCCGCGTTGGCATGGACGGACCTTGTGAGGAAGCCCGGCACGTACGAGGTGTTGACCGTGAAGTGGCAGTTCAAGCACTCGGCATTGCGGCGGAGAAGCCTTGGCTGCGCGGCCTTCTTCTGTTCCAGGGTGTAGAAGACCGCCCCCAGAGTCGGGTCGACCGCAGCCAATTCGATCAGGCCGCCCCGCACCATGGCGACATAGACATCGTCGGCAAAGTAGATGGCGCGTGGATGTTCGGGGGAAATCTTCGCCACCTGGAGGCTGGTCTTGGAGAAGACCAGCGCCTGCGATGACACGGGCACCTTGAGTTCGCGGAGAACCGACTCAAGGTAGCCCCACTTCTCACCGAATTCGAGCTTCGCGGTACCGTCCGCAAGGCGTCGGTCGAGGTCCGCGACGAGGTCACGGGGCGCGGCCTCGTAGTAGCGGATTCGCGGATCGTCCAAGCGCGGGACGAAGGTCGGGACCGCCAGGAGAAGTAGGGCCGCCGCAGTTCTCATACTTCCAGTAAAACCGCAAGGCAGGTACCATTCCAGTGCGAGGCTGGAGGCTGGCCCGTGCGAGGGCTGGAGGCTGGGCGGGATTCGAGGGAAACCGAGCCCGTGAATGGCACGTCACTTGCCCATAGATTTCTCGCGAAACATTTCCAACATGATGACTAAGAACGTGTTTTCAGCCCGTGGATTCATGGCCGCTTCAGCATTCTTGCTGTGCGCCGCGCAACTCCCGGCCGCCACCAGTTGGACCGTGCTTGGCTGGACCGAGTACGGGGTCAATCCGATGGAGCGGGGCTATTCCGTCTTCGCCATCTATCCGCCTTCGGTGACGCTACACGCCCAGGTGATCGACGCGACCGGCAAGCTGGTCAAGTCGGGCAGCGGCATCCAAGTGACCTACGAGGCCTTGGCGGATCCCTCGGGCAGCACGAATTCCACCTCCGTCGGGAAGACCGATTTCTGGTCCTTCGCGTCGCTATTCGGAGGCACGAAAACGCCGGACACCGGGCTGACGGGAAATCCGATGCCCGGCACGACGCCGCGCCAGATGCAGTTCGACGGGGCCATGAACCGGTTCACCGCGGACGCGGTGCCGCTGACCCCGTACGACGACAAGTGGAACCTCAACTACTACCCCTTGTTCCGGATCGTGGCGCGGGACTCGACCGGCGCTGTCGTCGGCAGTTCACGGGTGGCGGTTCCGGTTTCCAACGAAGTGGAATGCCGGGGCTGCCATGCCTCCGGCGCGAATGACGCCGCGCAGCCGACCATCGGCTGGGCCAACGATCCCGACCCCAACCGCGACTTCAAGCTCAACATCCTCGCCGTGCACGACGTGAAGAACCGGCGCAATCCGGCGATGGCCGGCATGCTGGCCGCCGTCAACTATTCGGCGGACGGGCTGCTCGCGACAGTGCAGGGCGGGACTCCGATCCGATGCGATGTCTGCCATGCCTCGAACCGCCTCGGTTCGGCAGGGCAGCCGGGCGCGGTCCAGTTGACGACGGCCATGCACGGGCACCATGCGCCGTTGACGGATCCCAAGACGAACGACACGCTCGACAATTCCACCAACCGGACGGCCTGCTACAACTGCCATCCAGGCAGCGCAACGCATGGGCTGCGCGGCGCGATGGGGCATTCGGTCGACGTCGGCGGCTCGGTCCAGATCCAATGCCAGAACTGCCACGGGAACTTGAGCGCGTTGGCGAATCCGGCCCGCCAGGGATATCAGGATCTGCCGAACTGCCAAGCCTGCCATACGACCGCGGCTCCCTACCGCCAGACGTCGGCGTTGGACGCCTCGGGAAACCTGCGGAGCGCTTCCGACAGGACGTTTGCCACGTCGACCGGCCTGTTCAGCGCCTCGATCGGCCACGGCGGGTTGCAGTGCTCGGCCTGCCACGGACCCACCCATGGCGAGAATCCCAGCCTGATCGCCAATGAAAACCTGCAGAGCGCGGACGTTCAAGGGGCTTCGGGCGTGATTGGAGACTGCACGGCATGCCATAAGAGCGGCGTGAGTTCGACCAATGGCGGCCCGCACGGGATGCACACGGTGGGGACGAATTGGGTGTCCCAGCATCAAAGTGTGGCCCGGAATTCCACACCTTGCCAGACCTGCCATAGCGGCACCTACCAGGGCTCGGTGCTTTCACGCGCCACGGTTAGCCGCAGTCTGAGCACGGAAGTCGGGAACGTCGCGATGTTCCCCGGGTTTGTGGTGGGCTGCTATACCTGCCACCAAGGTCCGGGGGGGGAACGGCAGGTCGGCCTCTAGCGCGACGATGTCAAACCTGAATTCCAACGCGACCACCGGTCAATCGGCCACGATCCCGATCAGCGTCCCGAGCGGTTCCACGCTGCGGGTGGTGCGGCAGCCGGTCAACGGCTCCGTACACGTGTCCGGGAACAGCTTGGTTTACCAGTCCGATCCGACCTTTGAAGGCACCGACCAAGTGACCTTCGCGGCCATGAGCAACGCGGCAAAGGATTCGACGTCAGCTGTAGCGTCCGTACGGGTGACCTCGCCGACGCGGCCTTCGCTGACTACGGCAGGCGTCACGAGCGCGGCAACCTACCAAGCCCCGTTGGCACCGGGGACCATCGCGGTGCTCCAAGGCAAGGGCTTGGGGCCGTCGCCGCTCAAGACGTTCGAGTTGAACTCGGGCGGCTTCATCGAGAAGTCGACCGGGTCGGCGCGGGTGCTGTTCGACGGGGTTCCGGCGCCCGTGATCTACGCTTCCGACGCCGCCACGGCCGCCATCGTGCCGTACGGCGTCGCGGGACAAACCTCGACCAACGTGGTCGTCCAGTACAACGGCATTTCCTCCACGGCTGTGCAGGTGCCTCTGGCTGCGACGGCTCCGGGCGTTTTCACGGCGGATTCGTCGGGCACGGGCAATGCGGCGGCTGTCAACCAGGACGGAACGTTGAATTCGGCGTCGAACCCGGTCCCGCGCGGCAGCATTGTGACCCTGTTCTTGACCGGCGATGGTGTCGAATCGCCCATTCCGCCGGACGGCAAGCTCAGTACGGCCCCGTACCCGGCGACGATGGCGCGCGTCACGGTGACGATCGGCGGTAAGACGGCGGCGGTGGCCTACGCGGGCTCTGCGCCGACTGCGGTGGCGGGCCTAATGCAGGTGAATGTGACCGTGCCTGCGGATGCCCCGACGGGCGCGGTGCCCGTGGTGGTTTCGTGCGACGGCGCTCCGAGCCAGGGTGGAATCGTGATCCAGGTGAAGTAGGCAGCAGGCAACGCGCCCACTGCAATCTAAAATTTCAGTTGCGCGCCGTTGGATGTATAATCCAAGGAGATGAAGCACCTCCGCATCCCCTGCCTGCTCCTTGCCACCGCCTCATTGTCCGCCGCCGCCCCCGGCGCGCCGTGGACGTCCGCCGGATTCCTCAACATCCCGGCATCCGCGGAGGTGGGCGCGATGTCATCGGTCGCCGTGGACCGCGCGCACGGCTTCATCTACGTCCTGCACCGGGGCGGCACGCCGCTGCTGCAGTTCGACGCCAAGGGGAAATATCTGAACGGGTGGGGCCAAGGGCTGTTCAAGGTTCCGCACGGCATGCGCGTCGACAAGGCGGGCGACCTCTGGATCACCGACAACGGGGCGCATACCGTGACCAAGTATTCGCCATCGGGCAAAGTGCTGATCGCCCTTACCGAGGAAAACGGAACCCCGCTGCGCGCCCCCGACGACTTGGTCATTGCCTCCAACGGCGACCTCTACATCGCCGACAGCGGCAACGGGCGCATCGTCCACACCAGCGCCCAAGGCAAATTCATCGCCCAGTTTGGAGCCAAGGGCAAGGGCAAAGGGGAGTTCACCCTTCCCCACGGACTCGCCATCGACCCGCAGGACCGCATCTATGTCGCCGACCGGGGCAACAACCGCGTCGAATCCTTTTCGCCCGCCGGTGAATTCCTCGCCGAGTGGAACGGCTTCGGCAACCCGTTCGGCCTGCTGGCATGGAAGGGCGAGATCTTTGTTTCCGAGGGCGAGAAGCACCAGATCATCGAATTGAGTTCCAAGGGCGAAATCCTGCGCACCTGGGGTACGCCGGAACTGCTGAAGCTCCCGCATCTGATGGACTACGGCAGCGACGGCACGTTCTACGTCACCGAAGTGGACGGCAAACGGGTCCAAATGTTCCGGGAGGGGAAGTAGCGATGCGGGGGCTGCTGCTTGTATTCATCGCCTCGGCCTGCCTCGCGCAGGACCCGACCCAGCAGTTGGACGACATCGAAAAGGCCCACTTGCCGCTGTTGCAGCCCAAGACGTCGAAGTCGGCCCAGACGGGCGGCGTGACGGCGGAGTTGGTATCGCAACTCCCCAAGCGCGGCAGCATGGCGGGCGCGGTGCCGGTGCGGAACTACATCGACCAGTTTGTCTTCGCACGCATGCAGCGCGACAAGGTGCCACACGCCGACCTCGCGTCGGACGAGGAATTTGTCCGCCGCGCCTATTTGGACGCCACGGGGCGGATTCCGACGGCGGACGATGTGCAGTCGTTCCTCGCCAGCGCCTCGCCCGACAAACGGGAAAAGCTGATCGACAGGCTCACCGAGAGCGACGCCTTCGTGGACAAGTGGACCTTCTATTTCGAGGATCTGTTCCGGGCCGGGGGGCGCATGGGCTCGGGGCTGAACTTGTTCCACTATTGGATCCGCGAGTGGCTGAAGCTGGACCGTCCGTACAACGAGGTGGTGACCGACTTGCTGACCGGTGCCGGGAAGACCAGCTTCTCCGTGCCCGGCGGCCTCTACTACGCACGGGATTTCGTCAAGGCGAAGGATGATCCCACCGAGCCCGACGCCCACGACCTGGTGGACCAGAACGACACCGTGGACGAGTTCACCATCACCTACAGCAAGGTCTTCCTCGGGCTGAACCTCGCCTGTGTATCCTGCCACGACGGCGCGCGGCACCTCGAGAAGGTCAACCTCTATCTGGCGGGGAAGAAGCGCGCCGATTTCTTCAACCAGTCCGCCTTCTACGGCAAGACGCGCCAGATCATGAACTGGGAATTTGGCTACCAGGCCAACACGGAATACACCGTGGACGACCTCGGGCCAGGCTACGACGCGAAGGCCGTCAGCATCGTGCGTGTCCTCCGGCGCGGTGCCGAAACCGCGTCTCCCCGCTTCTTCCTCACCGGCGAGGCCCCGAAATCGAATGCCAACTACCGCGACGAACTGGCCCGCATGATTACCGGGGACATCCAGTTCAGCCGCGCGCTGACGAATCGGGTCTGGGCGGAACTGATGGGATTCGGCATTGTGGAACCGGCCGACGAGTTCGACCTCGCGCGCTTCAATCCAAAGGCCCCGCCTCCGGCCCCGTGGACCATCCAGCCCTCCAACCCCGAGCTGCTGGAAGCCATGGCGAAGGATTTCCAGAACGGCAACTACAGTTTCCGCAGCGTGGTCCGGACCATCATGAAGTCGAGCGCCTACCAGCTCTCGTCGAACTTCCCCGGCGAGTGGAAGCCGGAATACACCACCTACTACGCGCGGAAGTATGTCCGAATGCTGTCGGCACCGGAACTGCACGACGCCATCACACTGGCGACGGCCAAGCCGGATGCCGGGGTATCCAAAGGACAATCGGGCGGCATGGTGATGCAAATGCCGGATCCGGGCACCGCCGGTGCCGAAACCAAGGGGTTCCTGCGCACGTTCGGACAGAGCAACCGCGACGACATGCCGAAGAAGACGCCGCAATCGTCGCTCCAGGCAATGCTGCTGATGCAATCGAAACTGGTGACGGAACGGGTGGCGGCCAAGGACGGCAGCCGCGTGGAGCAGTTGCTCAAGGACACGTCGGACGACCGGTCCCTGGTGGAAAAGCTGTATCTGGTCACGCTGTCTCGCAAGCCGGGTGACGCGGAACTGGCCACGGCCCTGAAGGCGCTGTCCTCCGACCGCAAGCGCGGTGCGGAAAATCTCCAGTGGGCGCTGATCAACAGCCCGGAATTCATTTTCAACTACTAAAAGGAGGCCACGCCGTGAACAAAACTGTAGCCGACTTTCTCCCCGCCCGCCGCGACCTGTTGAAACTGGGCGGCTACGGGCTGCTCGGAGCTTTCGCCGACCAAGCATTCTGGCCGGTGCAGGCGCGCGCCGCGGGTCGGTCCAATCCGCGCGGCACCGCCCGTTACGCCATCGTCATCGAATTGGCGGGTGCCCTGAGCCACATCGACTCCTTCGATTTCAAGGAAGGCGAGGGCACGCCGAAGGACCTGGACGTCCGCGAGGTCCGCAACGGGCTCTACATTTCGCACAAGCTCTTCCCGGAACTCTCAAAGGAAATGGACAAGATCACCGTCGTGCGCTCGCTGAAGAGCCACGAAGTGGTGCACTTCCGGGGTCAATATTACACGCAGGCGGGGCGGCCGTTGAATCCGGCGCAGGCGTCGGAGATTCCGTCGATCGGGTCGGTGGTGGCCTACGAGTCGGAGAAGCTGCGGCGGGAGTCGGACACGTTCCCGACGTACATCGGATGCGGGCTGGATACGTCGGGCTGCGGGGCGCTGTCGACCGGATTCCTCCCGCCTCGGCACTCGGTGCTGGACATCAATCTGAAGACGGGCGGCGGGGCGACGGCGGTGGAAGGCGAGGCGCTGCAGTTGCTGCAGGAACGCTACAGGCTGCTGAGTGAACTCGACAGGACGATGTCGCCGGGTCGGCAGGGGCGCGACGGCAAGTTCACCGGCTTCCGCAGTTTTCAAGAGAGCGCCTACCAGATCCTGGGCGACCATCGCTGGCCCGGCGTCTTCCAGATGACGGACGCCGAGAAGGCCCGCTACGGCGACAACCAGGTCGGGTTGAGCTGCCTGTTCGCGAGGAATTTGGTGCAGGCGGACGCGGGAACGCGCTACGTCCATATCGTCCACCCCGACTGGGACCACCACAAGGCGATTTTCGACCACAGCGCCAAATCCAACCACTACATCCGCTGCAACGAGTTCGACCAGGGGATGGCGAACCTGCTCCGCGACTTGGCGGCCACGAAATCGCCGCGCGAGATCGGCAAGACGCTGCTCGATGAAACGATGGTCGTGATGGTGACCGAGTTCGGGCGCGTGCCCGGCGCGCTGAACGGCATCGCGGGACGCCACCACTACAACGAGGCGTATCTGGCGCTGTTCGCGGGCGGCGGGGTGAAGGGCGGGCGGATCATCGGTAACACGGACGCGGCGGGCGAAAAGGTCGTCGAGACCGGTTGGAAGTACCGCAAGATCCAGCCGCGGACGGAGAACATCTACGCGTCGGTCTATTCGGCTCTGGGCATCGACTGGCGCAAGGAGATGACGAACACGCCGTCCAAGCGGGCCTACCGCTATGTGGACGTGCTGGGCGCAACCGAGTTCGTGTCGGACGACGAGATCGCGGACCTGTTCGTGTGATGCGGAAAACGGCTTTGTTTTTTCTCGCGGCGGGCATGGCGGGCGGGTTGGACGCAAGCGACATGGTGTCGATTCCGGCGGGCGAATTCACCATGGGCCGGCCCAAGCTGACGTCCGACGACAAGACCAACATGCGGCCCCACGTGCTGCTGGACGACCGCCCGACGCGCAAGGTTTTTGTCAGCGCGTTCCAACTGGAGGCCAAGGAGGTCACGCAGGCCGAGTACGCGAAGTTTGCAGCGGCCACCAAGCGGCGGGTTCCGTACCACTGGCAGGGCGGCAAGGTTCCGGCGGGTGCGGCGGATTTCCCGGTGTACAACGTCGATTGGTCCGATGCCCGCGACTATTGCGCTTGGAAAGGCGCACGGCTGCCGACCGAGGCGGAGTGGGAGAAGGCGGCGCGCGGCGGCCTCGATTCGATGGACTACCCGACCGGCGACAAGCTGGACGCCAAGATGGCGCTGTTCAACGTCCAGACCGGTCCGGGGCCGGTGGGGACGTTTCCGCCGAACGCGTTCGGGCTTTATGACATGGCAGGTGGCGTTTCAGAGTGGATCGCGGACTGGTTCGGCGGGGACTACTACAGCCGGGGTGAAGACAAGGATCCGAAGGGGCCAGGAACCGGGGATTACAAGGTGATCCGGGGCGGCGCGTGGTCGGACAACGCGAAACGGGCGACGGTTTTCTTCCGAAACTGGGTGCGGCCGACGCAACGTACGCCGAACATTGGCTTCCGCTGCGCGCAGTGATATTATTGTGGTTCTGAATCGACCAGCAGCCTTGGACCACATGCGCACCAGTAAACGTTATCTTAGACCGCGACTTCTAGTTGTCCTGGGCCTCCTTCTGGCGCTCGGGATCGCGCTGCTGGCACCTGCGGCCGCCCCGCCGCCATCGCCCCACGACGCGGCGTTCGACAGCATGGTGAAGCCGTTCTTCAAGCAGAACTGCATGCAGTGCCATGACACGGACCACGCCATGGCCGGGGTCCGGGTGGACCAGCTCGACACGTCGTTCGACGACCGCCAAGTGAAGGTTTGGGACGCGGTCCGCGCCCGCGTGGCCGGTGGCAGCATGCCCCCCAA
The DNA here is from genome assembly GCA_903907865.1 of uncultured Acidobacteriia bacterium. Classification (GTDB taxonomy): domain Bacteria; phylum Acidobacteriota; class Terriglobia; order Bryobacterales; family Bryobacteraceae; genus BOG-234. Next base: position 46,198 of record CAIVPR010000005.1, read on the forward strand.
AGGCACGCACCAGCCGACGGCGGAAGAGCGGAAGCAGGTGGTCGAGTGGATCAAGGCCGGGGTCGAAGTGGCGCGGTTGCGGCCCTCCCCCAAGAACGGATTGGTGCGCCGCCTGACCGTCGCGCAATACCGGAACACGTTGCGCGAACTGCTCCGTCTAGAGGACGACCTGACGACGGGCCTGCCGCCGGACGCCGTTTCGAAGGACGGCTTCGTCAACAACCAAGAGACGCTGCACCTTTCGCCGCTGCTGCTCGAATCGTATTTCGAAATCGCCGAGGAGGCGCTGAAACGCGCCATCGTCGACCCGGCCAAGAAACCGTGGGTGCAGGATTTCAAGATGGAGCTGGGCCGGAAAGTCAATCCGCAGCCGTTCCCGGAGGGGTTGGTCCTCGGGGCGGGCAGTGCGCTGCTCGACAACCCGGACGTGCTGATCACCCAGCCGGTCCCCACCAAGCCGTTCGCGTTCGAGCCGCATCCGATGAAGGTCGACTACCGGTTCATCGAGGGCTACCAGGGCAATGACACCGTGCGCGGCTGGCGCGAGTACCACAGCATCTACCACGTGGTGTTTGCCGACACACGGGGAAGCGGCGGCTATCCCAAGGGACAGGCGTTTACGACCGTGCCCCAAGGGCTGTTGCTGCGTCCGGCGATTCCGAACGACGAATTGTTCGGCGCGGACGGCACCTACGGCCCCAAGGCCAACTTCAAGATTTCGACGCGCGAACTGCCGGACGAAGGGCGCTTCCGCATTACCGTCACGGCGGCCAAGTACAACGACGGGCTGCTGGTCGACAAGGCCGAAAAAGACAAGGGGAACAAAAAGGAGGACGGCGAGGCCAAGCCGGTTGTCGGCGCCGTCACCGTGCAGCCCGGCAAGACCCTAACCGTGACCATACCCAAGGCTGGCGTCTACCAGGTGGACGCTCACATTGTGGCTCCGAATTCGAATCCACCGGCACCCGATTCATCCAAGCTTTCCGAAGGGTTGGCTGTAGGCTGGCCGCTGGCCAAGGTGGGAGCCAAGGCACAGACCGAGTCGCCGTTCGGCAAGGCCCTCACCATCAAGGGCGACGCCGACGTCGTCCCGCTGGATGGACCCGATGCCGTGGATGTAGGCCAAGGCGACTTCACCGTGGCCGCTTGGATCAAGCCGACTGGCATGCGCCGAGAAGGCATCATTGCGAGGGGCGGCGGCACCGTTTCGAAGAGCGGCCTCCAAGGTTGGGGGTTGGAAATCGACAACCGGGGCGCGCTACGGCTCGAAACCTACGGGCCCAAGGACCTCCCGAACGGCACCATTTCCGGGTCGCGCGGTGGCGTGAAGGCTGGCGAGTGGCAACACGTGGCGGCTGTGGTGCGCCGCGGCGAGAACAATCTCTCAAAGATTTATGTGAATGGCGTTGCGGTGGGCAAGGGCGAGATCGGGACATCGAACCTCGACAACCCGGACGTGAAGCTCTACATCGGGCGCATGGCGGAAGGCGCGCAATACCGGGGCGACATCGCCGAGGTCCGCATCTACAAGCGCGCTCTGGGCGAGGCCGAACTGCAGGCGCTGGTGCAGCCGGGCAAGCAGTTCGTCAAGGCACCGGAGGGCGAAAAGCCGATGGAGTTGACCATCAACCTGGGCGACCGCGAGTTTGTCGGCACGCTGCAGCAACCCGCGTTCGTCGCGGTGCGGCTGCCTGCCGGTCCGCTGGCGGTGTCTGCGAAGTACGCGGGCATGTCGGAGGTCGACGAGTTGGTCTTCACGCCGCTCGCCGCGGACAGCGACCTTTCCAAGAAGTTCCTTGCCTTCGAGAAGCGCGCGCCGAAGCTCGGCGTGCACTTGGGCTTCCGCCGCGATTGCGGCAGCACGTTCGCCCAGGTCGGGAACCCGCAGGTGGTGGCGGGGACGAATCTGGCCAAGTACGTGTTCGAGGGCGCGATCCGCAACTTCCCGGCGACCGAGGTCGAAAAGGACAACGTGAACTACCTTGCGGGCATGCGGGAAATCGCCGTGCGCAGCGAGTTTACGGACGGTCGTGAAATGCCGCGCCTGTTGGTGCGGTCGATTGAATTCGAGGGCCCGTTCTACGACCAGTGGCCTCCGGTTTCGCACAAGAACATTTTTATCGACTCGCCCCGGAAGGCCGACCAGAAGCTTTACGCGCGGGAAATCCTGCAGTCTTTCGCGACGAAGGCCTACCGGCGTCCGGCGTCGGCGGCGGAAGTGGCGTCGCTGATGGACATCTACTCGAAGTCCGAGGCGTCGGGCCGTGGCTTCCAGGACAGCGTCAAGGACACGCTGCAGGTGCTGCTGACGTCGCCGCAGTTCCTGTTCCTGGTGGAGAAAAGCAACACGCCCGAGGGCGAGCCGCTGGAGGCGTACGAACTGGCGTCGAAGCTTTCATACTTCCTGTGGAACGGTCCGCCGGACCGTACGACGCTGGGCTTGGCGGCGGCGGGCACGTTGCGGGCCAACCTGGATGCGGAAGTCGAGCGGATGGCGAAGGATCCGAAGTTCTCGCAGTTCACCAAGGAGTTCGCCTCGCAGTGGTTGAACCTGGAGAAGTTCGCGGTGCTGGAGCCGGACAAGAAGCGCTACCCGCAACTCACGGCGCACGTGCGCGTGCAGCTCAAGCAGGAGCCGATCCAGTATGTGGACTACCTGCTGCGCCACAACATGCCGGTGAAGAATTTGATCCAGTCGAACTTCATCATGGCCAACGAGGCGGTGGCCGGCTATTACGGCATGGCGGACAAGACCGACAGCGGGTTCCAGTTTGTGCCGATCGAGCACGAGCGTCCCGAACTCGGCGGCGTGCTGACGGAAGCGGCGATCATGGCCGGGCTTTCCGACGGCCGCGAATCGAATCCGGTGAAGCGGGGTGCATGGCTGGCTCGGAAGATTATCTCGGAGCCGCCCGCCGATCCTCCGCCAAACGTTCCGACGTTGAAGGAAAATCCCAATCTGACCCTGCGACAGCGGATCGAGCAGCACCGCAACCAGCCGGGCTGTCAGCAGTGCCACGCGAAGATCGACCCGTGGGGCGTCGCGTTCGAGGAATTCGACGCGGGCGGCAGGTTGAAGCAGCAGTCGGTGGATTCGCGTTCCACCCTTCCCGACAAGACCGAGATTTCGGGTGCCAACGACCTGAAGCGGTATTTGGCGGAAGACCGGATTGACCAGGTGGCCTACAGCGTGCTCAAGCACTTGGCGACCTACGCATGCGGCCGGACGTTGTCGTACAGCGAACTGGACTTCCTCAAGCGGGACCAGTTGAAGCTCAAGGCCGACGGGTACCGGATGAAAGACATGATCCACTACGTGGTCAGCAGCAAGATGTTCCTCGAGAAATAAGTAGTAGAATTTAGAACAGGATCGACACATGACAACCTCCCTTCGACTCGACCGCCGCGCGTTCCTCCAAGGCCTTGGAGGCGTCGCGATGGCATTGCCCGTCCTCGACGCCATGGGTGCAGAGATCACGGACCAGTTGCCGAAGCGCTTCTGCGCGATGTACACGGCGAACGGCATGTCGTTGCCGAAGACCGAGCATGAGTTGCCCGAGTGGAGCTGGTTCCCCTCCAAGGAGAAGGACGGCCAGTTCGTCTTCGGCGCGTCGACCGAGCCGCTGTCGCCGTTTCGGAACAAGCTGAGCTTCATGGGCGGACTGTACCACCCGAGCGGTCCGAAGTCCGATCCGCACACCTGCTCGGACATGTGGCTGACCGGTGCGCCGCTCTACAACCCCAAGCCGGGCACGTATAACACGGTCGGGCTGGACCAGGTGATCGCGGCGAACACGAAGCAGTATTGCCGCCGCCCGTCGTTGATCCTGTCGATCGACGCGGGCACGGGCTACCTGTCGCGGACGGGCACGATTTCGTACGGTTTCGACGGGCGTCCGATTCCGGCCGAAAACAACCCGCGCCGGGTGTTCGACCGGTTGTTCCGGGGCGACCACACGTCGCTCAAGAGCGAGCGCGAGGCCTTGCAGCGCCGAATCAAGCTGGTGGACGCCGTCTCGGAGAGCGCCAAGGCTCTGGACAAGCAGCTCGGCAAGAGCGACCGCGAGCGAATGGACCAGTACATGACCTCGCTGAACGAGGTGGAGTCGCAGCTGGTGGCGTCGGAGAAGTGGATCGATATCCCGCTGAAGAAGCAGGACTATTCGCATCTGAACTTGGACGCGAGCAACGAGGGCGAGCCGGCTGAATTCTACCGCAACATGTTCGACCTGATCGCGCTGGCGTTCGACGCGGACATCACGCGGTCGGTGACGTTCATGCTGAGCCGCGAGGACGGTATGGGCATCAGCGACACGTTCCCGATCAAGTTGGGCTTGGCTAAGACGCACCATAACCTGTCGCATGCGACCGACAAGGAAGGGCAGTTGAACTTCGCCAAGTTCGACCTGTTCCTGAGCCAGCAGATCGCGCATTTCCTGCAGCGCCTGGATGGCTACAAGGACCGCAGCGGCTCGGTGCTGGACAACAGCATCGTGATGTTCGGCAGCGGTGCCAGCACCACGCACAACTCGCACAATCTGCCGACGCTGATCGCGGGCGGAGCCAACATGGGGCTGAAGCACGGTCAGTACTGGAAGAGCCCGGAAGGCGTGGAAACGCAGATGTCGAACGTGTATTTGAGCATCTTGCGGTCGATGGGGATCGAGAAGGAAGGGTTCTCGGACAGCACGGGGACGTTGTCGGGATCGATTTTCGGTCGGGTGTAGCGGGTGCGCCGCGTGCCGACAAATGCCGCGCATCGTTATCGACACGTGCGTCCTTGTGGCCGCGCTCCGGTCGCGGCGTGGAGCCTCATTCCGTCTGCTGCAATTGGTCGAAGACCCGCGTTGGGAATTGAATCTGTCCGTTGCGCTGGTGTTGGAGTATGAAGCGATCGGCAAACGGGAAGCTGGAAGGATAGGCATTCCGTTGGCGGTGATCGACGACATCGTGGACAGGCTTTGTTGCCTGGCAAGGTGTCACGCGATCCCCTTTCGATTGCGACCCGAGTTACGAGACGCAAACGACGAGTTCATATTGGAATTGGCCTTCGTCGGCAGGTGCGACTATATTGTCACGCACAACGTCAGGGATTTTCTCGCGGCACGACGGTTCGGCATTCGGGTCGTGACGCCGGGCGATTTTCTAGGGATAATGGGAGTCAAGCCATGAGCCGCACGATATCGCTTCCAGATGAGCTGGTCACCCAAGCGGAGCACTGGGCGGCCATCGAACGCATCCCTGTTGAACAATTCGTTTCCGATCGCCTTTCGGAGCAGTTCGCCGGTCTAACCTATCTACGGGAACGGGCGCAGCGGGCCAGCAGCGAGAGATTCCACGCGGCGCTCAGCTACGTGCCGGACGTGGAGCCTGAAGATTACGATCAGTTGTGATTTCAGCCCGACCGGCTGGCTCAGTAGAATTGTTCGGGCCAGTCGGACCCCAAACGACCGCCAAGCCGCACCAACCAGCATCTCGTTCACGCAACCTGAGGGCTGCAACGTTAGTCCCACACCGCCAGGCTCGACGTCGGCAAACTCCAACACCCCCGTCGGGCACCGCGAGGCTCTCGGGTGGCAGAGGTACAGCCACGATTCCAAGTCGTTGATTCCAAACACAATTACACCGTGATACACGGTGTAACCCGTTGTCACGATACGATGAACGCGATAGATTCCACCTAGTCCTAGGGTCCAGGGCCCAAGACCAGTCTAGTCACGCATTGCCGCATCCCCCATGTCGGGGCCCATGCGGAAGAAGAGGAGCGATACCCATGAATCGGTTTCTGACACTCGTCACAGCCGCTCTTATATTCAGTTCGTCTGCGTTCTGCCAGAACGCGACAGGCACCATCGACGGCCGGGTCACCGACGCTTCCGGCGCCGCTGTCCCAGGTGCCGCCGTAACGGTCGAGAACCAGTCGACCAACGTCAAACTCAACCAGCAAACCAACTCCGAGGGCAGGTTCTACCAGCGTTACCTGGCCACCGGAAAGTACAACGTCACGGTCCAGAAGGCCGGCTTCCAAAAATACGTCCAGACGAACATCCAATTGGACGTCGAACAGACCATTTCCCTCGTTGTCCCGATGAAGGTCGGCGAAGTCACCACGACGGTCGAGGTGCAGGCCAGCGCCGCGCAGCTCTCGACCGAGTCGGCGACGGTTTCCACGGCCATCGGCACCAAGCAGATCCTCGACCTGCCGCTCGGCGGCAACCGCAATGTCCTTTCACTGGCCTCGTTGGTTCCCGGCGTCATCAGCGGCGGCGGTTCCACACCGTGGATCAGCGGCGGACGCAACGACTACAACGACGTCACCATTGACGGCACCTCCGTCATCGTTCCCGAAAACAACGTGAGCCACCTTCAGGTCGGCTACACGCCGCTCGAGGACAGCGTTGCCGAATTCTCGGTCGTGACCAACTCGCTAGCGCCCGAATACGGTCGCACCGGCGGCGGCAGCATCAACATCGCCACCCGCACCGGGGCCAACAAGATCAACCTCGACCTGTTCGAGTTCTTCCGCAACAATGTCCTGAACGCCAACAGTTGGAGCAACATCCGCAACGGCCTGCCTCGCGGCATCGTCCGCTACAACCAGTTCGGCGGCACCGTGGGCGGCCCGGTTGTGATCCCGCACGTGTACAACGGCAAGAACAAGACGTTCTTCTTTGTCAGCGAGCAGAGTGTCCGCACCCCGAGCGCCACCGCCCCGACCGCCAGCGTGCCCTTGGACAAATGGCGTGCCGGCGATTTCAGCGGCTTCACCAACGGTGCCAGCGGCGGCGTCGGTGCCGCGGTCACAATCTACGATCCGCTGACAGCTGCAACCAACTCGGCCTGCCCGGCCACGCAGCCTTCGTGCTTCCGGTCGGCGTTCCCCAACAACACGATCCCGTCCAGCCGCATCGACCCGGTGGCGAAGAAGCTCCTTACCTACTGGCCCTCGCCCAACAACCCGGGCGGTGTCACCAACCAAGCGCTCCAGACCAACAACTGGCGCACCCAGGGCGTGGCGAACAACCCCGTCGACCAAATTGATGCCCGCATCGACCACAACTTCTCAGAGAAGCTGCGAGTCTTCGCCCGCGGTTCCAACCAGACCGGCGTCAATACGGATTTCAACGCGTTCGGCAACCCCGGCACCCCCAGCGGATCGGGCCCGAATAACTACTACAACCGCAACATCACGGCCAACGCTATCTACACCCTGACGCCGACCACGATCCTGAACTTCAACTATGGTTTCGCCCGCGCCGTCGCGCTGCGCTATCCGTTCTCGGAAGGCACCAAGCCGTCCGACATCGGCCTGCCTTCCAGCCTGAACGGCCTCGTGGACAACTTCGAGTTCCCGCAGATCAGCATCAGCGGCAACAACACCGGGTATAGCCTCGGCCAAGCATCGTTTACCACCCTCCTGAACCGCCCGATGTCGCACGTCGTGCGCGGCGATGTCACCAAAATCATGGGCAAGCATACCCTGAAGGCCGGTTTCACATGGGAAAAACTGCTGGTGAACTTCACGCAGCTAGGCTCGCCGGATGGCCAGTTCAGCTTCGGCAGCGGCTACACCCAGCAGAACGCCTCGTCGGGCAGTTCAACCACCCAAGGCCTCGGCATGGCGACCTTCCTGCTCGGCCTGCCCAGCAATAACGGCAATGACATCCAGTTCACCTACTCGGCGGCCACCTCGAGCGCCTATATGGGCGGATACATGCAGGACGACTTCAAGGTGACGTCGAAGCTGACGCTGAACCTGGGAGTCCGCTGGGACGTCGACATCCCGCGCACCGAGCGTTACAACCGCTTGAGTTACTTCGACCTGAACGCGCCTTCGCCACTGCAAGGCAAGGTCAAGGCCAGCGCGACCTGCCCGAACTGCGGGAATCTGGTCGGCGCGATGCGTTTCGTGGGGCAGTCCGACTCGCAATACGGTCGCCACCAAGTGCCCACCAACTGGAACGACTGGGCACCGCGCATCGGCTTCGCATGGAACGTCATGCCGAAGATGGTGATCCGCGGCGCTTACGGCATCCTGTACGCCCCGTCGGTCTTCCAGGCGGCCGGCACGTCCGGCACTTCCGGCACGGAAGGCTTCACCGGCGGCACAGCGCTCAACACCTCTATCGACAACGGTTCCACCTTCATCGCCAGCCTAAGCAACCCGTTCCCGAGCGGCATCGTGAAACCCTTGGGAGCTTCCAACGGCCCGATCAGCGGTACGTTGACCGATATCGGCGGCGGGGTCCAAGACAGCTTCTTCAACGACACCCACAACCCGATCATCCAGCAGTGGAACTTCACCGTCCAACACCAAGTCAAGGGCGGGTGGATCATCCAGGCCGGCTATATCGGCAGCAAGGGCCAGCACCTGCCGGACGGCGAAAGCAGCATCACGTACAACCAGTTGCCCACGTCGTTCTTCTCGCTGGGCTCGGCATTGAACGCCAATGTTGCCAACCCGTTCTATGGCATCATCCAGAACCCGACCTCGATCTACGCGCAACCGACGATCGCGGCCAGTCGGTTGCTGGACGCATATCCCCAGTATTCCGGTGTCAGTTCCTTCCGCAAGCCGGGCGCGAACTCCAACTACCACGCCGCCATCATCTCGGCCGAGCACCGGTTCAGCCACGGCCTTTCGACCTTGGTCAGCTTCACCGGCGGCAAGCTGCTGGATGACGCCTCCCAGGTCGTGACGTTCGTCGGCCAAGCCGGTTCGAAGCAGGACTACTACTGCCGCAAGTGCGAAAAGTCGGTCTCGTCGCAGGACGTTCCGCGTCGGTTGGTGGCCAACGCCAACTGGGAACTGCCGTTCGGGAAGAACCGGATGTTCTTCGGCTCGGTCCCGAAGGCTGCGGACTTCATCATTGGCGGCTGGCAGATCAATGGCATCACCACCTTCCAGCGCGGCATCCCGATCGCCATTTCCAACGGCGGCAACAGCTCCGGCCTCAACAGCCCCGGCATCCGCGCCACCGACAACGGCACGAATCCGCAAAACACGGGATCGATTGCCAACCGTCTGAACAACTACTTCAACCAGGCCGCCTTCTCGCAGACGCCGAACTTCGCGTTCGGCAACGTGGGCCGGTTCCTTCCGAATGTCCGCGGTCCGGGCAGCCACAACGTCGACTTCTCGCTGTTCAAGAACTTCCATCCCGTGGAAAAGGTGATGGTCCAGTTCCGCGCCGAGATGTTCAACGCCACCAACTCGATCACTTGGGGCGGTCCGGGAACGACGGTCAACTCGCCGTCGACCTTCGGCATCGTCACCAGCGCCAGCGGCAACAGGACCATGCAACTCGGCCTGAAGCTCTACTATTAACCCCCGGCAAGCCAACGGCCCGCCCAAGAACCGCTACCCTGACCGGGGTAGCGGTTTTTGTTTTGTGGGCGGCCTCAACCCGGTGGGGGAGTCCCCAACATGGGTTATGATGAACGGAACCGTGGTCTACCGTCCGCCAGTTAGAATCGATTCCGCCGGGTCGGAGCCACCTGCTTGGATGGGCTATGCGCTAGCCTCCGGGGCCAGCGTCGGGGGGTGGTTGCTCTTCTTGGCGTCGCGCGCGGTCCTACCGAAAGAGGATGCCTTCACGCCGTTCGTGCCGGGTTTCGCCGCACTCGTCGTCAGCGCACTTTGGACCGGACGGGGACCGAACCTGCTGGCGGCGATTCTCACCACCGTCTGGTGCGTGATTGAGACCCATGCATCCCGCAAATTCGGCTTGCGGGGAGAAATACTTCGCGACGTTGTCTTCGTTTTCGCAGGGATCCTCCTGTGTGTGGTCAGCGCCAGACTGCGGCGCACCGTAGTGGATCTGTCCAGCAGCGAAGACTGGCACCGGCGGTTGGTGGAGACATCGGCTGAAGGCATCTGGGTGGTGGACGCCGAACGCCGAATCGTCTATGCCAACCCGCGAATTGCCGAACTATTGGGCTGCGCGGTCGAAGCGATCATCGGGTCCAGGATCGAAGACTATTTCTTCGCTGACGACCAACCGGTCGAACGCATCCGGTTCCAGAACCGTCGTGCCGGAATGCGCGACCAGTTTGACCGCCGCCTCCGCCGGTCGGATGGCCGCGAACTGTGGGTGCTGCACTCGTCCAACCCTTTTTTTGATCAGGCTGGCCAGTTGCTGGGCATACTCTCGATGATGACCGACATCACCGAGCGGAAGCTGGCCGAACAGGCGCTCAGAAGGTCCGAGGCGAAGTTCCGGGGACTGTTTGAGAACGTGCTCGAAGGAGTCTACCAGAGCACGCCCGAGGGCCGGGTGATCGCCGCCAACCCGATGCTCTTGCGGATGTTGGGATTGCGGGACCAGTCGGAATTGAACGCGGTCAGCGTTGCCACCGACCTGTACCCTGACCCTGCGGTCCGAACCAGGCTTCTGGAACAACTCGGGAACGAAGGCTACTTACAGAATGTGGAGTACCAGCTCCGCCGGGTTGACGGAAGAATCATTACGGTCCGGGAGAACGCGCGAACGGTGCGGGACGACGATGGCCGGATCCTCTACTACGAAGGAACATTGACGGACGTGACCGAAACGCTGCGGATGGAGGCGCAACTCCGGCATGCCCAGGCAGGGTCCGGTGCGCACGTCGCAGCGGGCTTGGCACAGGACGTCAACAATGCCGTGAAGGTCATCTCGGGCTACGCCCAACGGCTGCTTGCCGATATTCCCGGCAACCACCCGGCTCGCGAGAATGCCCTGAAGATCGCCCAGCTTGCCGAAAGCGCCGAGGGGCTGACGCGACGGTTGGCGTCCTTGGGCGGCGAGGATGCGGGTGAAACGCGATCCAGGTCGCGCGGCGAATCAATCCTGGTGGTCGACCCGGATCCTTTGTTCCGGGAATTGAGCCGGGACATGCTGGAACGCCAAGGCTACAGTGTCACGTCTTTGGAGAGTTGGGGCGGGCATGGCGGCCAAGCGGGAATAGACTCGCGGTTTGACGTCCTGATTGCGGGCGAGAATGAAGGTGGCGACTTGGCACGCAGCCTGCGACATCGCCAACCGGACTTGAAGGTCTTGCTCATTTCGGGTTACAATGGGAAGAGTGGCATGGGTCCGTTTGGGCCATCCATGCCCCGGCAAGACGACGGGCTCGGGCAAGACGAGAGCCCTCTCGAGGCCCGGTTGCAAAAGCCCTTTTCCGCCGATGTGCTCGGAAGGACGATCCGCCAGATGTTGGACCGTTCGTGAGTGGTCCGCATTGGCCCGCAGTGTTCCATCCTGCGGTGTGTTATCCTGAGAAATCATTCCTGGTAAGAGGTATCGAGAAGTAGATGGCAAATCACGTATCCGCCCTGAAGCGCGTCCGGCAAACTGAGCGGCGGACATTTTTCAACAGAATCGCCACCACCCGGCTGCGCCACCAGATTCGCTCGATGCGAAGGGCCTTGGCGGCAAAAGTCCCTGGAGATCTGCAGACGACCCTGTCGGAAACGTTCGCGTTGCTCGACAAGGCTGCGCGGAAGGGCTACATCAAGCAGGGCACGGCTGCCCGTTACAAGAGCCGCCTTCACCTTCGCGTCAAGGCTGCCTTGGGCCAGAAGCAAGCCTAGTCCAACAAATGGCCGCCCGTTCCGGGCCGCCGAGCAATTGCCTTTTGGCGCGGGCTGCGGAGTTAATCCGCGGCCCGCGCTTTTTTCTGTCGCCCCCATTTTGTGGCCCCAGAGTAAGCTGGTGATGAATGAATATTGAAGTCCTGTTGACCGAATCCGAGATTGCGGGCGAATTCGCGGAGTCCATCGAGGCCCGCGACCTGCCGGAGAAGTTCTTCTACTGGTCGGCCCAATCGGTGTCGGCATGGCAGCGGATGGCCAAGCGCGCGGATGATTCGTTGTTCGCGACTTGGGAGTCTTTGGCCACCAAGGCCCCGGATCTGACCCGGGCATTCGGGAAACGCGTGCCGGTGATCAGTTTTGGCGCAGGAACGGGCCTCAAGGACCGCTTCATCCTGAAGTCACTGGCCCAAGCTGGCCGCGAGGTCAAGTACTTCCCGGTCGACGCCAGCCAGTCGCTACTGGAAACGGCCTGTGCGGGTGCCGAGGACGAGGATTGCGAGGCACTGGGAATCAAGGCCGACATTTCCAGCCCGATGCACCTGATGCTGGCAGCCGACGTGAGCGAGGCGCCCCGGTTGTTCCTGATGGCGGGCAACACTCTCGGCGGCTTCGACCCGCTCGACCAGATCAAGCATGTGGCCGAAGTCATCCAGAAGGGCGACATCCTGATTCTGGATGCGCGGCTCCACGAAGGGGACGACGTCCGTTACGATCCGTCGCCGGAGGAACGCGAGTTCGTATTCGCGCCCTTGGCCGACGCCGGCCTGAGTCTGGAAGACGGCACGATGGAGTTCGTGGAACGCAAAGATCCGAGGCTGGACGGACTATTGATGCTGACCCGGCGCTTCCATGCCACCAGCGATTTGAGGTTGCGGGTGGCCGGCGGCGAGTTTCCCGTGGCCCGCAGCGAACGCATCCTGCTGAATTTCCGGTATCGCTTCACCGCGGAGTCGTTCCGCTGGCTGCTTACCGAGCATGCGGGCCTGCGCGTGGTGGTGGAATTGCCGTCTGCGGACGGCCGCTACGTCACGGCCGTCTGCATCAAAGCCTAGTTGGCAGGCAGGGGTGGACCTACATCTTGCCGTTGGTGGCGCAGCCGCCCTTGCCCTTGCAGGAGTTCTTGCCCTTGCAGCCGTTGTCGCCGCTAGCGCAGCCACCCTTGCCTTTGCATGAGTTCTGCCCCTTGCAGCCGTGCTTTTCCTTCTTGGCGTTGGTGCCGACCGAGTCGGACAACTGTCCGGCCTTGATTGACCGCGACGGGGTTGACGAGGCTGCGGCCCGCGTGATGGTTCCCTGCATGAGTCCGGCGAGGGCGGCCGCGATGGCAAGAGAGTGTTTCGGCGATTTCATGACGCTTCCATCATACCGGAACGGACCCGGCACGGGCTGCCGGGCTTGTGTAGTCAACGGGTTACGGAGAGTCCTTGCGTTTGCCGCCCGGCGGTATCAGAATGGTCAGCAGCGCCCATGCGCAATCAGAACCAGGGGATAGTGGATCCGTGATCAAAACGGTCGCGCAAGCCGACGACAGCCAAGTTGTTCCGTCCCACGGCGGACCGACTCCCGACGAGATCCGGTGCCAGTTGCGCTTGGTCCTGTCGAGCCCGGTATTTCACGGAAGCCGCCGTTGCCAGCAGTTCCTGGAGTATGTCTGCGACCGCCAACTCTCCGGCGAATCCGGCGGGCTGAAGGAACGGTCCATTGCGATCGAGGTGTTTGGGCGCAGCCCCCAAGGCGAAGACACCATCGTTCGGGTGGGCGCACGCGAGGTTCGAAAGCGGCTCGCCCAGTTTTACATGACGCCGGAGGGCTCGTCGTCGCTCGTCTTGATCGAGCTTCCGTCCGGCTCGTACGTTCCCGAGTTCCGCTACGTGTCGCCGCAATCGCTGGCCTCAGTGATGCCGGTTCTGGAACCGAGTGTGATCGCAGGCTCAGACCGCGTAGAGGCAGTATCCCCGAATACTCGGCGCATCAACCGGGCGTGGGTGCTTGCCGCCGCGCTGGTCGGTGTGGTCGCGATCATCTCCGCCGCGTATCTGGGCTCGGTCGGTGACGCGCGCGAGCGAGCATTTCAAGCTTTCTGGGCCCCCGTCATGCGCTCGACGGAACCCTTGCTGATCGGCGTCGGCCATCCGATTGTTTACCAACCGTCCCTGAGGGCCTCCTCGCTGGACGCCGAGCGGGCAGCAACCCGCGGCGGTCCGAAGGCTCCATACCCACAGCAGCTGCCACTTTCGCTGCCGCCCGAGGATCTCGACGGCTCCGACATGGTTCCGATCTCCAACCAGTACGTCGGTTTCGGCGACATGGTGGCTGCCAACGAAGTATCGCAAATGCTGGCGCGGAGGTCCAGGCGGGTGAGGCTCCGGCTGGCCAACAGCATTCCCTTCGCAGACCTTCGACACTCGCAGACTTACCTGATCGGCTCACTCAGCAACCACTGGACAATGGAGCTCGGCCAGACGTGGCGATTCCAGTTCCGCTGGACCAAGGACCATGTGGCCGCTTTCGTCGACACCCAGGCAGGTTCCTACCGCGAGTGGACGGTTCCGGCGAGCGACGACGGATCGATCGCCGAGGACTACAGCCTGATCGCGCGGGTTCCAAACTCTCCCACGGGCGGCCTCGTGATCGTGTCGGCCGGGATCAAGCAGTTTGGGACGGAGGCAGCCGGGCGGTTGTTGGCGGAACCAACGGACCTCGGGGCGATCCTCAACAAACTGCCGAAGGGCTGGGAAGACCGCAATCTGCAGATCATCCTCCACATGCGCGTCATCGGCAACACTCCGGCCCAGCCCGAGGTGGTCGCATCCCACGTCTGGTAGCTGCAGTCAATTGGCGCTGATCATTCCGCCTCCGTGTCTGGATACTGGAGCCTGACCGACTCGAAGGCCGCGTCCGGCGTCGCTAGCAGTGCGTCGATTACATCCGGGTCGAATTGGGTGCCGCTGGACGCTACAATCTCCGCGCGGGCGAAATCGAAGGTCGCCGCAGGACGGTAGCAGCGGTCCGAGGTGATGGCATCAAACGCGTCGGCGACTGCAAAGATCCGTGCTGCCAAAGGGATCTGCATTCCAGCCAGCCTTCGTGGATACCCGCGTCCGTCAAAGCGCTCATGGTGGGTGTAGACGACCTGCGCTTCCAACTCCATACCCCGAATCCCGCTGAGCATGTCGTAGCCGAGTTGGGCATGCATACGCATGATCCGGACTTCCTCGTCGGTCAGCGCGCCGGGCTTGCAGAGAATGTTGAGCGGTATGGCCGCCTTGCCGATGTCGTGCAGCAACGAGCCGATTTCGAGGACGTCCAAGGCATGCCGGTGCAGCCCCATGGCCTCGCCCAACAGGACCGCATAGCCCGAGACGCGCAGGGAGTGGCGCATGGTCTCCACCCTCTTGAGGCCTAGAAGGTCGAAGATCGGCAACAATTCGGAGGCGCTCTGTCCGCCGGAGAGGCTGCGCAAGCCGAGGAACGCGGCCAAAGCCCCTTTTGCGCTGCGGAGTCGGTCCCGAATGCCGGACTGCAAGTGCTTCGAGATGAGAGCAAGCACAACTTCGGGGCGTGCCGGTTTAACGAGATAGTCGGTTGCACCGGCCTTCAACGCCCGCATCATCAGGGGCTCGTCGCAGTGTCCGGAAAACATGATGAAAGGCACGTCGGGCGAAACTGCCCGTACCTTCTCCAGCAACTCGAGGCCATCCATGCCCGGCATGTCGATGTCGCACAGGAGCATGCTGGAGAGTTCCATCGCGCCCGAGAGCCATCCCAACGCCGTGGAAGCGCTCTCGAAGGTTTCGTATTGGTAGCCCGCGTCCGACAACACCGCTCCCAGGTATCGCCTGATACCCGGATCGTCGTCGACCACAACCACCCGCTGACTGGCCGGAAGTTCCATCCACATGTCTATCGGCTGGTCCGCGCCGGAACTTTAGCGTCCATCGGGTGGTAGCATGAAAAATCCCACAAAAATGATTCGAGCAGTCAAAGGGACACGGGACCTCCTCCCGCCCGACACCTCCGTCTGGAACCGCGTCGAAACAATCGCCCGCGAGGTTTTCCGCACCTACAACTACCAGGAGATCCGCACGCCGATCCTCGAGGAGACGCAGCTTTTCGCCCGCGGCGTCGGCACCGAGACCGACATCGTCTCGAAGGAAATGTACACCTTCGACGACCACGGCACCTCACTCACCCTCCGCCCCGAGAACACCGCCTCCGTCATCCGCGCGTACATCGAGCACCGCCTCGACCAGAAACCCGGCGTGCAGAAGCTCTACTACATCGGGCCGATGTTCCGCCGCGAGCGCCCGCAGAAGGGACGCTATCGTCAATTCTTCCAGATCGGTGCCGAGGCCATCGGGTCTGACTCCCCGTTTATCGACGCAGAAGTCATCGAAATGGTCTGCGAGATGCTGACCCGCACGGGACTGTCGGGCTTCCACCTACTGATCAACTCCGTCGGCTGTCCCGAATGCCGCCCCAAGTTCGTCGAAGCGCTGCGCGCAGCCCTGAAACCAGTGGCCGCCGGACTGTGCGGCGACTGCCAGCGCCGCGCGGAGACCAATCCGCTCCGCGTGCTGGATTGCAAGATTCCAGAGGACCAGGCCGCCATCAATGCCCTGCCCTCGATCCTCGACCACCTCTGCGGGGTCTGCGCCCCGCACTTCGCCGCCGTCCAGACCTATTTGAACGACCGCGGCATCGAATTCGAGGTCAAGCCCCGGCTGGTCCGCGGCCTCGATTACTACATGCGCACCACCTTCGAGGTGACGCACGGCAATTTGGGATCGCAGAACTCGGTCCTAGGAGGCGGTCGGTACGACGGCCTCGCGGAATCGATCGGCTCCAACGTGCATTCGCCCGGCATCGGCTTCTCGATCGGCGAGGACCGGCTGGTAATGACCGTCGACCAAGGCGAAACGGAGGCACTGGACGTCTTCATGGCACCACTCGGCGACGCCGCCCTGCGCCACGCTGGCGAACTGGCACGCGAACTGCGCCGCAACGGCCTTTCGGTGGAGGTTCTCGACAAGGGCAAACTGAAGCGCGCCATGGAACTGGCCAACAAGCTGGGCGCGAGATATGCGCTCATCCTGGGCGACGACGAGATCGCGGCGGGCGAGTATTCGCTGAAGGACATGAAGTCCGGCGAACAACGACGCGTCACGCGGGACGGGCTAGTCGAAGCTTTGATCGGCTGATTGGACCGCTCCCTCGCGGTCGCGGCTCGGTAAGAGCAATCGGTCCGGCGGGGTTTCCGTGCCCGCGATCAGCCCTGCATAACTGATAGATACAATAGAAGATTCTGGTGGAAACAGTGCACAAGTACCGAACTCACAATTGCGGCCAACTCAGGCTCTCCGACGCCGGCTCCGTCGTCCGGCTCTCAGGATGGCTGCGTAATCGCCGCGACCACGGTGGGGTCTACTTCATCGATTTGGCCGACCATTACGGCATCACCCAGCTCGTCGTCGAGCCCGGAACCGAGGTTTATGACCGGATTTCGAGCCTCCCCAAGGAGACCGTGATCCGCATCGACGGCAAGGTCGTCACGCGCGACGAAGGCGCGGTCAACCCCGCGATGGTCACCGGCGAGATTGAGGTCCGGATCAGCGACGCCGAAGTGCTGGGCAACACCGAGCCGCTGCCGTTCTCGGTCTTCCCCGAACTGCAGGTACCCGAGGAACTGCGCCTCACCTACCGATTCCTCGACCTGCGCAAGTCCAAGATGCACGCCAACATCGTGCGCCGCTCCCAGATCATCTCCGCGATCCGCCGCCGCATGGTGGACCTTGGTTTCGTCGAATACCAGACGCCGACCCTGACCGCGTCCAGCCCCGAGGGCGCGCGCGACTTCCTCGTGCCCGCACGCCGCCACCCCGGCAAGTTCTACGCGCTCCCGCAGGCCCCCCAGATGTTCAAGCAGATCATCATGGTGTCGGGCTTCGACCGCTACTTCCAGATCGCCCCCTGCTACCGCGACGAGGACGCCCGCCACGACCGTTCGCCGGGCGAGTTCTACCAACTCGACATCGAGATGAGCTTCGTCACGCAGAACGACGTCTTCGCGGCCCTCGAAACCCTGATGACCGGGCTGTTCGGCGAGTTCTCGACGCGCACCATCACCCAGGCCCCGTTCCCGCGCATCACCTACGCGGACGCGATGCTGAAGTACGGCTCGGACAAGCCGGACCTGCGCAACCCGCTCCTCATCGTCGACTTGAGCGATCTGTTCGCCCAAACCACGTTCCGCGCCTTCGCGGGTAAGACGGTCCGCGCTATCAAGCTGCCGCAGACGGCGGACAAGTCGCGCTCGTTCTGGGACAAGCTGGAAGAGCAGGCCAAGCAGTTGGGTGCCGCCGGCATGGCGTGGCTCACCGTGGAAGCGGACGGGACGCTGAAGGGCCCCGTAGCGAAATTCCTCAATCCCGACAGCACCGCCGCCTTGATTGCGTCGACGGATTCGGTGGTGGGCGACACGGTCATAATCGTGGCTGACGCCGACAAGCACAAGGTTTGCAAGATCCTCGGGCCGCTGCGCGATTCGATCGGCAAGCAGTTGGAACTGATCGAGCAGGACGTCTACAAGTTCTGCTGGATCGTCGATTTCCCGATGTACGAGCTGAACGAGGAGACCGGCAAGGTTGAATTCAGCCACAACCCGTTCTCGATGCCGCAAGGGGGCCTCGACGCGCTGAACAACCAGGACCCGCTGACGATCAAGGCGTTCCAATACGACATCGTCTGCAACGGGTACGAACTGTCGTCGGGCGCGATCCGGAACCACCAACCCGCGATCATGTACCGGGCGTTCGAGCTGGCCGGTTACGGTCAGGAGGAAGTGGAGACGCGCTTCAAGGCGCTGATCAACGCGCTGAAGTACGGCGCGCCGCCCCACGGAGGCATCGCCCCCGGCATCGACCGCATCGTGATGCTGCTGGCCGACGAGGTGAACCTGCGCGAAGTCATCATGTTCCCGATGAACCAGAACGCGGAGGATCTGATGATGAACGCGCCGAGCACGGTCCGGCCGCAGCAGTTGCGGGAATTGCATATCCAAGTCGTGCAGCCGCCTCAGAAGAAGGGGTAGGGTTGCGGGCGGTTGTTGCGGCGCGCAGTTGTCATCGATACGAGCGTCGTGATCGCGGCTTTGAGGTCGAGGAGCGGTGCCTCGTTCGAGGTGCTGCGGCAATTGGGCAACCCGACGGCTCGACATTGGTTTCCGCTAATTTCAGTTGTGCTGATATTCGAGTACGAGTCGATTGGATTGCGCGAGGCTGGTCTGCTCGGGATTCCTGAAGACGTGATCCATGGCATCGTCAACGCCTTTTGTGCGCTTGGACGTGAGACCGATATCCATTTCCGCACCCGATCTGTCGTTTCAGACCCCGGCGATGAATTCGTGCTCGATCTGGCGGTTGCGGGTAGGGCTGGCGTGATCGTCACCCACAACGTCCGCGACTTTAAGGGCAGCGAGAGTTTTGGGATCCGGGTGATGACACCGGGCGAATTCTTGAGGACAATACGGGAAGAGAGCTTATGGGCACCAGCATAGCCGTTCCCCGTGACCTGTACGAAAAGGCCGTCGAGTTCGCAGCCGAAGAGCAGGTATCGGTTGATGCATTCGTTGCGGGTCTGATTTCGCGCCGAGTAGCCGACCGCGAATTCATCGCGGCCAGGGCGCGGGCCTACAGTCCCGCAGCCTTTGAGCGGGCTTTGGCAATGATCCCGGATCGGGAGCCGGACGCTGCGGACCGGTTATAGCTCGGTTGCCGTCAGAATGGAACGCGTCGGCTGTGTTTTGGCACCGCATCGAAGGTTGGATAGGGCGGCCTGGACGAGCTCAGCAACTCGAACCCACTGATAATCAACGCGCCGAGCACGGTGCGGCCCCAGCAGTTGCGGGAATTGCATATCCCAGTGTGCAGCCGACCGCCCTACCCCGCCTTCCGTCAACGCAACCCTTCCGCGACCATCCACCGGTCCCGTCCCGCTGTCTTGGCCCGGTACAGCGCGTCATCCGCCGCCCGAATCAGCAAATTCGCGGAACTGCCGTGCACCGGGTAGATGGCAATCCCCGCCGACGTGGTCACGACTCCAAGCTCCCTCCCCCGGGACACCACGACGAGCTTCCGTGCGGACTCGACCAGATGCTGGGTAAGAGCCTCGGTGTCGACTTGGGATGCCCCGGGAACCAGAATCAGGAACTCCTCTCCCCCGTACCGGCAGACGATGTCCTCACGGCGGGTCTGGGAGCCCAGCAACTCGCTGAATGCCCTCAGCACCGCGTCGCCACCCTCGTGTCCGAAGGAATCGTTGAACTGCTTGAAGTGGTCGAGGTCCAGCATGATGGCACCTACCGGCACCTGCTCCCTGTTCGCACGGTGGAGTTCGCGCTCGATGGATTCCTCCATATACCGGCGATTGAACAGGGATGTCAACGGATCCCGGATCGATTGCGCCTTGAGCGCGTCCCGCAACCGGAGGTTGGCGATCGACTGGCCGATTTGCTCGCCGACCATGGCGGCCAATCCACACTCGGCCTCGGTAAGTTCATTGTTACCCGGTCGCAGCAAATGCAGGACGCCCAACGTCTCGCCATGGGCCATCATGGGGATGCAGAGGAAACTCCCTTCGAACGCGGGATCGATATGCGCGCAACGCAATCGACCCTGTGCCTGTCCACTACCGTGCGACCGGCCCCGCCGGAGGGCCCAGCAGTCCTCCGGCGCGAAAACCGTGACCAGTGCCGAAGTGTCGCCCCAACTGGCCGTCGTCTCCACCAGATTGCGCGAAGGTTTGGTCATGCTCAGGGAACCGGCCAAGCCAGGGCACAGGGCCCTGCCATATTGGTTGAGGATCGATTCGGCTTCCGCTTCGCTGTTGCAGGTTTGGAGAAGCTCGGACATCTCGGCAAGCAGAACAATCTCCCTGTTCCGCGACTCCAACTGCGCGTTCCAAGCGGCCAGCTTCGAGTTGGCGGTCTCCAAAGCCTGCTCCGAATGTTTGCTGGCCGTGATGTCTCGCGAAATGCCGAACGTGCCGGTTACAGTGCCCTTCTCATCCACAATGGGCAACATCGAGGAGAGCATCCACGCCTCGGTGCCGCCGGGCAGGGACTCCTTCTCCTCGATTCCGATGACGGGCTGGCGGGTTTGCATCACCTGCTCCTCGTAGGCCCGCTTTTTCGCCGCGTGCTCTGGACCATTGAAGTCGGCGTCCGACTTGCCAATGGCCGAGCCGGCGTCCGCTATCCCCACGCGGCGTGCCATCGAGGCATTGACCCGCAGGAAGCGCCCCGCCCTGTCCTTGAAATAGACACTGTCGGGAACAGTGTTCATCAAGGTGGTGAACAAGTCCTTCTCGGACCGGAGTTCAGCCGACAGCAAGCGCTGTCTGCGCAGGTCAAAACGGATCAGCAGACCGGCCGCACCGAGCATGACGATCGAAAAGAGCGATCCGGCAGTGCAAATGAATTGGGTATTGGCGGCGCTCCGTTGCTGGGTCTGGACTCTGGCCGCAAGGAGGGCGGACTCCTCGTTTTGAAGTTCTTTTCCAAGCGAGTCCAGCACCAGGCCCGTCGTCCCACCGTTGGTGACGGCGGAGAAATCCGCCGCCGCGGTCGAGCCTCGCTCCCGCCGGATGTCGATCAATTCCTGCAGCGAGTTGGCATGTTCTGCGAGCAGCCGTTCATACCGGTCCAGCCTTCGCTGCTGGCGCGGATTGTCGGTAGTCATGGAGCGGATCTCGTGCTCATGCAAGCCCGCCTCCTTGAGCGCGTCAATCATCACGCGAAGCATCGCTGGATTCGCACTCAAGGCGAAACCCCTGGCCGCGCTTTCCGCCGTCGATGTGGCGTTGCGGGTTTCCGCAATCTCGCGGATCACCTCATTCGTGTGAAAGACCCATTGCCGACTTTCGCCGAGCGCCCGCATCTCGTTGTACTGCAGCACGCTGATCAGGACCATGGAGAGTCCAGCCAACCCTGCGCCGATTTGAGCGTACCGTTCGATCTTGGCGTGCATGAGACTGTGCGGGCCCGAATTCCAGAATATACGAAGTTGGCGTCATACGTCAGCAAGATTATGGGCCGCCATCTTGAGGCCCGCCGCAAGCGGTTGGGGCGCTCGTGCTCTCCCGTGGGGTCGGACGCTACACTGGAAGCAATGTCCATGGTCGTAGTTGGCTCCGTCGCATACGACGGCGTCGAAACCCCTCACGGTAAAGTTGACCGCATGCTTGGCGGAGCGGCAACCTACATCGCTCTTTCCGCAAGCTTTTTCACCAAGCCGAAGATCGTCGCGGTTGTCGGCGACGATTTCGCCCAAGAGGATACGGAGCTGCTGGCCTCGCGCGGCATCGATCTCGAAGGTCTCGAGCGCGTGCCCGGCAAGTGCTTCTTCTGGGCCGGAAAATATTCGCCCGACATGAATGACCGGGAGACGCTGGTCACCGACCTGAACGTCTTCGCCGACTTCAATCCGAAGCTGCCGTCCGCCTACAAGACCACGCCCTACCTGCTGCTCGGCAACATCCAACCGGCCTTGCAGAAATTGGTGCAGGACCAGATGGACGGCTCGTCGCTCAAGCTGGTCGGCGGCGACACCATGAACTACTGGATCGGAGCCTTCCGCGAGGAACTGCTCAAGACGATCGCCGGGTGGGACTTCCTGCTGATCAACGACGGCGAAGCCCGCATGCTCTCCGGCGAAAGCAACTTGAAGAAGGCGGCAGCCAAGATCATGGAGATGGGTCCGAAGACCCTCGTGATCAAGCGCGGCGAATACGGTGCCATCCTGTGGCGTCCCGAGGGGCACTTCATGGTCCCAGGCTACCTGCTGGAAGACGTTTTCGACCCGACAGGCGCGGGCGACTGCTTTGCGGGCGGTTTCATGGGGTATCTGGCGGGCCAAGGCGTGGACATAAGCAGCCCTGATGCCGACCACAACGAAATTCGCCGCGCCGTGATTTACGGGTCGGTGATGGGCAGTTTCTGCTGCGAACGCTTCGGCGTGGACCGCTTCCGCACCCTCACCCGCGGTGAGATCGATGGCCGCTTCGAAGAATTCAAAGCGTTCACGTCCTTCTAAGGGCGGTGCCCCGGCGGCTGGCCCGGGCGGGGTACGCTACGCGCTGGCCTGCTTCGCGGGTTGTTGCGCAGCCATGGCTGCGGCCGTGTTCTATTTTCAATCGACGGGCTCCACCCTTTATTCGGGTGACGCGGAGGCCCACCTCAACATCGCGAGGCGGGTCGTCGATTCGCGGACGCCCGGTTGGGCCCAACTGGGAACCACTTGGCTCCCGCTGCCCCACCTGCTGATACTTCCGTTGGTGCGCAACGACGCGCTCTGGCGCACGGGCCTGGCAGGTGCAATTCCGTCGGCTCTGTTGATGGCGCTCGGTGCGACATTCCTGTTCGCGACCGTCCGTCGGTGTCTCGGGTCAGTGGTTCCGGCAGCGACGGCGGCAGCAGCGTTTCTCTTGAATCCGAACATCCTCTATTTAGGGTCGATTCCGATGACAGAGGCGGCGTGCTTCGCCTCCCTCCTCGGCCTGCTCTACTTCACGACCCTGTTCGGGGAAACGCTTGCGTGGGGCCCGGTGGTCGGGGCTGGGCTGGCCGCCTGCGCGGGGTCGCTCTCGCGCTATGAGGCTTGGTTCCTGCTGCCGTTCGCGGCCTTGTACATATTCGTGCGCGGCGGGTCCAGACGCTGGGGAGCGGTCGCAGTCTTCGCGGTGATCGCAGGCTTCGGGCCGGCGCTATGGCTTGCCCACAACTGGTGGTACTTCGGCGATCCGCTGTATTTCTACCGGGGACCGTGGTCGGCCAGGGCCATTCAAGGGAAGGCGCCCTATCCGGGACGGGATGATTGGCGACTGGCTGCGCTCTACTTCTTCGAAGCGGGCAAACTGGTGTGCGGACTGCCGGCATTACTCGCCGGGACGGTCGGCGTAGTGGCAGCCTGCTTCTCGCGGCGCGCGGTCTGGCCCGCAATTTTCCTCGTCCTGCCGCCGGCATTCTATGTTTGGAGCATCCACTCCTCCGCCACGCCGGTCTTCGTGCCGCAACTGGAACCCCACGGCTTCTACAACATCCGCTACGCGACGGCCTTCGTGCCGCTCGTCGCTTTCGGGGCAGCGGGACTAGCCCGATTCGGACGTGTGGCCGCTGCAGCCATCCTCATAATTATTTTCGCGCCGCTCTCATGGAACTGGCTCAAACCGCCGATAGTACTGCAGGAGGCCGAACACAACTCCGAAGGAAGGCGCGCATGGACCAGAGCGGCGGTGGCGGTCCTGCGGGCCGATGCGGGGCCGGGAGACACATATTTCACCAGTTTCGGCGACATGACGGCGATCTACCGGACGCTGGGCATCCCGTTGCGCAATACCCTGACCGGGGACAACAACCCCCAGTTCACCATGGTCCAGTCCCGCCCCGACGTCTTCCTCTGGGAGGAGTGGGCGGTAGCGATGGGCGGCGACACCGTGCAGGGAATCGTCGAAAACGCATATTTGCGCGGCCCGAAATACGATCTGGTCCGGCGGATCACCGTGAGGGGCCAGCCGTCCATCGAAATATTTAGAAAACATCATGACGATCCCATTCGCTAAACTTCACGGGGCCAAGAACGACTTCCTGCTGACCGACCTCGATGCCGCGCCCTCCCAAGGCCTGCCTGATATCGCGGTCGCCATTTGCGACCGGTTCACCGGTGTTGGCGGCGACGGCTGGATGCTGGTGGACCGCACGCCCGGGCCGGACTACGACGCGTCTATCCGACTGTTCAACTCGGACGGCAGCGAGCCCGAAATCTCCGGCAACGGTACCCGTTGTGCCGCCGCGCTACTTCTTCTGGACCACCCGGCGTTGGAAAACATCCGCATCCGCACCGCTGCGGGGACCAAGCATCTCAAGGTGGTCTCCCGGCACGGCCTCGAAATCTTGTTTGAAATGAACATGGGCGCCATCCGGGTCCTGGACTTGGCCGCGACCGTCCAGGGACGCGACGCGGTGATAGTGGATGCGGGGAATCCGCAGTGCGCCATGCCCGTCGCCGATTTCGACTTTGATTGGAGGGCAGTTGGGAAGGCCGTCGAGTGGGACCCCAAGTTCCCCAAGCGCACCAACGTCTCCTTCATCCGCGCCGTGGACAGGCACGAGATCGAGGTCCGCTTCTGGGAACGCGGCGCGGGAGAGACCAATAGTTCCGGTACCGGTTCGACCGGCGCAGCAGTGGCGGCGGTCGCGCGGGGCCTTGCCGAAAGTCCGGTAACGGTGCAAACTCCCGCAGGGCCGCTTCATCTGAGGCTCGACGGGGACACGGTACTCCTCACCGGTCCGGCCGAACTTGTCGCCCAAGGAACGTACCAGTATCATGCCGCCGGGCAGCGATAGCCCGGTCTATGGGAAAATGGAGATCGAATGAGCAACTCTCTGAATCCGGTTGCCGCAGCACTGGCGGAAAAGATCAAGAATCGAACGGCGCGCGTAGGCGTGATCGGCTTGGGCTACGTCGGCCTGCCGCTTGCGGTGGAGTACGCCCAAGCGGGCTTCCACGTCACGGGCATAGATCTGAGTGTGTCCAAGGTCGACAAGGTGAACGCGGGTGAGTCCTACGTTGGCGATGTACCTACCGAGGTGCTGGCCCCACTGGTCGAGAAGGGCCTGCTGAACGCGACGACCGATTTCGCCGCGATGCTGGAACTCGACACGATCAACATCGCGGTGCCGACGCCGCTCCGCAAGACTAAGGACCCGGACATGAGCTACATCGTGTCCGCCACCGAAAAGATCGTCCAGTATCTCCACCCGGGGATGCTCATCATCCTGGAGTCGACCACCTATCCCGGAACCACCGACGAATTGGTGCTCCCGATGCTGGAGAAATCCGGCCTGAAGGTCGGCGAGGACTTCTTCCTGTGCTTCTCTCCGGAACGCGTCGATCCGGGCAACGCCAAGTTCCAGACCAAGAACATCCCCAAGGTTGTCGGGGGCCATACGCCCGCCTGTACGGAATTGGGCCGCGACTTCTATGGCATGGCCTTGGAGCACGTCGTGCCAGTCAGTTCCACGCAAGTCGCCGAAATGGTGAAGCTGCTGGAAAACACCTTCCGTATGATCAACATCGGGCTGGTGAACGAGATCGCCATCATGTGCGACGGCATGGGCATCAACGTCTGGGAGGTGATCGACGCCGCGGCCACCAAGCCGTTCGGCTTCATGCCTTTCTACCCCGGCCCCGGCTTGGGCGGACACTGCATTCCAATCGACCCGTTCTACCTTTCGTGGAAGACCAAGCAGGCGGGCATCGAGGCGCGCTTCATCGAACTGGCCGGGTACATCAACGGACAGATGCCGCACTTCGTGGTGTCCAAAGTCCAGAACGCCCTCAATGAAGTTCGCAAGGCGGTCAAGGGGTCCAAGATCGTGATCTACGGCGCTGCGTACAAACGCGACATCGACGATGTCCGCGAATCCCCGGCGCTCGACATCATCCACCTACTGAAGAAGCGCGGCGCGGACGTTTCCTACGTCGATCCGTACATCGCGGAAATCAGGCTCGACCATGAAGTGCTCAAGGCGAGTCCGGCGGATGTGGTGAAGGAAGCCGACTGCGTGGTGATTGTGACCGACCACAAATGCTTCGACTACGACGCCCTGCTGGCAGATTCGAGCCTGATCGTGGACACCCGCAACGCGCTCAAGGGCGTGCAGTCCGACAAAGTTTTCCGTTTGTAATTTGCCCATTGACTTTGACCTCCGGCGGGAGGATGATCGATTCTAGGGGAGTCCCATGACTATGAACCGGCGATTGGTATTCGTGGCAGCGATGATCGGCATGACGGCGGCTGGCGCACAAGCGCAGAACGTCATCTCGGCCCACTCGGGCACACTTCACTACGCCGAGGGCGTGGTGATGATCGACGGGACGGTAGTCGAGCAAAAGGCCGCGAAGTTCTCCCAGATCAAGGAGAACGGCATCCTGAGCACGGCTATGGGACGCGCCGAGATCCTCCTCACCCCGGGGGTGTTTCTCCGCGTCGGCGAGCACAGTTCGGTGAAGCTGCTGGACAACCGGCTGGCAAGCACCCGCATCGAATTGCTTTCCGGCATCGCCATGGTGGAATCGGACGATCCCGACGTTTCGGTGAAGAACCCGGCGGTCACGATTCTCTACAAGACGTACGAAGTACAGCCAGTCAAGTTCGGTCTCTTCGAACTGGACGCCAACGCCAATGAGTTGAAGGTCTTCAAAGGTCAGGCCAACGTGAACGCCGACACCGTCCACGCGGTCATCAAGGAAGGCCGCAAGATGCCGTTCTCCGCAGCGCTCTTGTCGGAACGCTTTGATGTGAAGGACGCCGACGATCTCTACCTCTGGACGCGCGACCGTTCCGCGTACATCTCGGCCGCGAACATGTCTGCCGCACGCACGATCTCTAGCAACTCGTCGCTGTACAACGGTTTTGGGATGCTCGACGCGACAACGCCCGGTTCCGGTCGCTGGTATTACAACTCGTTCCTGGGCAGCTTTACCTACATGCCCTATGGCGGGATGTTCATGAACCCGTTCGGCTACGGATTCTATAGCCCCTATACGATTGGGATGTACTACATGCCGAGTCGGTACTACTGGAACGGTGGCGGTACGAGCCGCACTGGTTCAGCGACAGGTGTGGCATTGACGAACATCGGGACATCATCAGTCGCATCGCAGATTTCGCGGATGGGCAGCGGGGTCAACACACACGCGACACTCGGTTCTCCGCTGCGCGCAACAACTGGCACGGCGAATGCCCCCAGCTACCGCAGCGGCTTGAGCAACCCTACGTCGAACGGGCCTTCGTTCAACAATACGAACGCAAACAGCAGCTATTCGCCAACCGTGGCTAGCGCGCCGGTATCCAACAATGTCTCAGCCGGGGCGGCGGGACGTTTCGGGGGCGGCGGAGGCGGCGGCGCAGTGGTGGCTGCACCGGCTGCCGGTGGCGGAACCCGCGGCAAGTAGTCTAAGCATTCATCTTCGAGTTGACATTGGGGGGGCAAAAGCGCTACCGTAAAGGTACTGCTTTTGTCCCTTTCGCTTTTCGGCGCGGTAGCCAAGTGGTAAGGCCAGGGTCTGCAAAACCCTTATTCGTGGGTTCGATTCCCACCCGCGCCTCCAAACAGCCCCCCCATCTCAGCTAGGCGGCAGTTCCAGTTTCGTCCCGGCTTGATGTCTGTTCCATGCATCCAACGCCTGAATCGCAAACGCCGTCGATACCGGATTGGCTTGTGGCGACACGTGGCCAGCCCTTCGCCCAAACCAAAATCCCCCGTCCAGCGCCCTATCGGCACTGCTGATCTGGAATTCGGCCAAGGCCGCGGATTCCTCGGTCGCCTCTGAGATATCCAACGGGATCACCCCAGCCCCGTACAAGCGCGCCCGCAACAGTTGCGCGTAGACGTCCGAACGGACAAACTCGGGTGCGATAGCCCGCAGGAAGCCGCCTATCCTCTCCAAGCCGAACCGATAGGCAGCGACGCAGTCCGCCCGGTCCAGGAGCGGGTACAACGCCTCCAGAAAATAGCAGGCCGGGTGCAGCCGGTCCATCACCGCGTTCCGGTCACCCGTACCAGGCAGAAAGTCGGGATAACTCCGCAGCCCGTCCGCAACCGCAGCAAAGTAGGCGTCCCGTAGCGACTGATCGCCGGTGGCCTGGGACACTTCCCACCAAGCCATGGCAGACTTCGCCTGGTAGCACGCCGCCGAACGCGACCAGTGCGCAGTGCGGGGCAACGGCTCAAACCCCGGCAGTTCCAAGATCGGGTGGAACCCTTGCTCCGACCTGAACGCCTTCAGCGTCCCGTGGCTCGCCGCTGAGGCGATCTCCATCAGCCGGTCATCCCCCGTCTCGCGCCAGACTGCGACCAACCCGCGGACAATGATGCCGCAGTCGAAGAAATAGGACCGGTACGGACTGTCGGGAGTGGGAGAGGGGTGCTCGAAAGGAAAGACCCGGAGATCCGGATCCCAAGCGGAATCGCAGAGGAACTGCGCGGTCAGCCGCGCCCGGTCCAAGTACTCCTGATCCCCGGTCGCCCGGTGCAGAAGCACAAGTGTGCTCGCGGCATAGCCGGTGATCTCGGTGGAGACGGGTTTGTATTGTGAAACGTCGGCGCGGTAGTACCTGGAAACTCCGCCGTCAGGGCGTTGAATGCCCGAATGGAGGAACCACCGTCCGGCGCGCGCGAGCGAGAATGCCCCAGACAATACGCCAGTTTAGCATTCCTTGATGCCGGAGCCGACAACCGCGCGTCAAGGATTCAACGATTGCGATATCCTGTAGGTTCGCCATGAAACCTGCTTCCCCCGAACAACAGCAGTCCCTCGTCGGACGACTAATGGACGCTTGCGGCGGCTCCTATACGCCGGAGCAACGCCGCAAGTACTATATCTCCGGCCCCCAGTGGGCCGCTGCGTACGAAGGCCACGCGCTCTTCCACGCTCCGACCCGCCAGCCGATCGGTTTCGAAACCGTGATCGAGGAATACGGGAAGATCGGAATCCCTTGCTGGGCCACCCACGATACGGACGTGATCCCCACGGACCAGTTGGGCAAGGACGGCCAGGACGAGATTGTAGCTCGGATCAAGAAGTCGCTCGCCAACAACGGGCTGCGCTGCTCGATGGTGACCACCGAGACCTTCCACCACGCAGTCTTCGCCTCCAGCCCGGCATCGGAATCGCCCGAGATCCGCAGGTACGCCAAATGGCGCGTCTGCAACACCGTGGACATCGGCCATGAACTCGGCGCGGAATTCGCAGTCTACTGGCCGGGCTCATTGGGCTACCAGATCCAAGGCGCGGTCGAGGAGACCCAGACCCTCCGCTGGTACGCCGAATCGCTGAACGCCGCCTGCGACCGCGATATCGAAGTCGCAGCCAAGCTCGGCCGCCCGACCCTCAAGCACTGCATGGAGGCGAAGCCCTTCGAGCCCCAAGCCGAAATCCTGCTGCCCACCAGCGACGCCATGCTCGGCTTCATCGCCTCCGGCCTGCTGACGCACCCGGAGATGGTCGGTCTGAACCCCGAGTACCTCCACGAACTGATGTGGGGCGGAGCGCCGCGCGCGGCCCTTGCACGCGCCCTCACCGCTGGCAAGCTCTGGCACTTCGACATCAACGACGGGTACCGCCTGAAGCACGACGTCGACATCGCCGTCGGCCTCGTCAATCCGCTCGACTGGCTCAACGTACTCGTGCTGTTGCGCTCCCACGGCTACAACGGCCCATTCAACCTCGACTACAAGCCCCCACGCACCACCAGCGCCTTCGGTGTCTTCAAGGTGAGCTTCCCGACCGCTGTCGACCGTTTCATCACCCTCTGGGAGATGGCGGGAGAAGTCATGGAGGACCCGATCATATCCGAGGCCAGCGCCGCCCTCCGAGCCGGTGCAGGCTGCGACAGCAACGACCCGACTGTGATCTTCGAGGCCAACAAGGAGCTGATGTCCCTGCACGAGCTCATCGGCCACCGGCTTGTCCAGATCCTGCTCGGCGTCCACCGCGGTCGCGTTTACTCGGTCTAACGGAACAACACGGGGCGCGCGCCTTTAGCGTGCGCCCCTTCCCTACCCCCGGAACAGCTCGTGGACGGGTTCCACCCCCGGCTCCACCCCGGCCCGGTCCAGCGGCACGCCCAGCGCTGAATAGATCGTCGCCGCGAGCATTCCCGGAGTAACAGGATTCTCGCGCGGTTCCGCACCTAGGCAGTCCGAACTCCCGTACACCTGCCCGCCAACGACCCCGCCGCCGGCAACAACCGCCGTCCAGCAACCGGGCCAGTGGTCGCGGCCACCAGTCGGGTTTATCTTGGGCGTCCGGCCAAACTCCCCGGTAGCCACCACCAGCGTGGTCGCCAAGAGTCCACGCCGATCCAAGTCCACCAACAGCGCCGAGTACGCCTCGTCGAACATTGGGCCAACCACATCCCGATAGCAATTCGTGCTGCTGAACGGCTTCCACCCATGGCTGTCCCAAGTGGTTTCGTCAAAGACCGTCTCGAACATGTTGACCGTCACAAA
Organism: uncultured Acidobacteriia bacterium; assembly: GCA_903907865.1. Classification (GTDB taxonomy): domain Bacteria; phylum Acidobacteriota; class Terriglobia; order Bryobacterales; family Bryobacteraceae; genus BOG-234. The sequence continues at coordinate 76,845 of CAIVPR010000005.1, forward strand.
GCGCACGCCCGACGCCACCAGCCGACTCGCCTGCATGCAATTCGCCGCGAAATCGTCTGGACCGTTCGGCAGAACGACATGATTGGTGCCCGTGAAGTCCGCCACCACCGACCCGACAGTCGGAAACGCGGCCTTCCCCGCCCCGGCCAGACGGCCTGTCTGGATCAGTTCGTCCCCAACCTCGTGCGTAGGCTCGCCCTCGTAGTGCATGGACCGTATCAGCGCATACTTGTCCGCCTGCCGCGCCATCTTCGGAAAGATTTCCGAGATCTCCATCCCCGGCACATTGGTGCGGATCGGACGGAACGCCCCCCGGACCCCGCTCGGGGCATCGGGCTTCAGGTCCCACGTATCCAATTGGGAGGGCCCGCCGACCAGACGAAGCAAGATGCAACTCTTGCCTGGCGCGGAACCCTCGACGCGCGCAAGCCCGGCAGGCACGGCCAACGCTCCGGCTCGCAGAAAATCCCGTCGCAGCATATATCTATTGGTTCTCCTGATACTCGTCGTACCAAGCCATCTGGATCCGCTCCAGTTTCCCCTCGTTGGAGCGCGACGGCTCGTCGTCGAAATCCTCAAGCTCAACCACCCACTTGTGCAGGTCAGTAAATCGCACCGTGATCGGATCCACCGTCGGATGCTTCTCGTACAGTGCCAACCCGATGTCTTCCGCGTCTTCCCAACTCAATCCGGCCATGAGCACATGCTATCCTGCCGGTGGATCAATGTGCTAGTGGCACGGACAATATTTCTTTTTCTTTTCGCGGCGGCCGCTTGCGCGCAACTGACCCCGTCGCAGAAGAGGGCCAACCAGGACTCCTTCGAGACCGTCTGGCGCACCGTCCGCGACCGCCACCCCGACCCCAAACTCAACGGCCTCGATTGGAATGCCATCCATGACGCGACGGCACCCAAGATCGCCCAAGCCGCGTCGATGGACGAGGTGCGGTCCATCCTTCGGGAGATGATCTACAAGCTCGATTCGTCGCACTACGCCATCATCCCCGCAGAACGTTACGAAACCAAGACGCCTTCCGCGGCTCCACCAACCGTAGGGTCCACCGTTGCCCCCGGGCCCGCCCAAACACCGGCCACCGCCACGACTCCCGCGCAGCAACCGCCCCCGGCGGCGACCGTGGAAGCTGCATCCGACGCCTCCGATCCCGCGGGCAAGGCCATCCGCTTCGCCAACCTGCCAGAACTCCGCCTCCATTTCGAGGCGAAGACGCTCCCCGGCGGCATCGGCTACATCCGCTTCAACGAATTCCTCGACCCCGTTTCCATCATGCCCAAGGTCGAAGCCGCCGTGCGCGACTTCGCGAAAGCCCCCGGGGTGATCATCGACCTCCGCGGCAACCCGGGCGGCATCGGGATCATGGCCATGGGGATCGCGGGCTTCTTCATTTCCGAAGAGGGCCGCCAGTTGGGCAAGATGACCCTCCGTGAGACTACCCTGAACTTCGTCGTCTTCCCCCGTCCCCAGACCTACGACGGCCCTCTCGCTGTCTTGGTGGACGGCGGTTCCGCCTCGACCGCCGAAATCTTCGCCCAAGGGATGCAGGATTTGGGACGCGCCCGCGTCTTCGGCACCCGCACCGCAGCCGCCGCACTGCCCTCCGACATCATCCGGCTTCCCAACGGCGATGGCTTCCAGTACGCGCAGGCAGGCTACACTTCTTTTAAGGGCCGGGTCCTCGAAGGAAACGGCGTAGTGCCGGACGAGGTCGTCGAAAACCGTGTCATTGAAGCGGCTCAAGCTTGGATTACTGGCCTTACTCGCAAGTAGTGGCCCGGCTCTCGCGGCGGGGTCGGTGCTCCCGCGTCCGAGCCAAGTTTTCGACCAGTACCTCCAAGCCACGGGCGGCGCGGCCGAATGGCGTGCCAAGAAGTCCCAAAAGGTTGAGATCGAAGGTCGCGACCCGGAATCCGGTCGCGTCATCCTCAAGGCAAAACTCACAACGGCCCGCAACGGCAACGCCCTGCATGAGGTCCAAATCCCGCAAGTCGCCACCGAAGGCGTCTTCAACGGCGTGGCCTGGGCATGGTCCCAACTCGCCGGCCCGCGGATCAAACACGGTGAAGACCGCGACCAGGCCCTCCGGTCCTCCCACATGCTCGAGGAGGCCGACTGGAGGTCGCTCTATCCCAAATCGACCGTTGACGGTGCCGAACACGTCAACGGCAAGTTCTGTTACCGGGTTTCCTTGCTGCCTTCGGCAGAGCGGCGCATGGAATGGTTCGACATCGAAACCGGACTCCTGGTCCGCCGCACCTCCTTGGAGCCTTCCGGCGACGGCGAGATCGCCGTCAGCGAAACCGTGGAATCTTGGAACTGGCACGAAGGCTTGAAGCAACCATCCAGCCTGCTGGTGGAGCGTGGCGAACTGCTCTATCGGCTGGTGGTCCTGGATGTAGCCTACAACGAAAACACCCGCCCGGATACCTACCGCCTTCCGCCTCCTGTCGAAACATACTGGGCTGCGGAACGGGCCGGCAGGGCCCTCCCCAACGCCGAAGAGATCATCGAGCGCCACATCTTTGTCTCCGGCGGGGCCGCAGCATTCGAGACCCTGACGACCCAGCGGGTTTCGGGCACCTTGGACTATCTTTCCAGCGGACTGAAGGCTCGCACCGAAACTTGGGCCACCACCGGCGGAAGGTACTACCAGTCCGTGGACATCCCCGGCCTTGGGAAACAGGAGGAAGGCAGCGACGGGCGGATCGCCTGGGAACGGTCCCCAACCCTTGGCCCCCGCGCCAAGCCCAAGGCCGCATTGGCCGGACTTGGCGTCACCGTCGACGCCGCCGAAGTCGCCGCATGGCGGCTGCTGGTCAGCGAAGTCCGCACGGAAGCGCTGGAGACCGTGGACGGCCACGAGTGCCACCGTGTGCGCGTCGTCTCGCGGGACGGCAAGCAGGTGGCGACCCGGTGGTACCAACGCAACAACGGGCTCCTCTACCGCACCAGCATGCCAATGCAGACGGCCATGGGGACCATCCCCACGGTCCTGACCTACGAGGCATACCGGGATGTCGCCGGGCTGAAGTGGCCTTCGGTAATCCGGGTCAACGCGTCCGGCCAGGATCTCTTGTTCCACGCAGACGATGTGGACCTCAATGGGCAGATCGACGGCGCGGTCTTTCAACTGCCCGACGAGATCCGCAAGTTGGCCGCCGAGAGATTTGCCGACGGCGCGATGTCCACACCGTAGAGACGCTGGCCTGCCCGTCGCTGCCGTGTACTCTGGGAACGTGCCGTACATCATCACCCTCATACCCGGCGACGGGATCGGACCGGAGGTGGCCGACGCCACCGTCCGCGTTGTGGAAGCTGCGGGTGTCGAAATCGAATGGGATCGTGTGGACGCGGGCATTGCTGCCGAGCGCGCCACGGGCAAATACCTCCCCGACAGCGTTTTCGCGTCGCTGGCGCGCACCAGGGTAGGCCTGAAAGGGCCGGTCGGGACCCCGGTTGGCGGCGGCCATCCCAGCGTCAACGTAGCACTTCGGAAGCGCCTCGACCTGTTTGTCAACTTCCGTCCGGTGAAGATGCTACCGGGCCTCAAGACCCGCTTCAACGATCTCCCCATCGACCTCGTGATCTTCCGCGAGAACACCGAGGACCTTTATACCGGAATCGAGCACGAAGTGGTGCCTGGAGTGGTGGAGAGCATCAAGATCATCACCCGTGCGGCGTCAATTCGGATCGCCCAGGAAGCTTTCAAGTTCGCCGCCAAACACCACCGGCGCAAAGTGACGGCAATCCACAAGGCCAACATCATGAAGATGTCCGACGGCCTGTTCCTGCGCTGCTGCCGGGAGGTAGCCGCCGAGTTCCCACAGGTGGAATACGCCGAACTGATTGTCGACAACGCCTGCATGCAGATGGTGATGAGACCGGAAACCTACGACGTGCTCGTGCTCCCGAACCTCTACGGTGACATCGTGTCGGACCTCGCCGCAGGCCTGGTGGGAGGCTTGGGCATCGTGCCGGGAGCGAATCTGGGCGACAACGTGGCCGTGTTCGAGGCTGTCCACGGTTCGGCCCCGGACATCGCGGGCAAAGGTCTGGCAAATCCGACGGCACTGATCCAGTCCGCATGTCTGATGCTGGACCACATCGGGGAACCGGTCGCCGCGGCGAGGATCCGGCGGGCGTTGGAGGCGGTGTACGGCGAAGGCAAGCACCTAACAGGGGATGTGGGCGGATCGGCTGGAACGCGCGGGTTCACTGACGCCGTCGTGGGTCGGCTATAAGGGCACGGGATTTAGCCAAATCACTCCCTTGCGGTCGCGGCTCGGTAACATGGCGATTCAGCCGAGCCGCGACCGCGAGGGAGCGTTGACTCCAGTTGATATCTCGTGAG
>CAIVPR010000006.1 GCA_903907865.1 uncultured Acidobacteriia bacterium
GACTTCTCACCGCCACCCAGACCTGCCGCATCCAAGGCCGCAATCCTCTCGACTACCTCAAACAGGCTGTCCACTCACACCGCGCGGGCCTTCCCGCACCTTCGCTCCTACCCGCCAAACCACGGGCCTGAACTGTTACGTTGCGGGGCACCGAGCGCTAGTCGCATCGCGCGGCATCGAGCGTGAAGGTCTATCGGCTGACGTAATCGCCGAGGTCAGCGAACTCTACAGGCAGGAAGACAAACGAAAGAACGTCCCGAATAGTGCGTACCGCAAAAAGCGCATGCGTCCACTGTTGCTGGTGCATGCGATTGAGCTATTGCAAACGGGGGCGACGCATGTTAGCGATGAACTGATCGCGCTGGGGCTTAGCTTCCCCAGCTTCGATGATAGATCTGTCACTAAGCGCGTCTTATATCGCGTCAACCTCGTAGAGTGGAAAGCCATCGCCGAAAGCGAAACGGACGACGATATCGAAGAGCCAAGCGATGACCCGCGTTGAACAACTTTGGCAGGACATCGGTGCGCAGTCGGAACAGCCGGGGCTCTTCCGCCGGGTTGATGAGACTCACCCGCTCAATATTTACGCAGGCCTCGACTTCCAGTGCAGGCGCGTGTTGATGCTCATCACCACTGAACAGCCCTCATCGCTGCCGCCTCCCGGCGTGGTTCAAATCACGTGCAACCAGCGCGCAGATGGTGGATTCGCCACTATTCTGCAGTTGGCGCGTCCGGAGTACGACGAGCTGTTTGGGAGACTCTGTCAGGATTTGGTGGACGCAACCCGCGATGTGCCGCCGGACCAGGGAGGGGCGGCGCTTCTCCGTAGGTTGGGGCGTTGGCGAAGGCTCCTGGAAGTTGGCCAGCGGCACACTCTTTCAGACGCCGAGTTCCGCGGCCTCGTCGGAGAATTGCAGTTCTTGATATCCGTCGCAATCCCACGCTTCGGCGTCGATGCCGCAGTGAACGGATGGCTGGGGCCGTTCGACTCGCCACAGGATTTCTCGCTCGGCGGTACCATGATCGAAGTGAAAACCTGCACTCCGGGAACTCAACGGGTGACGATCAGTTCGCTGCAGCAGCTGGATGTCGCCACAGAACCATTTTATTTGGCTGTGATCTGGATTGCTCCCGCAGACGGTACAACGACCGAGGACTTCACTGCCTCGCAGCTCGTCGCATCAATTCGCGTTGCTATCGAAAGCAGCTCTTCGGCGACTACGGAATTTGCTTTGCGTTTGGCCGACGCCGGGTACGTTGAATGCGAGGAATACGAGCGCGTCTGGTTTCGGATCGCGCGACTGGCCTATTTTTCAGTTAATGGCATCTTTCCGCGACTAGTGCGATCCGCAGTGCCTGTGGGAGTTCTGGACGCGACATATACCCTGGATTTAGCAGCGTGCGGTCCTTTCGAATGCGCACCATACGGAGTCGACAACAATGGATCTTAACGAGTATCGGCAAGACTTCTTGGATCAGGTGAGGGCGCGTGCGAGTGCGGGCTCGAACTTCACTCACGCGGAGTTCGTCGATATTTGCGGCGAGCTTCTGAGTGACGCCGAGGAATTGTCAGATTTCGAGGTGTGCCACTACCGAGGCGTTGGCTCCAGGAACCGTGCGTTAGGCGTCGATGGGTTTGCGCAGGACGAAGTTGATGGCTCAATCCGCCTCATCGTTGCGGAGTACCGGGGCCTGCCTGACCCTCTGTGTCAAGCTTGATGAGTCAGCCTGTGTGACAAGGATTAGAGTGCAGGGCGGGAAAGGCAAACCTCATCATGACGACAAACGGTTTTACAAGCCCGATCCCGGCTCGGACAGGTTATACGGGGATCATCGACGC
>CAIVPR010000007.1 GCA_903907865.1 uncultured Acidobacteriia bacterium
AACCCCGACTTCATCCAAACCTTCAGCGCCTTCACCTCCCTGTCCGAGGAGAACCGCGCCTTCGAACGCCTCCACCGCTACGAGGCCCGCTACCTCCGCACCTACGAGCGCGCCGCCCGCTCCCTCATGGCCTACCGCAAGTTCCGCCAGCAGCCGGAAACCGCCCCGACCGCCCCCGCCCCAGGCCCGGAACCCGCCCCAGCTCCCGCGCCCGAGCCCGAAAACAAAAATGAGCGGAACGAACCCGAGCCCCACCCCCACCACCCCCTAACCCGCCGCGAGCGCCGCCAACTCAAATGGCAAAAAGCCCACCCCAAACACGTCCCGAACACCAACCCCAGGGACAAACACCGCTAACCAACCCAACCCATGCCCAACCACCCACCCAATCCCGCCCCCGGCACCACGCGAAACAGTGCGGACACCACACCCAGGCCCATCCTCTCCTTTATCTTCTTTGCGCTCTCTGCGTGCCGCCCTTTGCGCCCTTTGCGCGAACCTCATTGCCCAACCCTCCCCAGCCCGAACATCCCGCACCCAACCACCCTAACCACAAATTCCCCCACCACCCGTGTAATAACCGCCCCCCACCCCGGTCTACCGGTTAGAATGCTACAGGCGATTGGAGAACACATCCGCCCCGTGCCGATACCCACCCCCGGCTCAATGTCCGGCTCAATGCCCGTCGCCACACCCATATCCAGCCTGGAACGGGCCTTCGAAGCCCACCACGCCATGGTCTTCCGCGCCGCCTACAAGGTGACCGGCAACGCCCAGGACGCCGAGGATGTCCTCCAAACCGTCTTCCTCCGCCTCGCCGGACGAGACCTCTCCACCGACGTCGTCGAAAACGCCGAGGCCTACCTCCGCCGCGCCGCCGTCAACGCCTCCATCAACCTTCTGGAGCAGCGTTCCCGCTCCAACGTGCCGCTCGAAAGCGCCCCGGAGCCGTCGGTGGCCGGAGACAACGCCGGCCTGCGCGAATCCCTCCGCCTCGCCATGGCCAAACTCGGCCCGCGCAACGCGGAAATGTTCGCCCTCCGCTTCATCGAGGGCTATTCGAATACTGAAATCGCCGACCAGTTCGGCGTCTCTTCCCTCGTCGTGGCCGTAACGCTGCACAGGGCTCGCAAACAACTGCAACGCGAACTGGAACGCCTCGGAGGTGTCAAATGAACTTGGACAAACTTCTCAACGAAATTAGCGCAAAGGAACCCACGACCGCCGAGGTCGAACAGGCCGCAGCCCGCGTCCATGCCCGCCTCTTCCCCAAGGCGGGCGCGGAAACGTCCACCGGAACCATCCGCTCCTGCGAAGATTTCGTGTCGCTCATCCCCGCCTACATCGCGGGCACGCTCGACTCCGGCCGGAAGCTCCTCGTCGAAATCCACACCCGTGAATGCGTCGGCTGCCGCAAGGCCCTCGCCGCCGCGCGAGGCACCGGCAATGTCATCGAATTCCGGGCCCCCAGAGCAAAGACCATGCCCCGCTACGCCGGCTGGGCCATCGCAGCCGCCGCCCTCCTGACCACCGGCACTATCTCCTACGTCGGACTCCAGCAATTCCCCGCCTTCGGCGGCGGACCCCGCGCCACCGTCGATTCCGTCGACGGCGAGATCTATAAGGTTGCGGGCTCCACCCTCTCCCCCCTCGCCCCCGGCGCGACCCTTGCCGAGAACGACGTCGTCCGCACCGCCCGCAACTCCACCGCCGTCCTGAAATTGAACGACGGATCGCGTGTTGAGTTGAACCAACGCAGCCAGATTTCCGTTACCAGAACTTGGAGCGGCTCCACAGTCCATCTCGCGCTCGGAAAGATCATCGTCGAGGCTGCCAAACAGCGGTCCGGCTCCCTGCGCGTGGCCACGTCGGACTGCGACGTCCAGGTCAAAGGCACCGTCTTCTCGGTCGACGCCGGAACCCGCGGTTCCCGCGTGGCCGTTGTCGAGGGCACGGTCTGGGTCGACCACGGCAAGCAGCACGACGTCCTGCACCGCGGCGACATCACAGCCACCAACGCCGAAATGGCCCCGGTCCCCATCCGCGAGGAGTTCGAGTGGAGCCGCAAGTCCGACAGCTACATGGCGCTCCTGAAGGACTTCGCCGAAGTCCGCAAGGAGATCGCGCAGATTCCCGCCGCCCCGGCGCGCTACGGGTCGAACCTGCTGCCCCTGCTCCCTGCGGATGTGTCCGCCGTCGCCACCATCCCCAACCTCGGCGGGGCGGTCGCCCAAGCCAGCACCATCTTCCACGAACGGCTCAAGACCAGCGCCCCGATGGCAGCCTGGTGGAACAGCCTGAAACCCAAGGACCGCAACGGCCTCGAAACCACCATCCAGGGTCTCGAAACGGCCAGCGCCTTCATCGGCAACGAGATCGTCATCGCTATCCGGGGTTCCAAGGGCTCGCCCATCATCGTGGCCCAGTTAACCCAGCCCGGCCTCGACGCGTATTTGAAGCAGAAGCTCCCGGCGGAGGTCTTTGACGGCCACATGACTTTCGAAAACGGCCTGTTCGTCGCCGCCGGCGAACCTTCGGACCTCCCGCTCGTCGGCCCCGGCGGCTTCAAAGACACCCAGCTCTACCAACGCATGATGCCGTCCTACAAGCAGGGTGCCAGTTGGCTCGCCGGTGCCGACCTGGCCCGCATGCCGGCCTTCGGAGCCGCCGTTCCCGGCATGGCCGACGCCCGCTTCCTCGTCGCCGAAAGCCGCACCGTCGCCGGACAGACGGAAAACCACGCCTCGCTCGGCTTCACCCAGAACCGCAAGGGCGTCGCGGCCTGGCTCTCGGCCCCCGGCCCCATGGGCTCGCTCGACTACGTCTCCCCGGACGCCCAGTTCGCCGTCTCGCTACTGCTTAAGAACGCCTCGGTGATCGTGGAAGACATGATCGGCATGGCTGGAAAAATGACGGGACAGAAAACTGCCGACAATTCCGACGAACTTCACAAGGAGATGGCCAGCGCCTTCGGAGGCGAGGTCACGGTTGCCCTAGACGGCCCCATCTTCCCCACGCCAAGCTGGAAGATCGCCGCCGAAGTCTACTACCCCGAACGCCTCCAGTCCACCATCGCCAAGATGGTTCAACGGTTTAACGATACAGGCGACAAGGAACGCACAGGCAACATGCTCCTCACGCAATCCGACACCCCCGACGGCCACACCTTCTACCAACTGAAGTTCGAAAAGCTGCCGTGGGAGGCCGACTGGACCTTCACCGATGGCTACTGGGTAGCCGCCGCCAACCGCGAACTGCTGGCCCGTTCCCTCCAGAACCGCCAGATCGGCTCGACCCTGGCGAAGTCCGCCACGTTCCGTTCGAAACTGCCGCAGTCCGGCTCGACCGACTTCTCCGGCATCATCTACCACCACCTCGGCGACACCCTCGCCCCGATCGCCGACATGCTGGGCAACACCAACATCCGCGGCATCCCGGTCAACGCGCTCAAGTCCGACGCGCCCGGCGCGATCTGCTTCTGGGCCGGAACCGACCGCATCGACATGGCCGCCACGGGCAGCTTCTTCGGAATGAGCATCGAGTCCATGCTGGCCATGAGCGGCGTCGGCCCATTCCAGATGCTGGGCAACGCCACCGCGTCGCTCGGTGCCCACCGGGAGGCCAAGTGATCGGAGGAAACGCCTCGGCACCCGTCATTCAACTGGAAAACCTCCGCGTATCGCTCGGCAAGCGCGAGATCCTCAAAGGGATCAACCTCGAACTGCGGGGACGCACCGTCGGCCTCCTCGGCCCCAATGGTGCCGGGAAAAGCACCCTCATCAACACCCTGCTGGGTTTCTGGAAGCCGACTTCCGGCACGGCGCGGGTCTTCGGACTCGACGTCAAGGCACATGCCCGCCAGATCCGCGCCGACATCGGCTTCATGGCCGAGAACGACTGTTTCATCGCCGACATGCCCGCCATCTCCTTCGTGCGCATGGCGGCCGAACTCTCCGGCCTACCGCCCGACGCCGCCTTGGAGCGCGCCCACGAGTCCCTGTTTTACGTCGGCCTCGGCGAAGCCCGTTACCGACCGCTCGGAGCCTACTCGCTCGGCATGAAGCAGATGGCGAAACTGGCCCAGGCCATCGTCCACGGGCCGAAACTGGTGATCCTCGACGAGCCGACCAACGGCCTCGACCCCCAGGCGCGCCTCCGTATGATCAAAATCATCCAGGAGATCCGGGCCCTCGGCACCATGCACCTGGTGATCTGCTCCCACCTCCTCCGCGACATCGAGGAAACATGCGAGGAGGCGGTCATCCTGAAGGGCGGGCAAGTCGTCCACCACTCGAATCTCGAGGAGGAGCGCGCGTCCAACCGCCGTTTCGTGGAGATCGAAACCGAAGGCGACGACGGCACCTTCGCCGACGCCATCGAGCGCCTCGGCTGCGCCTGCGCCGTCACTGCACTGGGAAAAATCAAGACCGTGCTGCCCGAGGGCATAGAGATCCGCGACATCTACCGCCTTGCAGCGGACCGCGACGTCCAACTGCGCCGACTCAACTACCGGCGAGACACACTCGAGGACATCTTCCTAAAGGCGATGGAAAAGTAAAGCGATGGAGAAATAAATGGCGGTCTACAAGCGCACATATAAAGGCTACGCGGGCCGCTTGACGCCCCCGGCATGGCGGTTTCTCGTCCTGCCGCGCTATGCCTTCAAACAGATTTTCAAGTCCAAGTTCCTGCTCATCGGCTACGTCGGATGTTTCTTCGTCCCGGTGATCCTGCTGCTGTTCCTCTACCTCAACCAGAACGCGTCGGTCTTGGCGCTGGTGGGGCAGAAGACCGGTTTCATCAAGGTCAACGGCAGTTTCTTCCTGAACTTCTTGACGACACAAGGAGTGTTCGCCGGGATCATGACGGCCTTCGTCGGACCCGGCCTCGTTGCCCCCGACCTGACCAACGGCGCACTCTCGGTTTACCTGAGCCGACCCTTCTCCCGCGCGGAATACATCCTCGGCAAGGGGATGGTGCTGGGCTCCCTGATCGCCTCGATCACGCTGATCCCGGGCCTGATCCTGTTCGGAGTCCAAAGCGAGTTGCTCGGCTACAAGTGGTTCGAGGACAACCTGTACCTCGGCACAGGCGTGGCTGTGACCGGATTCACACTGATCCTCGTCTTCGTACTCCTGGGTCTGGCGATGTCGGCCTTCGTCCGCTGGCGGATCGTCGCAGGTGCACTGGTCCTGGCCGTCTTCGCCGCAGGCAAGGGTTTCGGGGCAGTAATCAACAACGTCATGCGCACCGAAAACGGCCTCTACCTCGACCTCCAACACTTGATATCCACGGTAGCCTCCGACTGGCTCCGCCAATCCAAAGAGGACGACCCCATCTCCGGCAACGCCGCCGCCCTGGCACTGGCTTTGTTTTGTCTAGGCCTCTTGGCCCTGATCAACCGCAAACTGCGAGTCTGCGAGGTAGCCTCATGACCCATTCGACCGTGGGGCGGGCAATATTGCCCGCGGCATCCGTGTGGGGCAGCCATTCTTGGCTGCAGCCGCCTTTCCAGGCGGCCTTAACCGTGCCCTTCGGAGCGCCAGCCCAACCACTCGCCCTCACCCCACTCTCCGAGGCCACCCAATGATCGTCCTGGAAAACGTAAGTAAATTCTACGGCGAAATCCTCGGCGTGAACAAGGTCAACCTGACCATCCCCCCAGGCATCACCAGCCTGGTCGGCCCCAACGGCTCCGGCAAGACCACCCTGATGAACATGGTGGCCGGCCTCCTCCAGCCCACCCGCGGCAAAATCGAGGTCCACGGCCTATCCCCGTTAGACCCCGAACGCTACTTCCGCACCGTCGGCTACGCCACCCAGTACGACGGCTTTCCATCCGGCCTCACAGGCTGGCAGTTCGTCCACTGCTACCTGCGCCTGTTCGGCTACAGCCCCGCCGACACCGAGCGGCTGGCTTGGGAAGCCATCGAGCGCACCGGCCTCCGCGAAGCCGCCGAACGCAAAATCGCCGGCTACAGCAAGGGCATGCGGCAGCGCATCAAACTCGCCCAAGCCATCTCCCACCGGCCAAAGGTACTCATCCTCGACGAGCCCCTAAACGGCCTCGACCCCCTCGCGCGCGCCGAAACCATCGCCCTCTTCCGCCAACTTGGCAGCGAGGGCAGCCACGTCGTCATCTCCAGCCACATCCTGCACGAGGTCGACCTCATTTCCGACCACGTCGTCATGATGAGCCAAGGCTACGTCGTCGCCGAGGGCCAAATCAAGGGCGTCCGCGACGAAATCTCCGAGCAGCCCATGCAGATCCTCATCCGCTGTGACCGGCCCGAACACCTCGCTTCGCGCCTCTTCGACCACGAACAGGTGGTTGAGGCCAAGGTCCACGCCGACCGCGCCGGACTTCTCGTCCGCACCCGCCACGCCGAGGGCTTCTACAAACTGCTGAACCACATCGCGCTCGACGGCGTCACCATCGAATCCGTCGCCCCCGCCGACGACGACGCCCAGTCGGTTTACGAGTACCTGATCGGCCACGAGGAGAGTACAAAATGATAAACCGTCAAATCCTGGCCATCCTGCGCATCGACCTCGCCAAGACCTTTTTTTCCAAGCGGGGCCTCTGGATTTACCTGCTCGCACTCAGCCCTGTCATCCCGATGGTCGGTCACTGGCTATTCGGCCGGGCAGATGACCACGCCTTGAGTGACGACATCCGAGCCTTCGCAGGCATCTTCCAGTTCTTCTACCTGCGCATCGTGATCTTCTTCGGCTGCGTCGGCATCTTCATGAACCTCTTCCGGGGCGAGATGCTGGACAAGAGCCTGCACTACTACATGCTGGCCCCCGTACGCCGCGAGGTCCTCGTCGCGGGGAAATTCGTCTCCGGCCTCGTTGCCGCGATCACAATATTCTGCGGCTCCGTGATCATCCAATGGGTTGGAATTTTCGCCCACTACTCCCCGGAATTGATCTGGGGATACATGAACTCCGGCAACGGCTGGTCGCACCTCGCTTCTTATGTGGTCGCTGCGGCCCTGGCCTGCATCGGCTACGGAGCGATCTTCCTGTGGGCCGGCGTCCGCTACAAGAACCCCCTGTTCCCCGCCGCCGCGATCCTGGTCTGGGAGGGCCTGAACGGTATCCTCCCGGCCATGCTGAAGAAAGTTAGCATCATTTATTGGCTGAAATCGGTGTGTCCAATCTCGATTCCGCCTCCCCAGACCGGTCGCGGCGGCGTCTGGAACCTATTGCTCTTCGACATCGACCCGGCCCCGCCCGTGATGGCCATCGCCAACCTGGTACTGCTGGCCGCCTTCGTCGTCGTCTGGGCGGCACTTCGGGCTAGGAGGCTCGAAATCAGCTACGGCACAGAGTAGGTCGGGCACCGTGGGGGGCAAAGCGCTAGCATAGGACGAGACGAAACCGCCAACCCCATGAAGGACCTCCAGATCCTCTCGCCCGACGGCAATAGCCGGGTCATCCAGTTAACCGACCGCCGCATTACGCTAGGACGCTCCAGCGGCAACGAAATCTGCTTCCCCGACGACAACGGCCTTTCCCGCCAGCACCTCGCCATCGAACCGTCCGGCAATGGCTGGCTGCTCCGCGACCTCGGCAGCAAGAACGGCACCACCCTGAACGGCGTCAAGGCGACTGCGCCCACCCTGCTCAAGTCCGGCGACCGTGTCATGGCAGGCCATCTGATTCTGGTCTTTGACGCCAGCACCACCCAAGCCGCCAAAACCGTGGTCCTGTTCGACCCCGGCGATGACGAACACGAGGAAACTAGCTCCTCGACGGTCGTCACCAGCCTGAGGGGCGTCTTCAAGCGGGACGCCAGCAGCGGGTCCGGCGCCACCTTCTTCTCAGACCAGGTGGCGGCCTTGGTCCAAGCGGGCAACGAACTTTCCGGTGACCGCCCCCTGCCCGAGCTGTTCCGATACATGCTCGACCTCTCGATCAAGGCCGTCAAGGCCGACCGCGGCATCGTCCTCACGGTCGAAGACGGTGACCTTGTGGCCCGCGCCAACAAGGGCGAAGGCTTCCGCATCAGCAGCGCCGTCCGCGACCGCGTCTTGAACAGCGGCGAATCGATCCTCGTGCGCGACATGTCGATCGACGACGCCTTCCGGTCGCGCAACAGCATCGTGGAGCAGCAGGTTCGCACTCTGATGGCGGTGCCGCTGCAGGCGCACGACCGGATCATCGGCCTGATATACGTCGATTCGCCGTCGCTCTTGCGCGAGTTCAAGAAGGACGACCTCGACCTTCTCACCGTGATGGCCAATGTCGCCGCCATCCGCATCGAGAACGCGCGGCTGGCCGAGATCGAGCAGTCCAGGAAGCTGATGGCACGCGAACTGGAGCAGGCCGCCGAAATCCAGCGCCGGTTCCTGCCCTCCGCAGCGCCGAAGTTGACCGGCTTGGAGCTCGCGGGCCACAATGCGGCCTGCCGGACGGTCGGAGGCGACTACTACGACTTCTTCCCCTACCCGCCGTCGCGCGTGGGGATGGTGCTGGGCGACGTTTCCGGCAAGGGTATGCCCGCGTCTCTGCTGATGATGGGATTGCAGGCCCGCGTCCAAGTGCTCATCGAGGAGCCCAGCGATCTGGCCGCCGTGATGACCCGGCTGAACCGGATCACCGCCGCCAACTGCCCTTCGAACCGCTTCATCAGCCTGTTCTTCTGCATTCTGGAAGGCACGACGGGCGAACTGACTTACTGCAACGCGGGCCACAACCCGCCGATCCTCGTCCGCGCCGACGGTACCTGGTCCGAAATCCAAGGAGGTGGCCCGGTGCTGGGGATTCTGGGGATGATCCAGTACAAGGAGTTCAAGCTGACCTTGGACCCGGGTGACCTGCTGGTAATCTACTCGGACGGCGTAACCGAGGCCCCGAACCCTGAAGGCGACGAGTTCGACGTCCCCCGCTTGGCGGAAATGGTCGCCAACAACCGTACGCTACCCTGCGCCGACATCGTCCGCGCCGTGAACAACGCCGTGGACGAGTTCACCGGAGGCGCGCCGCCGAGCGACGATATCACGCTGATTGTAGCCAAACGGGTGTGAACTGGTCGGGTGATATTGTGTGGTTATGGACCTCCAGGAAGGCGTTTACAGGGCGATGGAGTTTGCCAAGGGATCGCTGGGGGATACCCGCATCCGGGATCTCAGGCTCGAGGAAATTGATTCCACCACCGTAGAAGGCACGGAAGCTTGGCTCATAACACTTAGCAGCGAGTTCCCGCCCAACCCGATGCGAATTCCGGGCCTTGGACGACGCCCGCTCATCGGTGCCGAACTCGATCGCGATTACAAGGTCTTTGCCGTATCAAAGGATACCGGCGAAGTCCTTTCAATGAAGATGCGTCTGTTTGAAGCAGCCTAAGCGATGCTGGATCCCGCCGCACTGCTGGAAAAGCACCGGGGACGGGCCGTATTCCTCGACTCCAATCTCCTTGTCCTCTTTTTGATAGGATCGGTAAACCGTGACAGGATCGCGAATTTCAAGCGCACCCAGAACTTCACGGTCGAGGACTTCGAGGTGCTCAACTACATGGTGAATTGGTTTGGCGGCCGGTTGGTGGCAACACCGCACGTCCTGAGCCAAGTTAGCGATCTGACGACCCTGCACGGGAGCGAAGGCGAAGAGGTTCGCGATTTCTTCCGAACAACCGTCCAGATGATCGATGAACGCTACGATGCGGCGGTCAAGTTGGTGGACCATCCCGCATTTTCAAGATTCGGTCTCGGCGACTCCTCGGTAGCCGCCGTATGCGAACGCGACATACTTGTGGTAACAGCGGACGTCCGGTTGCAACTGGCTCTGGCGACAGCCGGGCTGGACGCGATCAACTTCAATCATGTGCGACGGAGCGGCTGGCCAGTTCGACACTAAAGGCACAATAGAATCTGCATGAACGTAGCAATCCTAGGTCTCGGTTTCATGGGCACCACCCACGCCCAGGCGTGGCGGTACGTACCCGGCGCGCGTCTCGCCGCCGTGATGAGTTCGGACGAGCGCAAGCTTTCTGGAGACCTCTCCGCCATCTCCGGCAACCTCGGCAATTCCGGCGAGCGCCTGGACTTCTCCGATGTCCACAAGCACCGCACGGTGGAAAGCGTCCTGGCCGACCCCGATGTGGACGCGGTCGACATCTGCCTCCCCACCGACAGCCACGCCCCGGTCGCCATCGCCGCCCTGCGCGCAGGCAAGCACGTGCTTGTCGAGAAGCCCATGGCGCTCGACCAAGCCGGTGCGGAGGAAGTGATCCGCGAGGCCGAAACAGCTGGCCGCATCCTCATGGCGGGCCAAGTCCTGCGTTTCGTGCCCGCTTACTCGCTGCTGTCCGAGAAGCTGAAGGATTCCGGCCCCGTCCGCTTCGCCGTCTTCCGCCGTCGCTGCGCGGCCCCCGCGTGGAGCAAGTGGCTTTCCGACGCTTCCCGCAGCGGCGGCGGGGTCTTCGACCTCCTGATCCACGACGTCGACTACTGCGTCTCCCGCTGGGGCCTGCCGCAGACCGTCCGGGCTTCCGGCTACTCCGAGCCCGCAGTCGGCATCGACCTCATCCACGCCGAACTCACCTACTCCGGCATGGGCCCGGTCATCATCACCGGCGGCTGGCACCACCCGAAATCCTACCCGTTCTCAATGGAATTCACCGTCACCGCCGCCAACGCCACCTTCGAATGGCCCTTCGGCGCGCCCGACCTCAAGGAATTCCGTGCCGACGGCGAGATGACGGCCCACGAACTGCCCAAGAGCGACGCCTTCGCCCTCGAACTCGAATACTTCGCAGGCTGCGTGCGGGACAACCGCCAGCCGGAACTCTGTCCGCCAGCCGAGTCGGCACAGGCCGTCGGCCTGATGAATCTCATCCTCAAAGCCCGCGAAACCGGAGACATACTGAAATGCGCAATCTGACACCCCTCGCAAACCTCGAAACCGGCGTGATGTTCTGGGCCGGACGCGACCCCAACGACACGCTCGCGGAACTGGCCGGACTCGGCCTCCGCTGCGGCCAACTCGGCTTTCCTGGCGATCTCGACCTTTCGGTTGCGGACGCTTGGCGTGACGCCCTGCGCCGTGCCGGTTTTGCGGTCTACACCGCCTTCGCCTCGTTTAACGGCGAGGACTACGCCGACATCCCGACTGTCAAGGACACGGTCGGCTTTATCCCGCCGCGTTTCCGCGATGAACGCGTGGCCCGTATGCTCGCAGTTAGCGACGCCGCCGCGAAGATCGGCATCCCCGGCATCGGCATGCACGTGGGCATGGTGCCCAACGACACCACCGACCCCGACTACATCGCCGTACGCGAAGTCACCCGTCGCATCGCCGACCACGCCGCCGCGCACGGCCAGACCGTCGCCCTCGAAACCGGCCAAGAGAGAGCCGACCACCTCCTGGAGTTCCTAATCGACGTCAACCGGGACAACGTCGGCATCAACTTCGACCCCGCCAACATGATCCTCTACGGCACCGGCGACCCGATCGACGCGCTGGGCATCCTCGGCGCCCGCGTGCTGTCGGTCCATGCCAAGGATGGCGACTGGCCGCCTTCGGACAAGCCGGAAGCGCTCGGCACCGAGCGCCCGCTGGGCAAAGGCGCTGTGGGGATCGAACGCTTTGTGCGCAAGCTGGTCCAAGTCGGCTACAAAGGCCCGCTGGCGATCGAGCGCGAAGTGCCCGACCACAATGACCGGATGCGCGATATCGCCACCGGCATCCGCGTTCTGGACGAGGCCAAGCGCTCGGTCCTCGGCTAGCCGAAATACCCGGTGACCTTGGCTTTGAGGAATTTGACGCCGTCGTAGCCGATCAACTCGGGGCTCTTTTCGATGTCCCGCCAGATCGATGCGGCGGCGCTGATTTCTCCGAGGGCGAAGCCGAAGCTCTCGATGGTCAGCCAGCCGTCGTATTTGGCGTCGCGCAGGGCGGCGAAAACCTCGTCCCACTCGACGTGGCCGCTGCCCGGCGTGCCGCGGTCGTTCTCGCAGGTGTGGACGTGCTTCAAGTGCGGCGCGACCGTGCGGTAACCGCCCGCGATGCTCTTTTCCTCAATGTTGGCGTGGAAGGTGTCGAAGAGCAGGCCGACGCGCGGGTGCCCGACCTCGTCGCAAAGCCGTGCGGCGTCCGCCCCGGTGTTGAGGAAGAAGGTCTCGAAGCGGTTCAGCGGCTCGATCGCCAGCGTCACGTCGTGCGCGTCCAAGGTCTCGGTCAAGGTCTGGTAGCCCTCGACGGCCCACTTCCACTCGTCGCCGTTGCGTCGGCGTCCGGGCAGGAAGCCGACGGGGCTGTAGAGGGGGCCGACGAGCAGCTTCGACCCGGCCTCGGCAACACCCTTGATGGCGTCGCGCAGGTGGGACTGGGTCTTCCGGCGGATGTCGGCGTCGGCGTCGATCAGGCTCATGCCACCCAAGATCACGGAGCAGACGGTGCATTCGAGGCCATTCGCCTCGGTGTCGCGGCGTATTTGGGAGGCCGGGAACTCCTCGGGGCGAAAAATGGGCACCTCCACGCCATCGAAGCCGCCTTCGCGGATCTGCGGGAGTACCGCCTGAACTGTGGGGCCGTAGCTGGCGGCCCAGATGAAGGTGTTGACGCCGAATTTCATATCCGAACACTACGGTATCGTTTCCCGATGCGCGTTGCAACCTGATAAAATCTGGTGGGTATGTCTAATCGCAAGCTACGGATGGGAATGGTCGGGGGCGGGCAGGGCTCGTTCATCGGGGCGGTGCACCGCATCGCCATGGCAATGGACCAGCAGGTGGAATTATGCGCGGGGGTGTTCTCGCGCGACGAGGCCAATTCACAGGCCACGGGGGAGAAGCTGCACGTCGATCCTTCCCGTATCTACAAGACATATCAGGAGATGGCAGCCGGGGAAGCGGCGTTGCCAGCCGACCAGCGCATTGACTTCGTCAGCATCGTGACGCCGAACAACGCGCATTTCGGGCCGTCCAAGACCTTTCTGGACGCCGGATTCCACGTTGTCTGCGACAAGCCGATGACCTTGACCTTTGAAGAGGCCCAGGAACTGGTGGGGATCGTCGAGCGGTCCGGCCTGGTGTTTGGCTTGACCCACAACTACACCGGCTACCCGCTGGTGCGGCATGCGCGGCACCTGTTCCAGTCGGGGCAGATGGGAACCGTGCGCAAGGTGCTGGTTGAGTATCTTCAGGACTGGCTCAGCAAGCCGCAGGAGAAGCTGGGGTCCAAGCAGGCCTCGTGGCGCACCAATCCGGCGGAATCCGGCATCGGCGGCGCGCTGGGCGACATCGGAACACACGCACTGAACCTGGTCGAGTACATCACCGGCGACCCGGTGGTGGAAATCTGTGCCGACAAGAGCATCTTCCTACCCAACCGCACGCTGGACGAGGACGTGAACGCGCTGCTCCGCTTCGAAGGCGGCGGCAAGGGCGTCCTGACGATCAGCCAGGTGGCGACAGGCGAGGAGAACGGCCTCCGGCTGCGCGTGTACGCGTCGGAAGGCGCGATCACCTGGTCGCAGGAGAACCCGAACGTTCTTGAATTGGCCCGCTTCGGCCAGCCGAAACAGATCCTGACGCGCGGCCACGCAGAGTACCTTTGCGAGGAAGCCACCAACGCGACGCGCATCCCGACAGGCCATCCCGAGGGCTACCTCGAATGCTTCGCCAACGTGTACCTCGGCGCGATCGAGGCGATCCGGGCCCACATCGCGGGGACGCCGATGGCGATTTCGGAATACCGCTGCCCGAACGTCTACGACGGTTTGCGCGGCATGCAGTTCATCTACAAGGCCGTGGAGTCGGCCGACGCGGGTGCCGTCTGGGTGCCCATGAAGAAGGCCGAATAGTCCGGCTCAAGGAATTTCATACATGTCACAAATCAAAGGCCCCGCAATTTTCCTCGCCCAGTTCCTGGGGGACGAGGCCCCGTATAACAACCTGTCCAACATCACCGAGTGGGTGGAGGACTTCGGCTATATCGGCGTCCAGATCCCATCTTGGGACAGCCGCGTGATCGACATCAAGCAGGCGGCCGAATCCAAGGCGTACTGCGACGACCTGCGCGCGCAGACCAACGAACTGGCGGTGACCGAGCTCGCGTCGCACCTGCAGGGGCAGCTGGTGGCCTCGCACCCGGCGTATGACGAGTTGTTCGACGGTTTCGCCGCCCCGGAAGTGCGCGGCAACCCGAAGGCGCGCGCCGAATGGGCCGTGCAGCAGATGAAGTATGTCATCCAGGCGTCAGCGAACATGGGGTTGACCTGCTCGCCGTCGTTCAGCGGCGCGTTGTTGTGGCCGTACATGTATCCGTGGCCGCAGCGTCCGGCGGGCATCGTGGAGGAAGGATTCGCGGAACTGGCCAAGCGCTGGCTGCCGATCCTGAACTTCGCCGACGAGCACGGGGTGGACATCGCGTACGAGCTTCATCCGGGCGAGGACCTGCACGACGGCGCGAGCTTCGAGCAATTCCTGGCTGCGACCGGCAACCACCCGCGGGTTGCGATCAACTACGACCCGTCCCACTTCGTGCTGCAGTGCATGGACTATGTGGACTTCATCGACGTCTACGGTTCGCGCATCAAGGCGTTCCACGTGAAGGACGCCGAGTTCCGCCCGTCGGCGCGCGCCGGCGTGTACGGCGGGTATTTGGGGTGGAAGGAACGTCCGGGCCGCTTCCGTTCGCTGGGCGACGGCGAGGTGGATTTCGCGCAGGTGTTCACGCGTTTGACGGCGGCGGGCTACATCTCGTGGGCGGTTCTGGAGTGGGAATGTTGCTTCAAGGACAGCGTGCAGGGGGCGATGGAAGGCGCGCCGTTCATCGACAGTCATCTGATTGATGTGCCGACGAAGGCGTTTGATGACTTCGCGGGCGCGGGATCGGATCGGGCTCGGAATCGGCGGGTTTTGGGGCTGGAGTAGTTCGTTCTGGTGTTCCGGGCATGGCCGTACGCCGTGCCCGGAACCCTTCTTGAAACTGCCCTACGAGCCGCTTTTTGGATACACGATCAGCTTGTATTTCTTCGTCGTCGGATCCACCGGAATGTCGTCCTCGAACACAACCGAGTACGTCACATTGTCCATTTCCTTCGTTGCAAGAACCGCCTTCAGCCGGGTGGAGACTGCATCGACGGCCTTTTGGCGGCCATCGGCATTGAGCCCTTCCTCCGGCACTACCGCCACAACGACCGACGTCGGGCCGGTAATCCTCACCTGAAAGCGCCGCGCTCCCGGAATAATCATCTCAACGAAGATGAACTGGCTGATCGAGTCCTCGACCCCGTGACGGTTGATGAACTTCGCCGTCTGCTCAATACGCCCAACCGCGTCGGCAGTGGCCCGGTACGGATAGTGGTCGTTTGCATCGACCACGCGGAGAACGTCGCTCAGGCGGTAGCGGATCAGAGGCATGAGGCGATTGAAGATGTTCGTCACGATCGTGTGATCCGGGTGCGTCTCCAGGATCAGATCGTCCTCCACCAGACGCATCGTTTCGGACGCGGCCTCCCTCAAACCCAGAACCATGTGCTCGCTGCAGGCGTACATGTTCCGCAAGACCGGTCCGAAGGCCTTCAACACCAACTCCCGGGTGGCATGCGGGATCGGCTCGGCGCTGTTGTTGATCATTGTCGGGTGGACCTTCAGGATGCCTGCCAGCTGCTTCTCAGCCAAGACGCTTAGAGTGGTCGCATAGGAAACCAGCATGTCGGGCTGAAACTCGTTGAGACCGTCGATGATCCTTGCCATGGGCAGGTTGACATCAAAAAACCTACCGTCGTACACAAGATTGAAAGGCGGAAGCCGCACGGAACTAGTGAGCGTCACCCCGGCGTAATGTCCGTCGACAGGCCCGACGAAAGCCAGTCTTCTGCGGCGCATGTGATACCCCTGCGCCGGGGAATTGGCGACCTGTGCAATGCCGCGCCCGAACGCCTTTGGATCGAAAACGAAGTAGCCCACCTGCCCCGACGTACCCGACGTGTGGATCACCGTATATCGACCAAGATATCGGTCCGCGGGATTGTGCGACCCCAGCGCGAATTCCTGTACGGCCTTGAGGGTAACTGCCTTGTCGGTGACGATTTCATCGAAGTTCTGAATAACTTCGCTCTTGGTGATAATAGGGAATTGCTCCGGCGTGCAGGTGGCCGGGTGGATCCCTTGCTCACGCATCACGCGGCCATAGTATGGCGAGTTTTGTTGCACGTAAGGCGCAAACTGCCGGAAGCGCTTTAGGCGCTTGCGCTCGAATTGCTCCCTAGAGAGCCGCTTGTTGGTCGCAATCAACCAAGCCGTCTTGAAGAACTCCAGTGTATCGATCATCGGACGCCCTCTTCCCTATCGGCACTTTGCCAGATTGAACGCACTCATCGAAAGCGGCCCAAGGCCGCCCCCGCAAACTCACGGGTCGTTTGGAGGTGACTGTTGGCCTGCTCGTTCCCCGTGTGCCCCGCAACCAACCGCTCCACCATGGTCTCCGAATACGCAAAAACATTCTCGACGCTTTCAAACGCCGGAAGGGAGCCGCAGTACCAGGTCGCACGGCTGCCTTGCAGGGCCTCGAAATCGTCAAAGAAGCCGGCTTTGAAAGCTTCGACATCCACGTGGGGGAAATAATTCCAGTCGGAATGGCTCAGGACCCTCCCAACCATGGCCCCCGGATAGATGCTTCCCATCGAATCCCGAATGCCCGCCGCTATCCGGCCCGCAGACATCCCTTCAGACGGCCTGGTGTAGAACACGCAGGCGCCCGAATCAGGGGACGGCCGCCAGAATTGAATTACATGCCCCGCTTCCGACTGCGTCTCCAGAAAGTAAAGTCCGGTTGGAATACCCTCGGTGTCGCAAACCGTCACCGAATACGGCCGCGTCCGTACTTGCTCGAACAGCCTCTGCTCTTCCAGTGACTGATCGAGAAACCGCGCGGTCGCCGCAACCGGACAAGCCAGAATCAGTTTATCGAACGTCTCGCTTCGCCGGATGGTGCGACGGGCCTGACGCTCCTCCCAGACTACCGAAACTTCGGTGCCCCTGCGAACGGACTCCACGTGAGCATTCAAACGGAGATCGAAGCCCCTCGACATGCTTGCGAAGAAATCCCCGTGCCCGTCCTCAAAGCGTCTTGGTGCCAAGAACTCCGTGCGCACGAACAGCGGGCTTAACGCCATAGCAAGGAACAGCCTTGGCCCGATATACCGCATGACATAGCCCGCCGGAAGGTCGGCCAGGTCCCCGTAGCCGAAGGCGGTCACTGGTAATTGGAACAGGGTCACCAATGGTTCCATGCCGCGATCCCGCGCCCAACTGCCGAACGGTTGCGAGAGCTCCCCGCCCGGCGAGCCAGTGCCCATACCTGCGAATCCAGGCTGGTTCATGACCGAGGCGTGTCGCCGGTGTTCGGCAGGGTAGCGCCAAGCGGCGGCAGCGGTGGCGGCAAACCCGTGGTTCTCGATGACCAGTTGCCGAATCGTTCTTGGCTCGACACCGTCGACGGTATGTCGGAGTGCGCGGAACCCGCGAATGGGTCGCATTGCAGCTCCCACTTCCGCGGCAACCGCCAGAACTCGCCGGTAATCGGGCATCACCAGAGCAGCGCCAAGCTCGATGGAAACGCCGTCCACCGTCAAAGACCGGCACTTTCCTCCAGGCCGATCCGATTTCTCCAAGATCGTTATGTAATTGTACCCGCGCTGGCGAAGATACCACGCGGCGGAAAGTCCCGCAGCGCCAGCACCGACAATGCAGATCCGCGCGTTCTTGTCCGTGGCACCTCCGATAGCTGCCTTCATGTATGTGGTCCACATAGTATACTAAAGTCTTTCCTGAGTGCAAAGGCCTATCAGTATAAGCGTTGCGGTGGTGGGCGCAGGTGCATCCGGTCTAACTGCTGCATGGCTTCTAAAGCGGGCCGGATATGACCGGGTTACCGTGTTCGAAAGAGACGGTCGGGCCGGGGGTAAGTGCCGGTCCGTTCGGATCGACGACCGGTCTTACGAGCTTGGCGCGATTCTCCACATGCACCGGTACGGCCCCGTGGGTACCATGGTTCGCGAGTGCGGCGTCCGGACCATGCAAGGCACCGTAGTGCCTGCCATCCGCCGATTCCGAGCCCGACCATTTTTCGACCTCACGACCAACCGCTCGGTCCGCCTTCCGGGAATCGGCCCGATGCTGAAGGCGGTGGTCCGCTACACACGGCTTGCTGCGAAGCGGCCCGAGATGTGCCGCCCCGGGCATTGGGACATGCCTGCGGATCTGGCTCTACCCTTGTCGGAGTGGCTCCGCGAGCATGGGCTTTCCGCCCTCGATCCGATGTTCGCCTCGTGGCTGTGCGGCTTCGGCTACGGCTATACCGACACGATCCCCGCCGCCTATGCACTGAAGTTCTGGACGCCGCAAATGATTTTCAAATCACTGATTCTAAAGTGGCTGCGCGGCTTCGAGGACGGCTACCAGGTGGTTTGGGACCGGGTAGCAGCGTCACTGGACGTCCGGTTTGGGCATGCGGTGACCCGCATTGTCCGGGGCGACAAGGTTGCAATCCACTATGGGACTGGTGTCTGCGAGTTCGACAAGGTGATTCTCGCGTGCGACCTTCGCGCCATCGCTCCGGCGCTGGACAGTGACGAGGAGGAGCGCGCCCTGATCGGGCGCATCGTGGACCATCGGTATTGCGTCGTGATCGCGGATGTCGAGAAGATGCCGGCGCGGGTCGCTTTTCTGCACCAGAACTTCAACGGGAGGCGGATCGGGTCAACCGTATGCTGGTACCAGCGCTGGGCGGATCGGAATCTCCACAGTTTCTACGCCTTGGTCCCGAACGGCATGAGTCTGGGCGACATGCATGCCGGGATCGCCGGCGACATCGAGCGGGTGGGGGGCAAATTGAACCGAATCGTCGAGAGCGCCATATGGGACTACTTCCCCCGCGTGTCTTCCGCAGATCTGGAGGCTGGCTTCTACCGGCAGCTGGAGGCAAGGCAGGGAGTCCGGCACACATACTACGCGGGCGAAATCATGAATTTCCCCTGCGTCGACCTGCTGGCCGAGTATTCCGCCGACCTTGTTGCGAGGTTCTTCTGACCATGGGGCCTGACGCTGCGGCCAGCCGCGCAATCCAGTACCTCAAGCAGTCCTCCCTGTTCTCCGAACTGAGCGAGGAGGACCTGTCCGGCATCGATCCCCCGCCCGAGATTGTGCGCGTAACGGCAGGAGAGACGCTGATCACGCAGGGCGCCATCGAATTCGACTACTACGTCCTGATCTCCGGCCGTCTGGCTGTTTTCGTGCGTGATCGCGAGGGGACGATCATTGTTCGCGGGAGGGTGCACCCGGGGGAAGGCGTCGGAGAGATGGCGATGCTGATGAACGAGCCTCGCTCGGCCACCGTAGTCGCGGCGTTCGACTGCGAACTGGTCCGATTCTCCCACCTGAGTTTCCTGAACCTGATCGACAGGCATCCCCGCGCATCGATCGCCATCGCCCGCCTGACCATACGCCGGCTCCAAGAACAATACAAGCGCGGCAAGGAAAGAAATACGTTTTCGACCATCGCGGTGGTCCCGGTGACTGCGGGCATCGACGCGCTGGGCCTTGCCGCCGCGCTTGCCCGGCATCTCGCGCCGCTGGGATCCTCGGTTTGCGTCGGGCCGGGGCTTGTAGGCATGAATTTGACCGACGCTCCGGATGTCGGCCAGGACGCTCGCATGTTCGAACTGGAGAGCCGCCACCGCTTCACGGTCTACCCCACCGCCGATGCTTCAACGGCGTGGGCGCACCACTGCATCCGGCGCGCCGATCTGGTGCTCCTCGCTGTGGACGCCACGGTCGGACTTCCGCCGGGTTCCGGGGGGATACTACCTACCGAGGAACTGGACCGGGATCTTACGGGACGTATCGACCTTCTTCTGGTGCATGGTTCCGACTGGAACCGATCATGCCCGACAAGGGACTGGCTCGCGCGCACGTCGCCGACGGAACACCACCACCTGCGGATTGGCAACCGCCTGGACCTGGGGCGGCTCGCCCGGATCGTCGCCGGTACCGCCAACAACCTGGTTCTGAGCGGAGGTGGCGCAAGGTCGTTCACTGAGTTCGGTGCCTTGCGCGCTCTTGCCGAAGCGGGTGTGCCTATCGACCGGATTGCCGGAACCAGCATGGGGGCGTTTGTTGCCGCTTTGTTTGCCTACCGTGGAGACTTCGAGGATTTCATCCGGCGGGCCCATGACGGGTTTCGCCGCCATCGACCGGCGCGCGACTTTACACTGCCCATGTTGTCCCTCCTGAGCGGGAAAAGCTTGGCCGCCGTGGCAATGGACATCTGCGCATCGTGGCAGATTGAAGACCTGCCCGTCCGCTACTTCTGCATGTCCGCCGATCTCGGCAATGCGCGCGAAGTGGAACACCACGACGGCCCCCTTTGGGCCGCCCTGCGCGCCACCTGTGCGTTGCCTGCCCTCGGGCCGCCGATGATGATGGGTGGACGGGTTCTGGTGGACGGAGGAGTGCTCAACAATATGCCCGTGGACGTGATGAGCCGTCATTTCGGCGGCAACACGATTGCCATGAACGTGGCAGCCTTCAGTCCCATGGGTTACGGGCCTGCCTATGAAATGACGTGCCCTTCGGGCTTCGAGATTCTGCGCGACCGATTGGGACTGCGCACAAAGGCGCAGCAGGTTCCGACGATTATGGAAATCTTGCAACGCTCGGCAACGCTGAGCAGCCAGGCGCGGGCCCGGTTGTCGAGCGACAAAGTGGATTTCCTGCTCACGCCGCCCATCGACGGCTTCCGGGTCGCCGAATTCCACCGCTTCGACGAACTCGTGGAAATCGGCTACCGCTACACCGTGCAGGCGCTTGAGGAGGCAGGGAAAGATGCCGAAATCAGAGGGAAGCTTTGGCCGCTAGTTGCGGAATGAGCAGTCCTGCCGGGCACTCGCCGCGGGATTCGTGATCGTTCGATAGTTTATGCTTGGGACGTGCTCCCAACCGCTGCGCCCGAAGCCATCCCCGATTTAGACCGTGTCCTCTCGAGTGGCTCCCCGACCGAATCCCTCGAATTCCTGGCCAACCATTTTCTCTCCACCGGCGAGTACGGCTTGCTGTTTGAAGCGCGACTAATGCGGAAGCGTTTGGACCTTGGGTTGCCCTTGGTCCAGACAGAATCCGTGGACCTTGCCGCCTACCAGAACGGCGTGGTGGAGGTGGCGCGGGAAGTGGGCGGACTGTTCCTCGCGACGGGCAATATCGAGCGCGCGTGGCCGTATTTCCGCGCCATCGGGGAACCAAGGCCCATCGAATCCGCCATCGACGCCATCGAGGCGGATCAAGCGTCCGACGGCGTTATTTCGATCGCGTTCCAGGAGGGCGTCCATCCGCGCAAGGGGCTCGAACTGATCCTCGCCAAGAACGGGATGTGCCGCGCCATCACCGGCTTCGGGATGACTGCGGTCCAGAAGGACCGCGCCGAGTGCATCGGCATGCTGGCGCGCCACATCCATGCGGAAATCCTGTCCCGCATGGCGTATGCGATCAAGGCGCGGGAAGCTGCGGCCCCGCCCGCGACGGACAGCATTCTGGAGCGCATGGCCGGGCGAGACTGGCTCTTCGGGGAATGGGACTGCTACGTCGACACCTCGCACCTGCTCTCAGTGGTGCCGTACTGCGTGGAAATCACCGACCCCGCCACGCTGGCCATCTTCCACGAACTATGCGAATACGGCAAGCGATTGTCGGCGCAGTTCCAGTCCGCCGGAATCCCGCCGTTCGAGGACCAGTTCACCGCCTACGGGCATTACGTGGAGGCACTGCGCGGCAACGATGTCGAAACCCACCTCGACTACTTCCGGCAACAGGTGGCCGATTCCGATCCCGATATCGTCGGCGACGCGCCCGGTCGGACGCTGACCAAGTTGTACCTCTCGCTCAACCGGCCTGGTGATGCCTTGCAAACCGTCCTCGACCACGTATTCGAGGACGCTCCGTACGGGATGCCCGTGCCGACGGCGATCCAGCTCTGCCACGCGGCCCGCGATTTCGCGCGCATGAAGGAGTTGGCCTTGGAGCGGGGCGACCTGCTCAGCTACGCGGCGGCGTCACTCTCTTTACGCCCTTCGGTGGCGTTGTCGGACCCTTCGCTATCATCAAATTAATGTCCGTCGTCGAACTCGAAAAGCAGTACCTTCTCCAGAACTATGGCCGCCACCCCATCATCCTGCAACGCGGGGACGGCCCCTACATGTGGGATGTCGACGGCAAACGCTATCTGGATTTCATTGCCGGTATCGGCGTCAACGCCCTGGGGCAGAACCACCCGCGCATCGTGGCAGCCATCTGCGACCAGGCCGCGCGGCTGATCCACACGTCGAACCTGTTCTACAACGAGTTCCAGGGACCCTTGGCGAAGACCATCGCCGAGGTGAGCGGACTTGATCGCGTGTTCTTCTGCAATTCCGGTACGGAGGCGACCGAGGGGTCGCTCAAGATGATCAAGGCGCATGGCCATGACCGGAGCCCGGACAAGTATGAGATCGTGTCGCTGGAGAACTCGTTCCACGGGCGGTCCTTGGGCGCGCTTTCGATCACCGGGCAGCCGAAGTACCGCAAGGACTTCGAGCCGCTGATTCCCGGCGTGAAGTTTGTCCCGCCCAACGACATCGCAGCCTTGGAGGCGGCGGTGAACGAGCGCACTGCGGGCATTTGCATTGAGTGGATCCAAGGCGAGGGTGGAATTTGCCCGTTGTCCGATGAGTTCTGCCGCCGGGCGCGGGAGTTGGCGGACCAGTTCGACGCACTCCTGTGCTTCGACGAAATCCAGTGCGGCGTGGGCCGGACGGGCACGTATTTCGGGTACCAGTTGGCCGATCCGGTGGTGATGCCCGACATCATGACAGCGGCAAAACCGCTCGCGTGCGGGATTCCGCTGGGCGTGATCGCGGTGAACGAGCGTGCGGCCGCGTCGATCCGACCGGGCATGCACGGGTCCACGTTCGGGGGCAATGCGTTGGCGGCGCGGGTCGCCATCGAGTTTTTCGAGATCCTGGAAGGGTTGCTGCCCCAGATCACGCGGGTGGGCGAATATTTCCGGGACCAATTACGCGTGCTGGGTACGAAATACTCTTTCATCAAGGAAGTGCGGGGTTACGGGCTGATGGTCGGGGCCGAGCTGACGATTCCCGGCAAGGGCATCGTGGATCAGGCGATGGCTGCGGGTCTGTTGATGAATTGCACGCACGACACGGTGCTGCGTTTCCTGCCCCCGTACATCATCACCGAGGCGCATGTGGACGAGGCGATCGTGATTCTCGACGGCGTCTTTGACAAGGTTTCGTAGTACTTGTGGCGCGGCGGCGCGGGATGTGATTCACTGTTTGTTATGAACAAGTTGTTCGCGCTCGCGCTGCTGGCCGTGCTGCCGGTTGCTGCCCAAGTGAAGATCACCCAGGGCGAAAACAAGATTGCGGTCGAAATCGACGGCAAGCCCTACACCACCTTCTTCTATGGCCCGGATGTGGCCAAGCCCTACTTGTACCCGTTGCGCGCGGCGTCGGGGGTTTCGGTGACACGGGCGTTCCCCATGGACAAGGTCGAAGGGGAATTGACAGACCACCAGCACCAGCGTTCGATGTGGTTCGCGCACCAGTCGGTGAACGGCTACGACTACTGGAACAACGAGTTTTCCTACGATAGCGACCCCAAGCAGGCCAAAGTCAAGCGCGGCCACATCTTCGTAACCAAGGTTTCGAAGGCACAGGGGGGGAAGACGACGGGTACGATTGCGGAACAGTCGGAATGGAAGCAGTCGGACGGTAAGCTCGTGCTGACGGAGGATCGCGTGATGACGTTCCATGCGGGCGGCCCGAACCGGATGGTCGATTTCGATATCACGCTGACCGCGAAGGACACGGTCACGTTCGGGGACGAGAAGGACGGCGTGTTCGGCATCCGCGTGGCTCCGGGGCTGGAGGAGCCGGGTGCCAAGGTTCCGACCGAGCCGAAGCGCACCGGGCTGATGACCAGCGCGCAGGGCTGCAAGCTGGAAGCCGAATGCTGGGGCAAGCGGTCGGAGTGGATGGACTACTCGGGCGTGGTCGCGGGCGAGAAGCTGGGCGTGGCGATCTTCGACAATCCGGCGAATCCGCGCTACCCGACCTACTGGCACGCGCGCGGCTACGGGCTGTTCGCCAACAACATCTTCGGCGTCCACAATTTCACCAAGGGCAAGGAAGCCGACGGGGCGCTGACGCTGAAGCCGGGCGAGACGCTGCGCTTCCGGTATCGGATCCTGATCCACGCGGGCGACGCGGAGAGCGCGAACCTGGCGGACCTTTACAACGCCTACAAAAAAGCGGGCAAGTAGCAACTTCCGGGAACACGCGCCCGACCTCGCCGCTTACAGCGGCAAAGACGGCGTGGGTTCCTGTTCCATTGGTGGCGCGTTCGGCGGCGCGGGCGCTTTTGCGTGAGAATTTCCGGCGGCGGACGCACTATGTCTGTAGCCGGACATGCAGGACTACGACGTTGTAGTGAAAACGGCTCTGCGCAGGAATCTGACGGCAGCCGCATTTTAAGCGGCTTTCTGTAAGGCGATGAATTCGGTCTTGGTAGCGGCAAGATGCTGGGCCTTGAGGAGGAGGTAGCGGAGGTTGCGGTAGCCCCTTCCGCGCCTGGCGATGGCCTTGATGTTGCCGTTGACGGCCTCGACGACGCCGAGGCGGACCTTGGTCGAGCAGTAGTTGAGGATGCCGTCGAGGTGGTCGAGGAGCATAGCCGCCAGCTTCTTGAAGGACGGGAGCCGCTGCCAGCGCAACTGGTCGATCCAGCGCTGGAGGTAGTCGCACATGCCCTGCTCGGTGGTGAAGCTCCAGAGTCTGTCGAGGCTTTCCTTGAGCATGTGCGCCTTGAACAGCTTCTTGTTGACGGCGAACAGGGCGTTGAGCTGGCCCCGGTGCTCCGGGCTGAGGTTCACCCATCGGCGCAGCAGCAGCCAGCGTTTCCCCCTCACCAGGTCC
>CAIVPR010000008.1 GCA_903907865.1 uncultured Acidobacteriia bacterium
GACTTCTCACCGCCACCCAGACCTGCCGCATCCAAGGCCGCAATCCTCTCGACTACCTCAAACAGGCTGTCCACTCACACCGCGCGGGCCTTCCCGCACCTTCGCTCCTACCCGCCAAACCACGGGCCTGAACTGTTACGTCCGAAACCTATCCAGTGTTTCCTTGGCTGCGTCACGGAGTCCCTCGGCGTCGTTCGCCTTGTCAAGGATGGTCATGAGGGTGTGGCGGGCAACTATCTCATCCGGGATCTGCTTGATAGCCAAGGACGCTTGAACAATGGCCTCTTTGAGACGGCCCTTGTTCATCAGCCACTCGGCGTAGGCAATCCGCGGCTCGGCCAACGCCGGTGCCAGTTTCGTAGCCTGGAGATAGTGGCGCTCCGCCTCGTCGGGGTTACCCAAATGGTCCCAAACTGTACCTAGGTTGGTTTCAAGCCGGAAGTATTCGGGCATGATGGCCGCCGCCCTCTCAAACATGGTCAGGGCCCCCGCATCGTCGCCCTTCAGCATAAGTACCAAGCCATACGCGTTGAGTCCCTTCGCGTTGCCCGGACTCTTCTGGGCCACGTCGGACCAGAAAGACTCCGGCGTGCGCCATACTTGGTTCCTTTGCGTGGTTCCCCAAGCAAGTCCGACAAGAATCGGGGTTGCCGTTCCAGCAAGAACGATAGTCCGCCAGCGTGACGGCAAACCCAATGCCGGGAGCAATCGTGCAATTGCGGCGCAGACGGCGAGAGTCAACCCAACGAAGGGGAAGTACATCCGGTGGTCGTTCTCAACTTCGGCCAAAGGGTACAAGGAAGTCGGCAGGCAACCGACCAGGAACCACGCGAGCCCGAATGCGATGGGTCGCGTGCCAGGCTTCCGTGCAAACCAGACTGTTGCCGCGAGCATGATGATGACAAAAGCAAATCCGGCCGCGGCTAAAGGATCGAGCGGGCTCGCAAACGTTCCGAAATCGGAGTCCCCGGTGAGCTGCAGCGGAAGAAAGAACTGTCCGAAGTAGTGCAGGATAACAGCAGGTTGTGCTGTTAGGTAAGGAACCGTCGAAATCATCTTGCCGCCAAACGACGGCGGCGTCGTGTATTTGGTGAATGCCATAACGGCAATTGTCACCGCAAGGGCCGGGATGGACCGGCGGAACGCCGTCGCCGCGGGAATGTCCTCAATCCAGAGCATCCATAGAAACAGCAGAACCGGAAAAACTACGGCGGGCGGCTTGCAGAGTAGCGCTGCGACCACCGGCAGGATATAGTCGTGCCGGTCCGCGCCTTTCCGGCTGAAAATAACGAGACCGGCGACGACGCCTAGTGTGGAATAGACGTCCGCGCGCTGAATGACGTAGTTTATCGTCTCGGCGATTGCCGGATGGACCGCGTAGATTGCGGTGGCGGCCATAGCCGTCCATAGCTGTTCCGACTTGGTGAAGTGCCGTTGCAAAGCCCGCCGGAACAAAACTGCCATGAAGCAGATTTGTACTAAGAACCAAAGGAAGGTGGAGAGGTGAAACCAGAACGGGATCGTGCCGCCACCGAGCCAGTAGTCAATTGCCAGTGAAGTACTAACAAGCGGCCTGTAGACCCGGTTGGGCGGGAAGACACTAAACGTGGTGGCATCGCGAAAGAACAATGGAATGTTCTTGATGTCCCGGATCCACGGGTTATTGACCACGGTGTGGGCGTCATCGAATTGAAACGTATTCTGGAAGTGGTTGGAATACGCCACTGCGGCCAGCAGAAGAATGCCTATGAGGAGCGTCCAAAAGGATCGTCCCATAGCTTCCGATGGTTCCGAGCCCGTATCCGGATCTGCCCGCAATCGCGGTGGTTCGGGAATCATTCGAGCTTGTATCTTAGCATGAAAACCGGGCACACTCCGCATCTAGTTTGCATTCTGGACTGCATTTGAGAATGGCAGCAGAGATACTCGGCGGGCTGCGCGTAGGTGCAGTGGTGGGGATTAGAACCATCGCAGGACGCCGTTCGCCGTTCGCAGCCCTACTTGGCCCGAGTCCAAACCACCGTCTTGCGGACCACGCCGACAGCGACGCGCACCTCCAAGGTGTCCCGGCCCGTCAGGACCAGTTTCGGGGTGAAGTCCCTGCCGCGCTCGGGCGCGTAGAGAGTGCCTCCGGTCCACGTGTCCGGGGCGTCGAAACGGAAGCCCTTCAGGATTTGGAGACCGAGAAGCGACCGGCTACGGCGGCTGGCATCGGCGTTGTGCTCGTCGGTAGCACTGGATTTGGCGAGGGCCTTGATCGTGCCGCAGTACGCCTCGGCACATCTCGACATCTCGATCTTGGACTCTCCGTTGGGCGTGTTCCATGTACCGAGGATGCGGTCAGCCGCCTGGGATTGCGCCAGCATCGCAATGGCGAGCAACAAATGGATCATTCGGCCTCCTGATTGGATCTTAGCGGCAGCCCGGCGGCGACACGCATAACGGGGGTGGGCGCAATCTCCGATCCGTCCCCGCGTGCGTGCGAGCACGTCACCGGCGTCCTCGGTTTCACGTCGTAGACCGAAACTGCCCTCCTGGGTGCCATCCCTGTAAAAAAGTCGGAGCCATGCCACTTTGACCCTAAAGTCGTCGGACGGTTCCGCCGATAGAAGTGCTGGAGGTAAGTATTGACACAACGCAAGCGGTGCCATAACCACGCGCTGGGGGCATCACTCCTAGCCCTCGCCTTGACCACAGGTGCCACAGCCAGTCCCGTTGATGTTCCCGAGGGGCAGGCGAAGAAGGCCGCAATCGAAAAGCCCGCGCCTGCCATCTCGCCGATGGCGCGGCAATTGAAGCTTAGCGGGCGCGTTGAAGTTCGCGTCCAAATCGAGGCAGACGGCTCCGTCTCCAAGGTCAAGGAGCTGTCAGGCAACCCGCTGCTGCTCCAGCCTGCGGTCGCCGCCGTAAAGAAGTGGAAGTTCAGCCCGTTCACGGAAGGCGACAAGGCCGTAGAGGCCAGCACAACGCTGTCTTTCGATTTCAAGCAATAGGAGCCCACCAAATGACTACATCAAAATTGAGAATCGCCATGGCCGTCGCTCTTCTCGGCCTGCCAAGTGCCGCAATCCTGCGCGCGCAGACTGCGGCCAAGATCGTCGGGCTCGTAAAGGACCAAGAAGGCAAGATCATTGCCGAAGCCAGCATTGTCGCCACCGGACAGAAGTCTACGATCAAGAGGAAGATCAAGTCCGAGCCGGATGGAGGGTTCGTGCTTGCGGAAATCCCTCCGGACACCTACGAGATCAGCGCCACCTGCGACATTTGCAACGACGTTTCGAGTGTTGTGGAGGTTGGCGCAGGTCAGACACGGTCGATTGAACTGACGTTGGACACCAAGAGCAATTCCACGGAGATATCCATCGACAAGCACGCGGCAACCTTGGATGCCACCTCGGCGCGCCTGGGCTCGAATGCCACTGCGGGAGAAATTGAGGCCATACCCGTAAACGGCAGGACCTACGGCCCGCTGGCCTTGGCGATACCCTTGGTGTCGAATTCCGCGGGTGCCGACTTTCAAGCCCTGCGATTTGGGGGCATGTCGAACCAGCAGAACCGGTATCGGCTGGACGGAGTGGACGCATCCTCGGTCGTGAGCGCGGCCCCGGGGTTCGTGCCCGTGTCCGGGGTCCAATTCCGGCTGAGGACCAGTGTTGACAGTGTCCAGGAATTCCGTGTCGACGCGGCCATGTACCCGGCCGAAGACGGCTTCGGGGCTGGCGGGCAATTCAAGCTGGTATCGAAGTCCGGCGGGGCGGATTGGCATGGGGGGCTCTCGGAGTACCTGCGGAACGACAAGCTGAATGCGCGGAACTTCTTTGACGGGGTAACCAAGACCGGCCTTCACATGAACCAGTTTGGCGGCAACGCTGGCGGGGCTCTTAAGAAAGACAAGCTCTTCGTGTTTGCAAGCTTGGAGGGATTGCGCCAAAGCGCCGGGCTGAATATTCTGGAATCGGCGCCTTCGCCACACGCGAGGCAGAACGCCGATCTGTTGATCTTGCCGCTCTTGAACCTGCTTGGAGCGACGAGCCTGCCCACACAGGACCCCGACGTCAATGCGGCGTCGCGGGCGGCCACGGCCACGGAGAGCGAGAACAACGCCAACATCCGTGTTGACTACGTCGCCAACCTTCGAAACCGGGGCTTCCTGCGGTACTCCCGCACAGCTGGAAACCAAGTGGTGCCGGACAACACGACGACAGCCCGGAGCATCTCCTCAAACACCCGGCCCGACAATGCCGTGTTCAGTTGGAACACCGAGCTCAACGCCAAGATGATCAACCAAGTGACAATTGGACTCAACAGGGCCCCCGTCAACGTGGGTGTGACCGGCGGTGGAGCGGATGCTTACGGAATTCGCGTCATTGTGGGCGGAGCCGCCGACAATTTCGCGTCGCCGGGCGGCTTGGTCCAAATGGTGAACGGCGACTGGGGTCGCGGGGCCTTGTACCACGGCAGTTCCTGGAATTTCAGCGACCACCTCGACCTTCTGTTGTCCTCCCATTCGGTGAAAGTGGGGGGCGAGGCACGGATGGTTCGGATGCCTTTGCAGACGATGGGCGGGACGGTTTACCGTTTCTTGAATCCGGACACGCTACTTTCCAACTCCGACGCCGATGTGACCTACACGGGAGACGTGCCCCTGCGTGTCGCACTTCAGACCCAATGGGCGGGATACGTGCAGGACGAATGGCGCCTGCGGCCCAATCTGGTGTTGAATCTCGGCCTGCGCTATGAATATGCGTCGGCAACCCGTGAGCAGAACAACAAGGCCAGCATCTTCGATCCGTATGCGTTTACCGTCCGACAAGCTGCCGGCGGGTTCTATGAGGCATCGAAGCTGGGTTTTGCCCCCCGGCTGGCCCTGGCGTGGTCTCCTGAGCGGGCGCGCGGCAACACCGTCGTCCGAACCGGGGTTGGCATCTACCAAGGCCCCTTGACGATCCTGGACACCATCCAGCCGATCCAGAATTCCGCGATCCGCAGTTTCATCCGCGGCTCCATTTTCCCGCAACCGCCCTCCGTGCTCACCGGCGATGAAGCCCAACGGGCTCCCTACGCCTTCGATGCATCCAGCTTCGCGCACCCGCAGCGCAACATAGTGTTCTCCACCTCTGTGCAACAGTCATTGCCGGGCCAGTTTGTGGGGCAGATCGGATACGGCGGCATACTCAGCCGGCACTTGGTCCAGCAGGCGACAAGCAATCTGGGTAGGTCGGTGGACCCCGACACAGGCGACATAGTCCGGCCCAACGACAGCTTCGGGGCCATCCAATACTTGACGAGCGGTGGCACCAGCTCCTACCATGCGTTTCAGTCCGGGCTCACCCGCCGTTTTGTCGATATGCTGACGATCAGCGCCTCGTACACGTGGGCGCACTCGATAGGAGATTCGCTCGGGACCGGGGAAGCCCAAGCCGCACAAAACCCCAACTGCTTGGCGTGCGAAAAGGCCAGCAACAACTTCGACACCAAGCACACGGTCAATTTGAGCGCGGTCTACAGCCTGCCATTCGGAGCCCGCCAAAAATACTTCAGCAAGGGCCTGGTCGGGGCTTTGGCTGCGGATTGGGCCTTGGCTGGATCTTTCAACGCCCACAGCGGTCTGCCGCTGAACGTTGTGATTGACCGGCCCGACGAGATCTATCGGGACGGTTCCACCTACTACTCCCCATACGGTTTCGTGCCCGATTCGGCTTCGGCCACAGTCAACGTGCCGTATGGCGGCGAGGACCGCGGTTCACAGCGTCCGAACCTCGTTCCGGGCGTAAATCCGTATCAGACCGGTGGCGGGCCTTGGCTAAACCCGACAGCCTTCTCGATTCCGCTCCCCGGAACGATGGGCAACTTGGGCCGCAACGCCTTTCGAGGGCCGGGCTTCTCTCAGATCGACCTTCAGTTGAGCCGGTCGATCCGGATCAGCGAACGGGTACGAATCGAACTGAGGGGCGAGGGTTTCAATGTTGCGAACCACACCAACTTTGCACCTCCGACGACCGAGCTGCAAGACCAGTTACTGGATGCAAGCCCCGGCTCGGGGTATTCTTCCAGGATTGCCACCGGCTTCGGCCAGCTCAATTCCACCGTTGGTCGGACAGTGGGGTTGGGCACCTCGCGGCAAGTCCAAGTTGGTGTGCGGGTGGTCTTCTAGTAGCCGGACAGGGAGGGGGCTTACCAGTCCCCTCTCTGGTGCGCCATCGGAAGTGATACCTTAAGCTCGATGCGTCTCTTCGTACTTGGAATCGTCTTGTCGTCCGCCACGCTGTCCGCACAGGACATACCCGCCGGGCAGCGCTCCTTCGAAAATCGCTGCGGGCGGTGCCACGGAGCCGAGGGCAATGGCAGCGAGATGGGGCCGTCCGTCTTCAACGGCCTCGCGCAGCGCACCGACGCGCAATTGGGTGGCCTGATCCGCACCGGCGTTCCGGGCCGCATGCCGGGCAACCAGATCAACGACGAGGACTTGGGGCAATTGACGAAACACCTGCGCTCCCTGCAGGCCAAAAGCCGGGCGCTACCGAGCCGCCGGGTCAAGCTCGCGATGGCTGACGGCACGACGATGGAAGGCGTAATGCTGGGACAGGGTTTCGAGGACCAACAGGTGCGGACGGCAGACGGCAAGGTGCACCTGCTGCGACGGGTGGGCGACAAGTTCCGCGAAGCCGCGCCGGGCGTCGATTGGCCCGGCTTCAATGGTGACCCGCGCGGCAACCGCTACACCACGCTCGACCAGATCACCAAGGCCAACGTCCGGCAACTTTCCGCGAAGTGGGTGTTCAGCATTCCGAACGCGACCCGGCTGCAGGGGACTCCGGTGGTGGTCGGCGGCATCATGTACGTGACGACGGTGAACCAATGCCTCGCGCTCGATGCGGGCACCGGGCGGCAGATCTGGCGATGGTCGCGTCCCACGACTCCCGGCACGGTCGGCGCGGGTTCAAATCGCGGCGTGGCCTCCTACGGCGACAAGGTTTTCATCGCAACCGACAACGCGCACCTCGTGGCGCTGAACCGGTACACCGGCGAGCAGGTCTGGGACACCGAAACCGCCGACTTCCACCAGAACTATTTCGCGACCGGCGCGCCTGTCGCGGTGGGGAACTTGATCCTGACCGGCGTCGGAGGCGGCGAGCACGGCACACGCGGTTTCGTGGCCGCCTACAACGCCGAGACCGGCAAGGAGGCCTGGCGCTTCTGGACGATTCCGGCGGCGGGAGAGCCCGGTGCCGATAGCTGGAAGGGCAAGGACCGCGATCATGGCGGCGCGCCAACCTGGCTCAGCGGCACCTACGACCCCGAACTCGACACCGTCTACTGGCCAATAGGCAACCCCGCCAAGGAGTACAACGGCGACGAACGCGGCGGCGACAACCTCTATTCCGACTGCGTGGTCGCCCTCGACGCCAAGACCGGCAAGCTGAAGTGGTATTTCCAGTTCACTCCGCACGACCTCTGGGACTGGGATGCGACCGAGACGCCCGTCCTGATCAACGCCAATTTCCAAGGCCAGCCGCGCAAACTCTTGGTGCAAGCCAACCGCAACGGCTTTTTCTACGTGCTGGACCGGACGAACGGCAAAGCGCTGCTCGTCAAGCAGTTCGTACGCAAGCAGACGTGGGCCACCGGAATGACGCCGGAAGGCCGTCCGATCAAGGCCCCGAACCAGGAGCCGTCGCCGGAAGGGACTTTCGTCTGCCCGTCGCAGGACGGCGCGACGAATTTCTACTCTCCTTCGTTCAATCCGGCCACCGGGCTGTTCTACTTCCATGCGTTCGAGAGTTGCAGCATCTACACGAAGCGCGATCAGTCGACCTGGGTCGCGGGGCAGACCTACTTGGGTGGCGTGCAGCGCGGCGCACCGGGAGAGGTCCGCGAACACTACCTGAAGGCGATGGACATCTCGACCGGGACCGTGAAGTGGGAACTGGCACAGCCCGGACCGTCGCAGAGTTGGGGCGGGACACTGGCGACGGCAACGGGACTCGTGTTCTTCGGGGAGGAGAACGGCGCGATGATGGCCGCCGACGCCACGACAGGCAAGCCGATGTGGCGCTTCGAGACCAACACGCTCTGGAAGGCGTCGCCGATGGCCTATTCGCTCGACGGCAAGGAGTATGTGGCTGCGATTGCGGGCGGGAACGTAATTGCGTTCGGGCTGCCGGACTAATCTCCATAAAATATTTCCGCCCGACTTCCGTCTACCCTGATGGATGGAATATGCGGAAGCAATCCGACGGATCGACACCGGGGCGGCCCTGATGGACGAGGACCGCGGCTTGGTCGAGTCCTTCGAACGCGAGTCCCGTCGGCTGCGCGCCTTCATACGGCGGCGCATCCCCGACGAACTGGACGCCGAAGATATCCTCCAGGACGTCTTCTACGAGTTAGTCGACGCGTACCGGCTGATGAGACCGGTCGCGCACACCGGCGCTTGGCTTTTCCAAGTGGCCCGCAACCGCATCGCCGACATCTTTCGAGCCAAGAAGTCCGTAGTCGCCGACAGCGCGGACCTCTTCCTCGACGAACTGCGGGCACCAAGCTCGGACGACCCCGATCAAATCTTCGCCCGCCAGGTGCTGTTCTCGGAAATCGAGGCGGCCCTGGAGGAACTGCCCCCCAGCCAGCGCGAAGTCTTCATCGCGCATGAACTGGAGGGCAAGAGCTTCAAGGAGTTGTCCGCTCAAACCGGCGTGGGACAGGCGACTCTCCTTTCCCGCAAACACTACGCGGTGCGCTTCCTGCGTCGCCGCCTCCAGAAACGCTATTACGAAATGGAAGGAAAGCAGTCATGAGAAAACACAAGGGAATCCGGATGGCCAGGATGGCCGCGATCGGAGTGGCGGCCATATCGCTTGCCGGGGCGGTGACGATGGAACTCTGGAACGCGCTGATGCCGGCGCTCTTCAAGCTCCCGGTGGTCGGGTTTTGGCAGGCGCTCGGCCTTTTGCTGCTGAGCAAGCTGCTGTTCGGGAGTTTCGGCGGCCGGAGGGGCGGTCATTGGGGCAAGGCCCGGTTCGCATGGGACATGACCCCGGAAGAGCGCGAACGGTTCCGGGAGGCGATGCTTCGACGACACCCGGGCCCTGCCGGATGCGGACCGACGACAACCGCGTGACATGTGGGACCCGCAATGAGAGACTGGTAGATTCAAGGATGGAGGGGCATATTGCCGGGCTCGC
The DNA here is from genome assembly GCA_903907865.1 of uncultured Acidobacteriia bacterium. Lineage (GTDB taxonomy): Bacteria > Acidobacteriota > Terriglobia > Bryobacterales > Bryobacteraceae > BOG-234. Next base: position 9,183 of record CAIVPR010000008.1, read on the forward strand.
TTGCGGCTCTTTTTCTGATTCAGACTAGTTTCATAGACCTTGTCAGCCATGGCTCGATTCCAGCCAACGTGGTGTTGGCCCTGTTGGTCTTGATCTCGGTATACTCATGGACCATCATCTTCGCGAAGTGGTCCGCGCTGCGGGGTGCCGAGTCGAGCGACCTGCGCTTCCAGCGCGCGTTCCGCAAGTCGAGCGGCCTTGAGGCCGTGATGGTGGCTAGCGAGCAGTTCCGCCCGTCGCCGCTGGTGTCGGTCTTCGACGGCGGCTACGCCGAGGTCAGCCGGCAAGTGAAGACGCGCGGATCGGTCTCCAACCGCGAGGCGCTTGGCCGCAGCCTGACCATCGCGACGAACGAGCAGATCGCGCGACTGGAGCAGAATCTCGGGTGGCTGGCGACGACGGCATCCGTTTCGCCGTTCATCGGACTGTTCGGCACCGTGCTTGGCATCATCCGGGCGTTTCAAAATCTCGGAGCGGCGGGCAGCACGAGCCTGAGCTCGGTCGGACCGGGCATCGCCGAGGCGTTGATCGCGACCGCGGCCGGACTCTTTGCCGCGATCCCGGCCGCCATGGCCTACAACTACTTCGGCAACGTGCTGAAGCAGATAGGCGGCCGTATGGACGACTTCTCGTTGGAGTTCCTGAATCTGGTGGATCGTAGCTTCGGAGACTAGTCGCTTGGCAGAGGGTCTCCGCCTGCCCTCAGAACAGATCTGAATGCGACCCGGTGCGGATCAGATGAAGATCGTTGGCGTCGATCTTGTAGATCAAAAGCCAATCGGTCTCGAGATGGCACTCACGGGAGCGTACCCAGTCGCCGCTGAGGGGATGGTCCTTGTATTTGGCGGGCAACGGCCTCTGTTCGGTCAGAATCGATATCGCGTCGCGCAGCTTGGACATGTCTTTCTTGCGTTTCTGGGCCAGCTTCACGTCGCGCCGGAACTGTGAGCCCTGAATCGGCTGGAGCACAACTCAGATTCCCAAGTCCTTGAATAGTGCTTCCGCGGATTCGAATGGCCGACCTTTGCCCTGATCGGCGGCCCTCAGGGCCTGAACCGTCGTTGCATTTGGCACTCTAACTTCGAAGGGCAGCGCCTGCTCCGCCGCCACGCGGACCAAGAGCATCCTCACTGCGTCCGTGATCGAAATCCCCATGCTGGCCAACGCCACTGTCGCCCTCTGCTTGGTCTCCTCGTCCACGCGAACATGGACCATTGTCGACGCCATTTGAATGCCCCCCCGAGTTACAGTGTATCGCGCGCAAGGGGGCTCGGGCCGTCTCGGCCCAAGTTTCGGTTCGACGACTTGCCCGATTCAACATGTTAGATTCAAGAGGGAAGGGACAATGACGGACCAGCTTTCAACAATCTCTCCTTTCCCTTCGGACGGTCGCCGATGGCGATAAACACCGCCGGACTCGGCGGCGGCAGGCGTTCGAGGGGCGGCCCGCCGTTGGCCGAGATCAACGTTACCCCCTTTGTCGACGTCGCACTGGTTTTGCTGATCATCTTTATGATCACCGCGCACGTCATGGAGTATGGGGTCGAGATCGACGTGCCGAAAACCACGACGGTCGCGTCCACCACAAAGGAGTTTCCCGTGGTTTCGCTTACCAAGACAGGCGATCTATATCTGGGCAAGGAACCCGTGCGGCTCGCATTGCTGCCGGAGACCATCCGCTCCAAGTATCCGGGGCAGGATTCCGTCTTCGTGCGCGCCGACGCCCGGACCTATTACGATGCCCTCGCGCAGGTTCTGGCCTCGCTCGGCGCGGCCAAGCTCAAGGTCAATCTGGTCACGCAGCCGGACTCTGCTCCTGGCAATGCGGGCGGGAAGAAATAGCCTTGGCAGGCGAGGCACAGGATCGGCGCGAGTCGCTGGGCGGACCGTTCTTACGGTCGATGGTGGCCCATGCCGTCCTCACGGCGGCCGTTCTGTTCTCAGGCTTCTTGAAGGCCGATTCCTGGGGTTCACCTCATGCCAGCAGCGGCTCGGTCGGCGTTGGACTGGTGCAGACCATCCCGATCCCGCGCAACGAGGGAAAAACAAACCCGCTCGCCAACGACACACAGAATCTAGCCCCGCAGGAAGAGGCGCAACCAGCCAAGAAGGTGGCCGTCAAAACGCCGCAGCCAAACGCGCTGGCGGTTCCGGACCGGTTCGACAAAAAAAAGGACAAGAAGGCTGAAAGGACGACGCGTCCCGAGACATACCGTCCCTTGCAGTACCAAGCCAACCAAGTCTACACAAAAACCGCCCAGGCCGCCAGTTCCCCAATGTACGGGATGGCGGGGTCGGGCGGCATCGACATCGGCCCGGCCTCGATCCTCGGCACCAAGTTCGGGGCCTACGCGCAGTTGCTGCGCGACCGGATCGCCCAGCACTGGAACACGGCGGACGTGCGGGCCACGCCAACCCAGAAATGCGCGGTATCGTTTACCATCGCGCGGAATGGGACAATAACGAATGTGCAGGTGACGCAGCCAAGCGGGAGCTATCTTCTGGATACCTCCGCCAAACGCGCCATCCTGGATGCCAACCCCCTACCCGCGCTGCCGGCGCAGTTCGACCGCAGCGAGGCGACCGTTGAAATGTGGTTCCAGCTAAAACAATGACGCGCAAAACCCTGTACGCCCTGTTGGCCCTGGCCCTCACCAGCGCAGCATTCCTGTTCGGCCAGAACGTCGACATCCGAGAATGGATCACCGGCCACGGCGGCAAACCCGCCATCGCCGTGACCGATTTCCGCGGTGCCGGGGCTGCCCAACCACTCATGGGCACGTTCAACTCCACCCTTTTTAGCGACCTCGACGGGTCCAGCCTCTTCGAAATGAAGCCGAAGAGCAACTTTCCCCTGTCGAACCCCCAGCGGCCGGAAGATCTCCGTCCGGAGGACAATAAGCAAGGTTTGGCGCTGGTCGATTGGAACGGCCCGCCTGTCAACGCGACCCACATCGCATTCGGCTATTCCGCCGCCGTCAACGGCGTCCTTGTGCTTTACGGCTACCTCTACGACACCCGCCCCGAGAATTCCCAGGCACCGCAACTCCTTTACGGCCGCTACACCGGGTCGATGGACGCCGCCGGTGCCACCAAGGTGGCGCACGAGTTCGCCAACGACATCATCCAGAAGTTCGGCGGCGCGGGCTCGCTGCTGGGCAGCCGAATCTATTTCTCCTCCAACCGCACCGGTGCGGACGAGATCTGGGCCATGGACTACGACGGCACCAACCAGAAGGCGCTAACCAGCCTCAAGTCGCTCTCGATCATGCCTGGAGTCTCGCCCGACGGTGCCCGCGTGGCCTTCACAAGCTACGCCAAGGGAACGCCGCGGATCATGGTCGCTTCGACCGAGAACGGGCGCCTGCTGCCGTTCTACAACCAGGAGGCGTCGCTGAACACGACCCCCAATTTCACGCCGGACGGCAAACAGATCTACTATGCGTCGTCGGCCAGTGGTTTGGCACAGATTTTCGTCGCCGGGCTGGACGGCCAGGGTTTTCGCCGCATCTCGCGCCGCGAGGCGATCGCAGTGGAACCCAAGGTGAATCCGAAGAATCCGAACGTTGTGCTGTTCGTCAGCGGCCCCGGTCCCCAGCAAATCTATAAGATGAACGCCGAGGGCGCGGATGTCGAGCGGATCACCAACGGCGAAGGCGAGGCGTCGAACCCGAGTTGGAACCCCGACGGCCAGCACATCGCATTCTCTTGGACCCGCGGCTACGCCAAGGGCGATTGGAATGTGTTCGTGATGGACATCGGCTCGAAGCAGTTCGTGCAGCTCACGCACAGCGAGGGACGCAACGAAAACCCGAATTGGGCCCCCGACGGGCGGCACCTTGTTTTCACCTCCACCCGCAACGGACGTCCGCAGCTATATACAATGTTGGCGGATGGCACCCAGGTGAAGCAGTTGACGCAGACGGGGACAAATAGATATCCGGTCTGGGGTGCAAAGTAGCTGTTGTTGGTGTTCAATAGGAGGAACGAGATTTTTATGAAGACAAACGAATGGTATCCGGTCCGCCCCTCCACGCGGGCGAGTATTGCTGTCGCAGTAGCTTTGACGCTTTTCGCCGCGGGTTGCAAGAAGAAGGTCGTGATACCGCCTCCGCCAGCTCCGCAGCCTACCTCCGAGGCTGCCAGGGTCAATCCACCGTCCGCGAGCGCCGCCACCATCGCGGAATTCACGGTTGAGCCCTCCACCATCGAGCGCGGCCAGTCGGCAAACCTCCGCTGGGCCACCTCCGGCGCGACCGAAGTCTCCATCAGCGGCGGCATCGGCACCGTGGCCGTCAGCGGCACCCGCATCATCCGTCCCGACGTCACCACCACCTACACCCTGACCGCGACCGGCTCCGCTGGCAACGCCACCCGGACCGCCACGGTTTCCGTGACCGCGCCGCCCCCGCCGCCTCCTCCCGCTCCGGTGGTGCGCTCGAACGTCGGAACCCTCGAATCGCGCGTCGCCTCCGACCTCCAGGACGCCCTGTTCGACTACGACTCCAACAACATCCGCGACGATGCCCGCGCCGCCCTCACCGCCGACGCCGCCGCACTCCAGAAGATCTTCGCCGACTTCCCCAGCGCCTCCATCAACCTCGAAGGCCATTGCGACGAGCGCGGTTCCGCCGAATACAACCTCGGCCTTGGTGACCGCCGCGCCTCAGCCGTACGCGACTTCATGGTGCAGTTGGGCGTCCCTGCCGCCAAGATCAAGACCATCAGCTACGGCAAGGAACGGCCGCAGTGCACCGAGGCCAACGAGTCGTGCTGGCAGAAGAACCGCCGCGGCCACTTCTCCGCGAACCAATAAAAGAATCCCATGCGATCCACCAAACATTTCGTCCTCGCAACGCTGCTTCTGGCTGCCCCCGTTTTTGGGGCCAGCCGGGAGCAGCAGGAAATGCAACGCGACATCGCCCAGCTCCAGGATCAAGTCAAAGCGCTTCAAAGCAGCTTCGACCAGAAGATGGCCACCATCCAGGCGCTGCTGCAGCAGGCGCTCGACGCCGGCAACAAGGCCAATGTCGGAGTCTCGGTCCTGAGCGCCACTGTCAACCAGACGCTGGACCGCGAACTAGGGGCCAAGCTCCAGCCGATCGCCGGTCTTGCCGCCAAGGTTGACAACACCAACAACGACGTGTCGGAGGTCCGCAATTCCGTGGCCGACCTGAACACGTCGATGAACAAGGTGATGCAGAAGCTGAACGACATGGACAACATCCTGAAGGTGTTGTCGGCCCCGCCCGCCGCGCCACCAGCGGCTGCAGCGCCCCCCGCACCGGTGATTCCGCCTGCCTCGACGCTGTTCACAAACGCGGTGCGCGACCAGAATGGCGGGAAGTTCGACCTCGCGATCTCCGAGTTCAACGACTTCCTCAAGTTCTACCCGGACGACCCCAACGCCGCCTCGGCCCAGCTCAACATCGGCGAAGCGCACGCGGCACAGGGCAAGTACGACTTAGCTGCGGCCGATTTCGACGCCGTGGTGGAGCGTTACCCGTCCAACGACGTCACGCCGGACGCCCTGTACTCCAAAGGCACCGCATTGCGCCATGCCGGCAAGAAGACGGAAGCGATCACGACGTTCCGCGCAGTGATCGCAAAGTACCCGCGCAAGGACCAAGCCGCCCAAGCCAAGGACCAGTTGAAGGAAATGGGCGTGGCCGCCGTGGCTCCGGCCGCGACTCCCCTCCGCAAGAAGAAGTAGTTTCGAGGAGAATCCCGTGGGCAAAGTACTCGCCGCCGTCTTGATCGCCAGTCTGTCGTTGACGGCTGGCGAGTACCCCCGGGAACTCAACGCATATCCCGGAACAACCCCGAAGCTCGACGGCGTGATCTCGCCCGGAGAGTGGGACGACGCCGTCACATTCACCAACGCGGGCTGGATCCCCCAGTTCTCCCCCACCACCAACCCCAAGGACCTTTCGCTGAAAGGCTACGTCAAACACGACGGCAAGCGCCTCTACTTCGCCTTCGACGTGACCGACGACGTGCTCTACGGTATCGACACCCCCCGTTGGCTGCCGTCCGAAAACGCCAAGGCGCATGAACTGTCACGCGACGGTTACCCGTGGTTCGGCGACGAAATGGAACTCCTCGTCAACGCCGCCAACAAATGGGTGGCCAACGAGGATTCTGCGGGCGACGGCAGTTCGTGGCAGATGGTCTGCAACCTCACGAAGTCGCGCAAAGGCGGCGTCGGCGTGGGTGGGTTGCTGGAGGGCGAGCCCCGCAAACTCGAAAGCGCTTGGAACACTTACCAGAAGTGGATTCTGGAAGGCTCGCAGACCTGCGCCGCGAAACCCAAGCCCGGCGGACATGGCTACGTCATCGAGTGGGCGGTAAATTTCGACCCGTGTTTGGAGGTCGAGCCGGGCAAGTTTTATTCGACGTCGATGGGAGACCGCAAGATGGGGCTGAACATCGCGCTGGGGGATCTGGATCTGCCGGAGACCGGCGAAGGCAACTTCGGACATTTCCACCACGAGGACTGGTTTGCGGGCGAGAAGAATCTGCGCACGCACCTGAAGCAGTTCGGGACCTTGTGGATGCGGGCGAAACGATAGGCGCCATGGGCCGGACCCAATCAGGCTGGCACCACCGATGTCCTACCGATAGTTGAACACGCCACCCCAAAGTTCCGTATATTGGATAGGGAGACACCAAATGTACTGCACCAAATGTGGCACCGAACTCAAGGATGCCGACAAATTCTGTTCCGACTGCGGCAATCCGACGGGCTCCGCCTACTCGGCAACGGCGTTCGCGGCCCCTCCGCCGCCGCCTCCGGGACCGCAACCCAACCAGCGGTTGCTGCTGGACAAGAAAAACAAGAAGGTCGCCGGTGTCTGCGCCGGTTTCGCACGCTACTTCGGAGTCGACCTCGTCCTCATGCGCGTCATCTGGCTGGCGGTGGCCATCACGACCGGTGTCGGATTCCTGGTCTACCTCGCCGCTTGGATTGTAGTCCCCAGCGACCAAGGCCTGCAGTACGCATAAGGGGGTTGCGGCGACTACGTCCATCCGGGCTGCGGATTCGTATTCATCGGCGCGAGGGTGCCAATAGAGAACGTTTTGCGATATCGTAATGGGGAGAACCCATGCGTCACCGTTTACTTTTCGCGTTCGCCTGCACCACCGCAATCTGTTCCGCCGCCGTCGATTTCCAGCGCGAAATCCGGCCCGTCCTCTCGGACAACTGCTTCCAGTGCCACGGTCCCGATTCCTCGTCGCGGTTCTCGGGCCTACGGCTCGATATCAAGGAGTCAGTCTTCGGCACGCGGAAGAACGGTGCCGTGGTGACGCCCGGCAAGCCCGCCGACAGCCTCCTGTACCAACGCATCAGCGCCACAGACGCCGGTCGCCGCATGCCGCCCGAGGCATCGCACAAATCCCTCAGCGCCGCCCAGATCGCCAAGATCAAGACGTGGATCGAGCAGGGCGCTCCGTGGGTGGAGCATTGGGCATACAAGGCACCGGTCGCCGCCCCCGCACCGGCGGTGAAGAACGCAGCTTGGTCGCGCAATGCGATTGACCGCTTCGTGCTGGCGAAGCTCGAATCAAGGGGTCTCGACCCCGCTCCCGCCGCCGACAAGCGCACCCTCCTTCGCCGTGTCGCGCTCGACCTGACCGGCCTGCCGCCCACCCCCGCCGAGACCGAGGCCTACATGAAGGACCTCACGCCTGAAGCCTACGAGCACATGGTGGACCGCTTCCTTTCTTCGCCGCACTTCGGCGAGCAGCGCGCCCGGTTCTGGCTCGACGCCGCCCGCTACGGCGACACCCACGGCATCCACGTCGACAACTACCGCGAAATCTGGCCCTTCCGCGACTGGGTCATCCAAGCCTTCAACCGCAACATCCCCTACGACCGCTTCGCCACCGAGCAACTGGCGGGCGACCTCCTGCCGAATCCCACGCTCGACCAGCGCATCGCCACCGGCTTCATGCGCTGCGGCGTCACCACCAACGAGGCGGGGCTGATCGAAGACGAATATGCCGAGATCTACGCCAAGGACCGGGCCGAGACCCTCAGCGCCAACTTCCTCGGTCTGACCGTCGGCTGCGCCACCTGCCACGACCACAAGTTCGACCCCATCACGCAGAAGGATTTCTATTCGCTGGGGGCGTTTTTCCGCAACACAACGCAGAAGGTGATGGACGACAACGTGCCCGACACGGCTCCCGCAGTCGTAGTTCCGAAAGCCGAGGACCGCGACGCCTGGGCCAAGGTGACATCGGAGCTTTCCGCAGTGCGGCAGTCGATCAACGCGGTGAAGGCTGGCTCCAACGCGGCCTTTCAGCAATGGCTGGCCTCGCGGTCGAAGACCTACATGCCTTCGCCGGTGGAAGACAAGGCCGAGATCTTCACGGCGAATCTGACGGCGGTGGCACAGGCCAGTTCCGGCGTCAACATGGGCGATTCCAACGTTCCGGGCCGCGGGGCACTCCACTTCCAGAAGAACCAGGGAGCTGAAATTGCCGTCGGGCCCAAGATGGACGCCGACAAGCCCTTCGCGGTCAGCGTGAGTTTCTATTTCCCGAAGGACGAACAGTCGTACACCATCGTGTCGCAGAACAATCCGAAGGAGAAGAACCGGGGCTGGGTGATCGAGGTGGGCGCGCGGGTGCCCGTGTTCCGGCTGACGGGCGACGGGGGCCGGAATATCGAGATCCGCGCGGCGCACCTGCAGCAGTTGCAGCACGGGAGCTGGAACCACATCGCGGTCTCGTACGACGGGTCGAGGCGGCAGGAGGGCCTGAGCCTCTACCTCAACGGCAAAGCCGTGCCGACCCAGGGCCGGGGCAACCAAAATACCGAGATGCCGGGCGACATTTCCGTGGACACGCCACTGGTGTTGGGCAAGGCTCTGGCAGGCGGGGTGATCGCCGATTTCCGCATGTTCAATCGCGAGCTCACCGAGGCCGAAGCCGGGCTGTTGAACGAGTGGCCCGCGATCCAGTCGGCCCTGCTTTCAGATTCGAAGGTGCTGACGGATTCGGCGCGAGCGTCGCTGCAGACCTACTTCCTAGTGAACGAGCACCAGCCCTACAAGGACCTGGCGAAGAAACAAAGCCAGTTGAATCTGGAGGCCAAGGCGATCGCGCGGAAGGGGTCCGTGTCGCTGGTGATGGAAGAGCGCACGGACGCGCAGCCGACCGCGTGGGTCCTCTATCGTGGCGCGTACGACCAGCGTAGACAGCAAGTTGGGGCGGACACGCCCGCGATCCTGCCGCCGATGACGTCGGACATGCCGAAGAACCGCCTGGGACTGGCGCAGTGGCTGTTCACCAAAGAGCATCCGCTGACGGCGCGGGTGGCAGTGAACCGGATGTGGCAGGAGGTCTTCGGGACCGGGATCGTCAAGACATCCGAGGATTTCGGCAGCCAGGGCGAGCCGCCGGTAAACCAGGAGTTGCTGGACTGGCTGGCGGTCGATTTCCGAGACCACGGCTGGGACGTGAAGCGCTTCTACAAGCAGTTGGCGATGTCGGCCACGTACCGGCAATCGGCCGCCGTGACGCCCGCGAAGCTCGAGAAAGACCCCGAGGACCGGTTCCTGAGCCGTGCGCCGCGCTTCCGGATGGACGGGGAGATGGTGCGGGACTACGCGTTGGCGGCCAGCGGGCTGCTCTCGCCGCAAATCGGCGGGCCGAGCGTGAAGCCCTACCAGCCCGAGGGAGTCTGGGAGGCCGTGGCGATGATCGGGTCGAACACACGGTTCTACAAACCCGATGCGGGCGACGGGCTATACCGGCGCTCGGTCTACACGTTCTGGAAGCGCAGTGCGCCGCCCGCCGCGATGGAGATTTTCAACGCCCCGACGCGCGAGCAGTGCACCATGCGCCGCGAACGCACCGATACGCCGCTCCAAGCACTGGTCACGATGAACGACCTGCAATTCGTGGAAGCTGCGCGCGAGCTTGCGGGCCGCGCCATGCAATCCACACCGGGTTTCGACGAGCAACTGGACTTGATCGCAGCGCGGTTGCTGGTCCGGCCCCTGTCGCTCAAGGAAAAGGGGATCGCGAAGAAGTCCTTCGACCGGTATCGCGCGTACTACAGCTCGCATGAGAATGATGCGGCCAAGTTCTTGGCGCAGGGAGATCGCAAGGCCGACCCGGCCCTGAGCCAAGCCGACTACGCTGCGCTCACCATGTTGGCAAGCCAGTTGATGAATCTGGACGAAGTACTGAACAAGTAGGCCAACAGAAGAGAACGCTCCCTCGCGGTCGCGGCTCGGCCGAACCAGCTTGTTACCGAGCCACGACCGCAAGGGAGTGTTTCTTCAAGCCATGACCGCTCGCCATGCAACTGCCGTTTCTAGGTTCAACAGAACGACTAGCTACCAGCCGCGCTCCAGCGCCGCACCCGAACTCCGGGTGAACGGACGCCGTAGATCCAGCGTCAGCGGATACTCCGGGTTTTCCTCCGGCGGGGGCACTTCCATCGGCCCGGGCGTGTGCCCGAACGCGAAGAAGCGCGACGCGCGGCGCGATTCCGCTGCATTCGCGTTGATCGGGAACGTATCGTTGCTGCGCCCGCCGGGATGCGACACATGGTAGGTGCACCCACCCACCGACCGGCCCGTCCAAGTGTCCACGAGGTCGAAAACCAGCGGAGTATGCACCGGAATGGTCGGATGCAGGCACGATGGCGGCTGCCATGCGCGGTATCGGACTCCCGCGACCCATTCGCCCTGCGTTCCGGTAAAGTGCAGGGGCACCCGGCGACCGTTGCAGCAAACGACATACCGGTTGCCCGTAAAACCCTTCACCTTCACCTGCACCCGCTCCACCGACGAATCCACGAAGCGGCTGGTCCCACCGCCCGAAGGTTCTTCGCCGAGCACGTACCATGGCTCGGTGGCGGTCCTCAGTTCGATCTCGACGCCCACGTGCGACGCCCGCCCCATCACCGGGTAGCGGAACTCGAAATGGGGCGCAAACCATGCCGTTTCAAATGCATAACCAGCCCGGTTGAGGGTCTCCACGACTTCCTCGAAGTCCTTGGCGACGAAGTGGGGCAGCATGAAGATGTCGTGCAGCCTCGTACCCCAGTCAATCGGGGAGAGCCTGTAGGGCTGCTGCCAGAACCACGCGATCAGGGTCCTGACGAGCAACTGCTGGGCCAGGCTCATCCGCGCGTGCGGCGGCATTTCGAAACCGCGGAGTTCCAACAAGCCGAGGCGGCCGGTCGAGGAGTCCGGCGAGTACAGCTTGTCGATGCAGAATTCGGCCCGGTGCGTATTGCCCGTCACGTCCACCAGGATGTGGCGCAAGATGCGGTCCACCAGCCACGGGGGGCAGCCCCGCTCGCTGGCATCGGGAATCTGCTTGAAGGCGATTTCCAGCTCGTACAGGCTGTCCTTGCGCGTTTCATCGATGCGCGGCGCTTGGCTGGTCGGGCCGATGAACAGCCCGGAGAACATATACGACAGCGACGGGTGGTTCAGCCACCACGCGATCATTGACCGCAGCACATCCGGACGCCTCAGGAACGGGCTGTCCGCAGGTGTTGCGCCGCCGAGCACGAAGTGGTTCCCGCCACCGGTGCCGCTGTGCCGCCCGTCGAGCATGAACTTCTCGGTTCCCAGACGGAGCGCGCGGGCATCGTCGTACAGGGTGGTGGTGGTGTGGACCAACTGCTCCCAGCTGGACGCCGGGTGGATGTTGACCTCGATCACGCCCGGGTCTGGGGTGACCTTGATGTTGCTGATGCGGTAATCCTGGGGCGGGGTGTAGCCTTCCACCACAACTGGCATCTTGAGTTCGGCGGAGGTGTCCTCGACGGCAGCTAGAAGGTCGAGGTAGTCCTCAATCTTTTCGGTCGGAGGCAGGAAAACGTGGATGCGGCCCTCACGCGATTCCACGCACATGGCCGTGCGAACCACCCACGGGGCGGATTGGCCCTGCGCCGGCGCCTTGTCCCGTTCGGTGTGGCCGCCGCGCTGCTGGATTCGTGGTTCTTCCTTCGACCGGTCCTCCGGCGGTTTCTCGGGAGATTGGGCGAAGGGGATGGGCATCGGGCCGAGGTTGGCCATCGGGTCGCGGGTGTAGAGCTGCGGCGCGTCGGATTTGGCAACCCAGGGGAGGCTGCCCAACGGGAGCCGGAGACCGACGGGTGAATCGCCGGGCACGAGGAACATGCGCTGGGCGCGCAGCATCCACAGGCCTGTCTGCCATTCGGGGCCGCTTTTTCCGATTGCGCGCTGGATTGGCAACACAAAGCCGGTGGGGGTCGACAGTCCTCGCTCGAAGACCGCGCGCAGGCGTTCGCGTTCCTTCGCGTCGTCGAGCTTGTTGTCGATAGGGTCGACGTTGACCGGAAGCTCGCGTTCGCGCTGCAGGTAGTAGACCGGGTCCTCGTAGGCCTCGCCCACGTATTCAGGGTCCAAATGGAGCCGCATCGCGAGGGTCTTCATGAACAACTCGGCCTCGACGTGGCTGAAGTTGTATTTGACCTCGTCGGAGGCGAACAGACTCTGGTCGCGCCACATTGGAACCCCGTCGGTGCGCCAGTAGCAGGCCAGTGCCCAGCGGGGCAGTGGCTCACCGGGATACCACTTGCCCATGCCGAGGTGCAGGAATGCGCCGGGCGCGAAGCGGTCGCGAAGCTTCCGAATGAGACGACCGGCGAGCAACCGCTTTTCGGGCCCCATCGCGGCGGTGTTCCACTGCTCGCCGTCCATATCGTCGATGGAGACGAAAGTGGGCTCGCCGCCCATGGTGAGGCGGATATCGTGACGGCGAATGTCCGCGTCGACCTTGTGGCCCAGTTCGTCGATGCGAGCCCACTGGGGCTCGGAATACGGCAATGTTACGCGCGGGTCCTCGAGGATGCGCGTCACGGCCATTTCGTGCTCGAACGTTACCTCGCAATCGTCCACGCCGCCGGTGACGGGGGCTGCGGAGGAGGGGTGCGGCGTGGCGGCGAGGGGCAGGTGGCCCTCACCCGCGAAGAGGCCGGAGGTCGGGTCAAGCCCTACCCAACCGGCACCGGGGAGATAGACCTCGGTCCAGGCGTGCAGGTCGGTGAAGTCTTCTTTGGGACCTTCGGGCCCGTCCACCGGTTTGACATCGCCCTTGAGCTGGATCAGGTAGCCGGAAACGAATCGGGCTGCGAGGCCGAGATTGCGGAGGATTTCGACCAATAGCCACGCGCTGTCGCGGCACGACCCGCTGCCGAGCGTGAGCGTCTCCTCCGACGTCTGGACGCCGGGCTCCATGCGGATGAGGTAGCTGACGAGGTAGTGGACCTTCTGGTTGATGGCGACGAGGAAATCGATGGTGCGGACGGGGGTGAGGTCAATGGAATCGACCAGTGCGCGCAGCTTGGGCGGAGCGGGCTCGACGGCCAGGAACGGCGCCAGTTCGGCCGCGAGGGCGGGCTCGTACTTGAAGGGAAAGTTGTCGGCGTAGGAGTCGAGAAAGAAGTCGAACGGGTTGATGACCGTCATTTCCGCGACCAGGTCGACCTCGACCTGGAAGTGGTCGACCTTTTCCGGGAAGACGACGCGCGCGAGGTAGTTGCTCTGCGGGTCCTGCTGCCAGTTGAGGAAGTAGCCCTGTGGGGAGAGCTTGAGGGAGTAGGCCGTGACGGGGGTCCGGCAGTGGGGGGCTGGCCGCAGGCGGATGACCTGCGGGGAAAGGGTGACCAGCCGGTCGTACCGGTAGGTGGTTTTGTGGTGCAGCGCGATGCGGATCGGCATGAAATGGCCCGACCAGCTCGACGCGGAGCGGCGGAAACCTCCATTATACGAGGGTCGGAGTGACGGGGTGCCTGTAGCTTGCGATAATCGGGGTATGCAGGTTGCCCGGATCGAGATCCCGGAAGCGGAAATCGCAGCCGTTTGCAGGCGCGACGGAAATATTGGGTAGGCGTGATCCAAACTAAGGCGCGAAGCGCGTATTCAGTCCCAAGACGTCCCGTGGCAACAGGCGGAGTCCTTACGACGCGGATTTTCGTGTCCGGCTTGAATCAGCCGGGTCGATTGACTCGGACCAACTCGTTCTTCATTTCGGACAAATTCGTTACAGCAAGGTTGATTCTCGCCGCCAGACCAGCATTGTCCGGGTCGAAGGTACACAAGACAATACCCGCATGGTCGGCGGTCCGCGTTCGGTGCAGCCGCAGGAAATGCAGCCTGTTGTGAGATAGCAGAATCCGCCCCTGACCGGCAGCAAAGGCAAGGACGACGTCGTCCGGCACTGCTGCGTTGGCGTTTCCGGCGTCCAAGCTGGTCAGGACATCATGCCCAAGCCTGCGAAGCTCCAGCACCAACTGCGCCGCAATATTCTCATTCGAGTAGAAGCGCGCCATCACGCTGCCTCGTTGTCTCGAATCTGGGATTCAATCTCCCCGCGATGCGAGCGGACGTATGCCCAGGCATTGGCCAAGTCCTCGGCGCGCAGGGTCGGATACGCTTCTAGCAAGCGCTGTTCGGTGAGTCCCAAGCGACGTGCTTGCTCCAAGAGCCAGACAGGGATCCGTGTTCGAACAATGCAGGGTTCTCCTCCGTTGATGTCCGGGCGGGAATCGACTCCGGGAAAATCATCGTTCAAATCACGGACTGCCCATTTCAGTACTTGAGCCTTCTCACCCCGGGAGAGCATCGAGAAAAACTGTTCGAGATCGGCTGCGGTGGTCATGGACGTATCCGCATTATCGCAACTTTCGTCGGCTGTGCGGAATCTTGTAAATCAATCCCCTGCCCGCACCATGTGAGAATCGGGCTGGCTGCTCTAAGCCGTCCCACGCCGCGTCTTCATCGGCGCGCCAACCCCCACGCTCACGCTGATGATCTGCTCCCCGCCGCCCAGCGCCACGCCCTTCACAGGAGTCACGTCCGAATAGTCACGACCGAATGCCAGCGTCACGTGGTCGCCACGGGGGATCGTGTCGTTCGTCGGGTCGAAATCCAGCCAGCCGAAACCGGGGCAGAAGACCGAGCACCAGGCGTGCGACGCCTCGGCACCCCTCGTATTCTCGCCGCTCTTCAGATACCCGCTCACGTAGCGCGCGGGCAGACCAATGCTCCGCAGGCACGAAATCATCACATGCGCGAAATCCTGGCAGACGCCGGCGCGCAGCTTCAGGACTTCGGACACCGGCGTCGAAATGTTCGTCGCCCGCGGATCGTAGCGAAAATCCTTGAAAATACGGCGGCAGAGGTCGAACGCCGCCTCCTGCACGGGACGGTCGGGCAGGAAGGACGTCAGTGCGTAGTTCGAAAACTCCGCGCCGAAGCCGGTTCCCTGCCCTACGAGCGGCGAACGATAGAGGAACTCGGAGGCGAGGAAACAGTCCTCAGAGGCTACCTCCCGGACTTGATCGCGCACCCGCTCCCACGATGGCGTCAACTCCGGGCACGGGGGTTCCTCGGATTCAATCTCCAATTCGCTCAGCGCCTCCACGGTCAGCGTCTGGTGCGGTTCGTGGATGGAAAAGTAGGTGGTCGAATTGCCGAAGTAGTCGGTGCGGGACAGCAGGAAATCGGGCTCCGGCCGGATCTCCAGTTCAAAGGATAGGAGCTTCTGCCCGGGCACGTTGCGGGGCGAAAGGTGCACCTCGGTGTGACAGATGGCCACCGGCTCGCTGTATAGGTAGGTCGTGGTGTGCTGGGCGGACAGTTTCATCTGGAGGCCAACTGTCTGGACGCCACGGCGTGGGTGAAATAGACGCGGGTCAGCGTTTCGGAAAGCAGCAGCAGGTCCGCCAACAGCTTGGCTGTCAAGGTTTCGAGCGACTCCAGTTGCCCGCTCCCGTTGGCCTTGGTCAATTCGTGCGCCTCGGCCATCTGCACGGACGCCAGCAGGCCCAGAGTCAGCCGCACCTCGCGGGCATGGCCGGTGGTAGGGCGGCTCTCCGGCAATTCCGCGACCTGTTCGCGCAGCCGGGCCAACTGGAAGGCCACTGAACGCGGATTGCCCTCGTCCAAGAGCAACAGGTCCAGCACCAAGTCCCGTTGCATTGAGTTCAGATAACGCGAACGGTATGTGAGCGTGCTGTCGGCCACTTCGAGGACGGCCGCGAGCGCGTGTTCGTTCACAAGTTCTTCGAATCCGAGGCCGTTGCGAACCAGTTGCACCGTCTGGTGGGCGCGCTCCAATCGGCGCCCCATGTCGAGGAAGCGCCAGCCATTGCCGCGCGTCATATTTTCCGAGATCAGGCCGCTGAAGGCCGAGAGCGAGATCAAGGTATGGTTCAGCAGGTTCTGCGCCCAACTGACCAGCAGGGGCCCATCGGGTGGATCCGCCAGGAACTGCATTTCCAGCTGTTTGAGGACGCGCCAGGAGTCCGCCGAAATGACGTCGCGCAGCAGCCACGCGAGGCGTTGGACCTCCTTCAAGGCGATCCGCAGCCCGTAGCGCGTGTCCTCGCCGCACACCATGTCGAGCACTTCCCGCTCCAGCAGTTCGGCACGTTCGGCAGGCTTGACGCGCGACCATTCGGCCTCGGTGATGGCCTTGCCGTCTTCATGTTGCAGCCAGCCGCCGCCGGTCAAGACGCGCCAGCAGACGGAAATAGCGCCCACACCGGCCGGATCGGGGTCGTGGTAGAGCCGTGGCGGCACGGCACGGGCTGTCCGGACGACCATCTCCAGCCGTTCCATGTATCGTCCGAGCCAGAAGAGGTTGTCGGCAACGCGGCTGGGGAGGTCGAAGGTTGCACGGCTGACCTGAAGGGGGGTGGACGAGGTTCGCAGCAGGCTGAAGGCCGGTTCCGGATTGTCAGCCAGCACCCAGGTGTCCTTGCTGCCGCCGCCGTGCTGCATCGAGACGACCAAGCTGTCGATCGACGACGTGATACGGGTTAAGCCGCCCGGCATCACGGTGTAGGACCCGTTGGAGGCCACGGCAAATACGCGCAACACCAAATGCCGGGCGTCGAGGTGCCCCTCGGAGGCAGCGGGCGTCATGGAAAGGGCCACTTGCTCCTGAGCCACGTAGGCGTTCGGGTTGGCCTCGATCTTTTCAAGCAATTTCTTCCGCTCCCCGGCGCTCAGGGAGGCCCCGAAAACCGGCTCGAACTGCACGGCGCGCGAGGCGGGCTTGATAACCAAGGTCGAAAGGTGTTCGGCCACCCACTTGCGGGCGGCCGCGTCGCCGCACCACCAAGTGGCGATGTTCGGCATCTTCAGGTCTTCGCCCAACACGTGCTTTGCGAGGGCCGGCAGGAATGCCGAATATGCAGAGGACTCCAAGACCCCCGAACCGAGGCTGTTGGCGATCGCCACGTTGCCCGCCCAAGCGGCTTCGACCAAGCCCGCGACACCGAGCATGGAGTCCGGGCGCAGGGCCAACGGGTCGCACCAAGCGTCGTCCTGTCGGCGGACAATCACGTCCACCGGCAGAAGGCCGCCCAGCGTTTTCAGGAAGACGCGGTTGTGCCGTACCGTGAGGTCACCGCCCTCGACCAGCGTGTAACCCAGATACCGCGCCAGGAAGGCGTGCTCGAAGTAGGTTTCGTTGTAAGGACCGGGCGTTAGGAGGACGACGCGGGGGTTCTCCACCCTCGGTGCCAGCGCCCGCATCGACGTCCGGTAGGCCTGAAAAAATGAAGCCAATCGCCGGACGTTCTCCGATCCAAAGACTTCCGGCAGCACCCGCAGCGAGACCAGACGGTTTTCGAGCGCGTAACCGGCACCTGACGGTGCCTGGGTGCGGTCAGCTAAGACCCACCACCGGCCGTCGGGCGACCGGGCGATATCCGCCGCGTAGTTGTGGAGCCAAACGCCATTCGGCACCGGCAGATTGCGGCAGGCGCGGAAATAGTTCGGGTGTTCCAGCACCAGGGCGGGGGGAACGCGCTTGTCGCGGACGATGCGCTGCGGTCCGTAGAGATCGCAGAGAATGCTGTTGAGCAGGACCGCCCGTTGGGTGATGGCGGCCTCGATCTCGGCCCATTCGCCGTTTTCAATCAGGAATGGAACGGGGTCGACGGGCCATGGACGCTCGGTGCTGCGGGGGTCGCCGTAAACGTTGTACGTGACGCCGTTGTCGCGGATGAGGCGGCGGCCTTCCTGCCAGCGTTCATCCAAGCCTTCGGGACCGATGCGGTTCAGCGCGTCGACAAGTCCGGTCCAGTGCGGGCGGCGGGTGCCGTCCGGGGCGAGCATCTCATCGTGAAAACCCGCAACGGGGCTATATTCCCAACCGGGGAGGAGACATGGCTCGGGCTCCGCTGGAGTCCTCGTCATTCTTTCCTGCCCATTGGCCTATGCACCACTCCAGTTTACGACGAGCGAGTATTCCTGCCCCGGCCATGGGAACAAAGTTGAAACAAAACGTGGTGCCGTTCGCTACGGCAAATGCGCCAAGATTGCTATTTCGAGTCGCCTTCGGTCTCACCGCGGCGGAGGTAGGCGTCGGTCTTCTGGAGCCAGTCGTGGCGGATGGGGGAGAAAATGTCGAGGTCCAGGCAGTCTTCAACGGCGACCGCGCGGTGGGGCACCCAAGACGGGATCACGAGGACTTCGCCTGCGTGGACGGTCACTTCCTTGACTCCCGTGTCGAAATGCAGTTCGAACTTGAGCGCGCCTTCCATGATGTAGGTGATCTGTTCGCTCTCGTGGTTGTGGAGCGGGACAACGCCGTCCTTCTTGATGAAAACCTGCGCGACCATGCCCTTTTCGCCGGAGACGAGCTTGCGGGATATCACGTCGCTCATCGTTTCGAGCGGGATGTCGGCCCAACTTGTGTACTGGAAGTCCATGGGGGGATTGTACAATTGCGGCAACGGTCTTGTCCCCTATGCCAATACGCCCCGCTGTTGATGACGACCAAGAGGCCATTTGGGAAATCCTCGAGCCTGTGATCCGGGCGGGCGAAACCTACGCTTTGCCGCGCGATCTGAGTCGGGCTGATGCGCTGGCGTATTGGCTGGGTGCCGACAGGACGACGTTCGTCGCGGTCGAGGATGGGGTTGTAGTTGGGACGTATTTCCTGCGGGCGAATCAGTTGGGCGGTGGTTCCCACGTGGCGAACTGCGGGTATGCCACGGGGATGGCTGCGCAGGGGCGCGGCGTGGCGCGGCGGATGTGCCTGCACTCGCTGGATTACGCGCGGGAAGCCGGGTTCCGGGCGATGCAGTTCAACTTTGTGGTCTCGACCAACCACCGGGCCGTGGGACTCTGGGAGAGTCTCGGATTTGAAACGGTCGGGCGGTTGCCCGGCGCGTTTCTCCATCCGGTCCACGGCGCGGTGGACGCGTTGGTCATGTTTCGGCGTCTGGCCGACGCCTGACGACTTGCAGCTAGGCTGCGGATTCGAGTTCGCCGATGCGCTTGACCAGCAGCGCCTCGAGGTTTTCCAAGGCCTTGGTGAAGCCGGAAATACCTTCGGCCAGCTTGTCGGTCGACATGCGGTCGGCGGCGTGCATGGTGTCGAAGGTTGCCCGGTCCATCGGGATGCGCTGGATGTCCAAGGTTTTGGCGGCCTCGGGGTCAAGCTTACGGGGCAGGTCGGCCTCGGTCGAATCGAGTTGGGCCAGCAGAGCCGGAGAAATCGTCAGCAGATCGCAGCCCGCCAGTTCGGTGATTTCGCCAATGTTGCGGAAGCTCGCGCCCATGACCTCGGTCTTGTAGCCGAACTTCTTGTAGTAGTTGTAGACGCGTTGGACGGAGTGCACGCCTGGATCGTCGGCCGGGGCGTAGTCGAGGCCGGTGTCCTTCTTGTACCAGTCGAGGATGCGTCCGACAAACGGCGAAATCAGGGTGATGCCGGCTTCGGCGCAGGCGATAGCCTGGTGCAGGCCGAACAACAGCGTCAAGTTGCAGTGGATGCCCTCGCGCTCCAGGATTTCCCCTGCGCGGATGCCTTCCCACGTGGAGGCGATCTTGATCAGGATGCGCTCGCGGGAGATTCCGGCGGCTTCATACTGGGCGATGATGGAGCGGCCTTTTTCAACGGTGGCCTGGGTGTCAAAAGACAGACGGGCGTCGACTTCGGTCGAAACGCGCTTGGGAACGATCTTCAGAATGCGCTTGCCGAATTCGACCGCCAGGCGCTCGAAGGCGAGGTTGGCGACCTTCGACGGTTCCGCGGAGGCGCCGAGTTCGGTGCGCGCGGCTAGCAGGGTCTGGTCTACGATTTCGCGGTACTTCGGCATTTCGGCCGCCGCGGTGATGAGGGAGGGGTTGGTCGTGGCGTCGCGGGGCTGGAACTTCTCGATGGCCTCGATGTCCCCGGTATCGGCCACTACGACCGTCATGTCGCGAAGTTGCTGCAGAAGGGTTCTGGACATTGGTATCTCTCTATTGATGATCTCGCACGGCTGCCGGTCTCAGGAGATCGGGCTCACAGGGATACAGCCGGGTTCGGGGCGGCGAGTGGGATTTGGTGGGGTTGTAGAGGTAAGCTGAGGGGCAAAACAAGGGGGAAATACTCTGGAGGGAGGTTTTCTCGCCGTCACCCGAACCACTGTCAATGCGCTGCACGCATTCCTATAAAGCAATCGGGCCACCAAAAGGCGGGCCTTCATTTTCAACATCTTGCAGACATCACTGACGCCCACCTAGTGCAGGAACGGGATGGGGTGTTTCAGGAGGGGACGGAAAATTCCGATTTCGGACGTGGCTGGAAGTCAGCGGAAGGGCATTGACAGACTCCGTGACCTCGTGGCCAACCAGTGACTTGGCGATCCCGCTGGGTGTTCCGTGATCAAGCAGGATCCATGGGACGCCGTCATTTTGTCGAAGGCGCATTGAGGCTGCGGGCCGCAATTCCAGTACCGCTTGCGCTTGGGCGCGGGTCAAATGGAACTGTTCGTGATCTCTTCAATATCCAATCCGACGCTCAGGTTTTCAAACACCGCTGAAACGGGCATGCCGGTGTCTTTGAACACCTACTCGCTGTGACGGCGGTCGGGTACGCTCTCGACCGCCGGGCAATCGGCCTAATTCATAGTGGCCTTTGGCATAGGCCCTTTCCAGCGCTCTTCACTTTCCAGACAGTTTGGCGGCCCTGAAGTCCTTGACGATCCTTGTGAAATCGCTGCAAACAATCGCCAAATCCCGCAGGTCTTTGACGTGCGAGTAATCGATCTGGTCCTTCGCCTTTCCGCCGGGTGCTGACTCCGAAAGCATCCGCTGCCTGATGTCGATCAATCCGTTCATCAAATCCGATTGATATTCTGCGGCCTTTGCCTCATCCATCTTGCCGCGCTCCTGCGGCGGAGCCATTTTGCGACGGGTATTCCACAACTGCATCATCGAAGTACAGGCTTGCAGCTTGACGTTGCCCTCTGTTGTTAGTGGGTTCATGGCCCAAGCTACGGCACGTGTCCCCCTCATGTTGGTGCCGCCACCCATCATCTGGGCCATCGCGGAACTTAGGTCTGGCCCCGGTGGCGCGGGCGGTTTGCCGCCAAGGATTTCCTTCGCCTGCGCAGCATGGCTGCCATTCGGATCTAGAACCAAGTACTTTTGCAGGGCATCGTTGACATCGTCAGCCGAGAACTCTATCGCCGTGCAGGTGGACTTGTACTTTGACGCCAAAAGGGCGTATTGGAACTGTGCCTCCGCATTTTCGGGATCCGACTGGCGGGCCCTCTTGAAGTACGCACTCGCGGCGCAGGGCTGGCCCATGTCAAGCATGAACATCCCGTTGTCGAAATCGGTCTTGCTCAAACCCTTCGCAACGTTGGCGAAGTCCAAGCGAGCCAAGTCATCCCCCAGCACCCCGCCCAAGGCGTCCTTTGTCCGACCGCCCGTTGCGGGATTTCGGGTCTGCTCGTCGAGGGACTTCTGAATCTCCTCGAGTTTTTGGTTCAGAGCTGAAATGTCCTTGCCTGCCCGAGACGCGTCGTGCCTACCGGCAGCTTCCAAGAACTTCGCGAGGCTCGTAGCCAAGACATCATCCTTATTCTGGACGAGACCTGCAATCTTATTTATCGTCAGAGTTAGGATACGCAGGTCCCTTTGCATTGCCGCGTTTTGTTTGGCCAACCCATTCATTGTTTGAAGCCCTTTGGCAAGATCCGGCGCCAGGGCTTCGATATTCGAGCACGCAACCAATTGGCCGTTTGGCCCGTTGGCCATAATGATCTGCTGTTTTGGGCACCCTTTGTCGGACTGCGCGATTGCCACTCCGTTGAGGCACATGCAGACTGCTGCCACCCACGCTAACCGAGAGTATTGAAGGCGGACTGTCATCACTTTGCAACCTTTCCGAGTGTCGACTCACCACAAACCGACCCATCCTCAGACTTCACCGAAACGGAGGCCGCTTTGATTAAGCCTAGTGTATCAGACTTTTCCGGTGTCACATGCCAAACTTGAGTGACGCGAAATCTAGAGCGACTGTCCTCGCGGGGCGGCAGTATTAGGCAGGTAGTGATCGAGTCCGAGATCGAACGAGCCCCGACGTGAAGTGTCTGGGATGCGAGCGCGTCCGGGGCAAACTGGGACGTGAGGTCGCCGCGGTCGGAGTCCCGGATCGTCGCACCGTCGAGCAGCAGTTGAACGTTCCTGAACCGAACGTCAGGGGCATATAGGTAGACCCAGACCGTGAGACTGGTCTCGCCTCGACGCAAGGTCACGTCAATACCCGGAGCGAGGTCGACGTACCCCAGAGCCATAAACGAAGAGTTCCGGTCTTTCTCGACCACCCTCATGTGCGTGTTCCACGCAGCATACAAGATGATGGCGGCAACGATCACAGCCAAGAAGCTGCCGCCGACGGTTGTAAGGAAGGCGTCACGATGGTATCGGAGCCGCCGCCACCGAGAAGGCGCAACTGTAACCTGCTCCCAATTTGGATCGTTTCGGGCCGCAGCGGTCACCAGTGGCAGCGTACCGTCCAGCCCGGCGCGGGAACTGACCACCCACTGGAGATTGCCGATGTAGTAGGCAATGCCTCTCGAAATGCTAGCGGCCTCGTCGAGCACGACCGGCAAGAGGCGCTTCCGATTTCTGACGGCAGCGTCCAGTTCCTTGGGGACATGGTCCGATGCATTCGTTCGCGACGAGACAACCACCAAGACAACTTCGGTTGTTTCGATTGCGAGGGCAATCTCGTCGGCCCATGGGGTTCCGGCCCGGGTCGAGACATCTCGAGGGGCAATCCAACATTTCAGGCCCTCCCCTTCGAGATACTCACAGACTCGGAACGCGACCGCCGCGTCGGGGGTCGCGTATGAGATGAATACCTGCGGCTGCGTTAGTGTCGCGTCGGGCACCGGTTCCCTCCACCTTCAACTCCTCGATCCGAGTGCTCGAGTTCGAAGCGCAGCCAAGGCCGCCGCGACCAAGTACTACGCGCGTTCCGAGTACGTGCCTTCGGAGGTGTTGACCCGGATCTTTTCGCCTTCGACGATGAACGCCGGGACCTGCACGACCAACCCCGTCTCCATCTTCGCGGGCTTGCCCACGTTGGAAACGGTTGCGCCCTTCAGACTGGGCTCGGTCTCAACCACCAGCAGATCCACCGCCGCGGGCAGTTCCACCGACATCGGCTTGCCCTCGTAGAACTCCACGTGCACCTTGAGTTCCGGGATCAGGTAGTAGATCGCGTCGCCCAGCAGATCCTTCGTCAAGTGAATCTGCTCGAAGTTCTCGGTGTTCATGAAGTAGTAGTACTCTCCGTCGTCGTAGAGGTACTCCATTTCGATTTCCTCCATGATGGCCTTTTCGACCTTGTCTTCGGAGGAGAAGCGGTGTTCCATCATCGAACCGGTCCGGAGGCTGCGCATCCGGACCTGCACGAAGCCGCGAAGGTTGCCGGGCGTGCGGTGGGTCATGCTGAACACCGAGTAGAGCTCGTTGTTGAACTTCACGACCATTCCAGGCCGCATTTTGGTAGCTGATAGCATTCGAAACCTCCATTGTAGCCCACTGGCCCCGGCCTGCTGGCCGGTAGACTACCGGGTCAACGCATAGGCGTAGAGCGAATCCCCTGCCCCAACCACCACGTACTGCTTGCCATCCAGCATGTAGGTCATCGGTCCGTTGGCCACGGGTCCACCGACGCGGGAATGCCACAGGATGTTGCCGTTGGCCGGATCGAAGGCGATGAAGTTCGAGTTCGGGTCGCCGGTGAAGAGCAGGCCGCCCGCCGTGGTGAGGATGCCGAAGTTACCGCCGCCTTGGCCGGGGTACTCGTGGACCCACTTCTTCGCACCGGTCTTATAGTCGAGCGCCGTGACCGACGCCTTCGACCACAGGTTGTTCTCCTTGCCGGCGAAGCCCTCGGGCTTGTTGTCGGTGTCGGTCATGAAGAGCAGGCTGTAGTTTTCGGTCGAGCTGACGTAGAACAGGCCCGTCATCGGGTCGAACGAAGGCGCGGCCCAGTTGGTGCCGCCCGACGCGGTCGGAGCGCTCAGAATGCCGTCGGCCTTTGGATTTTTCTCCTGATTCGGGATGGGTTGGCCGCGTTTGTCCTCGCCCAGGGACCAGTTGATGGGCACGTAGGGTTTCGACACGATCTTCTGGCCATTGGTGCGGTCCAGCACGAAGAAGTACCCGTTGCGGCTGGCCTGCGCAACCAGCTTGCGTGGCTTGCCGTCAATCACGCCGTCGAACAGGACGGGCGTTTGGACCGCGTCCCAGTCATGCGTATCGTGCGGCGAGGCCTGGAAATACCACTTCATCTTGCCGGTGTCGACGTCGAGCGCGACGATCGAGCAGGTATAGAGGTTGTCGCCCTTGCGTCCCTGGCCCGCAAAGACGGGATTCGGGTTGCCGGTGCCGAGGTAGTAGAGGTTGAGTTCGGGATCGTAGGTGCCGGGCATCCAAGTCATGCCGCCGCCATGCTCCATGGCGTCCTTGTTGGGCCAGGTCTCGGCACCGGGCTCGCCGATGCGCGGCGTGGTGTTCCAGTGCCACTGGGTCTTGCCGGTTTCGGGGTCGCGCGCTTCGAGGTAGCCGGGGACGTCGAGCGAATCGCCGCCCGTGCCGACGATCACGTGGTTCTTGATCACGACCGGGGCTGGCGTGGAGAAGTACTCCAGCCGGACGTCGCCGATTTCCACATGCCAGCGCTCGGTGCCGTCCTTGGCGTTGAGGCAGACGAGGTAGTTGTCGGGCGTTTCGAAATAGAGCCAGTCGCGGTACATCGCGAAACCGCGACTGCCGATGTGGATGCCGCCCTTGGACTTCCACGAATAGTGCCAAAGTTGGCGACCGGTGCGGGCGTCGACGGCCCAAGCGTGGTCGGGGGCGGAGAAATAGAGGACGCCGTTGACCTCGATGGGGGTGGCCTTGACGGAGTTACCGCCGGGCGGGTTGGCCCCGAAGTTCATCCGATAGGTCCAGGCGAGCGTAAGGTTACCGACGTTGGCGGCGTTGACCTGCTTCAGGGTGCTGAAACGCTTGCCGGAATAGTCGCCGTTGAAGGTGGGCCAGGTGTCGGTGGGCGGCTGGAGGAGCTTCGCCGGGTCGAGGCCCTGGGCGAAAACGGCGGCGGCCGACAGGGTGAGGGAAATCGCTAGGTTCTTCATTTCAAGGTCACCACGTAGGCGAGGACATTGTGCAGGTCTGTGTCGTTGAACGACTTCATCAGTTTTTCGTGCCCGGCGAGCGGGTCTTCCACGTCGACTTTCACCGAGGGGCCGCGCGTGAAGCCGTGGTATTCGCCGGAGGCGTCGCGGAGGGCGACCTCGAAGTCGTCGAGGTATTCGAGGTGGCCTTCGATTGTCTGCGTGCCGGCGGTGACCTTGACCGCAGCCTTGCCGCCGGCGCGGCCACCGGGATAGACGATGCGGCCCATCAGAACGGCCTCGTCATACTTGGCCGCGACTCCCTTCAGATCCTTGCCCTTATTGGGCTGGCCGGTATGGCATCCGGCGCAGTTGGCGGCGAAGAAGGGCTTGCCCTTGGCGGCGTCGCCGGTGTTGACGGGCTTGAGCTTGTAGGAGCCGCGGTCGATGGCGTCCTGCTGGCGGGTGCGGATGAAGGCCGCGATGTCCTTGATCTGGGCGTCGGACATCTGCGGGAAGGCGGGCATGCCGGGTTTGCCCGCACGGATGACGGGCCCGAGCTCGTCGCCGCCCTCGTCGCGCAGGGCGACGGCGGAGCGGAGGAGGTCGGGGCCCTCGCCGCCGGTGGCGTTGGGTCCGTGGCAGAAACCGCAGGCTTGGACGAAGGCGGACTTGCCGCGCTCCACCGAGGCGTTGTCGGGGACGGGACGGGAGATGAGGAATGGGCTGCGGGCTGGCGCTTGGGGTGCCGCGCCGCGTCCGCCGGGGGGCGGCGTTTGGGCGGCCGAGAGCAGCGGGAAGGCCAGCAGGCAGAGGCCTGCGAGGAACTTGGAACTTTGCATGTCGCTTGTATTTAAGTTAGCGCAGGCGGGTGGTGTGGGCGCTAAGGTCACGGTAGTCGGGACCCGGCGCTAAAGCCAAGGATTCAGCAGCCGGACGCCCATCGGCTCGAAGTCGGCAACATTGCGGGTGACAACCGTCAGGTCCCGGGTCAGGGCAGTGGCGGCGATCATGGCGTCGCGTTCCGGGCGCGGGTTGGGAACATGCAGGGCTGCACACCTGCGTGCCATCGTGGCGTCGAACGGAATGATTCGCCCGCGGAATGCGGGCAAGACCGATTGGTCGATCCAAGCCAGAATCTGGAATCCCTGCGCAGCGTCTCGATGGGCGAGCCGCTTAGCCCCGAGTTCCAGTTCGAACAGAGTGACCGCCGACAACCACATACTGTCGGGATTGGTACGGGCGGCCCAAGCCACCACCGCAGGATGGGCGCGCTCAGTCCTGCGCAGTTCTGACACTACATTCGTGTCCACCAAGAACATTAGGGGAATTCCGCCGCTCGGAAACCGGGATTCATTCGGGGCGGCTCGAATTCAATGTCACCGGTGTCGGTCGACGCTAGAAGGTCCACCATGCTGCGCGGCGGACCGACCAAACGGCGGTATGCGTCGTGGCTCAACAACACGTATGCTGGTTCACCACGGTCTGTGACGATTACGGGGCCCAATTCCGCAGCGCGTTTTGCCCTGCTCACATCCTGGTTGAATTCACGGCTGGAGAGTGTTGTCATTCCATACCCTTCCTGATCCTACAATACTACATACCCGCTGGCATCCGTCCACACTCCCCAAGCATCTGATAGGCTCAAAATTCACCCCATGCACAACGTTGTCATCATCGGATCCGGTTGCGCCGGAAACACCGCCGCTGTCTACACGGCCCGCGCGGGCCTGAAGCCGCTCGTCGTCAAGGGCCACGAAGCGGGCGGGCAGCTCTCCATCACCACCGAGGTCGAAAACTTCCCCGGCTTCCCCGAGGGCATCCTCGGCCCCGACCTCGTCGAGAACATCAAGAAGCAGGCCGAGCGCTTCGGGGCCACCTACGTCGACGGTGCTGTCAGCGAGGCCGACCTCTCCAAGCGCCCGTTCCGGCTCAATATCGAGGGCGAATGGGTGGAGACCCGGGTCCTGATCGTGGCCTCCGGCGCGAAGGCGCGCTGGCTGGACCTGCCCACCGAACAGCAGTTGATCGGCCACGGCGTCAGTTCGTGCGCCACCTGCGACGGCTTTTTCTACCGCGACAAGGAGATCATGGTAGTCGGCGGCGGCGATTCCGCGATGGAGGAGGCCAACTTCCTGACCCGTTTCGGCCGTCGGGTCGCCCTGGTGCACCGCCGCGACTCGTTCCGGGCGTCCAAGATCATGCTGGACCGCGTCAAGGCCAACCCGAAGATCGAGATGATCCTGAATTCGGCGGTCGAGGAGGTTTTCGACGTCGAAAAGCACATCGTCACCGGCGTTCGGCTGAAGAACCTGGTGACGGGCGAGAGCACGATCCGCGAAGTGGACGGACTGTTCGTCGCCATCGGCCACATCCCGAACACGCAGGTTTTCAAGGGCCAGTTGGATCTGGATCCGGACGGCTACATCATTTCCCACGGCGGCGCGCGCACCAACATCCACGGCGTGTTCCATGCGGGCGACGTGCAGGACCGCGTCTATCGTCAAGCGATCACGGCGGCGGGTGCCGGCTGCATGGCGGCCATCGAAACCGAGCGACTCCTCGAAGCGGAAGGACATTAAGACAATGATCGAAAGACTCACTCCCCCCGGCTCGCCCGCACCGCGAGGCCCCTATTCCCCCGCAGTCCGCGCGGGCGATTTCATCTTCGTCTCCGGCCAGTTGGCGGTGGACCCGGAGACCAACCAGTATACTCCGGGCGACATCCAGCAGGAAACCCGGATGACGCTGAACAACATCAAGCGGATTTTGGAAGGCGCGGGCGCGTCGATGGCCGATGCAGTGCGCGTGGGCGTGTTCCTCGCGGATGGTTCCGAATTCGGGAAGATGAACGAGGTCTACGCGGAGTTCTTCGGGGACGCCAAACCGGCGCGGACGACCATTGTTTGCAAGTTCGCGGCGGATATCAAAGTGGAGATTGATTGCGTGGCTTATAAGCCCAAGGGGTAAGCGAACGGGCGCAAGGGGCCGATGAAATACGACGTGATCATCTCTTGGAGCAAGGACGATGCAGCCTACATCGCGAACGTCCCCGATCTCCCGGGATGCCTGGCGCATGGCCCCACCAGGTCCGCCGCGCTTGTCAATGTTGAGTCGGCAGCGGACCTCTGGTTGAAGACCGCAAACGAGTTCGGCGACCCGATCCCGGAGCCCGAGGGACGGCTAGCATTGGCCTGACAGATCCTCGCCCCGAGAGTTCCTTGAGACCAGGCTCCTGCTACAATGCCCAAAAGTCGCAGGAACCCTATGAAATCCGCCCTCGCGCTCGTTTTCGCCGCATTCTGCTTCGCCGCCGCGCCGCTCTGGGCCCAGGCCCCGGTCCGCTACGAAATCTCCTTCCCGAACGCCGCCCACCACGAGGCGCATGTCCGAGCCACGTTCTCAGGCGTCAAGCAACCGGTGCTGGAGGTCGTGATGAGCCGCTCCTCGCCGGGTCGATACGCGCTGCACGAATTCGCCAAGAACGTCTACAGCGTCACTGCCACCGACGGCGAAGGCCACGAACTAGCGACCGCCCGTGTTTCCCCGTCGCAGTGGAACGTCTCCGGCCACAAAGGCACCGTGGTGGTCGAGTACACCCTCTTCGGCGACCGCGCCGACGGAACTTACGACGGCATCGACGCGACCCACGCCCACCTCAACATCCCCGCCACCTTCGCCTGGGCGCACGGCATGGACAAACTGCCTGTCAACTTCCGTTTCCTGCTGCCCGAGGGGTCGAAGTGGCAAATCGCGACCCAGTTGAAACCGGAGACTGACGGCAGCTACTCGGCCCCCAACGTCGACATGATGATGGACAGCCCCATCGAGATCAGCGCGTTCGACCTGCAGGAATGGACGGTCGGGGGCAGTCCGTTCCGCCTCGCGATCCACCACACCGGGACCAAGGAGGAGTCGGCGGCCTTCGCGCGCATGGCCCATGCGGTCGTCACCGAGGCCGAGGGCGTCTTCGGGGCTTTCCCGAAATACGACAACGGCAACTATACCTTCCTGATTGACTACCTGCCCTACGCTTCGCGCGACGGCATGGAGCACCGTGATTCCACCGTGATCGCCGGTGCCGGCAACCTGAAGACCGGCGCGACGCAACAGATCGGCACGGTGTCGCACGAATTCTTCCACTCATGGAACGTGGAACGCATCCGCCCGAAGTCGCTGGAGCCCTTCGATTTTGAGAAGGCCAATATGTCCGGAGAGCTGTGGTTTGCCGAAGGCTTCACGAACTACTACGGGCCGCTGATCCTGAAACGTGTCGGCCTCTCCAGCGTGGACCGGTTCGCGACCACGATGGGCGCGGCGGTGAGCGCGGTGTTGACGGCTCCCGGTCGGCAGGTGTTCAACATCATCGACATGGCCCGCCAAGCCCCGTTCGTAGACGCCGCGACCGCCAACGACCCCGTCAACATCTCGAACACGTTCATTTCCTACTACGTTTACGGGGAGGCGCTGGCGCTGGGCGTGGACCTTTCCATCCGCACGCAGTTCCCGGGCAAGAGCCTCGACGACTGGATGCGCCAGATGTGGCGGAACCACCCCGACGTCGCGAAACCCTACACGCTCACGGACCTGCAGACAGCGCTCACGCAGGTCACCAGCAAGGCGTTCGCGGAGGAGGTTTTCAGCCGCCATGTCTACGGCAAGGAGCCGATGGACTACGCCAAGCTGCTGGCCGCGGTCGGATTCGAACTGCGGAAGCATCCCGGGAACCACGCGTGGTTCGGCGTCGGTCGCTATGATGTGGGCGAAACCGGAATGTCGATCACGGGACCGGTGCTGCGCGATTCCCCCGCGTACACCGCGGGCCTCGACTTGGGCGACAAGATCAGCGAGTTCGACGGCAAGGCGCTGAAAACCGACGCGGACTACACCAAGTGGCTGGACGGCAAGAAGCCGGGCGACAAGGTCAAGCTGAAGGTGGAGACACGCGGCGGCAAGAAGGATGTGGAGGTCGCCCTAACCGAGAATCCCCAGTTGGAAGTGGTCCCGATGGAACAGGCCGGGAAGGTGCCGTCGTCGGAACAACTAGCCTTGCGCGGCCAGTGGCTGGCATCGAAGGCGGTGCACCCCCTGCCCGACGTGAAGAAGTATTGTCCCGTCTGCCAGCGCGCGCATCCGTTCGAGTTCGAACACTGCCCGTACGACGGCAGCGACCTGGGGATTATCCCGGGCAAGGCCGATCCTCCAGCGGCTGCGGGGCGTCGGCGACGCAACTGATTGAACGTGCTGGGCTGAAACTACGGAGTTGCTGACGGCGGCATTCGGCACCGCGTCTCCTGGAGAACCGCTATTGCGCCGATGCGCGCATCCGCATCAGCAGCCCGTCCAGAGCGATGTTCTTCTGGATGTTGCGGCGAAGGAGCCCTGCGATCTCGTCCACGCCCTTGACCGCGTCCAGAATCCAGCGGCGGGAAACTTTGGAGGCGAGGTCGGTCAGGTCGGGGCGCAGGTCGAAATTGCGGATTGCCTTACCACCCTCGCGTAACACCGTGATATCGCGCAGCAGGTCGTAGAGCAGCATCAGGTAGAGCTCCAGCTTCTCGCTCTTACTGCGGCCGAGGCCCTCGGAGATCGGTAGCCAGGTCCCGAAGGACGCGGTGCCGGCCCCGGTGCGGATCAGCGCCAGCATGGCGGCGCGGCGCTTCTGGAAGACTTCGATATCCAACGACGCGGCCACGCCCGGGCTCCCGCCCGAAAGCGCAATGCGTCGCTCCGGGTTGTCGAGCTTCTTGGCTGCGGCGAAGGCGCGCATATCCTCGTCGTTCAGCGGGGAAAAGTTTAGGACGACAGAGCGCGACCGGATGGTCGGCAGCAGATCGTAAACGTTGGATGCCGTCAGAATGATGACGAGGTGGTCGGGCGGCTCCTCCAGCGTCTTCAGCAGGGAGTTGGCGGCGTGCTCGCCAGCGCGGTCGGCTTGGTCGATCAGAAACACGCGCCGTGCACCCTTGAGTGGCTTGAATTGGGCGCGCTCCTTGAAGAGACGCATCTGCGGGATGCCGATCTGGCGCAGTGGACCGTCGGGCGGGAATGTCAGAAAATCGGAGTGCGAGGCGAAGACCAGCGGGTCGTCGTTGCGCTTGTCCGCCGGGAGCTTTTCGCGGGCCGTGATGGCGGAGGCGTTTTCGGGAAGGCTGAGGTCGTCCCGCTCGATGCGGTGGTCGGCATCGCCGAGGACGCGCGCGGCGAACCGCCGGGCCAAGGTGGCTTTCCCGAGACCCTCGATTCCAGCGAACAGCAGCGTCTGCGGGATGCGCTCCCGCTGGATCATCCCCGCGAGGGCGGTCTGGACGTGCCGATTGCCCCAGTAATTCTCAAACATGCGCGGCCAACGCCTCCCAAACCCGTTCCGCGACCGTGGCAACGGGCGCGCGTCCGTCAATCACAAGGAACCGCGGCGAATCGGCGGCAGCAATTTCCAAGTAGCCGCGCCGGACATTGGAATGGAACTCCGAGCCCTCCTCGTCGATCCTGGATTCTTCCGGCCCCGTCCGCTGGTTCCGTTTCTTGGCCCGCGCCATGCTGGTTTCGATGTCGATATCGATCAACACGGTGCAATCGGGCTTCAACCCTTGGCAGGCGACGCGGTCCAGATCGTGCACGATCCCGGCGCTCAGCCCGCGGCCGTATCCCTGGTATGCGAGGGTGGAATCGGTAAAGCGGTCGCAGAGCACCAAGTGTCCCGCCGCGAGCGCCGGACGGATGACTTCCTCCACATTCTGCGCCCTGCTGGCGAAGTAGAGCAGCAACTCGGTGCGGGGGTGGATGGCGGTGTTGGCGGGGTCGAGCAGGATCTTGCGGATTTGGCGACCGGTCTCGGTACCGCCCGGTTCCACGGTCTCCACGACTTCCCGGCCCGCCTCGCGGAGTCTGGCCGCGAGGATGCGCAGTTGCGTAGTCTTGCCACAACCGTCGATGCCTTCGAATGTGATGAATCGGCCTTGAGCCATGAATTACAATTTTCGCAGAGGCGTCAACTGGTTGCCGTCGACATCGAAATTGACCGGATCCAGCCACCGCTCGAACCGGGCCTTCAGCTCCGGCCACTCGGAATCGAGGATCGAAAACCACGCCGTATCCCGGTTCTGGCCCTTGATGATCATGTGCTGGCGGAAGATCCCCTCGAACTGGAACCCATATCGGAGGGCTGCACGGCGCGAGGGCTCGTTGAGCGCGTTGCACTTCCACTCATAGCGCCGGTAGCCGAGATCGTCGAAGGCGTGCCGCATCATCAGGTACATCGCCTCGGTGCCCTTGCGGGACCGCTGGAGTTGCGGGCCAAACATGATCGAGCCGACCTCGATCACACGATGCTTGGGGTCGATCCTGAGGAACGACGCGTGCCCAAGGGCCTCGCCGGTCTCCGCGTCGACGATGGCGGAGAAAAGGGGGTCCTCCGACTCGGCCTTGGTGGACAAACTGGCGTCAAACGCTTCGCGATCAGGATATGGGCCGTCCGGCATCCATTGCCAGAGGTCGGCGTTTGCATGACCTCCCGCTGCCTTCCAGATGCCGTCGCCGTGACGGCCCGGATCCAGCGGCTCCAACACCACATAGCGACCTGCCAAGCGTTGGCGCTGCGGTCGAAGTGCGGGCTCGCCCGAAAGGCTCAACCGCGGCCCCTTCCTGAAGCAGGAGCCTCGCCCTTGATCTCAACCGGCTTTACCTTGGTCTTCTCCTGGACGCCGTCGCCAGGATTCGCCACCAGTTCGTCGCCCACCTGCAGGTTGCCGGTGATCACCTCCATGGTCTCGCCGAAATCGCGGCCCAACACCAACTTTTCGTAGTGGATCGTGCGGTCGGGCATGACCTTCGCCACCTGCGGACCGTCGGCCCGGATCACCAGCGTGTCGGCACGGATCAGCAGGGGCGGCTCGCGGCGGGCCATTTTGAACGACACCTGCGCGTACATGCCGGGCAGAAGCAGCCCAGCCTGGTTGTCCAGTTGGATTTCGGCCAGCAGGGTGCGGCTGGCGGGGTCGAGCGCGTCGGAGGTATGGGTGATGGTACCTTCAAACTTCCTGGACGGGAGGTCCGGGATGGTCAAAGTCGCCTTGACGCCCACCTTCATGTTGGAAGCCTCGGATTGCGGCACGTTGATGTAGGTGCGGACTCGGTTGGTCTGGGCGATGCGGAACATCAGCGTGCTGCCCTCGTTCACCAGTGCACCGGAATCGACATTGCGTAGTGTGATCACGCCCGCGAAAGGAGCTGTGACCTTGCGGTGGCCGTCGATCTCATTCAGCCGCGCCACATTGGCGGCCGCCGCATTGATGTTGCTCTTGGCCGCCATCACGGCCTTTTCGAGCGCCAGCACGTTGGCCTTTTGAGCCTCCCACTGCGCCTGGAAGTTGTCGTTGTCCTGTTTGGCGACGGCTCCGCGCTTCACCAAGCTGGCGTACCGCTCCGCCGTCGTGCCCGCCAGCTGGGCGTTCGCCCGGCCCTGCTGCAGCGAGGCGTTGGACTGTTCCAGCAGCGCGTTGGCCTGTTCAACGGCTGCTTGCGCCTGTTGCAATTGCTGGGTGAGTTCCGGAGCCTCGATCTCGGCGACCAGTTGGCCTTCCTTGACGTGGTCGCCGATATCGACGTAGCGCTTCTTGAGGTAGCCGGTGGCTCGCGCCAGGATTGGGGCCTCGGTGACGGCTTGGATGTTGCCCGCCAGCACGAGATTGGTCACCCCCGGCGCCTTCACGACCCTGGCGACGGTAACCGTAAGATCGGTCTTGCCTTCATCAACGGCCGCCTTGACCAAGTCCGCCTGGCGTTTGGACTGCGGCAGGTAGCCGACAAAGAACAGAGCAACGAAGATGCCCACCGCCACAAGGGCAAGGAAGAATACAATGCCGGTCGATGCCTTGCGGGGTCTTGCCGCGCCGTGCCCGCCCCCTTGGTGCAGTTGTCGTTCCTGATCGGCGACCTTGCGGCGAAGCTGTTCGATCTCGGCCCGCAGACTGTCTTCTCTTTGTTCCACGTCTTGCATTTTAGGCGTTGCCTTCCGTCAAGTAGACGCTCACGTCCTCGTTTTCCTCTTCGATCAGCTTTTCGTCGAAGTCCACGGGGGGCTTCTTTCGGAGGAGGCTGTAGGTCACCGGAACGGCGAACAAGGTAGTGAACGTCGCAAATGCCAAGCCGCCGATGACGGCGCGTCCGAGCGGCGCGTTCTGCTCGCCGCCCTCGCCGAAACCGAGCGCCATGGGCAACATGCCGATCATCATGGCCGACGCCGTCATCAGCACGGGGCGGATGCGGGTATTGCCCGCGGCGAGCGCCGCCTGACGTTGGTTCATGCCTTCCAAACGCTGGTCGTTGGCGAACACGACCATCAGGATGCTGTTTGCGGTGGCCACGCCGATGCACATGATCGACCCCATCAGCGACGGCACGCTGAAGCTGGTCTGGGTAACAAAGAGGATCCACACGATGCCGGCAAGAGCGCCCGGCAGCGCCATCAGGATGATGAAGGGGTCCAGCCACGATTGAAAATTCAAAGCCATCAGGAAGTAGACCAGCAGGATGGCGAAGATCAGGCCGAGCCCGAGGCGGTAGAACGAGTTCTGCATCGTCGCCACCTGTCCCCGGAGTTCAAGGGTGACACCCTTGCCGAGCTTGGGAGTTTCCTCGTCCACGATCTTCTGCACCGCGGCACCGACGCGGCCCAAGTCCTGACGGTCAATGTTGGCATAAACATCGAACACCGGCTGGACATTGTAGTGGTTGATGATTTGGGGGGACACGCCCCGCCTGGTCACGGCGAGGTTGGACAAATACTGGGTGGTGCCGAGATTGACCATCCCCGTGTTGCCGTAAGCGGCAGTGGCTTGGCTGGGGCTGGTGCCGACTGCCGACACGCTGCCGCTGGGCGAGTCCGCCGAGCGGGAGGTGAAGGCAGTGACTGGCGCGATCGGAGAGCGCATCAGCCGGTCCAGCGAGTTCATGCGTCGCTGCGGGGTCTGAACGGAAACTTGGTAATTGATGCCGGTGGCCCAGTTTAGCCACTGGGTGGGCGCGATTTGGCCGCTGCCCGAGAGCGAAATCAGCAGGCTGTTGGAGACATCCCGCTGCGTCAGCCCGACTTGGCCAGCCTTCTCCCGGTCCACGTCGATGTCGATCTCGGGGTACTCCATCACTTGGTGGATGTGGACGTCGGCCGCACCCGGGATGCGGGCGATCTTCTTTTCCAGCTGCTTGGCGAGCGCGTAGCCGGTCTGCATGTTGCGACCGCCAATTTGCAGGTCGATCGGGGCGGGCAGACCAAAATTCAGGATCTGGCTGGTGATGTTGGCTGCCTCGAAGAAGAATGTCACGTCGGGGAACGATTCGGCCAGGTGCTTGCGCAGCCGGACCGTGTACTCGCCTGTGCCCGCCTTGTGCTCGGACTTTAGGGAGATGAGGATATCGCCGTCGCCGGGTCCGATGGTCGGATTGTCGCCAAACGCCAAGTTGTAGCCGCCAGCGGGCAAACCGGTGTTGTCGATGATGGTTTCCAGTTCGGCGGGCGGGATCACGTTGCGGATTTCGCGCTCGATGCGGGCGAAGTAAAGTTCCGTTTCTTCGAGACGCGTGCCGGGCGGGGTGCGCGCGTGTAGGCGGAGTTGGCCGGAATCGACGGTCGGAAAGAAGTCTTGCCCTATGAAGGCGATCAGTCCGAGGGAGGCGAACGAGAACACCATGAAGCCGGTCAGAACAGTCTTCGAATGGTCGAGGGCCCAGTCCAGCAGAGACGTGTAGAACGCCCGCAACTTCTCGAACTGGTTGTTGAAGGCGTAGTGCATGGCCCAGATCAGGCCCTTGCCGCCAGCCGATTCGCCGTGCTGCCCTTGAATATAGAGCTTCATCTCCGACCGCAGCATGTAGTGCGCCATGTTGGGCACGATGGTGCGGGAGAGGAAGTAGGACGCGAGCATCGCGAACACGACGGCCATCGCGAGCGGGGTGAAGAGGAAGCGGGCGGCACCGGTGAGCAGGAGCACCGGCACGAAAACGATGCAAATGCAGAGGGTGGAGATGAACGCCGGGGCCGCGATCTGCTGCGCACCGTCGAGAATCGCCCGCACGAGCGGCTTCTTCATCGCCATGTTGCGGTGGATATTTTCGATTTCGACCGTGGCGTCGTCTACCAGGATACCGACCGCCAGTGCCAACCCGCCCAGCGTCATCACGTTGATGGTCTGTCCGGCCAGGCTCATGCAGATGATGGAGACAAGGATCGACAGCGGGATCGAAATGCAGACGATCACCGTGCTACGCCAACTGCCGAGGAACATCAGGATCATTAGGCCGGTCAGGCCCGCGGCGATGATCGCCTCGCGCAGCACCCCTTCGATGGAGGCGCGGACGAATATGGATTGGTCGGCCAGGAGTCGGACTTCCAGTTCCGGGGGCAAACTGGCGACGATCTTGGGCAGCGCCTTCTTGACGCCGTTGACGATATCGATGGTGGAGGCACGACCGTTGCGGAGGATGGTCATCAGCGCGCCGCGAGTACCGTCGACACGCACCATGCTGGTCTGCACGCCGGAGCCGTCGTGGACGTTGGCGACATCCTTCATGTAGACCACGGCCCCGTTTACCATCTTGACCGGCAGACGGTTGAGGTCGTCCAGCATCCGCGGACTGCTGTTCATGCGGATGTTGTAGTCCTTCTCCCCGAATTTCGCAGTACCGGCGGGGAGGATCAGGTTCTGGAGGTTGAGGGCGGTGGAGACGTCACTGGCCGAAACGTTGTTGGCATACATGGCCTCGGGATCGAGGTCGACCACGACCTGGGCGAACTTGCCGCCCGACGGTGCCGGGATCGTGGTGCCCTGGATGGTGGCCAAGCCAACGCGGATGAAGTTGGAGCCGTAGTTGAAAAGCTGCTGTTCGCTGAGCGTCTTGCTGCCGAGTCCGAGTTGGAGCACCGGGACGCTGGCCGCATCATATTTCACGACGTTGGGCGGGAACATGCCCGGCGGCATCATGCGGAGGGCCGATTGCGAGACTGAAACCACCTGGGCCTGCGCCAGTTCCACGCGCGCCCCCGGCTGCAGGAAGAGCTTGATGATGGCGACACCGTTGTAGGACTGGGACTCGATGTGCTCGATGTCGTTGACGTTGGAGGAAACCTGGCGTTCGAAGGTGGTGACGACGCGGTTGGCCATTTCCTCGGTGGAGAGGCCGCCGTATTGGAAG
The DNA here is from genome assembly GCA_903907865.1 of uncultured Acidobacteriia bacterium. GTDB lineage: Bacteria > Acidobacteriota > Terriglobia > Bryobacterales > Bryobacteraceae > BOG-234. The sequence continues at coordinate 46,798 of CAIVPR010000008.1, forward strand.
ATGACGCTGAGGATGGGGAGGTCGATGGCGGGGAAGATGTCCACCGGCATGGTGCTCGCGGCGATGCCGCCCATCAGGGTGATGAGCAGGGACATGATCACGAACGTGTAGGGCCGCCGGAGGGCGAGTCGGACTATCCACATAGGACTGGGCTGTTTCGCACGGTTGCCACTTTTCGGTGGAGATGAAGAACTGACGTAATTTTAGCGCGGGGGATTACATGGGCGGGCGGAAAGGGCTCAGTCGATCAGCGTGGCCAGCTTCTCGAGGAACCTCGTCCATGACGAACGGGGGAACACGTTCAATGAAACTGGCATTTCGGGCACGCAAGTCCAGCGTTCTTACTTGGTTGCAGAGGACAACACCTTGGGTCCGGGTACCGGCACCAGCCAAGGGGACAGCGAAACCGGTGTTGCGGGCAAAAGCACCGCCTTGGGTGATCGGACAAATCAGGGGAGTGCCCAGCAGGTTGAAGACCCTTGGGGAGACGATCAAGACATACCGCGAACCGGCCTGCTCCCGGCCCAATGTCGGGCTGAGGTCAACGTGGTGGATTTCGCCCCGCTGCACTTGTCAGATCGCCTCGCGACCGACGGGCTGGTCGTTCAACCACGCTGCGTCCTCGCCAGACATGGGTGCAGACGGATCGCACTGCGCCACGAGTTCTTCAAGCGAGTATCGGACGCGACCGGTCCGTGCCCCCCGCCGTGGAACCGTGGTTGCCAGTTGTCCAAGCCACGCTTCCAAGGTGAGCCCTTCCGCGGCAGCCTTGGCGGCGAGTGCTGCAACTTGGAAGTCGGGAAGCTGGATTGCTGTCATTGGGCTGTTCCTCTCACTATGGTATCGAAAATGGATCGTGGGTTGCTATCGGAAGCCGACCGCGTACCCACCGATCAGCAGGTACTCAGCCCCGTTGGAGTTCAGCAACTTCAAGAACTCTTTGAAGTCTCCCGCTAGATGCGGAATCGCCATAGAATGTCCTCCGGAGCAACTCGATCCCCTGGAACCGCTCCGCTGCGGAACGCTGCAGCCACCACCCGACAGAGTCGTCCGGCTCGTCGAGGCCCACCACCGAGAAGTGGGAACGGTCAACTTTGAGCCCGTCTGCAGGATCGAAGACCACTTGAGGTTCCATGCGTCGATGTTAACACCGAGCTGGTCCGATAATGGTCATGACCCATGGAATACAAACCCCTCGGCAACACCGGCCTCCTCGTCTCCACCCTCTGCCTCGGCACCATGACCTTCAGCGGCGGCGACGGATTCTATAGAATGATGGGCTCGGTCGACCAGGCCGGTGCCGACGATCTCGTCAAAGCCTCGCTCGACGCCGGCATCAACTTCTTTGACACCGCCGACATCTACTCCGAGGGCCACAGCGAGCGTATGCTCGGCCAGGCCTTCCGCAACCTCGGCGTCGTACGCAAGGACGTCGTCATCGCCACCAAGGTATTCGGCCGCCCAGGGCCGGGGCGCAACGACGTGGGCGCGTCTCGCGGCCACATCATGGACGCCGTCGAGGCCAGCCTCCGCCGACTCGAAACCGACCATATCGACCTCTACCAGATCCACGGCAACGACTCCCTCACCCCGCTTGAGGAAACCCTGCGCGCACTCGACACGCTGGTCTCCCAAGGCAAAGTCCGCTACATCGGCTGCTCCAACTGGCAGGCGTGGCGGATCGCCAAGGCCCTCGGCATCTCCGAAATGAAGGGTCTGGCGAAGTTCGACACCCTGCAGGCGTACTATTCCATCGCCGGGCGCGACTTGGAGCGCGAGATAGTGCCCCTGCTGGAGTCCGAAAAGACAGGTCTGCTGGTCTGGAGCCCTCTCGCCGGCGGCCTGCTTTCGGGCAAGTTCTCGCGCGACAACCAGACACCCGCGGATTCGCGCCGGTCGTCGTTCGACTTCCCGCTCGTCGACAAGGAGCGCACGTGGAAGATCCTCGACGTGATGGCCCCCATCGCCGAGGCTCACGGCTGCACCGCAGCCCGGGTCGCGCTGGCGTGGCTGCTGGCGAAACCGGTCGTGACGTCGGTCATCATCGGGGCCAAACGCCGCGACCAGTTGGAGGACAATCTGGCCGCGGTCGAGCTGAAACTGTCGGCGGAAGAGATGGCGCAGCTGGATGCTGTCAGCGCCCTGCCCCCCGAGTATCCAGGATGGATGTTGAAAGTCCAAGACGCCAACCGGCTGAAATCCGTACCGAGGGTATAATTCAGCAATCATGCGGACCACGCCCATCCTGCTCCTGATTGCGATTTCGCTGGCGGCCCAGTCGAAGTCGGACCCGGCCCGGGTCGCCCGAGTCCTGAGCCAAGCCGTCGTGGTCGACCTGCACGACGACACCACCCAAATGATCACCGACGAGGCCTACAACCTCGCCGAGCAGCACGACTTTGGCCAAATCGACATCCCGCGCATGAAGGTTGGCCACGTAGCGGGGCTGTTCCTCTCGATTTGGACCGACACGGTGGCATTCACGCCGTCCGAGGCCGTCCACCGCACCCTGCTGCAAATCGATTCGGTGCGGCGCGAGATCGCCCGGCATCCAGCGGAACTGGAGTTGGCCACCACCGCCGACCAGATCGTGGCCGCGCGCCAGCACGGGCACATTGCGATGTTAATGGGCGTGGAAGGGGGCCATGCCATCGACTCGGACTTGGCGATCCTCCGCACCTACTACCAGTTGGGCGCGCGCTACATGACGCTGACCCACACCAACCACACCCCGTGGGCCGACACATCCAGCAAGCCGCCGGTCCACAACGGCCTAACTGATTTCGGTCGGCAGGTGGTGCGCGAAATGAACCGTTTGGGCATGATGGTGGACATCTCGCACGTCTCCGACAAGACCTTCTACGACGTGCTGGCGACGTCGGCGGCCCCGGTGATTGCCAGCCACTCCTCGTGCAGGGCCTTGGCAAACGCGCCCCGCAACATGACGGACGACATGCTCCGCGCCATCGCGGCCAAGAACGGCGTGGTCCATATCAACTTCTACGAGGCGTTTCTCGACGGGAACTACGCTTCGCGGCTAAAGGGGCTCACGGCGGAGGCCGCCGAACAGGCCGCCATCGACAAGAAGACGCCGAAGTTCGGCGACCGGAGCAATTACGGCCCGGAATCGCGCAAGGTCAACGCGAAGATTATCGCCAAGCTGGGGCGGGTTCCACTTTCGAAGCTGCTGGACCACTTCGAGCACGCCGTGAAGGTGGCGGGCATCGACCACGTGGGCCTGGGTTCCGACTTCGACGGCGTCGAGGACGCGCTTCCCCAAGGCATGGAGGATATTTCGAAGTTTCCGAATCTGGTGGCGGGGCTGATGGACCGTGGTTTTTCGGACGCAGATATCGTCAAGATTCTGGGTGGGAACACCTTGCGGGTGATGCGGGACGTGGAGAAGGCGGCCAAGTAGCCGAGGCCTAATCGCGGAGTTCATCCTAGAAACGGCAGCTGACCCTGCCGCGACGCATTTTCGGTTCCCCGAACAAACGCTCCCTCGCGGTCGCGGCTCGGCTGAATCAACATCACCCAAACGGTGAGCGGACGATCGGCGCGAGACCCTTGAAAACAAAGGGGCTGTTTTCCTCTGAAGCGCTGCGTCCAAACTCGCACCTACTTCTTCGTCGGCAACTCCGGCACCCAACCCGGACTCGCATCCTCCCACTTGTTGTCCGTCAACTGCCGCACGTCGCTGCCATCGGCCCGCATGGCGAAGATCTCCCCGTAGGGCTGCGGGACCCCGTCATAGAGCGCCATCTCATCCTTGAAGCCCTTCCGCCCGCTGCTGAACACGATCCATTCACCGTCGTTGGACCAGACCGAATGCGCGTCGCTGCGGGTGCCGGTGGTCAGGCGCTTCAGGCCCGTCCCGTCCGGGTGGATGGTGAACAGCTTGAACAACCCCTCGCGGTCGCTGGTGAACATGATCTCCCCCTTGGGCGACCATTGCGGGAAGTTGTCATAGTGCGATCCGTCGGTCAACTCGAACACATTGCCGTCGGCCAATGTCAGGATCGCCAACTGTTTGCCGCGTTTGTACACCAAGCGCTTGCCGTCCGGCGACCAGCTCGGAAACCCGTTGTTCACCCCGTCGTCCGCCACCACCCGGAACCCCGACCCGTCGGGCTGGATCAAGGCGATCTGCGAGGCTGGACGGCCCGGCGCGCGGAAGTACTTGCCCACGCAGAACGCGATCACATCCCCCACGGGCGACCAGACGGAATCGAAGGCGCTGTAGCCGTCCTTGTGGAAGAGCGTCGACTCACCGCTACCATCGGCGTTCATGATCTGGATGCTGGTGTCGCTGGTACCGGTCCCGTTGTTGCCGTACTTGCTGTAAAGGAGCTTGCGGCCGTCGGGTGAGAAGGCCGGGAAGGGCTCGCTGAGCGTCAACTCGAAGTCGGGGTCCAGGCTGGCGGTGGGAATCAGATGTTCGGTCGACGCGGGGTTCAGGACCCGTTCGTAGACCACCTGCTTGCCGTCCGTGGACCAGCTCGGATGCCGGATCAACCCCTTGACCACGGTGTTCACGGTGCGGTCGGGATTCCAAATGTTGAGACCCGCCCTGGGCCCGGTGCCGCGGATCACGTATCCCAGCCGCCCCTCCGGCAGCCATTGCGGCGAGATCTTCGTCTCGTTGGAGGCGCTCATCATCTTGCGCTCACCGGTTTTCACGTCGACCGAGGCCAACTCCGTCCGGGAGCCCGCGGACTTCGCGAGGTACGCGCCCAATTCGTCGGTCTCATAGAAGAGGATCTTCGTGCCGTCGGGCGACCATGCCGGACTTCCCGCCACCCCGCCCGTGCGCGTCAACCGCCGCAGGCCGGTCCCATCGGGATGGACCATGTAGATCCCGGTCGATTGCAGTAGTTCCCACTGTTCCGGGCGGACCGACTCCGGCGCGTCGCGGTCCGAGGAGAACGCAATCCAGCGTCCGTCGGGCGACCATGCGGGGCGGAAGTTGCCCGCCGCGCCCTTGGTCAGGTTGCGGTACTTCTTGGTTGCCAGGTCGAGGAGCCAGATGTTGGCGAAGCCGCCCTCGCGCGTCGAGACAAAGGCGAGGGTCTTGCCGTCGGGGGAAAGCGTGCCTTGGTCGTCAAAGGCAGGGCTGTCGGTGAGTTGTTCGAGACCCGCACCGTCGGGATGCACGCGGTAGATGTCGGACTGGCCGCCCTTCTCCGAAGTGAAGACGGCCCAGCGCCCGTCGGCCGAGAGTGTGGGCGAGTACTCGCTTTCCTGGTGCTTGGTGAGGGCGCGTTCGTTAGCTCCGTTGCCGTCCGCCACGAAGAGCGCGATCTCCGGTGACCGGAAGCGGTTGAGGAGGACGTGGTGTTTCGCGCCCGGGGCCGGAAAAACCAAGACCAGGGCGACAAGCAGGATGCGGACGGGGATTCTCATGTCCGCTGCATGATATCAAAAAACGAAAGGGGGTGGCCGAAGCCACCCCCTTTCGGTCAAACAACCTGCGGGATTTAGTACTTGCCGCAGTCCTTCCAGCCAGCGCGGGTGGCATCGATCGTGACGGTCGCCTTGGCGGTGGCCTTCACAACCGTGGTACCAACCTTTACCGTCGCGGTCGCCGTGTTGGTGGCCGTCGAGCTGGTCGGGCTGAGCGAGCGGGCATCACAACCCCACCACTTGGCCGGGTAGTTGTGGATGACCGGGATCTTCACGCCGCCGAAGCCGTTGCTACCGCAAACCGAGGTGTCAACCGTGACCTTGTAGGCGTGGTCGAAATCCCAACCCTTGTCCGAGGTGGAGGGCGAGTTGTTGGTCTGCGTGTGGTACTTGGTCTGGCAGTTCAGATTGTTCGACAGGCTGGTGTCGACCTTCAGGACCTTGGTCTTGTCGCCGGTGTACACGCCGCCGCCGCCACCGGTCACGCCCAGCGTCCCATAGCCGGAGTGGAACTTCGAGCTAGGGCTGACATAGTCGCAACGGAAGCCCAGCTTCGTCGAGCCTGTCTTGTCGAGGATCTGGAAGTCGGCGCTGTCGTTGCTGGCCGTGTCGCTGAAGCGGTGGCCGCCCCAGCCCCAATCGGAAGCCGAGTTGCTGCCGTAGGTGTTGTCGGTCTGCGAGCGGTCCTCGTGGTATTCGAAGTACAGCTTGCCGTTGCCCGCGTCCTTGCAGATCAGCGTGCCGCCGGGGAGCTGCTTGGAGCCGTCGTCATGGCCGTCGTCACGATCATCGTCGTTGCCCCAGCCATTCCAGTTCCAGTTGATACCCCAGTCGTTGGTTTGCGTGGCTGCTTCCTTCACCGGCGGGTAGATGGTGGCCGTGAGGGTCGTCGAAGCACCCGGAGCGAGGCTGGCGATGGTGCCGACAGTGAAGTCGTCCTTGGCGATGGTCGGGGTGGCATTGTCGTCAACCACCACGATGTTCGTGAGGGCAACGGTGCCGGTGTTCTTCACAACGTAGGTGTAGGTGACCTTCTGGAAGGGGTTAACCTTGGTCGGGAAGGCCGTCTTGGTCATCGAAAGGCTCGGGGTACCGGTCGTACCGCCGCCGCCGCCCTGGCCGCTCGTCGTGGGGCAGGTAACTTCGAGGATGATGTTTTGCAACTGGGTGGACGAGACACTGGAATTGGCGGCCAGCGGGGAGGCGCTGAAGGCGTAGTAGATCCCGATCACGCCGCCAGCGGGCGGGCAGTAGGTGGGATTCAACTTGGCGGTTGCCGCCAAAGCGAGGGCGGTGGCAGACGGGGTGGCCGCGGTCTGGCCGGTAATGACAAGCCAGATGGCGTCCTGCACATCCTGCACCGTGCCGGCCTTGTTATTGAGGATGTAGTTCACCATGTTCCAAGTGTTGCCTGCGACCACGGGGCTGTACAGCGAGGCGAAGTTGGCCGCGTAGGTGGAGTACACAGGCGAACCCGGAATGCCATTGCCCTGCAGCGAAGAGTTGTACCAACCACCGCACCATGCCGGATAGGCCTGATTGGCGATGCTGAAGCCCGTCCCGACACCGGTCAGGGTGTAGGCGAAGTAGCCGTTGCCCGTCGCCTTGGCGTCGTCGGTGCTGGCGTTGAAGTTGGTCGATTCGAGGCTGAAGGCCGCGTTTCCGGTGGGCAACGTGATGCTGCTGACGCAGGTGGTGCAGCCGCCCTGTTGGGTGACGGTAGGAACCGGCACTTCCAGCAGCAGGCTCTGCAACTGACCCGCCGCAGTGTTCGCGTCGGCGGCCAGCGGATTCGGGCCGAACGCGTAGAACACCGCGAGCACGCCGCCGGCGTTGGGAATGTAGGAAGCCCCGCTGGCAACCGCCGCGCTCGCCAAAGCCTGAGCGGTCGTGGAGGCGGGGGCCGCAGTGACGCCGGTCATCACCAGCCAGATAGCGTCCTGCACGTCCTGCACGGTCCCGTTCTTGTGGTTCAGGATGTAGTTCACCATGTTCATGGTGTTGCCCTTCACGATCGGTCCGTAGCCGGACGGGAAGGTGGAGGAGTAAGTGTTGTAAACCGGTACGCCCGGAATACCATTGCCCTGGACCGAGGAATTGTGCCACGCACCGCACCATGCCGGGTATGCCTGATTGGCGATGCCCAAACCGGCGGCAACATTCTGCAGGGTCACCGCGAAGAAGCCATTGCCTGTTGCAACAGCGTTGTCAGTCGACGCGTTGAAGTTCGTCGCGACCAAGTTGAACTGGACGTTGCCGGTGGGAACTGTGACTGCGTTGACACAGCCGAGGCACTGGGCTGCGGCTGGAGTCGTGCCCAAGCCTGCCGTGAAGATCAAGGTGGCAACCGGCAGTGCCAAGGTTGCTATGCGCCGTGTGAATCTGTTCAAGGGTGTTTCCTCTCTCATTTCGGTTCAATTATTCTGCGGTCTAGTTTAGCCGCTCGCCTCTCGGAATCCGGGTGCGGAATCATCTCCTGACCCGACTTGCCGACGAGGCCTAATGTCTTGAAAACTTTGTCCGACAGGACGATGCTAACACCAATGGAGGGTGAAAATATAGACTCCCATCAGTAACCCGTACCAGTACCTGGCAGCGGTTTCGAAGTCGGGAAACACCGGGAAAAGGCGGTGGAAAATAGGAGCCTTATTGGCGCTGAGACAGGGGGATGAACGTACTGAAAGTACTATTGCCGTTAGGCTCATGGCAAGGGCGCAGGGCGGGAATCAGTCCACGGCAGGAAGCCATTCCCGGCAATAGAAAACGGCCATCCCCGCTTCCGGGGATGGCCGTTTTCGGAGGAGAAGCAAGTTGGAAGATCTTACGAGCGGCGACCGTATTTGGCAGCCAGTGCCGAAAGTGCGCCGAGCGCCAGTAGGATCGAAGAGGGCTCGGGGACCACGGTGCCATTGACACCGCTGATCAGCAAAGTGCTGTCATAGGTTTTGGCTTGCTGCGCGCCAGTAGTGGGATTGATGCGAGCCAACAACACCTCTAGAGTCAGATTTGCCGTGGTCGAGGCCAAGATGGTACTGGGGAAGGTGACGTAGAACGTGAACGTGGTGGTCGCGTTCAGGATGCCGATGTCGCCACTGCCACCACTTCCAACGGTGGTGATACCATCGCCAGCGGTCCCCACCGAGGCGGCCTTCAGAGTGTTCGATGCGCCGCCATTAGCATCCGTGCTGTAAATCTGGGTTCCGGCAGACGCAGCCAAGCCGTTCGCGATGGTTCCGGCACCGGTAGCCGTTGAAGCCACGTACGCGATCGTATTGCCGACGAAGTTGTTGCCCTCGATGCCATAGGCTTGGTTGGCAGCCGTACCCTGCCTAGTGCTGCCATCCTGGATCCAGTAATCGCTCGCCGTGACTCCCCAAAGAGCGCCAGCGACTGCTGACACACTTCCACCACCGGCGGCCAAAGCAGGGCCCGCAACGCCGCTGACAACTGATCCGGCAGCGTTTGTGATGGTGCCCGTGGAGAGGTAGATTCCGTAGATGCCGCAAAATGGAAGCCCAGCAGCACCGCCGCCAATTGCCGCCGAGCCGCCGCAGTTGGTGCCAACACTCGACGACACGCCGGTCGTCGTGTTGATGGCACCGGAATAGATCTGGGCCGCCGTGATCGAGAAGACCAAGGTATTGGCGCTGGCGGGAATGACGCTGATAAGCGCAATCCCGAACCCGAGGATGACGTTCTTGATTGAAGTGTTCATATTTGGACCGCTTACACCCAGTTCTTAGACCGGGCTCCTCCGTGATAAATCCGACAAAGCCAGCTTAGCAGATTCCCGAGACTCCTGAAAGCTGCTGGGCTATCCTTGAGTACCGGTACCTCTGACGGTGCATACCAAGTTCGCACTAGCCATGAAGCCCGCCCCGGCGCGCTGGTCGGCAAACATTTCCGTGCGCTGAGCCACCGACCGCCGTACTCTAGGGACCAGAATTTATTATTGCAAAAGCGTGTGAAAAGAATCAAGGATTTCAAAGTCGCCCAACAAGAGTTTTTTCAGCTGGCGACAGGATAAGTACCGGTAGTTATATAACCAGTACCCTCAGTACTGGATAGAAAGGATGGCTGTGCCGCCGACTACTGCGTCAAGCCGCATCGCCGCCGACGCCTGTTTCGCCGATACCTCCACATACCCGGCGCTTCCCGCCAGCGCGAAGGCGGCCTCCTCCCCCGACTCCTCGTAGGTTGCCCGGAACCGCGACACCGAACCATTGCCGACGGCCAGATCGAACGGCCTCTCCGCCAACCAACCGAATTCCGCGCAGCGGAAGTTCGTCACAATATTGCCGAACCTGTCCACGGAGAGGACCCGGCCCGACCATCGTGCATGGTCTATCCGTACCGGTACACAGGCATCCAGCCGGCGCACCCCGTCCACCGGCGTCCCGAGAGCATCCGGGCCAATTCCGGCGGCCAATTGTCCCGCGATCGGCGCAAATACATCGCGTCCGTGGAAGGTCCGGCTCACCGGCTGCCGGAAATACCGGGCGGCAGAGATCCGTCGCGCCGTCCATGAGCCAGCCACGTCCAAGGCCATGGTCAGCACCCCGTTGTCCGGAGCCAGAAAGAAGTGGCTCCCCGCCTCGACCAGAATCGGCAGGCGGGCACCGCCCACGCCCGGATCCACCACAACAACGTGGATGGTCCCCGGCGGAAAGCAGTACCAGGACTGGGCAAGCTTGTACGACGCCTCGAGGATGGCATACGGAGCCACCTCGTGGGTGATGTCGACCACGGTCGCGGCGGGGCAGACCGAGAGGATCGCGCCCTTCATCGCCCCCACGTAGTGGTCGGACGTGCCGAAGTCGGTCAGAAGGGTGACGATTGGTCTCATGGTTTTCCGGTAGCGATAAACTGGGAACAGGTGTCCCACTACTATTTCGACCACAACGCGACTTCGCCCGTCGCGCCCGGGGTGCTGCAATGCCTCGTGGATTCGATCGCCGAAGTTTCCGGCAACGCGTCCAGCATCCATTATTATGGCCAGGCCGCGAAACGGAAGCTGGAAGGCGCGCGCCGCAAGCTTGCCGGGTCGCTGGGCTGCGATCCCCGGGAACTCGTTTTCACCTCAGGGGGCACGGAGAGCGACAACCTTGCGATCCTGGGCGTCGGTCGCAAGGCACTGCGCGAAACGGGCCGCGCCCACGTGGTCACCAGCGCCATCGAGCACCCGGCCGTCCTGAACGCCTGCACCCAGTTGGAACGCGAAGGCGCGCAACTGACGGTCCTGCCGGTGGACGGCGTTGGACGCGTGGAACCGGGCGATGTCAAGCGCGCCTTGCGTCCCGATACCTGCTTGGTCTCGATCCACCATGCCAACAACGAAATCGGCACCATCGAGCCCGTCGCCAAGCTGGCAAAAGCCGCCCGCGAAGGCGGTGCGCTCTTCCACACGGACGCGGTGCAGACCGTCGGCCGCACGCCGGTCGACGCGCGCGTGCTGGGAATCGACTTGATGTCGATCGGCGGCCACAAGTGCGGCGGCCCCAAAGGCGTGGGAGCCCTATATATAAGGAAGGGCGTGGAGCTGGATGCGATCCTGCATGGCGGACACCACGAGCGCGACCGGCGCGCGGGCACCGAGAACGTGCCGGGTGCCGTGGCGCTGGCGGCCGCGATTTCCGGTGGCCCCGACCTGTGGATCGGCATCGCCGGCCTGCGGGACCGCCTCGAACGCGGAGTTTTGGCCCGCGTGCCCGGTACCCGACTCAACGGCGACCCGTCGAGCCGCCTGTCCAACACCAGCAATATCGCCTTCGACGGCATCGGCGGGGAGGCCATGGTGATCTCGCTGGACCTGCGGGGGTACGCGGTGTCGAGCGGCTCGGCCTGCTCCAGCGGCGCGGTCGAACCTTCGCACGTTCTCCTCGCGCTCGGCATGGACAAGCAGACGGCCCGGTCGTGCGTGCGTTTCTCGCTGGGCCCCGGAAACACGGTGGAACAGGTCGACGGACTGATCGAAGCGGTCGCGGACAGCGTGGCGCACCTGCGCAGGGTTTCGCCGGCACCTCTGACCCGGGAGTTCGCCCATGCATGACGCCTTGATTGCGGTCGCGATGTCCGGCGGCGTCGACAGTTCCGCCGTTGCGGCGCTGATGAAGCGCCAGGGCCACAATGTGGCGGGCTTGACGATGCAGCTTTGGAACCAGCGCCGCCTGCCGCAACTCGCCACCGAGGCCACCACCGGACGATGCTGCTCGCTGGACGACGTCTACGACGCCCGGCGAGTGGCCGAACAGCTGGAGATGCCCTTCTACGTGGTCAACCTGGAGGAGCATTTCGAGGAATCCGTGGTCAAGCCGTTCGTGGCGGACTACCTTGAGGGACGCACGCCGATTCCCTGCACGCACTGCAACACGTTCATCAAGTTCGACCGGTTCCTCGAACTGGCCGATTCCGTCGGGGCCAGGTCCATCGCCACCGGCCATTATGCCCGCGTGACGCGAAACGACGATACGGGCCGCTGGGAGCTGCGCACCGCGGTCGATTTGTCCAAGGACCAGACCTATTTCCTATGGGGCCTGACGCAGGAGCAGCTATCGCGCACGCTCTTTCCGCTGGGCGGCATGACCAAGCCGGAGGTTCGGCAGTTGGCTGTTGACTTCGAACTCGCAGTGGCGGGCAAGCCGGAGAGCTACGAGATCTGTTTCGTCCCCAACGGCGACTACGCGGGCTTTATCGACGCATACCTCAATGAGAAGGGCGCGGGGGCGGTCGACGCACAGGGAGCCATCGTCCACGAGGACGGGCGCAAACTGGGGAACCACGCCGGGGCGCACCGTTTCACGGTCGGGCAGCGCAAGGGTTTGGGGATTGCAGCCCCCGAACCGCTATACGTGATTTCGACGGATCCGAAGTCGCAGACGGTCACCGTCGGTGGCAACGATTCCCTGTTGCGTTCGACTTTGGTGGCCCGCGATATCAACTGGATTTCGTGGGCGGGCCTCGAAGCTCCGGCGCGCGTCGACGTGAGGATCCGCAACCGACATGTTCCGTCGCCGGCGGAGTTGGTGCCGCTGCCGGGCGGCCGGGTCGAAGTGCGGTTCGACGTGCCGCAGCGTGCCGTCACCCCCGGACAAGGCGCGGTGTTTTACTCGGGCGACCTGGTGGTTGGCGGCGGTTGGATTGAATAGCGCCGGGATCGAATAGCTTGGCAACCCGCTCCTGGTTCCGGAATACGTTCGAGGCCGCTTTGGCGCGTTGCATGCTTGCGGCGCTGGAGTACACGCCCCGCAGCGCAGCCGAGCACCTCGGAGCCGGACTTGCCCTCGCTCTCGACGCGCTTGTCCCGCGCCTCCGCCAGACGGCCGACAAGAATCTGACCTTCGCCTACCCGGATCGGGATGCCGCATGGCGCCGCCAGACCGTCGACGGCGTCTATCGCTCCATCGGGCGGTTGCTGGTGGCGTTCGCAAAGCTGCCCGGCATCAATCGCGGGAACGTGGCCGGTTGGATCCGGTACGAGGGCTTTGAACACTACGCGAAGGCCAAGGCCAAAGGCAAGGGGGTGCTGTTCGCGACGGCCCACCTCGGGAACTGGGAACTGAGCGCATACGCCCACGCCCTGCTGACGGAACCGATGAACGTGGTGGTCCGACCGCTCGACAATCCGGTGCTGGATGAGTTTGTGGAGGCCCGCCGCGGAGGATCCGGCAACAAGCTGCTCTCGAAGCGCGACTTCGCGCGGTCCATCCTGCGGGCACTCAAGGACAACGAGCCTGTCGGCATCCTTGTGGACCAGAACTGGTCCCCCGACAATGGCGTTTTTGTTCCGTTTTTCGGGATGCCGGCCTGCACCAACTCAACGTTCGCGAAGATGGCGGCGAGAAGCGGGGCCGCGGTGATCCCCGGCTTTGCCTTCTGGAACGAGGGCGAACGGAAGTACGTCCTCCGCTTCTATCCCGAGGTGGAAGTTACTGGAGATGCGGAGACTGACACGGCGAGGGTGCAAGCCGCCGTCGAAGCCGCCATCCGGGAGCACCCGGACCAGTGGCTGTGGATCCACCGCCGCTGGAAGACGCGTCCGGAAGGAAGTCCGAGCCTGTATTAGGACATTTTCGGAATTACGGTAACCGCGGCGCATCTCGGTTCCCCGAACAAACGCTCCCTCGCGGTCGCGGCTCGGCCGAATCAGCATTGTTACCGAGGCACGACCGCAAGGGAGTGTTTGTTCGAAAAGCTCGAAGACGGACAAAGGGGGGCGGATTCGATCCGCCCCCCTTTCCGATCCATCGCTTGCGAGAACCCTAGCTCAGCACGTATCCCTTGCGGAAGGTCGGCTTCAGGTACTTGTTGGCCTCGGGGCTGTTGGTGAACCGACCCTTGACCGCATCCCACTCCAGCTTGCCTTCCACGCGCAGTGCGATCACGCCGAGCAGCATCCATTCGACGAAGGGTACCGCGTTGTTGAAGTTCGAGCAGGCCGGATCGCCGCCCTTGCACGAACGGATCCAGTCCTGGTAATGCCCAGGCGACCGCGTGAGCAGCGGCTCAGGCATCTTGTAGTCCCGCATGTCCTCGACCGGCAGCAGCCGGGTCTGTTCGCCGTACGTTCCGGTGGTCATCATCCCCTTGGAGCCGATGAAAAGGCTCCCATTGGGCTGAGTTTGGCGCGCGTCCGCGGCTTTCGCGTCCTCGTAGGAGGCCCAATTGAAGACGCGTCCGACATATCCCGTCGGAGTTACGGCGGGACGGGGATCGCTCGCCCTGCGCGGACGCGAGGGCAGGTCGCCCAGAAGTTCGCCAGCCGGAACGCCGTCGATCTTGGGGCTTTCCTTCAAGCCGTCATGCCAGAAGATGTCAACCGCCGGCATACTGCCGCGGGCCGGGAAGCTGTACTTGATCACCGACTTCTTCGGGAACATGAAGTTGCTGGTGCCTTCCTTGCTGATGCATTCGACCGACGTCGGGGCCGACATGCCCAAACGCAGCGCAAGGTTCGGGGCGCCAAGGATGTGGCAAGCCATGTCGCCCAGCGCGCCGCAGCCAAAGTCGTAGAAGCCGCGCCAGTTGAAGGGCTGGTAGAAGTTGCCGTACTGGTTGGGGTAGCCCTCGCCGCCGGCGGTGAACGGTCGGTCGGCCGCGCTGCCCAGCCAAGATTGCCAGTCGAGGGTAGCCGGAGTGGGCGTCGGGGCGGGGATTTCGGTCACGCCCTGCGGCCACCACGGGCGGTCGGTCCAAGCGTGCACTTCCTTGACGTCGCCGATGGCACCGGACCAGACGATCTCGGCGGCTTGCCGCGTGCCTTCGTTGGAGTAGCCCTGGTTGCCCATCTGCGTGGCAACACCGTACTTGCGGGAGGCATCGAGCATGGCCCGCGCTTCGAACACGGTGCGGACGAGCGGCTTCTGGACGTAGACGTGTTTGCCGAGTTGCATCGCGGAGATGGCCGCAGTGGCATGCATGAAGTCCGGAATCGTGACGATGACGGCGTCGATGTTGGCGTGTTCGGCGTCGAGCATCTTGCGGAAGTCGGAGTACTTGGGAGCTTTTTCGTACTCCTTAAACTTCTTCGCGGCGCGGGCTTGGTCGACGTCGCAGAGGGCTACGATGTTTTCCTTCGCGCAGCCTGTGATGTCGCTGTCAGCCTTGCCGCCGGCACCGATGGACGCGATGTTGAGCTTCTCGTTGGGCGACTTGTAGCCCAAGGCTTTGAGTGAGGGGGTGCTCCCGAATCCGGCGGTTGGAATCGCACCGGCAAGCAGAGAGCCGAAAAAGAAATGTCGTCTGTTCAGTTCCATGAACGTATGGGCCTCCCGTCGGCCACCCATTATTATATGCCCGTTCGGGCGTCAAGTGTCAGGAGTTGGGTTGGGGTTTTTGCGGAGTTGCGGAATCATGGTATAGTGATGCTGAAGGGAACCACCGATTCGCAGTCGGCGGTCCCCTGTCGGCCAAGCTAGAGTTCGAGTTTGAACTTCAGCTTGAATCGGCGTTTCCGTAGACGAGCTAGGAAAGTCACCAGCATCAGAAGAACCATTCGGTCCCCCTTTCCACTCCGAGTGGATTTGCAGACCCCGCCCTCAGATGGCGGGGTTTTGCATTTTCGGAGCCCGAGGCCACCGCTCTGCACCAAAAGTGCAGCCAGTGGCCGCTCCATGCAAACTGCGACTCCGCAAGACCCGGAACGGACATCCCCATGCTAGTGGGTTTGAGGGCCGGACGCCATACCTCCAAAATCCGCATGGGGGTATACTTGCGCCAGCCCGAAATCTGGTATAGTGATGCTGAAGGGAGCCCGCGATTCGCACTCACAGGCCCCCTGTCGGCCAAGCTAGAGTTCGAGTTTGAACTCCAGCTTGATTCGGCTTCCTAAAACGAGCTAGGATAGACACCAGCATCAAGAAGACCATTCGGTCCCCCTTTCCACTCCGAGTGGATTTGCAGACCCCGCCCTCACTGGCGGGGTTTTGCATTTTCGGAGCCCGAGGCCACCGCACTACACCAAAAGTGCAGCCAGTGGCCGCTCCATGCAAACTGCGACTCTGCAAGACTTCGGAACGGACATCCCCATCCTAGCGGGATTTGAGCTTCAACACCATACCTCCAAAATCGGCGTGGGAATAGGTATCGATTCGATGGATCGGGCCCATCCATTCTTGCTCTGGATCTGCCCGCGCACTTCCAGTGACACCAAAACCGCGCCATGGTATGCCCGTCCCCGATCAGACCAAAAACCGGAAATGCCCAAAGAACTCCATACGCGAGCACGCACTGCAACAGCCCCACTCCTGCATGCGTTTATGCCATTTGTCCCGAAAACTTTCTCTTCCCTCCCTTGACATATTTGGTGGGCCGCACTAACATAACTCTAACCGTCCTTTCCAGGTCGCTACGACGCGGCCATCTCAAAGCAGCACCCCTCCCAGTCAGAGTCCGTCTCCCAGACATTGGTTGCGCCCCGTCGGGACGCAGCCGGATTCCATCCATCCAACCCGGTCCGGCCAATGAGCCCGGTCCAAGAAGAGGTTTCCATGTCCAAAGTTCTTGAAAGCGGTATCGAGTCCCTTTCCGACCGCGGCTACTCGCGCCGCCATATCGGTCGAATCATGTCCGCCATCACGGCCGGCGTCTCGGCCCTTCCCTTCACCGAATATGCCCAGGCCCAAGAGGCCGAACGCCGGACGCGCGGCGGCGGTGCGCGTGGAGCGATGGACCCCGATGTGGTCCGGATCAGTTCCAATGAGAATCCCCTTGGCCCCTCCAAGGAAGGCCTCGAGGCGATCATGAAGATCGCGCCTCTTGGTGGACGCTATTCCCCCACCGGCGAGCAACAGGACTTCGTCAAGACCGTCGCCCAGATGGAGGGAGTGAAGGAGGAATGCGTGGCCGCATTCGCCGGATCGAGCGACCCGCTCTTCCGTTCGGCCTGCGCCTTCGTCTCCCCCACACGCAGCTGGACCATGGCCGACCCCGGCTACGGCAGCGGCGCGTCCTCCTTCATCGGCGCGAAGACCGTCAAGGTCCCGCTCTGCAAGGACTACTCGCATGATGCCGAGGCCATGATCAAGATGGACCCGAACGCGGGTGCCTACTACGTCTGCAACCCGAACAACCCGTCCGGCACGCTAACCTCCCGCGAAAAGATCGAATACCTCCTGGCGCACAAGCAGAAGGACGCCGTGGTGATCGTCGACGAGGCCTACATCCACTTCTCCGAAAACGCCAAACCCGCAAGCGACCTCGTCGCGGCGGGCAAGGACGTGATCGTCCTCCGGACCTTCTCCAAGGTCTATGGCATGGCGGGCATCCGCGCCGGCTTCGCGCTGGGTCGCCCGGATCTCTTGGCGAAGTTGCGCCCGTACGGCGGCGGCATGCTGCCGATCACCGGCCTCGCCTGCGCCACGGCCAGCATGAAGGCCAAGGGACTCGTGCCCGAACGGATGGCCATCAACAAGAAGATCCGCGAGAACACCTTCAACTTCATGGAGAAGAAGAAAATCAAATACGTCCCGAGCGAGACCAACTTCTTCATGATGGAGACCAACCGGCCGGGTCAGGAAGTCGCCACGGCCTTCATGAAGGAGAAGATCATGATCGGACGTGTTTGGCCCGCTTGGCCGACACATGTCCGGGTCACGGTCGGAACGCAGGCCGAGATGGACAAGTTCACCGCGGCGCTCGACAAGATCATGGCGTAGTCGTTTCCCCCCTTTTCCTCCACCACCGTCGCCCGGGCGCACCGCACGCGCCCGGGCTCAATCCCCCGCTGGATTGTTCCGCCCCGTCGCCTTTCTGACTATTGAAAGGAGAACCACATGCGTAGAGTTGTTTCGATCTTCATCTTGGCCACGGCACTTTCAGGAATCGTGCTCGGCCAAGGTTTCCAAGGCAACATGCGGGGTCGCGTCGCTGACGGTACGGGAGCGGTGGTACTGCTCGCGAAAGTCACCCTCACAGACGAAGGCACCTCCATCTCCCGCTCGACAATAACCAATGACCAGGGCGAATACACGTTCGCGTCCCTGACTCCAGCTACTTACACCGTCTCGACCGAGTCCTCGGGTTTCAAGAGGATTGAGAAGAAGGGCGTCGTCGTGGCGACCCAACAGTCGGTCACCTTGGATTTCACGCTTGAGCTGGGCCAGGTATCGGACCAAATCAATGTCACGGCCGACTCGGCATTGATCGAAACCGCCGATGCATCCACAGGCCAAGTCATTGACCGCCAGAAGATCGAGGACTTGCCCAATCTGGGCCGGAATCCGTTCATGCTTTCGAAGCTGTCGGAGTCGGTCGCGCAGGTGGGCAATCCAAAATTCAACCGCATGCAGGACCAATCCGGATCCTCGCAAATCTCCATCGCGGGCGGCCCTGTACGCGGCAACAACTACACTTTGGACGGCATTTCGATCACGGACTCCACCAACCGCGCCGTGATCATTCCGTCCCAAGAGGCAGTGCAGGAGATGAAGGTCCAGGCCAACACCTACGACGCAGAGATGGGACGCACCGGCGGCGGAACCTTCAACACGTTCCTCCGCTCCGGCACCAACCAGATGCACGGCAGTGCGTTCGGCTACATCCGCGAAACGGACTGGATCGCCAACAACTTCTTCTCCAACCGGGCCGGGCAGGCCAACCCCGACCAGCCTTTCAAGAACTACGGCGGCTCCATTGGCGGGCCGGTTTACATCCCCAAGATCTACAACGGCAAGAACAAGACGTTCTTCTTTGTCTCGGGCGAGGCCTACCGCCAATACGACGCTTCGGGCACCCGCCTGTCCGTCCCAACGTTGGCGGAACTCAAAGGCGATTTCTCCAAGAGCCTTTCCACCAAAGGTACCCAGCAACTGATTTACGATCCCCTGACGACACAGGCCGACGGCACGCGATCACTCTTCCCTGGAAACGTGATTCCGGCCACCCGCCTCAGCGCGACGGGCCTGAAGCTCGCGTCCTACTTCCCGGCGCCCAATGTCACGGGCGCGTTCTATGGTGCCCCGAACTACGATGCCACCGTCCGCGCCTTCAACCGTGCCGACCAGCTGACGTTCAAGGGCGACCAGGAAATCCGCAATTGGTGGCGCGCCTCGGCCTCCTACCTCCATTACGGCAGCACCGAGCCCAGCAACCGCTGGTTTCCGAACCAGTTGGCCTCGCCGAATCAGGGCATCATCTTCCGGAAGGTTGACGCAACCCAGCTAAACACCACGCTGACGCCGTCACCGACCATGGTCGTGGCAATCCGCTACGGCTTCAACCGATTCCCGAACTTCACGCCGCCCTACAGCCTTGGCTTCGACCTGAAGAGCCTCGGTCTGCCGGACTCCTTGGTATCGGCTACCAAGTATCCGGCATTTCCGGCCATAACAATGAGCGACTTGGCGAGCTATGGCGGCGGCACAACCACCCAAAACGTCTACTACTCGCGTAGTTCGAACGCCACGGTGTCGAAGTTTCTCGGCCGCCACTCCCTCAAGGCTGGTTTCGACTGGCGAGGAATGCATCACGACGGCGCACCCGGCGTCGGCCCAACCAGTTTCGCGTTCTCCGACGTGTTCACACGCGCAACGCCGAAGACCACGACCTTGGGCACCGGTGCCAGTCTCGCGACCATGTTGCTCGGCTATCCGACCGGCGGCAGCCAGAACGTCGGAACCAACTTCTACAACTTCGTCAACTACTACGGAGCGTTTATACAGGACGATTTCCGCGTGACGTCGAAACTGACTCTCAACTTCGGCCTCCGTTGGGAGTATGAAACCGGTCCCGCCGACAAGAACAACAAGTTCCTGATCGGCTTCGACCCCACGGTCGCCAGCCCGCTCCAGCAAACGGTCTCTGATCCCAAAATCATGGGCAGCGTCCTCTATGCCGGAGTCAACGGCAATCCGTCCAGCACCTTTTCGCCCATAACGAAGAAGATCGGCCCACGCGGCGGCTTTGCGTGGTCGCCGGACTCGAAGACTGCCATCCGCGGCGGCTTCGGCATTTTCTGGGCACCGCTCCCGTTTTCCTTCCAGAGCACCTTGGGCTATTCCCAATCGACGCCGATCATCACCTCTGTGGACAACAACTTTACGCCCTCTGCGACAATCCAGAACCCCTACCCGAACGGCCTGCTCCAGCCGACAGGCAACACGGCCGGCGGACTGACGGGCGTGGGCCAGGCAATCAGCGTGTATGATCGCGGCACCAAGTCCGCTGGATACGTTGAACAGTACTCGTTCGACATCCAACGCCAGTTGGGCGGATCCTGGGTTCTGTCGGTCGGCATGATCGGATCCCACGGACTCCATCTGGTCCAAGACGGACGCAACATCGACCAGTTGAATCCACAGTACCTGTCCCTCGGCGCAGCGCTCAACCAGAGCGTGGCCAATCCCATGTACTTGCACGGGGGCACGCTCAACGTCGGCAACCCCACCATCACCCGGTCGCAGCTGCTGCTGCCGTTCCCGCAGTTCACCTCGATCACGGTCAACAGCTCGGATACCAACCACTCCTCCTACAACTCGGTACACTTCAAGGTGCAGCGCAAGTTTTCGCACGGGATGACGGCGCTGGCAACATATACCTACTCGCGTCAGACCGACCTGGCCTACGGCAATGTCGCCAACAGCTTCAGCACAGCCCCGGCCGGACCGCAAGACGCCTATAACCTGAAGGCGGAGTACGGATTGTCTACCACCGACTCCCCCAACCGGCTCTCGATGGCCTACACCTACGAGCTGCCGTTCGGCAAGGGACGCAAGTTCCTGAACGGCAACAAGTTCTTAGACCTTGCGATTGGCGGCTGGTCGGCGAACGTGGTCAACGTCACCCAGTCGGGCTACCCGTTGGCGATTTCGCAGCCCAACAACAATAGCGTCTTCGGCGCCAGCACGCAGCGTCCGAATGCGACGGGCACGTCGCCCGCTCCCGACCTCCCGTTCGCAAAACGGCTGGACGGTTGGATCAATCCGGCGGCCTTCTCGGTGGCACCGCAGTTCACATTTGGCAACCTCAGCAGAACGATTTCGCTTCGCGGCCCCGGCCTCATCAGCTGGGATGTCTCGGTGTTCAAGACGTTCCAGTTGTGGGAAGGCTTCAAGGCGCAGTTCCGGGCCGAAAGCCTCAACGTGGCCAACACGCCCCAGTTCTACGGCCCGAACACCACGTTCACCAGCCCGTCGTTCGGCCTGATCACCAGCCAGGCGAACTACCCGAGGTTGATCCAGTTGGGCGTGCGCTTCACCCGCTGACCCGTTCCATTTCTTGATTTCTCCCCTTGGTTGTTCTACTGGGGCCGCGCCCTCTGCCCTGTGGGTGGGCGCGGCCCCGATTTTTTTTCGGATGCCGAGGCAAGCACCAGTACTTGCGGGACTGCCCCACGCTGCCCACGACCTATGCGCCGACCGTCGCCGGCAACAACCTGAACACCCTGAACAAGCATCCTCACTAACAAGCAGGGTACGGTGCAAGATGTGAAACCAGTCCGCAAGGATGGAACGGCGGAGCCCCTGGCTCCGCCGTTTTGCGTTTTGGGATACTCCGTTCGCATTACAGCCATCGACTCCCTCCGTGGAAGTTGCATAATGAAGACGTGGAGACGCTCGAACCAGCAACCTATATGAACATCCCGCACGGCTCCATTGCGGACATCTGTCGGCGATACCAAGTCGCCGAGCTTTCCATCTTCGGCTCCCAAGCTCGGGGCAATGCGCGGGAAGATTCGGATATCGATATCCTTGTGGAGTTCGAACCGGGTGTGTCCTGGGGGTGGGAGTACTTCACCTTGGAACAAGAGCTTGCGGAGGCCTTTGGCCGCAGGGTCGACATGGCCACCAAGAAGTGGCTGAAGCCGGGAGTCAGAGCCCATGTCCTGAGCGACGCGCGCGTTGTCTATGCGGCGTGACGAGTTGCGGCTGCGCGATGTCGTGGCTGCAGCTGACACTTTGGCCGAATACCTCAAAGGCGTGCGTCAGGAACAGTTCCAGTCACCGGGGCTCCTGCAGGACGCAATCCTCCGGCAGCTGACCGTCGTTGGGGAAGCCATTTACAAGGTCTCGCGACCGCTCCAGTCGAGACACCCGAACGTGCCGTGGCTGCAGGTCGCGGGGTTTCGGCATCGTGTAATTCACGACTACTTTGGCTTGGATTTAGACGCAGTGTGGCGGATAGGCACCGTTGAAATGCCACGGCTGAGATCCGAGATCTTGGCGGTCCTCGCTGCCGAGATCGCGCAAGACCTACTGGACGTCTAAGCCCGTGATCGCCCTGACCGGGTTCGCCCCTTCCGTGTGCCCGTGCGGCTGGTTCATTTCCCGACTATCCCATTCCCAACGCGGGAGTCAAGGGCCGAGCCCTAAGCGATGCAGGCGTTGTCTATGCCGGGGACGAGTTGTCGTTTGTGCCTACAGTTCGCTTCCGTAAGGAATCTGGGACGAGGTGAGGAATGTCTTCACCAGTTCGCCACTGCCGCACACCGTGAGATGCGGAAACCGCTTGTACCAGTCGCCGTGGGGCACTTCAGGCGCTTGATCCAGCCATTCGACCAGCAACTCCAACTGCGTCCGGTCAATCTCGCGATCCTGCAGTCGTTGAAGCAAATGCGCCATGACGGCACGAGGCACGTTCCTTCTGCGAACTTGTGGCACGGGAACCTGTAGGGATCAGCAACCGTAGAAGCCGCGCATGATCTCGTCTTTGAGGCGTACGACTTCTTCCGGGTCATTGGAACTGGCCAGTTTTTCCGCAAGGTCGCCTAGCTGTTTAGGGCTCAGGCCCAAGACTTCGGACTGGTTTGTGGACCGGGTCGGCACGTCCGCTACTAGCGGACGAACTCCCGCCCCGCTGGGTAGAACAATCACGGGCTTCCGCCCGGAACGCGGCACAAGGCCAGTATCAGCGTGCACGATCCCAGTATACAGCGTGTCGGCCCTTTTATTTTCAAGCCCCTTGACTTTCCCCCCATAGCATGTAGACTGCCAAAGTCGTCCCAGTTCTGTCTGGCGGACTCGGGTTGTCGGCGAGTCTGGAGGAGGATCGCATGAAGTGGTTTCTGATAGCGTGAAAAAAGTACGCGGTGTTTTCGGGTTGGTGGGTCCTCTTGGTGCTCTAGTGATTGGACAGCGAGCCCGGCCCAAACAAGTACGGGCCCAATCCTCAAACGCCTGACGCCGTCCTCCCCGAACTAGCCAAATTCGGTTCCCACAACGTCTCCGCCACCCCCATCCGGCAACTGGCCCACCGGCTCCAAACAAACAACGCGTCGCTCAACCGGTTCAGATACCGAACAATCTCCGTCGGCACCTCCTCCCGATGCGCCAGCGTCACGCACAGCCGCTCCGCCCGCCTACACACCGTCCTGCAGACATGAAGTTCCGCGTTCAACCGGCATCCGCCCGCCAGCACGAACGACCGCAACGCCGGAATCTCCTCGTTCATCCGGTCGATCTCGTCCTCCAACTGCTTCGAATCCGCCTCCGTCACCCTCGCCTGCTTGGGGTGGACGTCCTCCGGCAGCGTCGCCAGGATCGACCCCGCGTTGAATAGCTCGTGCTGCACCCGCTTCAGGATGTCCGCAAGTTCCGCCAGCCCCGCCTCGACCGCCGAATGTCGCGCCAGCCCGATGAAACTATTCAACTCGTCGATTGTGCCGTAGGCCTCGATGCGGAAGTCGTCCTTGGGGCGGCGTTGGCCACCCACAAGGCTGGTTTGCCCGGAATCGCCCTGCTTGGTGTAAACCCGGTTAATCGCCAACCGGGGTGCGTTGAACCCTTCGCTCATCCTAATTTGCTCCCCATTACCTATTGCGAGGCAGTGTCCACTTTATGCCCGCCACGAAGTTCACCAGCGGCGACGGGTAGCCGTAGATCTCCTCGTACTGGCGGTCCAGCAGGTTCCGGACGTTGACATACAACGTCGCCCCGTGACCGGCCCTGTAGTTCACATTCAATCCGATGTTGGCATAGCCCGGATTGATGTACTGCCCTCCAAACAATCCGTAATTCGCCTCGACGTCCAGGGTCTGCCCCCGGAAATAACCCGTCACATTGCCCGAGAACCGCTTGTAGCGTCCCGACGCCTCCAAAGTTCCCGACTGCTTTGGACGTCGCAGCAGGGGCTGCCCCAAGGCGTAGTACTGCTGCACCAAGCCATTGCCGCCGTTCACCGACAACACGCGGGTGTCGAGCCATGTGTAACTGCCCGTCAGCGAAAACACCGAGGACGGCCGGTAGCGCGCCGTCGTCTCCATCCCGCGCGTCCGCGCATTCGCCAAGTTGTCCGTATAGAACTGCGAAAGCTTCGCCAAAGACCCGCCGGCGGTCACAATCAGATCCTTGAAATCGTTGTGAAACCACGTGGCATCAAGGGCCAACCGCCCGTTCCACAGCGTCTGCTCCACGCCGATGTCGTAGCTGATGGTGCGCTCGGGCTTCAGATTGGGATTGTTCGTAAAAGCGAGATCGGAACCGCCGGGGGGCCGGATACCGGTCCCGAACGACGCGTGCAGCCGCTCGCCGGTCTTGAAAACATAGCCACCGGAAACCTTCGGGGTCAACTTGGTGTCGGTGCGGGGTGTGAAATCGGGACGGGGCGGGTAGCCGTACGCATTGCCCGGCTCTGCGGGCGACTGGTAGATCTCCTCGCGCAATCCGGCATTCGCAAAGAAATTGCCGAACGAAAAGTGGTTCTCCCAATAGATGCCGCCGTTGTCGCGCCGCAGGGGAAACGTGCGCGACGAGGAGTCGGTCACGTAGGTGTTCTTCATCTCCTCGCGCTCGAACGCGTAGCCGCCAGCCATCGTCCATTGCTTCAGGATGGCCCAAGTCGCCCGCGCGTCGGCATGGGCGCGGATGTCCTTGTTGAAACTCCAACCGTACTGCGAAACATAGCCACTGTTATTCAGGAAGAACCCTGTGATCAGCTCCAGACGCAATTTGTCGCTCAAGTCGTCGCGGTAGTGCGCGCCGAAGACCGAAGTATTGTTCTTGCCCCGGCTGACGAGGTCGAGCCCGCTGTAATAATGCTTCGGGTTCGAGCCGTACGGACCCGGCGTCCCCACGTCGTTGGAATCGATGTTCCCGAACGCATAGAAACTCTGCGTCATCCAGCGGTGCGACAAGGCGACGAAGCCGTTGTCATTGCGGTAGTCGTCGTTACGGACCGCTCCGTTGCCGTTCATGGCCGATCCCGACAGCGCGACACCCCAGTTCTTCGGCAGCATGAAGGACCCGGACCCCGCGAAACGCGACCAGTCGTGCGAACCACCCTCGGCGGTGATGTCGAGCGCCCGCCCGTCCTCGGGCGACCGCGTCACGAAGTTCACCGTGCTGGCCAGCGCGTACGACCCGTACGCCGCCGACTGCGGCCCCCGAGCGACATCGATTTCATCCACAAAATCCGCCGGGATGTGCGCAAAGTCGAACGCGCCCCCTTGGTAAAAGCTGCCGATCGGAATCCCGTTCAACATCACGAGGTTGTACTTGGCTTCCCCGCCCCGCACGAACATGCTGGTCGCGCCGCCTCGCGCGCCGGTTTGTCCCAGCACCAGACCCGGCACTTGCCGCAGCAGGTCCACCGTCTGGCCTTCATTGCGTTCGCGGATTTCCGCCGCGCCAATCACCGTGACGCTGGACCCCTGCTCGGCCATCGGGGTTTCAATCGCCGACCCGACCACGGTCACGGAATCGGCCCTCGGGGCGATCGGAAGCTGGATACGCTGGACGACCGTCGCCACAGTCGTGGTCTGGAACCCTGCCGCGGCGACGCGAAGTTGCGCCTCCTCGTAGAGCGGCGAAAGGTGCATGCTGAAATGCCCCCCCGCGTCCGTCACCTGCTGGATGACGATGCCGGTAGCGTTGACCACCGCGACCTGGGCTCCCGCGACGGGCTTTCCGAGGGGGTCGACGACCACCCCCGCCAGCTCCGAGGCCATGCCGGACACGGCGAAAAAGAAAAACGCGGCAGCGCACAGCGCCACCGTCGAAACGGTTCGTTTGAGTTGCATTTAGTATCGGGCAGCCCCAAGCTGCCGACCTTTCTGCTATCGGATTTCTCCGGCTGGATCGCCGGATCGCGGGGTCGGTCTCCTGACTTGCGCGTCTTCGGAACCGTCCGCCTTCCCGTCCCTGAGCAGGACAGTGGCACATTGGACGGACCCTCGGCGCTTACAGTGGCTGGGCCGTGCTGGATTCCCACCAGCTTCCCTACTACAAAACCCACACGCTCTCGAAAGCACCCTCAGTGTAGCACCCGGCCAAGACCATAAGGGGTGAACGAGACACCGGCCGCAACTTCAAATACTCCGGGTGATGCCGGCAGGAATTCACTCCCCCAACGCGCGGCGCAGCAACGCAATGCTCCTCGGCCCATCCGCCAGCAGGTTGTCGCTGGACGCCTCGATGCCGATCAGTTTGTCGTACTGGATCTGGCGGAGGGCCGCGAAAAACGGGGCGTAATTGTATTCCTCCCACTTCAGCGGAATGACTCGGTTGTTCGGATTGGCCATGTGCAGGTGCCGCAAATGGTCCTTGACCTTCGCGATTACGACCGGGTCCTCTTCTTCCACCGCAAAATGGTAGTAGTCGACCATGAGCTGGATGTTCGGGTCATTCACCGCTTCCACCCACGCCAACGCCTCGCCGGTGTTGTTGATGATGTTGCACTCCACCTTGCGCTGCGCCTCGATCGCGATGGTGATGTTTCGTGCCCGCGCCTCCGGGCCGGCGCGTTTTCCGAAATCTACCAACTGCGCAAACGCCTCGGTCTTCGAGAATCCGTCGGGAACCATACGGGCGCCGCTGCTTCCGAACACGATCACCCGCACGCCCAGCCGGGATGCCCGGTCGAGCGCTTTATGAAGATACTGGGCCTGTTGGTTCTTATCCACTGCTGGTCCCGTAAGCTTGACCTCTGCGGGGACAAACCAGTAGGCGGCCGGCGTGGGCAGCGCCAGCCGCTTGAGTTTGGCGGCAAGGGCCTCGTAATCGGCATCGGAAAGCGCGGCGACCTCGGAAGTGCGCACCTCCATGTAGTCGAAGCCGGCAGCTTTGACCGCGTCGATGTCTTTCAACGGGCCGCAATAGCCGATTCCGACCTTGCCGGCAGGCTGAGCCAAAAGGGCCCAGCCCGCGCAGGCAAACAAGGCGGCAATCGCGGTCGTTTGTTTCAGGGTTATGCGCATGTTCTTTAAAAATAGAACTTGGCTGCGAGCTGCACGATTCGCTGCTCGCGCGTGGCACTGTATTCGCCGAAAAAGCTCCCCAGCACCTTTGTGGATCCCGCAGCGGGCCGCAGGTTGTTCGTAATGGAAAGCGTGCTGAAGTCCGATACGCCCAGCACCGCCACGCCGGTGGCACCGGCCGCCGTGGTGATGTTTGTGGAAGTGTTGTACCCGCTGAACTGGGTGTGATTGAAGACGTTGAAGGCTTCAAGCCGCAATTGCAGATACTTGCGCCGGTCGCCCGAAACCCGGAAGTTCTTGAAAACCGACAGGTCGCTGTTATTCGTTCCCGGATTGCGATAGTACGTTCTCGACCACGGCCCAAGGTTGCCGGGATTCGTCAACACAACCGCACCCGGGTTGATCCGATCTCCCGGGACGCTGCTGTTGCCCGACAACGGGTTCCCAACCACATTAAACAGCGGCCCGAACGTGTAAGACCCCGTAAGCACCTGGCCCGCGTTCACCCCGGCGATGGAGGGCGAGAGTTCCGCCGGAGTGCCGGTGCGGAAGATGCTGACGCCGGAGATCTGCCAGCCGTCGAAAACGGCCTTCGCGAGATAGCGGTTGCCAAAATGCGCAGAGATGCCGGGGAGATCGAAGACGTAGCTCAGGACCAGATTGTGTTTCTGATCCGACCCGGCTAGACGGTACTCATACTTTCTCGTGTTGAAGGGATTCACCGAGTCGGTATCCGTGTTGTTGGTCAGGAGGTTCTTCGAGTAGGTGTAAGCGGCGCCAAGGACCAGTCCTTTGGAAAGGTGGCGGTTCACCGAAACCTGCAGCGAATTGTAGTTGGAGGAAGCCCCGTTATTGCGGTAGTTGATGTCGCCATAACCAGTGTACGGTCTAAGGTAGTCTTGCGGCAGGGCGTTGACCCCGTTGAAGGAGAGTCCCGCCGCAGTGTATAACGGGCCAATGCCGACCTGAACGGCAGGAACCACGCCATTCGGGTAGAGCGCCGGGTTCTGCGAACTGGCCTTGAACGTCGCGCCGTATGGAACCGCGTTCAGATTGATAACTTCTTGGAGATTCCGGCCAAGGGAGCCGACATAAGCCACATCCAGCACAATGCCATAACCCACGTTTCTCTGAACGCCCAGGTTGAAGCTGTATACGTGGGGCGTGGTGTCTTCCGGTGCCACCGCGGTGAGGCCGATGGTCGCGCGTGCTCCGTTGGCGGCCGCGGCGTTGATATTGCTGAGCGATCCGAAATAGAGCTGGGGTGTCAGCACGTTGGGAGGGGCCTGCGCTTCGTTGTTCGAATAGTCCGTTCGCGCGCGGTCGTAGGAAGCGCCGAAACCGCCGCGAACGACGGTGTTATGGAGGGGCTCCCATGCGAACCCAAAGCGGGGGCAACGCGGACGCCCTGGTTATAGCCTCCGGACAAGGCGAAGTTCTTCGCCGAAGTAAGACCATTGGTAGGGTCGCCCGAATTCGGTACGATCAGACCCTGGAAGTTGCTCGGCAGCGTGTTCGCCAACGTAAGGGTCGTCGGAACATTTCCCGGATCGACCTCGCGTGTCGTTCCATTTACCAGCACCGGCGTGTACAAGCGAACCGCCTTGGCCGGGTTGAACAGATTCGGCTCGAAATACTGCTCTCCCTGCAGCAGATCGTGAACGGGCCCCAAATGGCTGAAGCGCAGTCCGTAGTCGAGTGTCAGTTTAGGAGTTACACGCCACGTGTCCTGCGCGTAGCCCTCCACGGTGTGGTAAACCGCGTTGGTGGCAACCTTGTTGCTGGCCTGCGTATAGGAGTTGAACACGCCGAGCAGCGCGTTGGAGAAAGGGTCGCCCGAATCGAGCGCGAAGTTCGCGTTGCTGCCCAAGCTGCTGGTGTAGTCAACCGTGCTCTGCGCGGGAGACTGCGGCGTATTGAAGGCGGTCGCCTTGTAATAATAGATTCCTACCTTTACCGTATGCTTGCCGAGCACCTTGGTCACGTTGTCGATCACGTTGTAGGACGGGATCTGCTGGAAGAACGGCGAGCCATTGATGCTGACCGACGGCGATGTCTGATTCGTCAATCCGCCGAAGGTCATGCTGGGGATGATGTCGTAGGGCTTGTTGGCGTCGGGAAACAGCAGCGGCGTGGTGATGCCGGTGGCCGCGCGCGAAAAGCCATTGGTTGACGCCTGGATATTCGTGACGAAAATGCCGTGACCGAAGATCGCCTCGTTAATCAGCGTGGGGGAAATCGTGTTCGTCATCGTCAGTGCCAAGTTGTATCCCGACCCGCTGCGATCCACCGGTCCCAGGGTGGGAAAGTTATCGCCCAGCGTCGTCGTCCCGTAGGCTAGAATCTGATCGTCGTAATTGTTGATGAAGCGGCCTGAGATTCTGGTCTTCGAGTTCATCAGATAGTCGATGCGGGCGATGTCCTCGCGGCGCGGATACTTGCTCGAAACCTGAGAGGTGTAGTTATAGCTGTTGCCGCCGACCGTCGTGTTCGGCATCGGAAACAGGTTCAGCACCGCTTGCGCTCCGGGGAAGATGCAGGACTTCGGAATGATATTACCCGGAAAAGGCGCAGCCGTTCCCGTGCCGTTGCCCCCCAGGCAATTGCCCGTGTCCCGGACCACGATGGGAGCGCCGTTGCCGTTGACGGATTTCGAGAAGTCGCCGCTGCGCTCGGCAGCGGTAGGCATCTCGACGTTGTTCGCGGTCGCTTGCGGGACCAGTTGCTTGTACCATTCCTCGTTGTAGAAGAAGAAGAGCTTGTCCTTGTGCCGGTTGAACCCGCCCAGGAACTGCGGAAGGTAAATCGGCCCGCTCACGTCGAAGCCATAGTAGTTGTATCGATACAGGGCTCGCGTCCGTCCGTTGACGTTGTTGAAGAAGCTGTTCGCATTCAGGCTGTCGTGGCGCCGGAAATAGCGGGCACCAAAGTGAAAGTCCGACGATCCGCTCCTGGTGGTAACCGTAACCACGCCACCCGCGGCCTTGCCGTATTCAGCTTGGTAGTTGGAAGTCAGGATCTTGATTTCGCCCACCGCGTCGGGGTTGATCGTAACCTGTTGCGCTTGCTGATCGCTGCGCGTCACAGAGGACCCGTCGATCGCCATATCCTTCATGGTTACGCGGTTGCCGTTGATGGAGTAGGAACCGATCGCGCTCAGGTTGCTTACCTCGTTGGCGCCGCCAGGCTGGGCGACGCCGGGAATGAGCTTTGCAAGATCGTGAATGTTCCGCCCGTTGAGCGCCAAATCCCGCAATTGCGAGTTGGTGACGGCGGCGGACCGTTCGCCGGAATCCGACTGCAACTGCAATTGGCCTGCGTCGGCCGTGATTGTGACCGAGTCGGTCGGAGCACCTGCCTGCAGCGATAACTCCCCAAGGTTCAGCCGATCCTGAGGTTGCACCGTGATGCCGGTGCGCGTCAGCTTCTTGAAGCCGTCTTTCTCCACCGACACGTCGTAATTTCCCTGGTCGATGGCCGGAAACACGAATTGCCCGCTGGCGTTGCTTTGAACTTCGTGGGTCTGGTGGGTCCCCGTGTTGATGATGTCGACCTTCGCGGCGGGCACCACCGCGCCGGACGAGTCCGTCACCGTCCCCGAAATTGTGGCGGCCGTACTCTGGGCTGGCGCGGACCCCGCCATGAACGTGGCTGCAGCGATCACGGCTGCGGCTCCAATGAAGATGGCGTGCATGCGACTAAGCATTTTTCTCCTCTATTCCCTGAACTGTCGTGGTATCGCTCCTATGCTATGGCACTGTCGCGCCCCTGTCATTCGACGGGCGTGTAGAAGCACCTATGCGAATGTCATAGTGACCCCGGTACCCGATCCGGTTAGACTGTTTGTGAAGCCATGCTGCCCAGAATACTGCTCTGCGCGTTGCTCGCACTTCCCTGCCTGGAAGCGGCACCCGCGGCACGCATCGCGTACGGCGTCGACTTCTGGCGTGAATCCGACGGTCTCGCGCAATCCCGCATCAGGTCTGTCGTTCAAACCCGCGACGGCTATATCTGGTTGGGGACCGATGGCGGGCTCCTGCGCTTCAATGGCGACCGCTTCACCGAGTTCACCGTCCAGTCCGGCGACCTGAAAGACAACGAGGTCTGGGCACTTCAGGAGGACAATGACGGAGCGATCTGGATCGGCACCTATGGCGGCGGCCTCACGAGGCTCAAGGACGGCCACTTCCGAACCTTCACCGTCGCCGACGGCCTTCCCGACGACGTTGTCATGGCCATCGAAAAAGATCCCGCGGGAAACCTCTGGCTGGTAACTCCACAAGGTCTGGCGCGCTGTACCAACGGCTCGATCCGCCGCGTGACACGGGAGGAAGGCCTACCCGACATTCATGCCACGGCCATCGCGCCAACCGCCCCGGGCGGACCGCTCATAGCCACGCGGTCTGGCATTTACCGCTATGCCAACGGTCGTTTCGAACTATTTTCCAACCCGAGCGCCCAATACGGCTTCGCCGAACAGTTGTTGAGCGCTCAGGATGGATCGCTCTGGATCGGGTTCAGCAGCGGCGTCATCGTGCGGAACCACAGTGGCGTCTCGGAAGCCGTGCCCTTTCGGCGGCACGCCAGCGGGCAGATCCACCGGCTGTATCAGGACCCCCATGGCGGAATCTGGGCGGCGGTAGGCAAGAGCATCGACAAACTGGAAGCCGGGGCCTTTCAGCCGGTGCTCACCGAAAGCGGCTCGCCCCCGGTCGGCAGCGTGTACAGCATCCTGATGGACCGGGAAGGTGGCGTCTGGCTGGGCTTGCAATCCAACGGAGTGGCTCGACTCCGAGTCAGCCAGCTCACCACGCTGGCGGAGGAAGATGGGCTTCCCAACGACCGGGCGCGCTCCGTTTATCAGGACAGCCACGGGAGAGTGTGGATCGGGACGGCGGACGGCATCGCCCTCTATTCGAATGGCGGCCTGCGGAAGGTCGCGGGCCGCGGTAGCGCCCAACTCTGGGATGTGCGCTCGATCGCCGAAGACGCCTCCGGCAATATCTGGATCTCGGCGGGCAAGGAACTCCTCGCCATGAAAGGCGACCGGTTCGAACCCGTGGCCGGATGGACCGCAAAGTATGAGATCGAAGCCCTCTATCGCGATGCCTCGGGCAACATGTGGGTGGGCACCGACGGCGCCGGCCTCTTTCGCTGCGCCCAAGGGCATTTCACCAACTACACAACGAACGAAGGGCTTGGCAGCAACCATGTCCGCGCAATCCTCGGCGACCGCCAGGGTGCGCTCTGGATCAGCACCTTTGGCAACGGTGTCAGCAAATACTCCGCCGGGCGGTTTGTGACTTACAACAGCAAGGGCGGCCTTGCGGGCGACCGCGTAGTCGCCATGCATGAGGATGAAGAGGGTGCCCTGTGGTTCGCCACCCGCCAAGGGCTTTCAAGGCTCGCCGACGGCTCGTTCTTCACATGGCGGTCCGGCTCGGGTCTGTTCAATCCGTTCGTCTACGCCATTGTGGACGACGGCGCGGGGAATTTCTGGTTCAGTTCATCCGACGGCATCTTTCGCGTCCCGAAGAAAGAACTCCGCGCCTTCGCGCGCGGCGAAGTTTCCAGGGTTACCTCCGTTTCGTATGGTGAGCGGGACGGCATGAAGACGCGGGCGGGCAACCTCGGCAATCAACCGGTGGCGTGGAGAATGGCAAACGGCCAGATGATCTTCAGCACCATGCGCGGCGTCGTCATTGTGGATCCCTCGCGCCTGACTTCGGATTCCTTTGTTCCCCCCGTGTATATCGAAAAGGCAATCGTGAACGGCCGCGAGCAACTCACAGCGAAGGGTGCCGCCGTGTCGCTGGACAAAGGTGAACTGGAGATCCACTACGCCGCCCTCAGTTATTCCGCGCCCGGCAAACTTCGCTTCCGCTACATGCTGGAGAACTTCGACCGCGACTGGATCGACGCCGGCAACAGGCGCTTCACCTATTACGCCAACCTGCCCCCCGGCAACTACCGCTTTCGCGTCGCGGCACGCAAGATGGATGGCCCTTGGAACGAGGCTGCGGCAGCGTACACGGTCGACTTCAGTCCGCCCTTCTACCGCACGCCGATCTTCGTTGTGGCCGCCGTCCTCGGCGCGATCCTGCTTGCCTGCGGCCTGTATTGGCTCCGCATGCATGAATTGCATGCGCGCTATACCCTGGTGCTGGCGGAACGCAATCGCATCTCGCGGGACATCCACGATACCTTGTCCCAGAATCTGGCGGGAATCGCCCTGCAACTCGACTCGGTCCACATGCAGTTGCCCGATGTCGACCGCGGCCTGCGCGAAAGCATCGAGCAGGCGTGCAACCTCACCCGATACAGCCTGGCCGAGGCGCGCCGCGCCATCGTTGATCTGCGGTCCGATGGACTTGAATCTCGAGCGCTCGAAGATGCCGTGCCGGAAATCGCGGCCCGCGTCGCCCCCGCCCTGCACACGCGATTGGAGGTTGTCGGGACCCCGCGCAGAGTCAATCCGGTGGCGGAGAGAAACCTCCTGCGGATCCTGCAGGAAGCTTTGACCAATACCGTTCGGCATGCGGGGACCTGCAGCGTTCAGGTCGAACTACGCTACGCGCCGGGTCTCCTCGCTCTGCGCGTTCGCGACGATGGAGGCGGTTTCGAGCCCTCGCGGGCGGCCGGCGCCGAGACCGGCCACTACGGCCTGATCGGCATGCGGGAGCGTGCCGAACGCATCGGCGGCCGCCTCACACTCAACAGCAAGCCTGGCGCGGGTACCGAGCTGCGCGTGGAGGTCCCAATTTGAAAATTCGAACAATGGTCGCGGAAGATCACTTCGTGGTCCGCGTAGGTCTCAGTTCCATCATCAACAGCCAACCCGACATGGTCAATATTGCGGAGGCGGGCAATGGGCTCCAAGCGGTGGAGCTGTTCGAGCAACACCTCCCGGATGTCACGCTGATGGATCTGCGCCTTCCCGGAATGGGCGGAATCGAAGCACTTGCCGCGATTCTGGCGAAATGGCCGCGGGCCCGCATCATCATGCTTTCGTCTTTCGGCGGGCCTGAGAATGTCTTCCGCGCCTTTCGGGCCGGCGCCCGGGCCTATTTCCTGAAAGATGTGAAGGGGCGGGATCTCGTGGATGCCATCCGCGCCGTTCACGCCGGCCAGAGGCCGCTGCCGCCCGAGATCGCATCCTGTCTCGCGGAAAGGCTCCCCGGCCCGGAGCTCAGCGCACGGGAAACGGAAATCCTGCGACTGATCGCGAACGGCCAGACGAACAAGCAGATCTCGACGCGCCTCGGCATCAGCGAGGGCACCGTTCGCGTCCACGCGAGCAATGTTTTCGCGAAGCTTGGCTGCAGCGACCGCGCGCAAGCCGTCGCCGTGGCTTTCCAGAGAGGTATCGTCTGTATTGAGTAGGCGGGCGGACGCCCGGCGCTTGGCGGCCGTTTTTCTTGGCTTGACGCCGGAATCAGCGTGCCGCCAATACACACGCCTGCTAAAATCAATACACATCATGAGGACGAACATAGTGATCGACGACGACCTGATGGCCGACGCCCTCCGCACCTCCGGCTTGAAAACCAAGCGCGAGGCCGTGGAATTGGGCCTCCGTACGATTCTCCAACTGGGCAAGCAGGCTGAGATCCGCAAACTGCGCGGAAAGCTGGATTGGCATGGTGATTTGGACGCAATGAGGACCGACGGTTGATCTTCGTCGATTCGAGCGTCTGGATCGACTACTTCAAGGGGCGGATCACGCGGGAAACCGATCTGCTGGACCGATTGCTTGGCACCGAGCCCTTGGCGGTCGGCGACCTCATTCTCGCCGAGGTTCTGCAGGGTTTCGCGTCGGAACGGGATTTCAACGAGGCGCGACGCGTCATGACTTCGCTAGATGTCGTGGAAGTCGGCGGACGGGCCGTCGCGATCCAAGCCGCCAGAAACTACAGAACACTGCGCGAACGCGGAGTCACGATCCGAAAGACGATTGACACCCTCATCGCTACCCGCTGCATCGAGAGCGGATACGACTTGCTGCATTGCGACCGGGATTTCGAGCCGTTCGTCACCCACTTGGGGCTGACGACAGTCTGACGCAACTACGCCGGAATCACCAGCACTTCCCCACCCCGTCCACATAGCTTTGACGCCACCGCTGGCTCGAGCCTAGAGACCCGTCACCTTACTGACGCTGGATTCCCCCGGCTTCCTCATCCGATAGACTAACGCCAGAAGGCCGACAATCGAGAACCCCAGGGTACCGGGCTCAGGCGTCTCCTCGTAGATCTGAAGTCCAGACCACGAGGCTTGGCCGCTCGCGCAACACTGCATTTGGCCGGTTATCGTTCCGGAAGCGTCTGCCAGAATCCCTGACGCATACCCGCCCGCCACAGCGGCCACCGTGTAGTTGGCGTCCAGACTTCCGCTCGCGTCCGCGTCCACCGCCATGTTGAATGCCCGGTAAGGCTGATCGGGGCTTCCATAGTTGTAGAAATACAGGCTGACCGTTGAACGTGGAATCAGCCCTGAGATTCTCCAGCCCACAGACCCCGAGTTCAAATAGATGAAATCACAGAATAGCGAATTCGGACAACTTCCGTCGTGTCCAGTGTAGGTGTCGACCGACCCCGTGAGTTGAATCCCGATGCCCGTAGTGTTCCCACTGTTGTCCACCAAACCCGAAAACGACGGGTTCGTCACCGGCGACAGAAAACCCAGCAAGGCGTCGTTCCACACGCTGGCAGCACCGAAGGCCGGGTTGGCGGCGGCGGCTAACGGTTCCACGCCGGAGTAGGAGCCGTAGCGACTGATGCCGTCAGGATTCTTCCAATCCACACTCACGAGAGTTCCTGCGCGGGCCGACGCACCGGCCAGCATGGCCACCAGCAGCAAGGTCTTCATCGTGTCACCCCCGCTACGATCCGACGAGTCCAAGCAAAGGCCAGCGCACCTCCCGCCAGCAACCAGACGCTGGATGGCTCGGGAGCGGCGGCGTCACTGAAGGTCAGGCTGACACCCACGAAATCTCCCGTGGTGGTCGAGGTCGGACCCAGCTCCAAGGTGAAGACGTCTCCCACGTGGGCGAAAAAGGAATGAACGGCGAAACTTTCGGGCGAGGACCGCCCGTGCCCGTCGCCGGAAGTCAGTTGCCCGCTGGCAAGGATGACGTCACCGTTGCTGTGCCGCAACCTCCACCCATTCTCGCGACCGATGTTTCGACCATTCCACAGGCTGCCAACGACGTCGATGTATCCAGTCACACTGCTGGTCCAAGTTACGCTGTCGAATCCCAACCCGACGCCATCGGTATGCGTGACAATATCGCCAAGCTGCCAGTCCGCACTGCTCGCACCAAAGCCGTTGAACACCGCCGTGCTGAGAAACCAGGCTGGCAAAGTCCCGACACCCGGGTCTGCCCACGCCGACTGCCCCGACATCTCGCCTGGGTCCCAAGCCGACGTGGACAACAGACTGGCGTTGCCTCCGCCATCGTAGGACCATCCCGAGTGGGGGTTTGAGGTATCGCTCCAATCCGTTTTCGGGTCGGC
Organism: uncultured Acidobacteriia bacterium; assembly: GCA_903907865.1. Taxonomy (GTDB): domain Bacteria; phylum Acidobacteriota; class Terriglobia; order Bryobacterales; family Bryobacteraceae; genus BOG-234. Next base: position 83,341 of record CAIVPR010000008.1, read on the forward strand.
GATGATGCCCGCGTTCGCCGCGCCCGCCAAGACCAACATCAAGCCGGCCGCCTTGGCCGTCACCGCGTTTTTGTTCCGCATGGATCCTCCTTTGTGGACTGAATTCCGTCCGGCCCCAAGGCGGCGTTTGCGCGCTATACTGCCCTTGAAGCTGAACCAAGTATGAGCGACACCGGGAGGAGAATCCTGTCCGAGGACCGCAAGAACGCCGCAATTTCGCCGACACCGCAGATATTCCGCATCGGAGAGCTTGAGATCGACCCTTCCATCGCGGCCGTCACACGGAATCGCGAGCCAGTCGCCATCCGACCCAAAACCTACCGAGTCCTGCTTTTCCTTTTGGAGCGCCCGGGAAGGATCGTCACCAAGGAGGAACTCGTAGACGGAGTGTGGCCCGGCACCGCCGTTTCAGACGACGTCCTGATCCGCTGCGTTGCCGAACTGCGGAAGATACTGGGCGACGACGCCAAGAATCCCCAGTCCTTGCGGACGTTTCCCAAGCTAGGGTACGGGCTAATGGCCACAGTGACAAGAGTCGTCCCGGTGGCCGAATCACCCGAGGAAAGGACCGAAACGGCGGTGGAAGTGGCCAGTCCCGCGCACAGGCGGAACCGCTTCTGGCCATGGGCGGTTGCGGGGCTCTCGGTTTGCCTCATGGCAGCCGCGATATACCGTCAACTCGGCGTTGAGCCGGACGATATTCCCTTCTTCGAGGTCGCTTGGTGGCAGTTGAGTGAGACCTCGGGCACCAGAGTAATCGACGCCAGCGGTCATCATCAGGACGGAGAGGCATCTGGCGGTGCCACTCGGACCGAAACCGTCCAAGGACGGGCATTGAGATTCATGTCGACTGGCGCGGCAGTGCGGGGCCGGGATCGCGGGTCGCTGCCTGCAGGTGAATCGGAAAGAACTGTGACGGCGTGGATCCGGATGGAGCAGCCTCGTTTGGACGACACCACGATCTTCACTTACGGCTCCGCGTTCCGGGGACCGACAGCTCAACGTTTCGCCGTCGAGGTGACCCGCGACGGCAGACTTTCCGTCGGGTCGCCGGTTGACGGCGGCAATGTAGCTACAGCGCGCGCATGGACCGATGGCGGGTGGCATCTGGTTGTCGCGACCTATTCTCCGTCCGGCCCGAAAGGGCACCGAAGCAATGGCAGGGCCAACCTCTATGTGGACGGCCAACTGGAAGTGGAACAGGAAATCTCGGTCGTGCCGCAAACGACCGGCGGGGCGGAATGGAGCATCGGACAGAACCTGGGTGGCGGCACAGGTTTCCGCGGGGATATCCGGGACGTCCGGGTCTACGCATGGGCATTCGATCCAGCCAAAGTTCAGTCCCTCTATCGTTGCGCGGCGGGAATCCGGGATCTCGGGAACTTCTACTACATGCGGATCTACTACAACGGCTTGCGGATCGGCGAACAGCTGCCCGGATCGTCAAGCAATGAAATACAGAATAACGGTAGGGACTTCACTGGAGTCCAACTGGCCCCGTCCGGTGGCGGTTGCGGACTACGCCGCCTGTACGGTGCCAATTTCGGCCAAGATATTCGCGTTTCAGGAGACTACCTCGTGCCTTCCGACGAGGCCGGGCACCTCACACAGGCTGGACCGTACTTCCGCAGCCGAAGGGCGATGGGTGGCGATGGCCTGCAGGGCGGAACCTCGGCGGGCTACTGGGTGTCGCTTCAATCCGACGGCGGCATAACCGTAAGGTGCCTCAACCCGAAGGCTGTGGTGGCGTTCTCACGTCCAGTCGCGGCTTTTGACGCAATGGTTTTCCACCACCTCGACGCCGAGGTGCGTGGAGGGACTCTCCATGTCTCGCTGGATGGAGCAGGCGTAGCGTTCGACGTGGGGGTCCACCAAACGCGGGATGTCCCGGTGCCGCCCCTGTGGGACAACGAACACATAGGCAAGAACCAAGGTGCCGCAGGAATTGCGTTTGGCACGGAAGACCGGGGAATGGTCGGTGGACAGCGGGCCAAGAATCTGCGATTCGAACTGCTTCGGTAGGAGAGTTCACCCTACGCAGCAATCACCAACAGATTCCCCGCACCGTGTTTTTCGAAACACGCCAAGCGGTCCTTTCAGCCTCCCGGTACCGCCCGGTTCCTACCGCTACATCCCAACCTTACTTCAGGAAATCCTTGAACTTGTCCAGCAGCCCCTTCTCATGCGGCTCATTGTTCACC
>CAIVPR010000009.1 GCA_903907865.1 uncultured Acidobacteriia bacterium
CGGGGCATCGTATCCGGAACTCGGTTTCAACGACCAGCACCACTCCAACACCCACCACAACAACGACCCGGTGAAGGTCCGCAAGATCGCCATGATCACCGAATTCAACATCCGGCAGTTCGCCTACATGGTAAACAAGATGGCGGCCCTGCGGGAGGGCGACGGCACGTTGCTCGACAACTGCATCATGATGTGGGGCTCGGGGCTGGAGGATGGCAACGTTCACACGCGGGAAAACCTCCCCTTTGTGATTGCCGGCAAGGGCGGCGGTTCGATCCGGACGGGCCGGTACTTCGCGGACACGAAGGGAAATCAGGGCGATTTGTTGACGACGCTGCTGGCTTGTGCGGGCGTTCCGAGTGACCGACCCGTTGGGATCGCGACGAAGCAGATCGAGGAACTCAAGGCTTAGGGGTGAGAAACATATCCGGGCCCCGGACGTTTGCACAAACGCGCCAAATACGAACAAAAGGCGAATGTGATATCCTTGCGATACGCGTCGGTCGGGCCACGCAGTGAGAGGTGTCCGGCAGACGCGGGCGGGAAGTGCGGGATAAAGTCGTTGAGAATTGCAACGGTATGCGACAGAATAGTGAAGCTACGCACCAATGCGAGTAGCTGGAGGCCTAACGCCAATGTCCCTGACCTTCGAGCGGCCGCCCGTTCAGCAGAAATTCGATGAAGACGGTATTCGGAATATGGTTCTCACGCGACGACAGCTTCGTACGGAATGGGCCGAGGTGATTCGCAAGCCGAGAACATCGGAGGAAAACTGGAGCGCGCTACTCCCGTTTCCAAACACTTACGAAAACGCCTTTCAGACGATGTGCGTCACAACAGCGCACCCGCATCATGCACATGGGGACCGCTTGTGTCTGTTTCTTAACGGTACAGCGGGCGATCCTGAGCCCCCAGAGGAAGTGGCGAGATGGGTGGAGACAATCGGGAAACCAGTCGCAATGAAAGACTTTCTCTCTTTGTCGTTCGCGATGGACTATGACCGGGAAGGCGGCAGCCCACAAAAACCTCAAACACCTGTGGGAGCCCTTCGCGCTCAGGCAAAGCCATATGGCGGGAGCGCGGCGAACGCCCAAACGACCGTAGCAGCAGACACTCTCGCCGAGCTCTGCGTGAGTTTCTTGGTGGAGATGACCTGCTATAGCTCTGCCGATTGCGTTGTCGCGATGCCCCCCTCAGACCCGTCCAAGCAATATAACCTGCCCCAATACTTGGCGGAGCGAATATCTGAGCTTTGGGGCCGGGAGAATCTGACGCAGCACGTCAGAACCACAAAGGCGCGGAGTTCGATCAAAGCGCTTCCTATGGCCCAGAAACTTGATACACTCCTGGGAACAATCGAGGTTGACGAAAATGTTTTCTCAGGGAAGAAAGTACTGCTCGTGGATGATCTCTATCAATCTGGCATCAGCATGAACTACTGCGGGTTGCTTTTGTTGAACGCTGGTGCACGGAAAATTTTCGGTCTGGCGTGCGAGAAAACTTGCCGCAACGATGACAACGTTAGTGGGAGATAATAGGGCATGGCGGCTCACGCGTTCGACCTGATGACGCTGCTGGATGCACCCGGTGTCGGTCCGGGCCGCGTTCGTAAACTATTAAAAAGATGGAGTGGGGCGGCGGCGGACCCGCTGATGGACGACCGACTTCTTAGTGAGACGCTCACGCCGGAGCAGGTAGCCTCCCTGCCGGAAAGCCGTGAAAGGGTAAAGCGGCACTGGGATGAACTGGAACGAAACAACGTCGTTACCCTCTCTATCGTCGATCCTGCTTATCCAGATGTCTTGCGGAGGACGCTCGGAGACAGCGCCCCCGTCCTCCTGCTCTGCGTAGGTAATTTGGACATCTTCAAGCGCCCGTCAGTCGGGTTTTGTGGTTCACGAGAGGCCAGCCACAAGGGATTGGCGACAGCCAGGGACTCCTCCACCCTCCTTTCCATGTCCGGGATCAATATCGTGTCTGGGTTCGCGGCAGGCGTGGATATGAACGCTCATCGCGCCGCGCTCGTCTCGGGCGGCAGCACCACAGTCGTTTTGGCGGAAGGAATTCTTCGGTTCCGCATAAAGAAGGACATTCGCGATGTCTGGGATGAGAGCCGTACGCTGGTCGTAAGTGAATTCGGCCCGAACCTGCCTTGGAGCGTATCTCACGCTATGCAACGCAACAAGACCATTTGCGGATTGTCCCTTGCAATGCTCCTGATCGAAGCAAGGTCCACGGGCGGAAGCATCCAAGCCGGTCGCGATACGTTCAAGTTGGGATTGCCGCTCTTCGCTGCGGTGTATGAGGGTGCCCCCGAATCGGCCACTGGAAACGAAGAACTGCTATCGCAGGGCGCAAAACGCCTATTCAAGAGTCGCTCCACGGATCTGCCCAACATCCGGCCGATTCTTGAAGCGATCAGCGCGGGGCAAAATTCCAGCCCGCGCCTAGCCTCATTATTTGCATAGTGTGACGCTTCAGGGTTCCTCGTCATGGCCTCTTGATGACAATCCGGGAGATTGTCTGCGGACGCGATTTTTGGCTATCAACGGGTCGCAAGAAATAGGTATCGATCAGTCGGCCTGTGGCCGCTAGTTACCACACTGGTAACCCAAACCGCCGAAGTCCGCATCGTTGTCGACTCGCATTGCAGCTTCAGTTCCCCCACGCAGGCCGTGCCGGCCGAGGTCAATCCGCGCAACGTACTGAACCGGCTCGCCAACAAACAGGAACCGAAGAACGCGCAGGTGATTGGCGACAATTAGAACTACCGGCCAGCGACAATTAGAATTCCCGGACGACGACAACAACCAGGACCATCGGCGAAGCGCGTTGGAGCGCGCTTGCGATGGTCACCGACGCACAAGTCAGGAGGTTGA
>CAIVPR010000010.1 GCA_903907865.1 uncultured Acidobacteriia bacterium
CGTCGATGATCCCCGTATAACCTGTCCGAGCCGGGATCGGGCTTGTAAAACCGTTTGTCGTCATGATGAGGTTTGCCTTTCCCGCCCTGCACTCTAATCCTTGTCACACAGGCTGACTCATCAAGCTTGACACAGAGGGGGGCGCTGTGCCGCCGGTTCGCCGCCGAGGGTGCGCGGGCCATCGTGGTGGCCGACATCGACGAGGCAGGAGCCCACGATGTGGCCGCGCAAGTGAGCGGGACCGGCCATCGCGTGGACGTCTCCGACGAGGCCCAGATCTCCCATCTTGTCAATGAGATACAGCAGCAGTTCGGCCATATCGACATCTTCTGTTCAAACGCGGGCATCCTGGTCGAGGGCGGTGCCGAACTTCCCATCGCCGACTTCGACCGCGTCTGGGGGATCAACGTCCGCGCGCACCTGCACGCGGCCCAGGCCGTTTTGCCCGGCATGATCGCGCGCGGCTCCGGCTATCTTCTCCAAACCGTATCAGCCGCCGGGCTCCTGTCCCAAATTGGGTCCCTCCCGTATGCCATAACGAAACACGCCGCGCTTGCATTGGCCGAGTGGTTGTCGATAGAGCACCACCACCAGGGCATCCGGGTGTCGGCGCTCTGCCCCCAGGGTGTCCGAACCGCGATGCTGGGCGAGCCCACAAGCGGCATCGCGGCCGTGCTGGCGGAGACCGCGCTCACGCCGGAGCAGGTCGCCGACGCGGCAGTTGCGGGGCTGGCAGAGGAGCGCTTCTTGATCCTTCCCCACCCCGAAGTCGCGGAGTACTTCCTGCGCAAGGCCACGGACTATGAACGATGGCTTCGCGGTATGCGACGGCTCCGCGACCGCACGCATCCAAGTTAACCAGTGGAACCTATTTCTCACTTCTTCCATTCCGGTCGCCTCAAGCTTCAGTTCTGGGACTACGGCCAAGACGAAAAGCCCGTCCTTGTTCTCGTCCACGGCGGGCTCGACCACGCCCGCAGCTGGGATTGGACGGCGCGCGAACTCAGCCGCGACTACCATGTCTACGCCTACGACCTGCGCGGCCACGGTAACAGCGCCCATGCGCCCGGAGCGATGTACAGCCTGGCCGAGCACATCCAGGACTTGGCGGCGCTGGTGGATATCGTCGCGCCCGCATCGGCGACACCCGATGTCCGGCTGGTGGGACATTCGCTGGGTGGCATGATCGTACTCCACTACTCCGGCCTCTTCCCGGAGCGCGTCGCCCGGGCGGTTTCCATTGAAGGGATCGGCTTCACCTTGGGGCACCGGCTCTTGGGGCCAGCGCCCGATCGGATGCGCCACTGGATCGAGTCGGCACGCAACATCGAGAACCGCACCCCGAAGGCGTATCCGAACCTGGACGCCGCCGTCGCGCGCATGAAGGAAGCCAATCCACGGCTATCGGACGATGTCGCCCGACACCTCACGCTGCACGGCACCAACTGGAACGCAGACGGCTCCATGACCTGGAAATTCGACAACCACCTGCGCGCCCTTTCCCCCTACGGCCACAACTTGGAGGACACGGTGGAAATCTTCGGGCGCATCGCCTGCCCGACACTGTTGTTTTGGGGTCTGCGGAGCTTCGCGCCCGTGCCCGACGGCGACCCCCGGTATGAGGCGATTCCCACCAAACGCATCGTGATCGCCCCTGAGGCTGGCCACTGGGTGCACCACGACGAGTTGGAACTGTTCCTCGGCGAGACGAAAATTTTTCTTATTTGACCTGAAAAAGTTGGCGCGCTTTTCTTCGAGAGGCGCTCTAGGGGCAGGAGTCAGCGATATGAATCTTCTGCCACAGCAACTGAAAAAGGGTCTCTCCGCACACCAGTGCATTCTGGCCCGGACCCCAGCGGAACTACACCAGGTTTACCGGCTACGCCACGACTGTTACCTTGGCAAGGGCTCCATCGACGCCCGCACGAGCCGCACGTTCAGCGACGAGTTCGACGCCATGCCGAACAGCCACAGCTTTCTGGTCCTTTCGGAGCAACACGAGGCCTTGGCAACGGTGCGGATCAGCGTTGTGCGTCCCATGGATGGCTGGACCGATTCGCCCGGCCGCCATGTGTTCGGCGACCACCCTGAGTTCCAGCGCATGGCGGACGAGGGCTACGTGGAAGCAAGTCGTCTGTGTTTCGGCGAACAGGCCCGGCGCGACGCGTTCATGGGCTTGCTGGGAAACATGGCCGCATTGGCGGATCTACACCAGACCGGGTGGCTGCTCGCCTGTCCGCGTGTCGAGCACGCCCCCTTCTACACGCGACAGTTTGGATTCCGCGAAATGGCCCCCGCCCGGCAGTATTTCGGCGTCCGATTTCAAACACAGCTGCTTGGCATCCGGCGCGACGAATTGCGTCGGAAGGTTGGCACCGTGAAACCCATGATCGCAGCGTGGATGCAGGCTCTTGGGGAACTTACCAGTGCCCTTGAGATCCCTAGTTTGCGGACGTGCTGACTTCGGCCGCCTTGCGAAAGACTTGCATGGATTCCTCCACCCTGCCAAGTCGTCCGAGCGCAAGGCCCAGCCCCTTCAATGCGTCCGCAAATTCGGGGGCAACCCCGCTGATGTGCCGGAACATCTGCTCGGCCTCGGAAAACCTTCCCTGCGTCACGTAGTAGTTACCCAGCTCCATGTAGCCCGGGTAGTAATCCGGCTGGGCCGCGACCGCTCCCAACCAGGAGTCGATCGCGGCCCGCACGTTTCCGCTGGCCTCGTGCATCTTCGCCAAGTCGCGCCAGAGATCGGCATTGCGGGGTGCCAAATGGACCGCCCTTGCGAGATGGGCCAAGGCGATGGTCGGCGCGCCGTCCGCGTCGGCTCGCCTTGCCAAGGCCACTTCGCGGGCAACCGACGGTTGTCCGTCCGGTGGTTCATCCGGGCAAACGTTCTGGCCCAGGCTGGCAAGTATGATTGAGCAAACCGCAGTGCGGCTGTCGCGGGTTGCCGACTGCCGCTCGGCAATCGGGGCACCGGACTTCGCGTCGTACAACGTGACGGAAAGCGCGTCCCCGTTGCGGCGCGCCGTCAGCACGGAGGTCGCAGCCAGAACCGAATACGCCTTCCCCAACGTGGAAACACCGTGCCGACGGAGTTCCGAGGCCGGGATCACCATCACATCGCCGGTGCCAAGCCGAATCCGGTCTTCCACCAGCTGGATTTCCGATTTCCAGCCACCGTCGCCCGATTCGCCGACGAGAACCGCGAGGCGAATTGGATTCGGTTTGGGAAGCGGCTTCGACGGCAACAGGATTCCGGCTGCGGCCAACATCGCCACCACCGCAATTGGTGCCGCGCCGCGCAACCAGGGAGTTTGGGTAAGCCGCCGCTCGACCAGCTTCCGGATCGGGTCGGGCAGATGGAAATTGCCCGCCAGCCCCAGCCTGAGCCCGATTGGATCGAGCAATTTCGCCCGCAGGACCCGGCGCTGGTCGCGCTCGACCATGATCTTCCGCGCCGAGATGCCCCCGGTCCCGATGCCCTGAATCCGTAGCTCCCGAAGCACGGGGGCCAAGCTGTCGGCGACCGATGCTGCGTCGGCATCCGATAGGGCCCGCTTGCGCAAGCGGTCGGCCAAGGTCGTCCCGCCGCAGTATTCCATCGCGGTGAACTCGACTGGACCCTCCGCACTTTCGGCAGTGTGCGCGCCCAATGTGCCGCAGACACCGGGATGACTGAATTCAGGTGGATCTTCGCGCTTTTCGAAATTCCACACCCGCCGGATTGCGACGCGCTGGTCCTGGCGCAAGTCGACAGCCTCGTAGACAATGGACCGGGAGCCACGGCCGCATTCGCGGGCGATCCGGAATCGCTCATTCAGAATCGAGCCAGACGCGAACAGATCCTCGGTCGATGGAGGACGGGGCACTATCGGCTCCCGGAGGAACCTGCCCATTTTCTCCTCCCAGACAACGAGGTCGACCACTTCGTCAAAGAGCGCCTCGTCGCCCTTGCATGCCGCCCGCAGCCACGGCTCGCGCTCGGCGGAGGGGCGGCCAAGAGCACCCTCCACCAAGCCCATCACCAGATCGTCGTCATGGATTGCGCTGTCCGTTTGCATGGGGAGGCGGGGTTTCCATTCTTTGGAACAGCCAGGCACGGGCTCGGGTCTCGCGGCGTTGCAGCGTGCGACGGGGTATGTCAAGCGCCTCGACGGTCTCGTCCAAAGTCATGCCGGCAAAGACGCGCATCTCAATGATGGTGAGAAGCTCCGGGTGTGCCTTGCCAAGTTCGTCGAGCAGATCGCCGATGGCGACAGCAAATTCGAGTTGGTCGTCACGGCCCCGCAACAGTTCCTCCAAGCCTTCAATCTGGAGTTTTTGGCCGGTGCGGATGCGGGTGCGCGCATGGTCGATCAACAGGCACCGCATGGCGTGGGCTGCGACGCGGAAGAAGTGCCTTCGGTCCTCCCAGTCGCGTTCCCGGCCCTTGGCAAGCTTGAAGTAGGCCTCATTCATCAAGGCTGTGGCTTGGAGGGAATTGTCGGGGCGCTCTCCGGCCGTCATCTTGCGCGCGAGCCGGTGGAGATCCGGCACGACGATCTCGAAAAGGCGATTCTCGACGGAGCGGTCACCATTGCTCCAAGCCCGGAGCAGCTGGGTGACCTCGCCTGCCGGAAGCTCTGGGTCGGTTTCGTTCATTTCGGAAGCCATGCTTTTATCCTGACTGTGCGCCCCACGGTTTCCCTAGATCTTACAACGGACCACCTCGAAACTGGATGCCCACGTGGTGTGGACAACCCGGAAGCATCCCCGCGCTACAATCGTCTCTTATGTTCCAAGGTCTAGAGCATACGGCGATCTCGTCGCCCAACCCCCAGAAGCTTGCAGAGTGGTACGTGGAGCACCTGGGCTTCCACATCAATTTCACCTACGCGGGGAACTATTTCGTGAAGGCGCCGAACGGCACCATGCTCGAAATCATCCCTGCCGACCGGCCCCTCGCCGCTCCGCAGACGACCGCCAACAACAAGGACGGCGGCATCCGCCACCTGGCGATCGCCAACGACAACTTCGACGCCGCCTACGCGTTCCTGAAATCGAAAGCGGTCACCTTCTGCGGCGAGCCGTTCGAGACCCTCGGCAACCGCCTGGTGTTCTTCAACGACTGCGACGGCAACCTGCTGCACCTGATCCAACGCGAGAAGCCGCTTCCGTAGCCGGGCCACTTACCCCAAACCCGTGCTGCGACGAGTCTTCAAGGCCTTCCAATACCGCGATTTCCGCCTCCTGTGGGTCGGTGCCTGCATGTCGAGTATCGGCACGTGGATGCAGGAGATCGCGCAGAACTGGTTGGTCTTCGAGATCACGAAATCGCCGTTCCTGCTCGGGCTGGATGACTTCCTAGGCAACATTCCGGTCCTGCTGTTCTCGCTGGTCGGGGGCGTGATCGCCGACCGCGTGGACCGCCGCTACCTGCTGATTGGGTCGCAGTTGGTCCAAATGACCTCGGCCTTTACTCTATCCGCGCTGATTGTGACGGGGAAGATCGAGATCTGGCATATTCTGGTGTCGTCGTTTGTTGTCGGCACCGCCCAGGCGTTCGGTGGGCCCGCTTACTCCGCCTTGGTGCCGAGCCTCGTCGAAAAAGAGGATCTTCCCAACGCGATCGCCCTCAACTCCATCCAGTTCAACCTCGCGCGCGTCATCGGCCCGGTGCTCGGTGGCTTGGCGCTCAAGTACGTCGGCTCCGCGTGGTGCTTCGGGCTGAATGGACTTTCGTTCATCGCGGTGATCATTTCCCTGTCGCGGCTCAACATCAGCTTCAAGCCGCCGCGCACAGGCGAGTCCGTGATGGAGAGCATGGCGCAGGGCTTCCGCTTCATCCGTACCCAAGGGGCGATGAGCACGCTGATCGTGATCGCTTTCTGCATGACGGCGCTGGCGATTCCGATGATCACGTTCCTCCCGGTCATGGTCAAGAACGTCTTCCAGCGCGAGGCCATGACGTACACCTTCTTTATGGTGGCGTCGGGTCTGGGCTCCATCTCGGGTGCCCTTGCGGTGGCGGCGCTTGGAAACGTGCACAACAAGGGGCGGGTGGCTCTGACGATGCTGGTGGCCTTGGGCGTGGGGATCGTGGGCTTCTCCCAATCGACCAACCTGCCCCTGAGCTGCGTGTTGCTGTTCTGCTGCGGTGCGGTGCTGATGTGCGCGTTCGCGATGATCAGTTCGCTGGTCCAGCTGATCACAACGAACGACATGCGAGGACGCGTGATGAGCGTCTACAACGTGGCGTTCCGTGGCGGGATGCCCATCGGCAGCTTCGTGACCGGCTACCTTGTACCCATTTGGTCGGCCCCAGCCGTACTCACTATAAATGGCTGCCTTCTCGCAACCCTCGGCCTTTACTTTTTGCTTATCAAGCGCCGCGTGGCAGCATTGTAGTTAGGACGTCCCCACCCGATGCGCACCTTACTTTTCGCACTACTGACAACTGCGTCCATTTGTTCGGCGGCTGACGACGTCGTGAAGTTGCGCGACCACCAGGACCGTCCGGCCTTGGAGAAAGCCGCAGCCGCTTTGAAGGCGGAAGCCGAGGCCTCGCCCAACGACGCCAACCGCTGGTATCGCTCGGCCATTGCGTACTCCTACGTCGCCGAGGTCGCGTATGAACTTCGTGACAAGGGCGGATCCCAACGGGCAGCCGAGGAAGGCGTGCGCGAGGCCGACAAAGCCATCTCGATCAACGGTGGCGTGGCCGACTACTACCGAGTCCTCGGCACGCTGTGCGGTCAAGTGATCCCGGCCAATCCCATCATCGGGGCGCTGTCCTATGGACGCAAGGCCAAGGAGGCTCTGGACCGTGCCATCGGTATGGACCCGAAGTCCGCCAAGGCGCACTTGGCGCACGGAGTGGGCTACTACTACCTGCCCACCAACATGGGCGGCGGACCGGACAACGCCATCAAGGACTACCAACAGGCCATCGCGCTGGATCCCAAGAACGCCGAGGCGTACCTGTGGATGGGAATTGCACATGCCAAGCAGCACCGGACGGCGGAGGCCCGCGCGGCACTGCAGAAGTCTTTGGAGCTGTCCCCGGAGCGCGTGTGGGCCAAACAGCAGCTTGACAAGCTGCCGCCGCAATAGGTTCCGATGGCCATCGACCGGCAAACGGCAATCGAGACCGTCCTGGCGTTTGATCCGGGTTCCGACGGGTTGGCCCGTAAGAGCGCCAGGCTGACGCACGGATTGCTCGAGTATTCAGACACACCGTTTTCCCGCGACCAGTTCACACCCGGCCATGTCACATGCACGGCGGCGGTGCTGCATCCGACGGAGCCGCTTGTCCTGTTCATGCACCACCACAGGTTGAACCGCTGGCTGTTGCCGGGTGGGCACGTGGAACCGGACGACGCCTCACTGTCGGCCGCTGCGGCCCGCGAGGCTCTAGAAGAAACACACGTCCAATTGGCTCGGCAGTTTGAGTCGCGGCTGGTTGGAATCGACGTCCATGGGATACCACCAAAACGCTCCGAGCCCTACCACCTGCACCATGATCTGATCTGGTGCTTCCGGGCCGCTTCCGATGTGATCGAGACCACCGACGAGGCTCCGAGCGTCGCGTGGGTGGACGATGCGCGCTGGGATGAGCTGGGGATTGCGGAAAGCATTCGGAATGCGATCCGGCGGAGTCGGTAAAGTCCGTCTTGCTGCCGCGGTAAACTGAAGACGAGGTTGAATAAGTTATGGCACTCATCCAAGTACCCGACGACTTGGAGTCTTATTCGCCGACCAGCGCCACGCCGTTGAAAACCATCACCGACATGGTGTTGGCGAATATGCGCAACGTACCTGAGGAGGTCATGGCGATGATGCCCACAGACGGCGCAAGCCAGCATGACCACTACATCTACGGGTGGCCGAAAAGAGACGTGTGAAACCGCTTTTCGCAGACACCTTCTATTGGATCGCAGTGACGGACTGGCGCGAAAGTAGTCACGCGGCAGCATTGGCACTGACTACAGAAAGGCAAGCAGCCGGTCTCGTCACAACGGATGAAGTCTTGACAGAGTTTTTCGCATTCTTCTCCAACGCGCCGGAACCAATGAGGCGATGGGTCGCCAAGACTGCCCGGGACGCGATCTCTTCGAGGGACGTCCGGGTTATTCCCCAGAGCCGCGAGTCATTCCTCTCCGGCCTCGACCTGTACACCGCCCGTCCGGACAAGGGCTACAGCTTAGTCGATTGCATCTCCATGCAAACGATGCGGCGGCTCGGCTTGACCGAGGTCCTCACCAATGACCGCCATTTCGTCCGGGAAGGCTTCACCGCCCTCCTCCGTCGCGAGTAGCAGACTTTCTCCGCGCCGTAGGACGCCAGCGATAAAGTGGAAGGCATGATCCGTGCCGCCCTGATTGCGCCGCTCCTGCTCACGACCCTTCTGACCGCCCAGGTGCCCGCCACCGACTCCCGCGCGACCTACCTGCCGAATACCGACACGCACTTCGCCACTCCCGTCTTCACCAATCTCGCAGCATGGGAAAAGCGGAAGGTCCAACTCAAGAAGCAGATCCTGTTTGCGTCCGGCTTGGACCCCATGCCCGCCAAGACCCCGCTCAACGCCCGCGTCTTTGGCCGCATTCGAACTCGCGATTGTTTCATCGAAAAGGTCCTGATCGAGACCATGCCGGGGTACTACGTGGGTGGGAACCTGTACCGGCCTCTGGATGAGTCGGGCAAGCATCCGGCGGTACTGAATCCTCACGGGCATTGGAACTACGGACGGCTTGAGAACCAGCCGCTCTATTCCGGCCCAAATCTCGGGGCCAACTTGGCGCGCCTCGGGTTCGTGGTCTTCGCTTGGGACATGGTCGGGTACAACGACACCGTCCAGACCCCGCATTCCTTCGGCACCGCGCCAAAAGGACTCGCTCCCGAGGAACTCTGGAACTTCGGCCCCTATGGCTTGCAACTGTGGAACGCCATCCGGGCGCTGGATTTCGTCGCGTCTCTGGACGGCGTTGACCCAGCGAGGATCGGCATGACCGGTGCTTCCGGCGGGGCGACGCAGACCTTCTCTCTGGCCGCCGTCGACGACCGTTTGAGCTTCGTGGCCCCCGTCAACATGATCTCGGCCATCATGCAGGGCGGCGATGTCTGTGAGAACGCGCCGGGATTGCGGGTCGGCACCAACAACGTCGAGATCGCCGCCATGGTGGCCCCCAAGCCGATGCTGATGGTCTCTGCCACCGGCGATTGGACGCGCAACACCCCGTCGGAGGAGTATCCGGCGATCCGGCGCCTGTACGAGCTGTACGGGAAGCCGGAGAACCTCGAGACGGTGCATCTCGACGCACCGCACAACTACAACCAGGCCAACCGCGAGTTCGTGTACCGCTTCTTTGCCAAACACGTACTGCACCTTCCGGACGCTGGCCAGATTACGGAGAAGAATGCGGATGTCCAGAAGCTGCAGGACATGCTGGCCTTGTCGGGTCAACCGTTGCCGGCGGGAGCGAAGACGTACGACCAGATCTTCGCGCAATGGAAGCAGCGGGTGCCGACAGATGCAAAGGAAACACTGCGGATGGCCTTGGGAGTCGAGTGGCCTGATTCTGTCGTCAGCGACACCACTACGCTGAGTCGGCCCGCGGCCAAAGATCGTGTTGCGTACGCGTGGTCGGACGGCCAGGGAGCTCCCGTTCTTGTCGTAGGTGGGACCAAGGCTGACGCACCCACTGGCCGGCCGGTGCTCACTGTGGAGGTGTTCAAGACCCGCGACCAGTCAGGGAAGCACTTCCTCGCGTTCAACCGGACCGACGACCAATGCCGCGTGCAGGACGTGCTGACCGCGATGGCATGGCTGCACGCCAAGTTTCCGGGGCAGACGGTGGAGGTTGTGGGTATCGGGCTGCAACCGTCCCTGCAAGTGGAATTCGCGGCAGCCGTAGCCCCGATTCCGCTGAAGTTGAAGATCGACCGCAGCGCGTTCGGGGGCACCGATGCCGAATACCTCCGGAGCTTCCAGATTCCCGGGATTCAACTGGCTGGCGGCCTCGCGGCGGCGGACCGGCTAACCGCGAAGATGCAGTAGAGGTCCGCCGCCGCGAAGGCCGATTTAGAACTCGAAACGCGCCACGATTTGCCCGGTCCGAGGCGACGGGATCGTGCCGCCCACGCTGTTCGAGGAAATCGCCGTGTAGTTCACATAGCCGAAGCCGCCCGTCAGCAGTCCTTGGGGCGACCGGGTCGGTGCGGTCGCCGGACTGCCCGTTGCCGGGTCCGACAGCGACTCCTCCCGGTTGAGCGGATTGAAGAACTCTGCACGGAGGCTGAGTGCCATGCGCTCCCGAATCTGGAACTTCTTGCCCAGGTTGATTGATTCCACAGGTCGGCGTTGGCCACGGAAATCGGAGTAATAGACCGTGCCGCTCCCGAAAACGCCCTGCGCCTGGTCGGACCACGCGGCGGGATTCAGAATAGTCTCCGTCGTCGGGTCAAAACAGCCGCAATTGGGATTCTTGAGGTAGATCGGCTGCCCGGGTACGCGGAACTGGCGTGAAGAGCTCCCGGGCAGATACGTTCCGATGCCGTTGTTCGACCCCGGTGCTGCCAGCAACTGGCCACTCGAATACTGGCTGACGGTCCCAATGGTCCAACCCGCCAGCACATTCCGTGTGAATGCGTTCTTCCTCAGGAAACCGTAGGCCGGCATCGTGTAGTTGACGCTGACAGAGAAAATGTTGGGCCGGTCCTGCGCCGAGAGGCCCTTGAAGTCTCCACGGCTGAACAGGTAGCCGTTGCCTTCGTAGTTGTCCAAGGTCTTGGAGAACGAGTAGCTTCCGGTCATCGTCAGTCCATGCGAATAGCGCTTGGTGAGCTTCATCTGCAGCGAGTCGTACCAGGACGCGCCCATGGGAGCCCACAAGGTCCCGATGCTCCCGTACTGCGGGAACGGGCGGAGGCTCTGGATCACCGAGCCGCTGTCCGGGAATCCAGCGTAGGGCTTCTTGAACCCGGCGTTGACTGCGGTCGCGGAGGTGATGGTGGAAGTCAACAAGGTCCGGGTGGCCGCTTGGGTGATATCCAAGCCGAGGTTCTTCAGAGTGGCCAAGCTGATGCCGTTGTAGGTGGTCAAGCCGCCGCCCGCGTTGATCCACGAACCCCGATTTCCCACGAACGACGCCTCCAGCACTGTGCCCTTGAAGATTTCCCGCTGTAGCGACAGGTTCCACTGGTTAGTGCGCGACGGACGTCCGCCGTTCGGATCAATTGTCGCCGGGGAACTCTGCACCGACGCACCCGGTGCCACCAGCAGGCCCGGATCGTAGCTTGCCGCGTTCAGCGCAGACAGGCTGTAGTTCAGCGGAGAGGAGATCTTGCCCGCCGCCACACCGTTGCCTGGAGCCGGGAACGTGACCGTGTTGAAGCCCATGCCCTGGCTGTTGCCGCCACCGATGTAGGCGAAGGTCGGGACCTGTCCATAGCTAATGCCCCAGCCGCCGCGGAAGACGGTCTTGGCATTGATTTGATAGGCGAATCCAATACGCGGTGCCACCGCATACGGATAGAGCGCCACCAGCGTGCAGTTGCATCGACCAGCGCCGTTTCCGGCATAGAGCACGCCGCCGAGAAGGCCGTTGGCATTCGGATTGACAACCTTTGTATTGAAGGTGCTGGTCCGGTTCCATAGTTCACGGTTGGGCTGCTGGAGGTCGTAGCGGATCCCGTAGTCAATGGTCAACTTGCGCGTGACCTTCCACGTATCCTGCACGAAGAGGCCGAACGACGCGCGACGATACTGCGGAGCAACCGTGTTGCCGATGGAGCCGCTGTCATACCCGCCAAGGAGGAAGCTCGCAAAGCCGTAGCCAATCGCCGTGCCGCTCGGCAACCCTTGGCCATACAAGGGCTGCGCGGTCTCGGCGGCACTGAAGTTGAAAGCCGGGCTCAGGCCGATGTAGCTAATGTTGGTGAACGAATCGTGTTTATACTCGCCGCCCGCCTTGTAGCTGTGGTTGCCGCGAATCCAAGTCAACTGGGCCGTCCCAGTCGGCTTGTTGGTCACATAGAGGCCGCGGTTGCCGGGTCCCATTGCCAAGGTCAAACCACCATAAACGTTGCCGCCGATACTACCGCCGCCAAACCGCGGGAAGCCGGTACCGGGGGCGTTGGGGACCCCGATGGAGGTCGAATCGAAACCTGAACTGCCCACTGGAACCGTGTCCGGGTTGTTGTACCGGACATAGCCGCCGCCGATGTGCAGGAGCAGCGTGGAGCTGATGGTCCGGTCGTAGTTGAACCTCAAAGTCTTGCTGCGGATGACTTGGAGGCGAACTTGCGACAGTGGCTCGGGCAAGCCGTCGACACCGTTCGACTTGTCGACGTTCTCCCACGAGTAGTAGCCGGAAATCTTGGTCTTGCTGCCGATGCTGTGGTCGATCTTGATCGACGGGATGAGCGTCAGCTTGTAGAACGCACCTTGGGCGATGAAGTTGTTCACCAAGGTATCCGCAATGTTGGGCTTGGGGATCATCGCCAGGATCTTGGCCGAGACTGGGTCGATGCGGCTCTTGGGGATGATGTTGCCGGCGAAGACTTGCAGGACGCGCTGTCCGGCGGGGTTCAAAACGGTGGTGTTGGGGTCGTAGATGGCGTTTTGGAAAATGGGGCGACCCGAGAAGTCGTTGGCGAGGTTGCGGCCCAGGATGGAGCTAAAGTCGCCGGAAGCCAGCGCCGAGTTGGGGACCGTGGTGATGCCGTTGTAGAGGACCTCACGGTCGCGGTACTTCTCCCAGCTGAGGAAGAAGAAGGTCTTGTTCTTGCCGCTGTAGACCTTGGGAATCGAAACCGGGCCGCCGATGGAGAATCCGCCGTTGCTCAGGTGCTTGACGATCTTGACGTGGTGCCCATGGCCGTCGTCGGTGAACGGAAGACCTGAGTTGAAGGCTGTGTTCTGCAGGTAGTCGTAGACGCTGCCATGGTACTGGTTGGTGCCGCTCTTGGCAGTGAAATTGAACAGGCCGCTGCCGACGCTGCCGAACTCTGCTGCGAAGTTGGAGGTCTGGAGTGTGAACTCCTGGATGGACTCGACCGAGGGCTGGGACTCGTCGGAGACGCGCGGATCCAGCGAGCTGCTCGACTCCTGGCCCTCGTAGAGGATCTTGAAGCCGCCGTTGGTGCCGTTGATCGTGATGTTGTTCCAGCCGTTCATGGTCGCGCCGGGCACCAGTTGGGCGAACGAGAGCGGGTTCCGGATCGCGCCCGCGCCAATGCCGAAATTGATGGGGAGCTCGTTGATCTGCTTGCTCGTGACGGTGGAGGAGACTTCGCCGTCGTCGGATTTGAGCAGCGACGCCTCGGCTGTCACTTCGACCGATTCGCTGGCGGCTCCGACCTTCATGATCACGTCAACGCGCGTCGTGACCGCCACTTGGACCTCGATGTTGCTCTGCTCATAGTGGCTGAAACCGGGGCTGTCCACGGCCAGCTTGTAGGTACCCACCGAGAGTCCGGCCAAGGTGTACTTGCCCGTGCCGGTCGAGACGGAATCCGTGCGGAAGCCGGTTTCGGGATTGGTCAGGACAATCTTGGCCGAGGGAATCAAGGATCCCGACGGGTCGGTTATGGTGCCGCTGATGGTACCGCGGTCGGTCTGGGCGAGCAGGGCGGTGGCAGCGGCGAAGAGCAGCGCACCTCGGACTAGAATCTTCATGGCTTTGTCCCCTTGGATTAAACGTTTACCGAACCAAGAATATCAGATTCCAGATGGGGGGGACAAACGCGGGCGGCAGGCAACACGCACGCAACAGGCGACCGGGGTGTCGGTCGCCTGAATGCGGCTGCAAGTGTTCGGACTTACTTCTGGATATTCAACTTGTCCAACACTTCGTACCGGCCCCGGTGCGGTTCGGCCTCGGCGCGGGTTTCCACGTCGATATGGATCAACTGTACCTTGTCGCCCTTGTTCGCGACCGGCCATTGCGGCAGGCCGGTACCGTTCGGGTTCCCGGTCTTGATGAAGTTGGCGAAGTAGGCCTCCATTGTGTTCGAAACCTTGTGGTCGTCCGGGGTCCAGTCGTAGACCTTGTTGGAATCGAGGTTGCCGAGGGCGTACTCGATTTCCGCCGAGTGCACCGCGCCCTTCGGCGTCGGAGGCGGCGTCGCGGGACCGTTGGATCCACCACGCACCACGCCACCTGCGAGTCCGGCCGTCGCGTTGCCCATCGCCGCGGACATCTTCGGACGCGGACGCGAGTAGTAGTAACGGTAGACCGGCTTGCCGCCCGTCTTGCCGGAAAGTTCGATCCACTTCCACGTGCCGTAGGCGATGAAACGGGCACTGGCGAGGTCGGTCGCCGCCTCAAGGGCCTCGGCGTTGTTGGTGGCGCTGAATGCCTTGAGGACTTCGGCGGTGTTGTCCGGGTAGAGGCGGGTTATGTTCTTGGCGAGGTTCTGGGGAGTCGCCTCGTCGCGCTGGAGCACCATGCGCGCGCCTTGTTCTTCGGAGTTCCAGCCCGCCAGCAGCGGCACGTGCGCCTGCTTGCCGGAGCTGTAGATCGCCATCGGGGACTCGGGGAAGAAGTAGCCGTCGATTGTGAGAGGGAAGTTGGGAACACCCTGCTTGCCTGCAGCTTCCAGAAGCTTGTCGGCGGGCACGGCTCGCAATGCTGCCAAGTCCTTGGCTCCCAACGATTCGCCGAACTTCGCGCCCTGCTCTTCGGCCTTGGCCAAGGGAACCGGCGCCGACGATCCGAGCACGGAGCCGCTCTCGCCGATGGCACCCGCGATCAGATTTTTCGACAGCGGCGACGCCATCTGGGCGCTTACGGCATAGGACCCGGCGGATTCGCCCGCGATGGTGACCTTCTTGGGGTCGCCGCCGAAGGCCGCGATGCTCTTCTGCACCCATAGGAGCGCGGCGTTACCGTCGGTCAGGCCGTAGTTGCCGGAGGCGTGGTGCGGCGATTCCTTCGTCAGCTCGGGATGCGCCATGAAGCCGAAGACGCCGAGGCGATAGCTGATGGTGACCGTGACGATGCCCTTGGAGGCCAAACTTTCGCCGTCATAGCGAGGTTCGGAGCCATCACCTGCGCGGAATCCGCCGCCGAAAAAGTAGACCAGCACAGGGAGCTTGGCGTTGGCGGCTTTGGCGGGTGTCCAGACGTTGAGGTAGAGGCAGTCTTCGCCCATGCCGTTCGAGCGGAAGCCCATGTCGCCGAAGAGGGCCTGCTGCATGCATCGCGGGCCGAATTCCGTGGCCTTGCGAACGCCTTCCCAGTTCTTGACTGGAGCCGGAGGGGCCCAGCGGAGGTTGCCGACCGGCGGCTCGCCGAACGGAATGCCTCGGAATTCACGGACGCCGGAGGCTTGCGGGCCGAGGCCTTCGACAACGCCGTTGGCGGTTTTGACACGGTCGGGTGTGGCTGCGGAGGCTGTCAATGCCAAGGAAAGGATGAGCCCGGATACTGCGGGTATCAGGGCGGGACGGAATTTCATATTCGTTGGCAATTCTATCAGGTGGTGGGCTGGTTGGGTGGTGATGTTTTGTAAGCTGAAGTCCTGCGGCCGCACAGGCAACCCGGTACGGAAAGTAAGGATACAGTTGGTTGCGTCGCCACGTTTCCAGACGTGCCCGAGACGATCACGCAGGGGACATTGGAAGAGGCTGCCGAGATGGCTACCGACGCCTTGCGCTGGCGTTGACGTTTTACGTGGGCAAGTGGAGCGGTTTCCGGCTGCACGCATCGCAGATTGCGGCAAGCGGCTGGTCCGACTTCCGCGACTGCGGAGGCCAAGTTCCGACTGTATTCCGCGCCCAGAGCCTCCGGATTGGACAAGCGAGCCATCTAGAGGAGATTCTGGGCACCAGCCACCTGCCACCCATGGAGGTTATCGACTGAGGCGAAGGGATCGAAGTGGTGTCGGAGCCCATCTGCAGCGACTTCTCCCACGCTCACGGCCAATCTTGGGACCCATGGTAAATGCGCGAAATTTCGACCGCAACTTCGGTCACCTGGTAGACCGCAATATACGGCAACGGCGCAAAGACCAATTCTCTGCGACCCGGCATGCGGAGGCTCGTGCGACCTGATCTTGGAAAATGTCTCAATTTGGCGCAGCCGTTGTAGATGGTTCGGGCAACCCGCCGAGCCGCGTCCGGGCCATCGAGTTCGATCCGTTCGCAGATCCGCTCCAAGTCGTCGGCGGCTTCCGGGGACCAGCGCACCTCCATGTCATCCCCGCAGGAACCGGGAAAGGCGCACACCGACCTCTTCGTGTGTGAGGTAGTCACCCCGTCGCAGCGATTCCTCGCCCCGTTCTACGATCTCGACGAAAAGAGGCTCAGCCTCAAAGTGCCTTGAGACGACATCCTGGAGGAGTTCGTCTGTATTCCGACCGAGTCTCGCAGCGGAGTCCACCAACCGGGCCTCGATCTCTGGCGATAAGTGTACTTCCATGTGCCCTCCTGACTCAATATTAGACTGGGCGTGTCTGCCATCACTGTTGGGCCCGGTGCGTCGTTTTCGCACTCGGTCGTTCACCCGATCACCGAGCACACCCACGATTTCCGAGCCTCGCAGATCTCTGAAAGCGCGGGCCTTGAATTGGCGCGATCAACTATAGCAGGGTTTTCAGACGTGGGTCCCCTTCAACGCCGAACTGACCGCAGTATTCATCATCAGTTCGGCCAACGCGTGCGTCGCGTCGTTCAACGCCGCGATGTGGTTCTGGATCACCTCGTGGTCGTCCGAATTCACCGCGACCATCAGCCTGTTCACAGCCGTCGTGACCGAGGCACGTTCCTCTTCCGAAAGCTGCTGCCAAGCCGGATTCCGCCGCGCCTTGTCGGTCGCGTTGAGGATATTCTCCGCCTCCACCCGGGCGCTCGCCACCTGGGCCGCGTTGAAATCCGCCTCAGCATGGTCGATCGACGCCTCGATCATAGCCTCCACCTGCTCATCGGTCAGCCCGTACGACGGTTTCACCTCCACCGACTGCTCCCGTCCGGTCCGCGCGTCGCGCGCCGTCACCTGTAGGATGCCGTTGGCGTCGATCAGGAACCGCACCTCGATGCGGGCGAAACCGGCGGGCATCGGGTCGATCCCCTTCAGGTCGAAACGGGCCAAGCTCCGGTTGTCCTTGGCCAATTCGCGCTCGCCCTGGACCACGTGGATCAGCACATTCGTCTGGCCGTCGATTCCGGTCGTGAACGTCTCTCCGGCGCTCGCGGGAATGGTCGAATTCCGGTGGATGATCTTCGAAACCACGCCGCCGTACATCTCGATTCCCAGGGACAGCGGCGTCACGTCCAGCAGCAACTGGTCTTCCACCGTTCCTGACAAGATGCCCGCCTGCACCGCCGCTCCCAAGGCAACCACCTCGTCGGGGTTGATTTCGGTATGCGGACGCGCCCGGAACAGCACCTCCACTGCCGACCGCACCAGCGGTATGCGCGTCGAACCGCCGACCATCACCACTTCGTCGATCTGCTCGGCCGTGACCCCCGCATCCTTCATGCAATCGCGGCAGGGCCCCAAAGTGCGGTCGACAATGTCCTGAATGAGCCCTTCAAACAGCTCGCGGGTGATTTCGCGGTGGTAGGCCTTGCCGTTCCATTCGAACGCCAGCAGAACCGAGGGCACAAACGAAAGCTGCTCCTTGGCCCGAACCACTTCGCGCCGCAGCGTCTGGACCGCTTCACCGGAGTGCGACAGGTCGTCGCCCCATTCGGAAAGGATGTCTTCGAGCGCGATCCGCAACAGCCTATTGTCGATATCGTCGCCGCCCAAATGGGTGTCGCCGTTGGTGGCAAGAACCTCAAAGATCCCGTCGTGCAGCTTCAGGATCGAAATGTCGAAGGTGCCGCCGCCAAGGTCGTACACCGCGATGACGCCTTCCTGGCGCTTGTCGAGGCCATAGGCGAGGGCGGCGGCGGTCGGCTCGTTCACCAGCCGCAGCACGTCCAAGCCCGCGATCCGGCCGGCATCGCGCGTGGCTTGCCGTTGGGCATCGTTGAAATAGGCCGGGACGGTGATGACGGCCTTCGTCACCGGAGTCCCCAGCACCGCCTCGGCGTTCTTCTTGAGCTGGCGCAAAATCAAAGCCGATACTTCCGGCGGAGTGAACGTCTTCTCGCCCAGCACCACCCGGATCACTGACTCGGACCCCTCGGCGATACGGAACGGGAACAGCTTCAACTCGTCGCGGACATCCTCGATTCCCCGCCCCATCAGGCGTTTCACGGAGTAGATGGAGCGGTCGGGATGGTCGATCAGTTCTTGGCGCGCGGCGTTGCCTACAATCACTCGTCCGTCTGTGGCCAGCGAGACCACCGACGGCACCAATTTATCGCCGTCCTCGCCGGGAATCACCTCCGGCTTGGCGAGGTTCATGTACGCGACTAGACTGTTGGTGGTGCCGAGGTCGATGCCGACCGCCGCCTCCTGCGAATCAAACTCGATCTGGAACATTGGCTTTGTCGATTAGGTTGGCGATGTACTTCCGGCGGTTTAGGAGAGCGCGGATTTCGGCGAGGACCGACCGCTCGCCGGAAGCGTCCCATTCGGCGAACTTGGACTGCGTTTCGACGTCGATCTCGTCGCGCATGTTGACGAAGGTAGTGCGGGAGATTTCGAGTTGCTCGCGGGCGTCATCGTCCCCCATGCGCAGTTCCTCAAGCGCCATGTTGAGCTCGAAGACTTCCTCGAGGAGCTCTGGCGGAACATCCTTGGTGGACTGCTCGCCGATGTCGAAACCTTCGGCCTTGAGGACGTATTCAGCCCGCTTGACGGGATCACGTAGAGTGCGGAAGGCGTCGTTCAGGAGTGCGGAATCGTCGAGGGCCTTGGACTGCTCCGCGGCGGACTTACGGGCGAAGAGGTCCGGATGGAGCTTGCGGCTGAGGCTGTACAAGCGGGTTTCCAACTCCTTGGGATCCAGCGCCAGACGGCGCGGAATCCCGAGGAACTGGTAGAAATCGGGGCTGGACATGTTACGTCGCTCGCATCCTATGAGGAAAACGACGTGCCGCAGCCGCAAGCCTTCTTGGCGTTCGGGTTCTCGAACACAAAGCCGGACTGCATCAGCGACTCCTTGTAGTCCAGCGTCAGCCCGTGGAGGTAGAGCAGGCTCTTGGGGTCAATGAACAGACGGATGCCGTCGAACTCGAAAACCTTGTCTTTTGTTCGAGGTTGCGTATCAAACTTAAACTGATAGCTCAAGCCCGAACAGCCGCCCCCGAGCACGCCGAGGCGCAATCCGCCGTCCTGCACGCCCATCTTGGAGAAGGTCGTACGGATCTTGCCGATGGCCTTCGGCGTGACGTTGATTCCCGCTTCCGCCATCGTTATGCCGCCTGGGCCACGCCCTGCTTGTTGCGATAGTCGCTTATGGCCGCCTTGATGGCGTCTTCGGCGAGCACCGAGCAGTGGATCTTCACAGGCGGCAGTGCCAGTTCGTTGACGATGTCGGTGTTCTTGATGCGCAGGGCCTCATCGACCGTCTTGCCCTTGAGCCACTCGGTGGCGAGCGAGGAACTGGCGATCGCGCTGCCGCAGCCGAAGGTCTTGAACTTGGCGTCCTCAATGATGCCACTTTCGTCGTTGACCTGGATCTGGAGCTTCATGACGTCGCCGCACTCCGGCGCGCCGACCATGCCGGTGCCGACGTTGGACGACTTCTTGTCGAGCGAGCCCACGTTGCGGGGGTTGTTGTAGTGATCGAGAACCTTGTCGGAATATGCCATTGTCGTGTCTCCTTGTTCGAAATTCGAAGTGCCGGGGACGCTTCCTTGCGGTCGCGGCTCGGCTGGAATCAAGCCGTTAGTGGGCGGCCCATTGGACGGTCGAGAGGTCGATGCCTTCCTTGACCATCTCGTACAGCGGGGAAAGTTCGCGCAGCTTGCCCACCACGTCGACCAGCTTGTCGGCCACGTAGTCGATCTCCTCTTCCGTGCTGAACCGACCGATGCCGAAGCGGATCGAGGAGTGCGCCAGATCGTCGCCCAAGCCCAATGCTTTCAATACATAGCTGGGTTCCAAGGTGGCCGAGGTACAGGCCGAGCCGCTCGAAACCGCCACGTCGTTGATGCCCATCAACAGCGATTCGCCTTCCACATACAGGAAGCTCATGTTGAGGTTCCCGGGGAGACGGTGCTCCATGGTGCCGTTGATGAAGATTTCGTCGAGGCCCGCTTCCAGCTTGAAACGCAGCTTGTCGCGCAGATAGGCCATGCGCTTGGACTCCTCCGGCATTTCGAGCCGTGCGATTTCACACGCCTCGCCCAAGCCGACGATGCCCGGAACGTTCAACGTGCCCGAACGCATGCCGCGCTCGTGGCCGCCGCCGTCCATCTGCGCTGTAATCTGAACGCGCGGAGCCTTGCGGCGCACATACAGCGCGCCCACGCCCTTCGGACCGTAGAGCTTGTGGCCGGTGATCGACATGATGTCGATGTTGTCCCGGTTCACGTCCACCGGGACCTTGCCGACGGCCTGCACGGCGTCCGTGTGGAACAGAACGCCCCGCTCGCGGCAGATCTTGCCGATCTCGCGTATAGGCTGGATCACGCCTATTTCGTTGTTGGCGTACATGATGCTCACGAGGATGGTCTTGTCGGTGATGGACTCGCGCAGCATGTCGAGGTCGATCAGGCCGTCGCCCTGCAGCGGCAGGTAAGTCACACGGCAACCGCCCTTTTCGAGCTTCTTGCAGGTGTCGAGCACGGCTTTGTGCTCGGTGGCGGCGGTGATGATATGGTTGCCCTTTTCGGCATACATCTCCGCAACGCCCTTGATGGCGAGGTTGTTGGACTCGGTGGCACCGCTGGTGAAGATGATTTCCTTCGCCGTGGCACCAACCAGGTCGGCGATCTGCTTGCGAGCCTTGTCGACGGCGGCCTCGGCGGCCCAGCCAAACTCGTGGTTGCGGCTCGCGGCGTTGCCGTAAAGCTCGGTGAAGTAGGGCAGCATCGCGTCGAGCACGCGGGGGTCCATGCGGGTCGTCGCGTGGTTGTCGAGATAAATGGGCAGCTTCATAGTTTTCTCGGATTCTTCGTCAAACGGCTTGATGCGACGTATTTGTCGCGGGATGCAAATGAACCGGGTTGAGCGGGATCGGCAGGGGCGTCAGCTTGACGGCGGCCGGCTCGGCCAAATCGGTGATGGTGAAACGGTCGAGCACATCGAGGATGGCCTCGTGGACGCGGCGCAGCGGCTCGCGGACCGTGCAGTTGTCGGACTGGTCGCAGGTGCTGTGCTCGGTGAAACAGTGGGTCAGGATCACGGGGCCGTCGATGGCGCGGACCACTTCGAGCGCGGAGATGCGGCGCGGGTCGCGGGCCAGCTTGTAGCCACCGTTGGTACCGGAGACGGAAACCAGGATCTTGGCGCGGGTCAACTGCTGGAGGACCTTGGCGAGCAGGGTGACCGGGAGGCTGTAGAGGTCGGCGATGTCCTTGGCGCTCGCGGTAGCCGTCGGAAGGGACGCCAAGTGTCGCAGGGCGATCAGTCCGTAGTCGGCTTTTTTGGTCAGCTTCAGCACTTTTCGATTGAGGACTCTTTTAGTCCTGTATCCAGAATAGCGCTGGTAGGGGGCTGGCGTCAAGCGGGGGGTGCGGAGGTAGTCAAGTCCCTACCCCGCAAGATGGCAGCCATGACCCGAGGACTTCGCCGTCCCTGGATGATGCAAATAGCCGCGGACCAAAATGAACCTCAACGGGCGGCCGGTTAGGTCAGAACGACGGAAGTATAGCTGGGCGGGAATTCGGATTTGCTGGGCATCGGCTTGCCGACTGCGGCTCTTTTCGCGTAGCCGGGAGATCACCTCGCTGCGCATGATCGGCGTGACACGACCCGCAGCGATGTCGTCGTAACGACTGTTTAGCATGTTCCGGACCTCGGCCAATTCGACTGAGTAGATGGCCATGGCATCTTCAATGAATTGATTTGCAGTACGACCGGACTCAACCACCAGACGGACCAAAGGCGACTGCAATTCCGTACCCAAGTTAATTTCCATTCGGTGCCTCCGTTCAGAATATCGAAATAGGGGTGGCCGCGTAAACTGGGGGCATGGCGACGACGGAAACGAACTGGTATGGAGTGAAGATGCTTTTCCGGATTGTGGCCGAAGGTAGACCGACGGAGAGGGGCCCGGACTACGACCCGAAATCGACGCTAGTCGAGGAACGCGTGATCCTGTTCCAAGCCACTTCGCCTGAAGATGCCATTCAGCAGGCGGAAGAAGAGGCGCGCGAGTACTGTGGCCTCGAATTGGTAAACGGCTACGGCCAGACGATCCGGACGAGGTTCCTCGAAGCCCTCGACGCGTACGAACTCCCTTGCGGTACGCAGCCAAGCAGGCGCTGCGAGGTGTATTCTTCCACACGGGTCGTGCCGAGGTCGGTTACAGACGAGACCGTCGTGAATCGCTTGATGGGGCCAACCGAGCGTGGGCGGAACAAACGGCGCAAATTTGCTGACGGTGAGATCATGACCGCCGCATTCTCATCCGCCGCGAGTGCGGACACCGATGAAGCCAACAGTGCGCGCGGAACGACGGGACCGTGTGACGAGTAGGTCGGCAAACCCAATCAATCCAAAACGGCGCTGAGCGGCATCTCGATCCCAGCCGCCCGCAGGACTCCATCAACGGGCTCAACCATCTGGCCCGGCTTCGCGATCCAAGCGCGGCGGCGGCGCGGGTCGATCAACCAGCACACCGGAACCCCAATCTCGAAGTAGTCGTCCACGCGGTCCATGAGTTCGCGCATGGTGTCGTCTTTGGAGAGGATCTCTACGCACAGTTCGGGAGGCTGGCGAATAATCGACTCGTCCGGGGCATCCTCGGCGAGCAGGCAGACATCGGGAATACGGAATCTGTTCCGCTTTACTTGGACCCGTTGCTCGGGAAGAAGGCGCTCGCGCAGGGCGGGATAGTTCATCAGCAGAAAGAACAACACCTCGCGTTGGGTACGGCTGTGATCTTTTTCCCCGAAATTGCGCTCCAACACTTCGCCGTCAACGTAGTCGCAGTCCGGCCGATAGGTCGTGCGGAGGTACTCCTCGACCGATAACAACACCGCTACCCCTGCCGCAGACATGCCCCATCGTACCTCGGAACCAAGACGGCCACCAGAAACACGAACCCCGGCCACACGGCCCGTAAGACCGGTGGCGCAGCATACTCCCCTACAGAATTTCGTCCAACATCCGCGCAAGCCTTCCAGCGTCGAGTCCCGATTTCCCCTGTGTCGATTGCTGGGCTTCCTTCGCTTCCGCCAACCGGGTCTCTGCAGTCCTGAGCTTATCGGCCATGTGGAGGCTGGCCAAAACGGCAACGCGGGCCGAATCTCCCGATCCGGCCCGCGCTGCGATCATCGTCATCAACTCATCCAGTTCCCGTGCGATGGCCTGAACCTGGCTCTCGTCACCATCCGTCAGGACTGTGTAGACCTGGTTGAAAATGTGTACGCGTACAGGCTTTTTCGCCATCTCGGAACCTCAAGAACTGCCGGAACTAGTCGTTGCCGAGTTGGTCAATCTGGCCGAGGAGGCCTTCCAACCGGTTCCGAACCTTCTGGCGCTCGCTCTGCAACGCTTGCAGTTGGTCGGCGAGTTTCTGGTTGGAGGTTTGCGCCTCTTCCCAAGCCGCCATCGTGTCCGCCAACTCCTTCGAAGAAGCTTCCTTCTCCGCCAGCAGGGCGTCCCGTTCGGCCTCGAGCGCTTCCTTTTCGGCACGGAGGCTCTTGACGAGCGACACGGCCTTGAGAATACGGGCTTCGAGGTAAACGAAGGCGTCCGCGTCCGGATCCTGAACTGCCTCTGCAGACTCTAGGTCTGCAGAGGCAACCTCGGCCTGTCCGGCATCGTGCTCGTTGGAGTCCAACAGCAATTCCTCGGACATGGCCTCTGCTTACGCCTCGACCGGCTTCTGCGCGGCCGCCGCGAGGGCTGCCTTGACACGGTCGGCGATGGCGCGGAACTGGTCCAAGCTGTCGGTCGCGGTGGCGGCCAGCACCTTGCGGTCCAGTTCGATCCCGGCCAGCTTCAAGCCGTGCATGAACTGGCTATAGTTCAAGCCGACCGTTTCCTGGGATGCCGCGCCGATGCGGACGATCCACAGCGACCGGTAGGTGCGCTTCTTCTGCTTGCGGCCCGTGTAGGCGAACTTCAGGGCGCGTTCAACCGCTTCCTGCGCCGAGCGGTACAGCTTGCTCTTCGTTAAAAAATACCCCGACGCGAGTTCCAGTGTCTTGGAACGATTCGCGCGGCGTTTAGTACCTCTTTTTACTCTGGGCACGTTTCTCTCCTATGATGATGTGTCTGGTGCGACCCGTTTTGGGACGCGGCGGCTATTCGGGCACGTGCGGTGGCCCGTTCACACGCTGTTTTTGTTCTGGCTAGTACGGAATCATCCGCGCCAACTTCGCCTGGTCCGAATCATCGGCCACGACGGAGCCGTGCAGCTTGTTCTTCCGCTTGCGGGACTTGGACGTGAGGATGTGCCGGGCGAACGCGTGCTGCCTGACAATCTTTCCCGTCCCGGTTTTTTTGAACCGTTTCGCAGCCCCTTTGTGGGTCTTGAGTTTTGGCATGAGGGTGTCTTTTCCGTCAGCTGCCGTTTTCGCGGCCAGCCGGTTCCCCGGAGCTTGGCGCACCGGATGGTCACAGGCATTGTGAGTGCCTAGACCCGAACTTCATCAGTTTAACATAGCCGACAAAATAGGTCCAACCGGCTGGCCCGGTCACGGGTCCGGGAAATAATCCCATCGCTCGTGGAATCAATGGCTTGCGGCGGAAACAGTCGTTTGGGTGGCGCGTTTTCCGGCCTCGAGCGTGGTACCAAGATCTCCGGGAGGGCGAATCACGCCAGCCGGAGGAATGGAATGAACGGTTTTCTTGGCTCGACGATCTTGGAGACGGCAATCGGCCTCGTCCTGGTCTATCTGTTGCTGGCGACGTTTTGCACCGCGGCCAACGAGTGGATCGCGGAACTGCTGGGCGCCCGCGCTGAAACCCTGCATGCGACGCTGCGCGACCTGCTCGACAACCAGAAGCTTCCAGGCGGCGAAGTGCTCCTGTCAGCCTTCAAGTCCCACCCCGTGGTGGCGGCGCATCTGGACCGCGCCGAACATTCGCCCTACATCCCGCCGCGGGCGTTCTCCACCGCGATTCTGGACCTCGCGACCGGCACCGTGCATGGCAGCCTGTGCTTTGATGATTTCGAAAAAGGGCTCGCCGCGCTGCCCGACGGACCCGTCAAAACCGCCCTGAATGCTCTCGTCCAGGACAGCACGGGAGACCTCACCCGCGCCCAAGCCAATATCGAGGCGTGGTTCAACGACGCCATGCGCCGGGCCTCGGCATGGTACCAAAAGCGCACGCGAAAATGGACGCTGCTGGCGGCCGCAACCGTCACCGTCGCCAGCAACGCGGACACCCTGCGGATTGTGCACCTGCTTCGTGTCGAGCCTCTCCTGCGCACAGCGGCCAACATGTGCCCCGGCCCGGGGTGCGATCCGGGATTGCTGCTCGGCTGGACCGGGCCATGGCTGGATTGGAGCCCGTCCGGCTGGCTTTCTAGACTGCTGGGCTGGGTCTTGACGACCGTCGCGGTATCCCTCGGCGCCCCGTTTTGGTTCCACACCCTCAACAAACTACTCGGCCTGCGTCCCGGCGCAAACTCGCCCCAAATCACGGCTGCGGGGTTACAGGACCGGCGGCGCTGACTGTCGCGGCAAAGGTCGATACAATGGGACTTAACAACATGTCTTGTTCAGATGGGGGCGGAAGAACCATCAACCAGTTCGCGGTTGTAAGCTACCTCCCCAGTCCCCTCGCGCAATTCCTCGACGACTTGCGACTGCGATTGACGCCCGGCTGCAATCCGCACGCCCACGTCACCGTGCTGCCGCCAAGGCCGCTCGATTGTGCCACGAATCTTTCGGAAGCCATTCGCGAACTCGGCATCCAGAGCGCGGATTTCAAACCGTTTGAAGTGCGGCTCGGCGCGATCAAAATCTTCCCCGTGTCGAACGTGATTTTCGCGGAACTGGCCTCCGGCACCGAGGAACTCCACCGGCTCCACATGCGGCTCAATTCGGGCCTGGTGGAATACGTGTGCCCCTTCCCCTACCACCCGCACATCACCGTCGCGCAGGACATTCCGGTCGACGAGGTGCGACAAACCGCCGACCAAGCCCAGGCAGCCTGGGAGGAATACAGCGGCCCGCGCAGCTTCGTGGTCGACGATATGTCCTTTGTCCAAAACGTCGCGCGGAACCTGTGGGTTGATATCGCCCGGATCCCGCTGGGGTAGCGGTTTCCTAGTTTGCCCCGGCCGAACGTCGCTCAGGCTTGTCCAATTTGGACGAAACCTTGCTTGTGCTGGCCGTGGACCCGAGAGACTGCGAGTACTGCGCCACACCCCGGTACAACGCTTCGGCGATCTTTTGCCGGTAATCCGCCTTGCCCAGATTTGCCTCGTCCCTCGGATTCGTCAGGAAGCCGATTTCCGCCAAGATCGAGGGCATCGAGGCGCCGATCAGCACCACAAACGGTGCCCTCTTGACTCCCCTGTTCTTCGCCGACACGTTCGCCTTCGCCGCCTGGGAGTAGATGGAGTTCTGGATGTGTTGCGCCAGGGTCTGCGACTCCGTAATCTTGTCGTTCAGGGTGATCGATTGGATCAGGTCGTGCAGTTCGGCAATGGACTTGTCCGCGCCGGAATTCTCGCGGGACGCCACGTCGAGCGCGGTCGGATTGCCCGTGAAGTTTAGGTAGAAAGTCTCCGTGCCGGCCACCGACGCAACCGGGGACGAGTTCGCGTGGATGGAGACAAACAGGTCCGCGCGGCGCGCATTGGCAATCGCGGTGCGCTCGGTCAGCGGAATGAACGTATCGTCCGCGCGGGTCAGGACCACCTCGGCACCCAGCCGTGTCTCCACCAGTTTCGCGAGGCGGAGCGCGACATCGAGTACGACATCCTTTTCCAGAACTCCGTGGGGCCCCGAGGTGCCTTCGTCGTGTCCGCCGTGCCCGGCGTCAATCACAACCCGACTGACTTTGAGACCCAGCGCGCGCGTCATCGACCTCATCCCCATGTCGGGCGCGCTGATTTGGACTCGCGGGCCGGGGCCGGGAGGTGCCGCCCTCGCCGTGGAGTCCGCCTTCGCGACAACCGGTGGATTGTAAGGTACTGGAGGCGGAATCTCGCTGGACGGCGGCGTCATGATGGCTTCGATTTTTCGTGAAGCCTTCGGGGCACGCGGGAGGTATACCACCAAACTTTCGGGAAGGACCCAGTTGGACGGAACGGCAGCCGGTAGCTGCGGAGGCTGGCCCGCGTAGACCACGCTTCGATACCGCTGGGACTGTGCGGGCGGAGGCACGAACTGCCGCTTAGGCCCCGCATGGCTCGTGGTGGTGGTAGTGGTTGTGACCGACGGCGGTGGCGACCCAAACGGGCGAACTTCGATCACCATCCGGTCAGGCGCGTCCAGTTTCGAAACCGTGAAGGATACCGGTCCGGTCAGGTCGAAAACCACGCGCGTGGTGCCGGGCGCTGTCTCGGCCACGCGGACCCGCTGCACCAGTGGGTCGTCAACCTGGCGGATGGCGAGGCGCTTCCCGTCGATCCACGGGCTTGCATTCAGGATGTCGAAGAAGAGGCGGTCGGGGTGGGTGGCGCGATCGACACGGAATTCGAAAGGTCCCGTGGTTTCCAAGATGACCCGGGTGGCGCTGGCATGGGTCCAAGCCCGGACGCTTGTAACCTGAATTATGCCGGGTTTCGCGCCGTAGATCGGAGGCATCAGCGAAAACAACGCAAGTGCCAGACACGATCTCGGGGTCATAAATTTACCTGCCTATGGATTGCCGTAGTAAACCAGCCCGTCCGATCCTATGGATGCCCGGACGGGTCGACGTGTTTCAGTCGGATTGTTGTCGACCGGCACCGGAGTGACCGGCCGCTTGGCCCGCTCCTCGCGTGCCGCCTTCAGATTGCGTGCCACCCGGTAAACATACTGCCGGGTCTCCGCATACGGCGGAATGCCGTTGTACTTGTCCACCGCGCCTTCGCCGGCGTTGTAGGCCGCGATCGCCTTCGGATAGTTGCCGTGGTAGTAGTCCAGCAGGAACTTCAGATACCGGACGCCACCTTCGATATTCTGCCTCGCATCGAACGCGTTGCCGACGCCAAAACGGCGGGCAGTCGACGGAATCAGTTGCATCACACCCAGCGCGCCCTTTGGCGACACCGCCCGGGGATTGTAGTTGCTCTCGGCGAGAATCACGGAATGCACGAGCGAATCCTCAACCCCGAATTCCCGCGCGACTTGCTCGGCAAGTTCCGGCAACGAGAAGACCGGGGCCTCCACCGCAGCAGTCGCTTCGGGCTGGGCGTTCCCGACCGGCTCCACCGGATGCGCCTCGACAACCCTCGACTCGACCACCCGCGATTCGACCGCCCTCAACTCGGGCGCCCTCAATTCGAGCACCGCCGGTTCCACCGAGCGCACCAAGCGACCGGATCTTGGATCCCCATGCACGACCGTCGCCACCCGCGCCACATCGGGGGCACCGGGCATCGAAGCCGCGTTGGCGGACGGCAAGATCATCGTAACCGCTATTGTAAAACAAATTCGCACAAGAATGCTTTGGCCAGCGAACGCTACAGCCTCGCCCAATGGTAACATCTTCAATACATTGGAACCAACCCCAATTTCTAGCCCGGAAAACCGCCGCGCGTGGGTCCTGGTCGGCGGCCGCAGCTCCCGCATGGGCACCGACAAGGCGCTTGCCGAGGTCGGCGGACGTCCGCTCGCACTGCGCGTGGCGGAGGCCGTGCGCCGAACCTGCCCCAGGGTCTCCATCGTTGGCGACCCCGCCAAATACTCGCATCTCGGACTCCCGGTGATCCCCGACAGCTTCCACGGCCTAGGGCCTCTGGCCGGAATAGAGGCCGCGCTTGCGGCGACCAACTCCGACTGGAATCTCGTCGTCGCCTGTGACATGCCGTCACTCGACCAATCCTTACTGGAATCGCTCTTTTCAATGCTGGAATCGCACCCCGCGACGGACCCGGACTGCGTGCTGCCCGTCCATCCCGATGGCACCGTGGAACCCCTCTGCGCCGTGTACCACCGGCGTGCGCTGCCCGTCATCCGCGCCGCGCTCGAATCCGGCATACGCAAGGTCACAGACGCCCTCCGACCGCTCGCGGTAACATACGTTGCAGCGGGCTCCGCCGCCCCATACGCGAATCTGAACACGCCCGAGGACCTGCGGAAATACCTGCATGGCTGAACAGTACCCGCACTACATCGAATTCCGTCACGTCTGTAAGACGTTCGACAAGCCCGTTTTAGTCGATTGCAATTTTTACGTCGACGCGGGCCAGACCGTCGCCATCATCGGCCGCTCCGGCGTCGGCAAGTCCGTGACCCTCGGCCACATCATGGGTTTCCTCAAGCCCGACAGCGGCCGCGTCATAGTCGCGCACGAGGACATCACCGATTTCGACGAGGCCGAGATGAACCGAATCCGCCGCAAGGTGACGATGGTGTTCCAGTCCGGTGCCTTGTTCGACTCGCTCACGGTGGCCGAAAACATACTGTTTTCCCTTGAGCAGCGCGAGGACTTCAACGAGAAGAACCGCGAGGACATTGTCAACGGCATGCTGAAGATGGTCGGCATTGAGGATGCCCGCGACAAATACCCCGCCGATTTATCCACTGGCTACCGCCGCGCCATCGCCATCGCCCGCGCCATCGCCGCCGAGCCGCAATGCATCCTCTACGACGAGCCGACCACGATGGTCGACCCGATCATGAGCGAGCACCTAACCTCGCTGATGCTCATGTTGAAGAATGACATGAAAATGACGGCCGTAGTGGTAACACACGACTTGGATCTGTTGCACCAGGTAGCCGACTCGGTCGTATTCCTGAGCGACGGCAAGGTGGCCTATTTCGGTCCGCCCGAAGGACTGTACAAGTCGGAGGACCCGGTCATCCAGGAATTCCTCGAATTGGACAAGGTGATCCGTGGCCACGTTGGCGAGAAGTTGCATGGCGACGACAACCCGTTCCGCTCGGCTGGAGCTGGCGGCTTGGGTGTAGGGAGGACGAAGGAATGACGGATATCGAAGGCGCAAGCGCCGACGGAACCGGCGCTAGCAATCCTGAAAGCACCAATCAAGCCGCGTCCGGCGGTGGTGACTTGCGCCAGCTCCCCAGCAGACGCAGTTTCATCGCAGGAACCTTCGCGGCCGCACTGTCCCAGCCCCTCTTGCGCGCGCAAACGTCCGCCAGCAAGCCCAACGTGCTGTTCTTCTTCACGGACCAACAGCGCTGGGACACCATCGGGGCCTACGGCAATCCAATGGGCATCACCCCCAACTGGGACAAGATGGCCGCCGAGGGCACGCGTTTCGAGTTCGCCTACACCCCGCAGCCGGTCTGCGCGCCCACCCGCAGTTCCATGCAGACGGGCAAGTACCCGTCGACCACCGGCGTGGTCCGCAACGGCGGAGTGCTGAAGGACGACGAGGTCACGCTGCCGATGCTCTTCTCCCAGGCGGGCTACGACACCGGTTACATCGGCAAGTGGCATCTTTCGGAGACAGCCGAGCCAGGCCCAGTGCCGTTGAAGCGTCGCGGCGGTTACAACCAGTTTTGGCTGGCGGCAAACGCCTTGGAGCACACGTCGGTGCCGATGGAAGGCAAGATGTGGGACGAGAACAACCAGCCCGTCGAGTTCAAGGCCGAATTCCGCGTCGACGCCCTAACCGACCACACCGTCCGATTCCTGCGCCAGAAGAGGACCAAGCCGTTCTTCCTGTTCGTCTCGCACCTGGAGCCGCACTTCCAGAATTCGACCAACACGTTTATTGCGCCCAAGGGTTACGCCGACCGCTACAAGAACAACTTCTACATTCCGCCGGATCTGGCACCGTTCCGGGGAGATTGGCGGTCGCAGTTGCCGGAGTATTACGGCATCATCGCGCGCATGGACGAGCAGTTCGGGCGTGTGATGGACGAGTTGAAGGCGCAGGAGCTGCTGGAGAACACGATTGTCGTGCTGACCACGGACCACGGCTGCCATTTCCGCACCCGCAACGCCGAGTACAAGCGCAGTTGCCACGAGGCCTCGACCCGCATTCCGCTGATCATCCGGGGCCCGGGTTTCGAGCCTGGCAAGACGGTGGGGCAGTTGGTGAGCACGATTTCCGTTCCCGCGACGTTGCTGGAAGCGACCGGACAGCAGGTGCCCGCCGCGATGCAGGGGAAGAGCCTAATGCCACTGGTCCAAGGGAAGACGTCGGGCTGGCGCAACGAGGTATACATCCAGATGCGCGAGGAGGCTCTGGGCCGGGCGATCCGGACAGAGCAGTGGAAATACTGCGTCTACGACCCCACCGCCACTCCGCAACAGCCGTGGAGCACGAACTACGTCGAGCGGCATATTTACGATGTGCGGAATGATCCGAACGAGCTGGTGAACTTGGCGGGTCGCGTGGACATGCGGGAAACGGCGGCGATGCTGCGGGAGCGGTTGATTGCAAGGATTGTGGAGAACGGGGAGCCTAGGCCGGTGATTACTCCGGCGAAGTTTTACGCGTAGGGAGGCACCATGGAACAAACAGACTTGACCTATCGCTTACGAAACACAGGATTCACGGTCGAGCAGATCGCCTGGGCGCTGCTGGACGAAGTATTCGGTACGGGAAAAGATGTCAAGGATTCCCAAGTGATTGAAATCATTGACGCTACTCGCCTATCGGACAATCAGGAGGCATTGAAGTTAGCAGCCGCGCTGCAATTGTTGATCACACGAGGACTTGTCGTCAAGTTCTCCGAGCAGGGAGTGTACTGCCGAACGCTGGAGGGCCGTAAGATTGACACCGAGGACAAGATGCTTGAGTCCGTGGGAGATGCAGAGGCATTGTCAAAGAAGGTAGCAAGCCTTCACGCTCGTTTCACGGAGGTTTTGGCAAAGTCTTCGCTGGATGCAGCGACCGACATAATCCAAGACACCGTCTGGGCTTGTGTGGGCTGGGGCATTGCGGCGGTGATCTTGGTCGCCATTGTTGTCGGAACCCTGTCCTACATACTTGTGAGCCAACGTTTGACTCCAAGGGGAACTCCTATTACGGCAATGGATACGAGGTTTCTGGAGGAAGCAGTACTCCGACTGGCGCTCTTAACTATAGTTGGTACCCGTAACAGTTCAGGCCCGTGGTTTGGCGGGTAGGAGCGAAGGTGCGGGAAGGCCCGCGCGGTGTGAGTGGACAGCCTGTTTGAGGTAGTCGAGAGGATTGCGGCCTTGGATGCGGCAGGTCTGGGTGGCGGTGAGAAGTC
>CAIVPR010000011.1 GCA_903907865.1 uncultured Acidobacteriia bacterium
CCGAATTCCTTTGGCGCTTTCCTTTTCGCCCCTGCTTTGATATCGTTCTTCATGCCGGTCTCCTTTGCACCTCTGGTGCCTTTTCCATTCGGGATCTTACTGCATCCCGCTCGGAGACCGGCCTTCTCATTCCATCTCGGCTGAATCAGCATGCTACCGAGCCGCGACCGCAAGGGAGTGTTTGTTCCAACTGCCGTTTCTAGGATGAACCTCGGTTGCGGCCACACGGCCCAGGCCGAGTAGCATATCCTGAACAGAGTGAGTTCCTCTTGGTCCAAGCCCAGGCCCGGTCTGTGCGTCGGCGCGGCTGTCTTGTCGGTCGTTTCGTGCGTGTGTTCCGTTTCGTGCAGCCAAAAACCATACAGCACGACCACGTACCGGATCGGCTACGGCGGCGACCGGCCCCTGCATTATCAAGACGCCGACGGCAAGCCGACGGGGTTGGCAGTCGCCGTGGTCCAGGAGGCCGCAAAGCGCCGGGGAATCCATCTCGAGTGGGTCCCAGCCACCAACGCGTTGGAAGACTTGC
Organism: uncultured Acidobacteriia bacterium; assembly: GCA_903907865.1. Lineage (GTDB taxonomy): Bacteria > Acidobacteriota > Terriglobia > Bryobacterales > Bryobacteraceae > BOG-234. The sequence continues at coordinate 530 of CAIVPR010000011.1, forward strand.
AGGCGGGGCGCATCGACCTTTTCGTGCTGCTCACGGCGCTGCCCGAGCGCGAGAAGCTCATCTATCTTTCGAGGCCCTATCTGGCGACGGAGATGGCCTTCCTGGTGCCGCAACAGTCCATTTTCAGCAGCGTCGACAATTTGGCGGTCGCCCGCATCGCCTTCAACAACCTGGAGGTCCAGCGGCTGGCTGTGCGGCGCCAGTTGCCAAATAGCATCCCGGTTTCCGTCGCAAGCACGGCGGAAGCCATTGCCGCCATGCAGGACGGCAGGGCCGATGCCGCGTATGTCGACCAATACGCCGGGATCATCGGCTTGCTGGACGGCGCGGCAAAGGAGTCCCTCCGGATCATCCCGTCCGGGACGCCGGTACGTCAGCTTGCCCTTGGAGCCAACTTCCAGCACCAGAATGTGGCCGAAGACATCCGGGACGAAATCGGGGCCCTGGCCGAACGGCAGGAGCTTGCGTCCGTGCTGGCGCACTGGAGCATGTTTCCAATCCTGATGGCCGAGTCCGCAGACGCCCTCAACGAGGAACGTCGAAAGGTGCGGCTCCTGGGCCAAGGCGCGGTGGGCTTGGCGGCCCTGCTGACGATCGTTCTGTTTCTCGTCCTGTTGCTTCGCCGGCGCGCGCGTTCCCTCACGGAGAGCGAGGGCCGTTTCCGCAACCTGGTCGAGGCCGCTTTCGAGGGCATCATGATCCACGACGGGGTTAAAATCCTCGACGCGAACGAGCAGTTTGCCCGCTTGTTTGGCTACGCGGCCCCCTCCGAACTGATCGGACCCGGCGCGCCGACGAAGCTGCTCGACGAGGAGTCCGAGCGATTGGTTCGCGACCGGATGGGGAGCGCGCCCAACTTCAAGCCCATCGAGATCGTGGGCATCCGCAAGGACGGTTCCACCTTTCGCGCCGAGACGCAGGGCTGCGATTCCATTTTCAAGGGACGCAAGGTCCGGGTGGTCGCGATGCGCGACATAGGGGATCGCAAACGGTTAGAGGAGGAGCGCAAGAAGCTGGAGTCCCAGTTGGCGCAGGCACAAAAGATGGAGTCCATCGGACGGCTTGCCGGCGGCGCGGAACATGTCAAGCACTTTGAGACACCCCGAAGCCGAATTTACTGAGTATTGTTGTCCGGGGTCTTTGGTCTATTGATCCAGGCCTCCCGGGGAACGGGTGGTGGTTGGGGCGGAGGGCGGACGAAGCGTTCGGGATGGGCGAGGTAAGCGGCAGCCA
>CAIVPR010000012.1 GCA_903907865.1 uncultured Acidobacteriia bacterium
CACCCCCCTCACCCCCCTCACCCCCCCCCCCACCTACCCCACCCGCTCCACCTGAATCTCATCCTCCCGCGACCCCGTGCGTGCAATCGCATACGCGCTCTGCATCCGCATCAGCGTATCCATCCTGACGCCAAACGCCTTCTCAATCCGCAAAGCCATTTCACCCGACAGATCCGCCCGTCCATTGAGCACGGTGGAGAGCGCGGTTCTCGAAACCTTGAGGGCCGCGGCGGCAGCCGTCACGGACAGACCCGTGGGCTCGATGATCTCCGTCCGCACGAAATCGCCGGGATGGGGGAGATTCTTCATTGGCATGGTTTCGGTCCTCGGGTCCTAGTGGTAGTCTTCCAAATCCAACTCAAGTATTTCGCGCTCAACCGGGTCAACGCGAAAGGTCAGTCGCTGGTTGGCAGTCACACTCAAACTCCAACAACCCCGGCGGTCGCCGCCCAGCGTGTGGGCCTTCCACGACGACAGGGCTTTCAATTCGTCAATGCTCCCAATGTCACCTACTTGTCGCCGCAAAGCGTGTTGCCGCCGCCGCCCGGCCGGGCATGCCCGCAGATTCCAAGACGTATTTGCGCGTTCACAATACCTCGCTCTTCGAGTGAGAATTTTCCCGCCTGCCGTCACTATATCTGTGGCGGGACTGGATGCAGGATTACGACGTCACATTAAAGCATGGTCTGACACAGCCGGGCAGCGCACTGTTGGCGGCGCTCACCGGGACGATGATCCTCGTGGAACCCGGAGTGCGCTGGCTCAATGTTGAGTTGCCGAGGGTGAGCAATCCACGGGTGGACCTTCTGGGTGCCCTTCCCGACGGTCGGTTGCTCCACTTTGAATTCCAGAGCCGCAACCAGAAGGATCTGGTGTGGAGCGCAAGAGTCGGTGGACGCGGCGCCAAGGACTAGATGAACCACCCATTCAGCCGCGTCCGCCGGCGTGAACTTGCGCGAGGTCTTCAAAGAATGGGCGAGTATCTGTTCGCCATCTGGCGCAAGTACGGGCGGATTCCGGCCCAGATCGTGCTCTACGTGGGCGAAGAGCCCATACGAATGGAGTCGGCCGTCCGGGTGGAGGGACTGGATTTCCGGTTCCACATGGTGGATGTCAGGGAACTGGACGGGGAGGCGTTGCTCGCCAGTCCAAACCTGAGCGACAATGTAATTGCGGTGCTGACCGCACTGGGCGACGCGCCCGGAACAGTGCGCCGCATCCTGGAACGGATTGTGGCAGCGCCCACTGCGGAACGCAGCGGTGCCCTGATGGAATTGTCCATTCTGGCGGGTTTGCGGAAGCTAACGGGTGAAGTGAAACAGGAGGCGATGAAGATGCCGGTGACGGAAAACATTTTGGACAACGAGATCTTTGGGGTGCCGTTCCGCCAAGGCCGCGCCGAGGGCCGGGTGGAAGGGCGCATGGAAGGGCGCATGGAGGGGAGAGTGGAAGGCCTGTTGGAACTCCTGCTGGACCAGATCCAAAACCGCTTCGGGGCGGTTCCGAAAGGCTTCCGGACACGGCTGGCATCACTGAATTCCGCCCAGTTGCGGGCCGCCGGACTCCGCCTGCTCAACGCCACCACACTGGAAGATCTCTTCGACCGGCAATAATCCCAAGTAACGCAAACCGCCCACTTCGAAGCGCCTTACCCCCTCCCAGACCATGCGCCGCTCCGTCATCAGGAATACCGAACTGCCAGCGCAGCCTCGTTGCGCGCACCCTCGAAAAACACGCCCCGTGGGCTTTCATTCCCTTCCTTGCGGGCCGGCCCGATAGGGAACAATCTTGCGTGCCGCGTCGAGCATCCTCTCGACGCATGTGGGCGCCGAATCCAACTGCGGACCAGCGCGATCTGGAGTCACCCTTCGATTGGGCGAACACTCCCTTGCGGTCGTGGTTCGTGAACACGATGATTCATCCGAGCCGCGACCGCGAGGGAGCGTTTGTTCGCGGAGCAGAAAATGCGCCGCGCACGGCGCCGCCCTTCCTCGAATACTTCACCGTCAACATCCGCAACCGGAATACGCGGGCGGCGCAATTCCCGTCGCGGTCCGTCCGCCGGTCAACACCACGAGAGCGAACTCGAGACCTCAAATAGAGCGCTGACAATAATTTACACGACTAGAGGGTGGCTGGCATGGCACCCACGCCCGATTAGGTGCTGCTGCCTCGCAACAACCTGTCCGAATCGCCCCGACTCCAGTGCCGGTTCGTCCCCGCGCGCAAAATCCTGAGGTTGTCATTGTGGTCGCCAAGCCGTTGGAAAAAAGGGCCGGTGGCCCGCATTTGACATAACGCCCAATGAACTAAGCCGCCTCGCGGCGGCCCGGTTGTTTGAAGCGTTTTGACGGCTGGTGGCGCGGGTCGGGTAGCTTGTGGTGGAAAAGGCTCCACCATGACCCCACTACGCATCCGCATGACCGAGGAACTGCGCCAGCGCAACTACTCGGAAAACACCTCGCCCGCCTACCTGCGCCACGTCGCCGACTTCGCCAAGCACCATGGCAAGTGCCCCACCCTGCTGGGCCCCGACGACGCCCGGAAATACCTGCTGCACCTCGTCGAAGTCCGCAAGGCCTCCCGCGCCACCCAAGCGCAGGCGACGGCGGCGCTCCGCTTCCTCTGCTCCACGGTCCTCGACCGCGACTTCATTTCATGGAAGATCCCCTACCCCAAGGGCGAGAAGCGCCTTCCCACGGTCCTCGGCCGGGACGAGGTCCGCCGCCTCCTCGACGCGGCCGCCTCACCCAAACACCGGGCAATCCTCGCCACCCTCTACGGCGCGGGGCTCCGGGTCTCGGAGGCCTGCAGACTCGCCATCCCCGACATCGACAGCGCCCGCATGGTCCTCTACGTCCGGGGCGGGAAGGGGCGCAAGGACCGCGAGGTGATGCTCTCCCCCGTCCTGCTCGCCACGCTGCGGGACTACTGGAGGCGGCGCAAGCCCACGCGCCTGCTGTTCTCTGGCCACAACCCGGAAAAGCCCATGACCACCAAGGCTGTCTTCGACGCCGTCCGCAAGGACGCCGCGCGCGCCGTGATCAACCGCCCGGGCTCCCCGCACACCCTCCGCCACAGCTTCGCCACCCACCTGCTGGAGGCGGGCACGGACCTACGGACGATCCAACTCCTCCTCGGTCACTCCCATATCGACACCACCGCCATCTACCTCCACGTCTCCCGGAACCACCTCCGGAACACCGCCAGTCCGCTGGACTCGCTCGCCGCCCCGGACCCGGCCCGCCGTGACCGCGCGGCCCCCGTTCGAGATAGCCGACATCGTCCGCACACACCGGGGGCAGTACTTCGCGGACGACAGCCATGTCCTCCACCGCGACCAGATCTCTTTCACAGTTGAAGATCCCCAACCGCCTTAAGACCAAATCGCGCGGAGAGGTCTCAAGCGATCATAAGGCAGCGACCTCCTGCGGGATGTAGAGATTCTCCATCTGATCCGCAATTGGCTGCGATCAGAAGCTCGGGACACTCGAACCAGACCGAGAGGCAGGGCGGAGGCCCGGTGCACGGGACACCTCGGATCAGCCCCGCAAAACCGCACCAGCCTCGGCAATCAAAAACTCGGTCAAGGGTAGCTGGCCCCCGCGGGTGAAGCCCGAAAGGGTTGCTTCGATCGGATGCGCCGCCGACCTTGCGTCTCGGTACATTGATTCGAGAACGCTGACGCTCAGCACTCCGTTCTCGCTTGCTTCTCGAAACCACATTACCGGTAAGGATGTGACCTGACCGGCGATGTCACTGATGAAATCGCTGAGGTCGTGCGACAAACCGCAATAGTTAATGTAGTTCTTGAAGAACACCACGCAACCGTCGTCCAGCTTTTCCAAGGATTCTGGTGGATAGAAAAGGATTGAACACTTTTTCCAAATGTCGGCTAGCGCAATGGGCTCTATTGACTCGCGAAGGGCTTGCTCCGACATCACACGGCAGTGCTGCTGAACGCCCCGCGCCACTGGCACCGGCCAATGGCAGTGAACGAAATCAACCAACCGGGCAAGCGCGAGCAGCGACCGTAGGTGCGCCTCTTTGAGAGGCTCGTGTTGGTCCACGCAGTTGTCGAAGGTCCTCCAAACGCAACAGCTAAGTAACTCGGCAACCAGCAGCTTTGAATACTGCTTTCGGCCGCTGAATCGGAGAAGTTCGTAGTACGGCACGACATACCGCAGCAGGTGCGTCGATACTTTGGCCGTGATTCCTTCCTCAGACCAGCAAGCCGGCAGGTTCGGGTCGTATGAGAGGATTTCACTAGCAACGTCTTCCAGTACTCTAGGCAGTGCGGGATCGAGCTCGATCATCTGTCCGTACAGATTCGAGTTGCTCTCGGACACTAGGAAGTCCATCTCATGCCTGCTCATCGCGACTCGTTGTTTCTTTTCCAGCGGTCCCGGTGATCCGCTATGCATGAGTCCGCTACTGATCGCCAAACATCGTATTGCGGGAATCTAGTCACCATTCGGTTCGCCGAATCCAGAGCCTCACTCATCTCGTCGACGTACGCGTTGCCGCATTCTGAGAGCTGACCAGACGCGCGCAGAGTGGCCAATGCGACTTCGGATTCTCTAAGCCTTCTCAACAACATTGCACCAACCGCCTCACGCTCGTTATCTGAACTCACGGCGGTCCGAAGAGCATTGGAGTAATACGCCGATACACGAGCGAAGGAACTCAGCCCCCTCAAGATACCGTCGAGAGGCCGTGGATCGTCACGCCATGGCGATAAGTATGTCGCCTGCTGATGAGTAGGCTTGGAGTTCCAAAAATCAACACCACCTTCGATTGCGTAAAAGAATTGATGATCTGCTTCATGCACTAAAGTCTCCCCTACAAGGAATGGTGTCAACTCATTGTTCTTGAAGACAACATTCGGTAGACTTCGTGCGCTAAAGCTCAGGTTCACCGTAACTTCCGTCTGCCTCAGTGGTACGATGTAAGACACGAAGCTGCTCACTAGGTCGCTCGCCGTGTCGTCGCTTTGAATCAGATCGACAGCGGCTGCAAGCGCAGGCGTCCATCGCTCCGGATCGATGTTAACGTCCCAGGCAATCGAGTATCCGTCCCCGCCAGATTCGGAAAAGCACTCGAAATACCGATCCACGATCTTGATTGATCGGGCCGATGAGAACCGAGACAGCGCGAACCTTCTGTCGCCGACGACGATGTCGCCACTGTCATGCCGATATCGGCAGCGCACTTCTTCGTCGGATGCGAACAATGGGATGGCGGCGTGGAGTCCTGATACGGGAAGAAGAAGCGTCTGTGGCAACGGGGCCGCGAGGGCGAATTCAAAATCGCAACCGCCCAAGGCAGAGACTGAAAGCCGCATGAGATTGAGGACAGATGTCACTTCACCGAGCTCGGTCCGGCCACTCCCGGCGTAGGCTAGCTTCAGAGCCAAGCGTCTGAGGTCGTCTATCCAGTGGGAAAACACATGATCGCGACACAGCGAACTCCGAACGGCATCATCCAAGCACATCACGCAATCCAGACAATCCTTGGCGACTGCTCCAGCGCGTTCATCGAAGCTGGAAACTAGCACGTGCACATCGGATATGACGTCCAGTCGCTCGCGCATCCACGCGGTCCGAGCCTGCTGAATTGCTGTAAACATGACGTTTTTCTCCGCCCTCAGCTGTTCTTCTTAAAGACGTGCGAGCGCATCAGCCGAAAGAGATACTTCAAGTCCTCACAATACACCGATGGGTTGATGAATCCATTGAGCGGACTGTATCTATGAGGTAGGTAGCCGCCGCCGCAATGGCTCAAGTGTTCGCATTGACGGCATGTGTCGCACAGGGAATTGAATCCGGCCATCCGTGAGTAGATTGCCGGATGCAGAACCGCCTCATCAAAGGAATTATTAGCTACATTCAAGTTCAGTAGCGTGGCTTCACGCCCAACCATTTTCAGCGTGTCCACCGCCTCAATGTCGCCGTTAGTGTCAACGATAACGAAGTCAACGGACTGAGCGCCGATTTCCTCCGAAGTTGAAATACCCCCCAGCATCAGATTCAGTATTTCCTCAAAATACGGGACTTCTATATGCGAATAGCTTTCGAGCCACAACACAAAGAACTCATGAAGCCACTTTCCATACGCTTGCTGATCGCCGGCAACTCGAAAAGGCGGTCTATCGTGGTTCGAATCCGGTAACAGGAGGTTGGCGCCCATCACGCCTAATTCGTCCAGTGCGCGAAGAATCTCGACCGGCTTGTTGCGAAGGTCAACAACGATCAGGATTCCGCCGAGAATTTGCCGGTGCATGGGCGACGACTGTACGAGACGGATCGCGCTGGTTACGTCCTCGTACGAGCTTCGTCCGTCGTGATAAACGCGAAATCGGTCGTTGTTGGCTCGAACGCCGTCCAAGCTAATGCCAATGCGAATCTGGTGTTCGGAAAGAAAATCAATCAGTTCCTGGTCGAGCAGGGTACCGTTCGTTTGCATGCCAAATTTGACTGTGCAGGCGATGGTCGACGAGAATATCGTCACATAATGCCTCAGTCTATCGATACCGGCCAACAATGGCTCGCCGCCGTGAAACACAACGCTGACCTCGTTCAGACTGTGCGCGGCGACATGTTCTTGTATTCGTAGGGCAAGTTGCTGAGCGACTGCAATCTCAAGGAAGTGTGGTTTCGATCTCCAGGATTGATCCGGGCCCTGATAGACATAACAGTAACCGCAGTCCAGATTGCAGCGCGACGCCACCTTGACGATGAATGTATAGATCGGCCTCCGGAACTCTAGCGAGGCGTCGTGATCGTAGTTCTCCGGCGTCCATCGCAGACTGGTGCGCATAATGACTTGACCTTCGGAGAAGATTGAAAATTCGGAGCCTAGGTGCAACAGGATCGATACTCCTGCATTCCGCAGGCAACCGCTGCAATCAGGAGCCTCCTACAGCTGCACTACCAAGTGCTCGAATGCTTCTGGGTGTAACTCGAATGCTTGGTGTAGTGGCTCGTATGGTCCGCCTGATCCGCACCTGCCTGGAGCCTCCGAAGCGCTCTCAGCACTGCCGGGTTTTGAGCCAAGGCATCATTCACATGAAGCTCGCCGCCACTCGAGGGCGACATAGCAACTGGCGTACAAGTGTCTTCCATTTCTCACCTACCTAGCAAACAACGTTCCCATAGAATCGGAATGCCCTAGTGTACCATCTCCACGAGACGCGTGTCAATGGCCTGCGTCACGATTTGTCAGCGCAGACTAGAAATATCCGGCTTTGCCTGTGCGTCGCGGGAAGTCGTGGTAGGGTGGACAGGTCCGAACGGGGTCGCGCCCGGATCAGGTCCGCAGGTGGCAGCTGCACCTCCTCAACGTCCGGCACGCCAGCGCGTCCTCCTACATCCAAGCCGTGTGCGCCCTCCGCTTTTTCTACACCAACACGCTCCACAAGCAGGTAGAAATCGACCGCATCCCCATGCCGGGGCACGAGCACAAGCTCCCCCGTGATCCTGAGCCGGGACGAAGTAGAGGCGCTGCTCGAAGCGCCCAGGAACCTGGGACACCGCGCCATGCTGGCCACCATGCACGCCGCCTTGCTCCGCATATCCGAAGTCGCCGCGCTCAAGGTCCGCGACCTCGACGGCGACCGCCGCACCATCTCCGTGCGCGAGGGCAATGGCCGCAAGGACCGCCAGGTCATGCTACCCGACCCGCTCCGCGAACTGCTCGCTGCCTATTGGAAGTGGAAGCACCCTACTGAGTGGCTGTTCCCCGGCAATGTCCCCGGCCAACCAGTCTCCAGCCGGACCACCTTCCGGGCCTGCCGCAGCGCCGCGCGGAAGGCGGGCCTCGCCAAGCACGTCGACCCGCACTCGGTCCAGCACGCCTTCGCCACCCATCTGCTGGAGGACGGAGTCAACCTGGCCATCATCCAAGTACTGCTCTGGCACAAGAGCCTGAAAACAATCGCCCAATACCTCCACGCGGCCGACGCCGCGGTGCTCTCGACCCGGAGTCCGCTGGAATCGCTCGGCGCGATAGACCTCGTCCGCACGACACCACCCAAGTAGGCTGAACGGTGAACGGGCGCACCGTGGAAGCCGCAGACATCTTCCGCAAGGGCGAAACGGACTTCCTCGCGCAAATGGGGACACACCCTCGACCCGCAGCAAAGAAGAGCCTTCGAGGCCATCCGCGACTGCCGCACGGCCGCGCTCGGAGGCCACAAGGACAAGTGCGACGGGTGCGGGTACCGGACTCCGTCCTACAACTCGTGCCGGAACAGACATTGTCCAAAGTGCCAATCACTTTCACGGGCGAGGTGGCTGGAGGACAGGGCCGCGGAACTGCTGCCTGTGCCGTATTTCCACGTCGTTTTCACGCTTCCGGCCAAGATCGGAGCACTCGCGCTCCAGAACGGGCGCACGGTCTACCGCATCCTGTTCCGCGCGGCGTCGGAAACGCTGCTCACCATCGCGGCCGACCAGAAACACCTCGGCGCGTCCGTCGGATTCCTAGCCGTGCTGCCAACTGCGAGCGCAGAAGTAGTGCCGTACTTATCCCCGGATGCGCCCGGCATCGGTTTATGCTCCTGGTCAATGGGGCCAGACACTGCAGCTACACCCGCACCTGCACTGCGTCGTCCCCGGAGGCGGAATCGGACCGGACGGAACGTGGGTGTCCTGCCGGGATTCGTTCTTCCTCCCGGTCCGGGTTCTGGGCCGCGTGTTCCGGGGCAAGTTCCTGTCATACCTCGGAAAGGCCTTCCGCAAGGGCAAGCTGCAGTTCCACGGCGAAATGGCGGGACTGGCGAAACCGGCGGCGTTCGACGAACTCCGCCGCGGCGGCGCAAGGACCGAATGGGTTGTATACGCCAAACCGCCGTTCGGCGGGCCGGAACAGGTGCTGAAGTACCTGGCCCGCTACACGCACCGGGTGGCCATCTCCAACCGGCGGCTGCTCTCCATGGAGGACGGCAGGACCACGTTCGAATGGAAGGACTACGCCGGGGGCAACAAGACACTGACCATGACGCTCGAGACAACGGAGTTCATCCGGCGGTTCCTGCTGCACATCGCGCCAGTCGGGTTCATGCGCGTCCGGCAGTTCGGATTCCTTGCCAACAGGGTGCGGCGGGAGAGACTGGCGCAATGCCGGAAACTGGTCGGTGCCGTCGCGCCGTCGCGTCTTGAAGGGGAATCGAAAAAGGAACGCGGACTATGCCCGGTCTGCCGCACCGGCCACATGGTCATCGTCGAGCGGCTGGCACCGGCAGCGCCCCCGCCCGCATACAAGGACTCCCCATGAAGGAACCCCGACCGGATTCCGCCGACCCGTGCAAGCCTTCGTTGAGGCGGAAGGAGATCCCGGCCCACCCGGTGGCCAACGCTCAAAGACCCCTCCGAAACGACGGCCAAACCGATCAAACCCGCACGGGACCGCCTCCCCCAACCCGATCCTCACGTTGGAAACCGTTCCGCCGGCCGCCCGCCAAGCGCACTCCGTGAACCTGAAAACGATTCAATACCCATAGAGCACGGTCCGGCTCAGTTCAATGCATTCTATCCGCAACGCTTCCGGGTCGATTCCATCCCGTCCCCCGGCATCGTGGCCGGAAGCATCGCGGATAGAATCCTCTTCATTACCCGCCGAAAGCGGGCGGGGAAGGGCCCCGACGGGGCCGGGTCGCCGGACATAAAGGACGTTATGTTGTATCGCGGGAGCTGTGATACCGTCATGTTCGAATGCCGGATTCCTTTTCACAACGCCACGGCCTCGCTGGCCCTCCGTCGGGAACTCTCTTCCGGGATGAGATGCCGGTGAGCTTCCGCAGGTTTCTGATTGATCTCCCCCATGCTCACGCTGGCGTCAAGATTCACGAAGTGCACAAAGTGACCTGCGACGTCCTGCAGAAGTGGCCGGACGAACGGTCGCCCTACTACGACTACAAACCGAACATCCAAAACTGCGAGTGGTTTCACATTTGCGATATCATTGAAGGCCTTTTTACTGTCCTTTACCGCAACCACTCGTTTCCATATGCGTTCGTCGAAGCGATAAACGATGCCTTTGTCGCACAGAACATTGGCTGGCAACTGAACAACTACGGAAAGGTCGTGACGCGAGGAAATGAAGCGTTCGAGGCCACCCTAAAGACTTCCGTCGCAGTATTGGAAACTAACAGCAAGCCAACAGCAGCGGCACACATCATGTCTGCGCTCAGAGCGCTTTCAACACGGCCAACAGCCGATACAAGCGGCGCGGTGGCACACGCAACCAATGCAGTCGAGTGCGTCTTGGGCCAGATAACCGGTCAAGCCATGACGCTCGGCAAATATCTAGACAAGCATTCCCGTCTATTTCATCCGGCGCTCAAGAAGGGTCTCGATGGGATCTACGGCTACGCGTCAGATGAAGGAGCCCGTCACGGAAAAGAGGGCACGCAGCCAACTAGGGAGGACGCAGAATTCGTATTGGCCGTCTGTGCCGCTACCTGCACGCTCCTAATCAGAAAGGAGGAACAGGCTGGGAAGTGAACCGGATTTGCGTCCGATAAAACCCATTGAACACGGTCCGGCTCGTTCAATGCATTCTATCCGCAACGCTTCCGGGTCGGTTCCCTCCCGCCTCCACGGCATCGGGGCCGGAAGCATCGCGGATAGAATCCTCTTCACTACCAGCCGAAAGCGCCGAGCAGGGAAGGGCTTTTCTGGCGAGCTGGTTCCGTGCCTTATTGGCTGGGTTTGTAGGCAGCTCGCGCCGCTGCCCTCGGCTGGGTCGCTAATGGCTGTCGGACCTGCCGGGATGGTCGCCCCTTCTATTTCAGACTTGCGCCGCATGAGCCACATTGGACCAAGGACCGACGCCTAGACAATACAACGCCTGGCCACGCTAGACAAATGACAAAAGCTGCCGTTACACCAAGCCACGGCAAGGACAACTCGAGGGCAAGTTTCAGAGGTAAACCGCCGCTTAAAGCTCCCTCAGCCATCCAGAAGCAAAAGGAGCCACCAACTGCTGCCACTGCAATGAGAAGGAACCCCGCGATGCGAGCGATGAAAGAACGGCCCCGCTCGCTCCGAACGAGAGCTTGAGATCCACAAGAGCTGCAAGAGGCTACGGTACGGGCGCTGCTCATGGGACGCAGGTTAACACACCATGGCCGACGGTGTTGGCAAGCCGCCTTGCATCGACTTTTACCGCATCACAAAGGATGTTCTTATGCGTTACCCGGCGCTGAGTCTGGGCTCGTTCCCCGACGCACGACGCCATGGACCGACCGCCCCTCCCGGACTCCATCACCAACCCAAAAAATAAATCCCGTCCCCCTCCTAACCCCAACATTTAAAACGCCTAACCACCACTCCGCACCCGCCTTCCCACCCGCCCAAGAGTTCGTTTTCCACCCCCTCCATCGCTACAATCAACCCGCGATGACAACCACGCCCCAAAACACCCACCGCCCCCGCACCGCCAGTGAAAGAAGCGCCGCCCAGATCGCCGCCTCCCGCGCCAACGGTGCCAAATCCCGCGGCCCCAAGACCCCGGAAGGCAAGGAGATCTCCGCCATGAATGCCCTCCGCCATGGCTGCCTCGCCAAGCTCACCGTCATGAAGGGAGAGGACGAGCGCGGTTTCATGCAACTCTCGGCCAACCTCATCCACGCCTTCCACCCCACCGACGAGCACGAGTGCAACCTCGTCGAGACCATGCTCATCTGCATGTGGCGCCGCAACCGCGCCCTCGCAATGGAAACCGCCGGCATGTCCCTCGTCGTCCTCAAACAGGCGGGCATCACCCCTGTGACCCCGGATCCCCTCAACCCGCACGATACCTTCTCCGTCGCCTTCAAGGGCTTCATCACCAACCCCGCCGAAAGCCACGCCCTCGAACTCCTCCACCGCTACGAGGCCCGCCACACCCGCGCCTACGAACGCGCAGCCAAGAGCCTCGACGCCTACCGCAAAGAGCGCCAAACGAACCCGAGCCCCTACGATCTCCCCGACCCCGAGCCGGACCCGGCACCGGACGCACCAACAACCCAACCACAAATCCAGCCAAACGAACCCGAGCCCCCTACCCAACCCGATTCACCCGTTGTGGGGCAGCCATTTTTGGCTGCGGCGGCCTTTCCAGGCAGCCGTGACCGTACATCCGACAGCGCCAGCCCTTCCACTCCCGCGCCAACCCAACCACAAAATCAGCCAAACGAACCCGAGCACCACCCCCGCCAACCCCTGAACCGCCGCGAGCGCCGCCAGCTCAAATGGCAAAAAGCCCATCCGAAACATGTCCCAACCGCGCCGAATCCACGGAGCCAGCCACGATGACGCCTCGTTCTGGCGACAGCGCTCGGATCATTCCGAGGCGCAATTCGGATCTAATTGGTCGCGTCGCTCGCTCACCGGTTGATTCAGCCGAGCCGCGACCGCGAGGGAGCGTTTGTTCAGAGAACCGGAAACCCGCCATCGCGCTACCAACCGCCGTTTCTTACGTTCACTGCCTTCGAACACTGCAAAGAGCAGCGGTCTTCGACCGACATGCGGTCTGTCGGGGTGTCGTGTGAGGCCAAGAAACCATTGCTAGGTCCTTACTTTCTTGTCAGGGGGCGGTTGTGTCAGCTCCGACGCGCCCCGAGCATGGTTAGCAGATGATCCAAGGCAATCCTCTCTTTTCGGATTCGCTTCCACGATTCGAACGCTGCGCTGGCAAGCTCTATGCTGCGGATGACGTCGGTCCGCGACCAGATTCTGCCGGTGTCGTAGTCGGCAGACTGCCGGTCCTGCTGGAGCTGTGCAAAGGAGTCCACCACAATTTTCAGATCAGCCTCGGCCGCGATTGTCAGATCCGGCCTGAAACTCGCATCACGCATCTTCTGGTGGCTGAACATTCGGGCGAGCCGTGCCCTCTGGTCCTTCGGCTTCCAGTTCAAAACAAAATCGGTTGTCAGCAAATGGAAGAGGGCATAGTAGGCGGTCGAAACGGCCCGTCGCTGGCTCGACTGCCTAGGTTTGGTGCCGCCCCTGCTGGCGAGATGCCTGGCATCCTTGAGCAGATCGTCTGGGAATGCCATCCGTTAGGCCCAGGCTTTCTCCCGCAGCACTGCTTGTTCCGAGACAGTTCTAAAGTTGTGGTACGGGAACAATCCCATGGTCGCGAAGTCGAACCGTTGGCCCAACTGCCCGATCACCGTATTCGCGGTATCCATGAGCCTCCGTGCACCGGCGTCATCGGACAAGAGGATGCGGAAGAATATCGCCCAGTCGCCCGACCAGTCGGTTCCGACCTCATAGTTGATTCGCACAACATCGGGCAGAAGCGCCTGCTCGACCTCTGCAACCCCAGCTTTGATGTCCGTTTGGTGAACCACCGCGACAGGCACGTACATAGACTCGAATCCTGTTTTCAGCGTACAGCTTTTCCCGTGTTGGCTGCAAGTCTTACACGATTCCGCTCCCATGCTGCGGGGCGTCGTCACGGCACCCCGCAGCATGGCATGTTTCTACGTCAGCGACGTCACCAGCCCGGGGATCGGCAATTGGAACACCGGCCCGGCCGTGGTCCCGTCGTTCAGGCCCGACGGCGTCTGCATCAACTGCCGGGCGGCGAGGCTGAGCGAGTACATCAGGCCGACCGTTTCGTTCAAGCGTTCCGGCTTTCCATTGAACGTCGTGTTCAGTGCGTCCAGCAGCGCTTGGTACGTCTGGGCAAACTGCATGCCAAGGACCTGGGCCCGAGACCCGGTCGGATACGCCGCCAAGTCGGGGTTGTCCATCATCGGCCAGACGCCGTTGGAATCGAAGGCGATCGGCGCACCGGTGTAGGAGAAGCCGTCCCTATGGACGACGATCCGTCGCCCCGCCACGATTTCGGAGAACTTGTAGTAGTGCGCCAGTTCCTGGTCGGGGTCATCGGGATTGAGCGGTCCAACTCCCTCGCCTTGGAGGATGATTTCGTTGATGGCCCGCGTGGCGTCGGCCAGCGACAGGATCGGGAACGCCTCCCCGTCCACCACTTGGTTCTGCAGGTTGCCGAAGGGCACGTTCAAATCCTCCAGCGCCTGCAGGATTTCGCCGTAGAACCAGCCGATTGTGAACTTGCTCGCGTCGAAGGGATCGTGCGGTCTCACCGAGCGGCGAACCGGCTCCGCCGTCTTGGCGGGTTGTTCGATCGACATGAAGCATTCGCGGACTTGATCGATGGAGCAACGGCGCAGGCTGACGGTCAGATCTCCGCGCAAGCCGCCCGGCAGCGAGCCCGGATAGCCGGGGACGAAGCCAGGCTGGCCGATTTGCGGCTTGCCGCCAATCGCGATCAGGATGTTGGCGACGAGATGCATGTGCAGCATCTCCTCCATCACGATGCCGCGGATCAACTCCGCCACCTCGCCGTTAAAGCCCGGCTTGATGCTGTAAAGCGCGGTCAGGTAGGGCGGAATCGTGGAGTGCTCGAGTTCGATGGCCGTTTGCAGGGCGCGCTGCAGATCCTCGACGGAATCGAGATTCATGTAGACCGGGTTGTCGAGCCACATGCGGAGCATCTTCAGCTTGGGTGCCGAGAGGTCCCGCGTGACCGGCATGTAGTTCGGGTCGGTCTCCTTGGCGCTGAAGACGCGCTTCAAAGCGCTGCGCTTGGCCAGCACGCTGGCGTAGTTGCCAAGGTCCACGATCGGCTTCATGATCGGGTAGAGGTTGGCGTATTGCTGGAAGATGGGCTGGACGTGCTCGACCCAATTGGGCTGATCCGGGATCGCGTACTCGTCGAAAACCAGCGCGTTCAGGATTTGGCTCGGATTTTGGACCGAGCCCGCCGCGGGTGCCGTGGTGCCGATGCCGTAGGTGATGCCGTAGACTTGGCCGTCAATGTACACGCGGGGGTTTCCGGGATCGCTGGACGTGACGGTGAGCGTTGCCTTGCCGTTCTGGTCCGTGGTCAAGGTTGTTGGCGACCATGTCAGCGCCGTTGTCGGGGTGCCGACCGGGGGCCCGGAAACCGGCACTCCCTGGTTGATGAATCCTTCCATCAAGGAAGGATCGAACGCAAGGCTGATCTGTTGGCCGGGTGCCCGTTCGCCGTACTGGGTGACGTAGAAGTCCACCTGGTGGGAACCCGATTTGGGGTCGCCGGGATTGAAGCGGTAGACATATTGGTCGGCGCGGATGAACTGGCAGGGTGCCGTGGTTTGCGGGTTGACGGCCGCGTCGGAGGCGATTGTGCTGTAGGGTGCGTTTCCGGTGGGACTGGCGACCACCAGCAGGGGGTTGACCGTCGAGGCCGTCGCTTGGTCGGCAGTGAGTGCCAGCGACGCGATACCCGCAGTGCTCTGGTACCAACCGACGTTCGGGTCAGGCAACTGCCCCAAAATCTTCAGGTCGGTACCGACTTGCAGGGCGGCATACACATTGCCTTGGGCAGCCAGCGGTCCCCCCGGCGACGTAGTGGGTATCGTGTTCCCCAAGTCGACGTAGAGGGTGGACCCGGCCAACTGCGCATAGGCTATTCCGTAGCTCTGGTTGTTGGGCAGCGGCCCGCCCGCGATCTGCCGCCCCAATACGAAGTGGCTTGGCTCCGTGGGATCCTGCAAGCCGATCGACCCAACCACGCGGCCAAACGTGAACGTGGGCGTGCCGACCGTGTCGTTCAGTCCGTCAACGTTGAACTTGATGCTGAGTTGTTCGGGATTGGTCTCCATCAACTCCTTGAGAAACCGAGAACCCGCCGTGTTCGACAAGTTGAGGTGCTCCAGAACGCTCTGGTAGATGGCTCCAAAGAAGGAATCCGGGTGGCCCGCCGGAAAACGGACCCCGATGTCGGCAAAGGCCGCAGTGTGGAAATCGCCCTCGATTGTGACTCCGGTCGAGGCACCGCCGACCTTGACGCGGAACCCCCAGATTTCGGAAACCATCTGTTGCTCGGGGTCCAGATCGACCAGCTTGCCCTCTACGCGGTCTGACGTGGCGTTGATCGGGAGGCCGATAACAGGTTCGGCACTGGCGTCGGATACAGTGGTGCCATCCCGGTATGTGGCCGACGTCACCGAGCAGTTGAAGAACCGCCAGGCTCCCGTGCCCTTGGGATTCCACCAACCGTCCTGATGTCCGAGATTTCCGGGAGTTGTAAATCCGTCAGGCGCCCCCGGAAGGTCGTAATTGGGCTGGAAGGTTTGTGTGTCGAAGTGGGCCGGATCGTTATTGACCGTCGAGACGTCCGCTTGAAACTGTCCTGAAAACACAAGTCTGGGGGGAACAAGGTAGCTCATGTTGATCGATTCCTGTCCCGATAAAGATATCCGAAAGCCCCCTGGCTGTCAAGGATATTCCCATGCGGTCGTGGCTCTGTAACAGGCTGATTCAGCCGAGCCGCGACCGCGAGGGAGCGTTTGTTCGGAGAACCGAAAATGCGCCGCAGCACGGTCAAACTGCCGTTTCTTAGGTTAAAACGCCACGTCCAGAACGTGCCGGAACGGAGTCATCCCGGTCAGGTAAACGGAGGTTCCGCCGACCGGGGCCTCGGATCCACGCACCTGCGTCCAAGTGTGGGGAGCAGGGTCGAGGCCGGGGCCGAAGTGGATTTCGTCGGGTCCAATCCGGTAGGTGGCACGCTTGCCGGTGAGGAGGTGAGTGTCCGCTATGCGGGGGAGCGGGGTGCAGCCTTCGAGTTTGCCGCCGGGCCGGAGGCTGATTTCAACGGCGAGGGGAACTCCGGCGGTGCCGCGCGAGTCGATGGTCAGGGAGAAGCCGCCCTTGTGCTCGCGCACCTCCACCGATTGGGTCAGCTTGCAGATCTGGCTCTGGCGGCGTTCCTTGCGGGTAGTGCCGTAGTTGGCCGTGGTGATGCGGCGGGGCGGGTCGAACGGTTGGTAGTACGCACCTTCCAAGGACTGCTCCAGCCGATAGCCGCCGGGGATTTTGGTCGCGGTCTGCGGGATGAACTGGCCTTGGCCGAAGAACGCCGACGCGAATCGTACTGCTTGGATAACGGCTGCGCCGTTGCGGACCGAGAAGAACCGGCTGTTGCCGGATCCGAGTGACAAGGTCGCACTCGCCAAGCCGCGACGCCAGCGCACGATCTGGATCTCGTTGAATTCCTTGACGTAGTCTTCCGGCAATGGCGTGGGCGAGGGTAGCGGCGACCGCAGTTCCGGGTATTGCATCGCCAGCGCCAAGGATGCGCCTGTCGGCTCGGCCATCTTGGCCATCGCCGCGTATTTCCCGTTGCCGTCGCGAATGGCCAGATATTGCAGCGGGAACCAGTAGCGCGTGAGGTCGCCACGGACGTTGCGGTCTTGGCGGCGCGAAACTTCGGTCACGACCTCGCCGTTGGCGTGCAGCAGGTACTGCATGGCGTCGAGATTGCGGCGCACCGGCTCCAGCAAGTCCCACCGTTGCTGCTTGATCGCGACCGAGGTCAGTGCGCGGTCCACCACGGTGTTGTAGATGGTGGTGCTGCGCTCGGTGAACTGGCCGTCGGCGTCGATGTCGATGCCCTCGGCGAGCCACTGGTCGATACGGCGGCGGTATCGGGGATCGGGGAAGACTTCGTCGATGGCGGCAAGGGCCTCGCAGACGACCCAGCGGTGGTTGGGGGTGTGGACGCCACCGACTGCGAGGCCGTTTCCGGCACGCTTGAGCCAGCGTTCGGGGATCGCGAGGAGATCCTTGCGGTTGCGTAGCTGGGCGATGCGGGCGGCGGAGGCGACGGAGTGGGTGACGAAGCCGGTGTCCGGCGGGGAGTCGAAGTTGGTGCTGAGCAGGCTGATGTTGCCGTCGGGAAGCTGGACGCGTTCGAGGAAGCCTGCGGCGAGGCGCATCCGGTCCACCAATTCGTTGCGGCCGTGGTGGCGCGATTGCTCGCAAAGGTAGGCCGCCATGCAGGTTTCGAGGATCGCGCCGCCCGAACCGGCCATGTGGATGCCGAATTCGTCGGGGTAGCCGCCGCGGTGGGGGCTTGCCGGGTCGGTGACCTGTGTGCGGAGCAGGCGCTCGACGGCGTCGTCGTGGCGGCGGACGAGTTCGTTGGGGTAGGACTCGGTCGCCGATTGGAGCTCTGTTGCCACGCCGAGGACCGTGGCTGTGGAGGTGAGGATCTCGCGGCGGGTCATATGGATCAGGCCTCCTTACTTTAAGATGCTGAACATGTTCGAGAAATCATCCGTCCACATGCGGAAGCCCGTATGTGGCTGCAAGATACGCCCTTCCTTGAGCAGATCCGGCAACGGCATGGACGGATCCACCAGGAGCGCCCAGCTGGATGCGTTGCAAAGTTCGTCGTCCTCGTACGGCGTGAGGTCGAAGACCAGCGGCTTCTTGTGGAAATAGGTTGCGGCGCGTTCCATCACCGGTTCGAGGTCCAGATAGCGGTTGGAGATGTTCACGGCCAGCATCCCGCCGGGCTTGATGTGCTGGAAGTAGCTCGCGAAGGCTTCGCGGGTGATCAGGTGGACCGGGACGGAGTCTCCGGAAAAGGCGTCCATCACGAGGAGGTCGAACTTGTCCGAAGGGCTCGAGACCGGCTCTCGCTCCAGCACCAGTCGGCCGTCGCCGATGGATACCTCGGTCTTGGCGGGAGTGTCGCTCAGGTAGGTAAAGTAGGTGCGGGCGAAATCCAGCACCAGCGGGTTGATTTCGTAGATCTTGAAGGTGTCGCCGGCTCTGCCGTACGGGGCGAGCGCGCCCGCGCCCAGTCCGAGGATGGCCACGCGCCAAGGTACTCCCGCCGGACGCGACCTCATGGCGTGCCCGATGCCGCTCTCCGCGCAGAAATACGCGACGGGCGTGCGACGCAGGGTCGGGTCGAGCATCTGGATGCCGTGGTTGATGCGGCCGTGGAGAAGTTTGCGGTCGGCGTCGGAATCGGTTTCGGGATTGCCCTCGTCTTCCACGCGCAGTTCGCCGTAGAAGTTGCGGGCGATGGCGCGGTACCCCGTGACCGTGTTCTTCGTGATCATCGTGACTGTCACGACGTATCCGAGGAGCCCGGCAAGCAGCAGGGCCTTGAACGCCGGGTGCGGGTTTTCGCGGAACAGGAGCAATACGGCCAGAGCCGCCAGAGCCGCCAGTCCGATGGGGAACTCGTAGTAGGCGTTGAAAATGTGGGGCGCGAGCAGCCCGACAAACAGTCCGCCGACCGCGCCGCCTACCGAAACCATCACGTAGAACTGCGTCAACCGACTGGGGTGCGGCTTGAGGCGGACCAGTTCGCCGTGGCAGACCATGCAGCAGATGAAGAGCGAGAGCAGGATCAAGGTGATCGTCGGCCCCATCTGCAGGCGCATCGACTTGGGCCAAAGGAAATACGCGAACCCGCAGAGCGCGGCGAGCAGAAGGGGGAAAAAGACCTTGCGGTTGTAGTATTTCGTCGATTCGAAACAGAGGATGAAGGTTAGCAGGTAGGCGGCGAGCGGGAGGACCCAGAGGAACGGGATCGCCGCGACGTCCTGCGTGAGGAACGTCGTGACCGAGATCAGGAGGGTGGACGCGATGGCGGCCAGTCCAACCCAGAGCAGTTGCAGTCCGAGCGTCGGGGCTTCGCCCTGTTTGGCAATCCGGACTTCGGTGCCGTGGGAGCGCGCCGCCATCCACGCGGTGGTGGAGCAGAGGATCGCGAAGACCACGTAGGTTCCGGACCACACGTAGCTCTGCATCTTGACCGAGAGGTTCGGCTCGATCAGGAAGGGATACGAGAGCAGCGCCAGCATCGAGGCGAGGTTGGAGAGGGCGAACAGGCGGTAGGGGACGGTTCCGGCCCGGCGCGCGTACCACGATTGCAGCAGCGGGCTGGTGGTCGAGAGGATCATGTACGGCAGGCCGATGGTGACGGTCAGCAGGCCGAGGATGAGGAAGGTGGGGTTGCTGTCGGCGGTCGGCTTCCACGACGGGTTCGGCATCACGGGCAGGATGGCGAGGCTGACGACCAGAAGCAGGGTGTGGACCGTGGCCTGGCGGGTGCCGGGCATTTCATGGAGCCAGTGTGCGTACACATATCCCGCCAGCAGCACGAGCTGGAAGAACAGCATGCACGTGCTCCAAACGGCCGACGTGCCGCCGAACCACGGCAGGATCATCTTGGCGATGATCGGCTGGACCTGGAACAGGAGGAACGCGGAAACGAAGACAGTGAGGGCGTAGAGGTAGGCGTCCCAGCGGGCGCGAGTGCTTTCCATGCGGTTTCTGTTAGTTTAACCGGCACGCGGCAGGTTGCTCGGAATCGGTCGGCTTCGGCCCCTTCCGGCTCTCGGCCGCCGTCTTCAAATGGCCCGTGAACGCCTCGAGGCTCTTTGACAGGTACCGGCGCTCCAGCCGGATATAGCCGATGCGGCGGCTTGCCTTCGGCTCGATCGCGACCAGACTGCATCCGGTGCTGAGGGCCCGCGACATTTCAGGCACGATGCTCACGCCCAGTCCGGCCCGAATGAGCTCGAACATGGTCAGGATCTGATCGACCTCGAACTGTCCAGAGAAGCGGGCACGGGCGCGGTCGCAAACCGCCAGGGTTTCGGCGCGCAGGCAGTGGCCGTCCTTAAGGATGAGGAGACGCTCCGCCGAAATCCGTCGCAGATCGGCCTTCGCCGCGGCGGCAAGCGTGTGGCTCTCGGGCACCGCGAGGTAGAGGGGATCGCGGAACAGCTCCTTCATCACAATCCCGGCTCCTTCGACCGGCAGACTCACCAGGGCGACGTCGATCAAGCCCTCCAAGACCTGCTCGACCAGTTCGGAGGTCATGCCTTCGCGGACATGGAGGTCCACATCGGGATACGTGTCGATGAAGTTTCTCAAGATTGGGGCCAAAAAGTAGGGCAGAATTGTCGGGATCGCGCCTACGCGCAGCGGGCCGCGGACGCCCTCGCGCGCGCGCTCGAACTGCTCCGGCAAGGCCGCCGCATCCTCGACCAGTGCCTGCGCCTTGCCGAGGATCGCTTCGCCCAAGGGCGTCAGTTCGATCCTGCGACTGAGCCGTTCAAAGAGGGGGGCGCCCAGGCCCTGTTCCAGCTTGGCGATCTGCTCCGACAGAGAGGGCTGGCTGATGCCCAGATCGTCGGCCGCGCGGGTAAAGCTCCCGCTGCGCGCAAGTGCGCAGAAATACTCAAGTTGCCGGAGGTCGAAGCCGCGGATGCGTGTCCGCTGTGTGATAGGCATATCCGATTACTGCCATAGTCTCACTAGGATTGACCTATGTCAAGAAGAAGCCTACACTCAAACCATGAAGCAAATCCCACGCTCTCAAATCGCCGCGTTCGCGCTGGCGGCCGCATTCGGCGCGCTGCCAGGACTCGTTCAAGCCCAGCAGCTCCAGTCTGAGAAATTCTGGTGGCCCGAAAAGCTCGACCTCTCGCCCCTGCGGCGAAATTCGCCGGAATCCAACCCCCTCGGCAAGGAATTCAACTACGCCAAGGAGTTTGCCACACTCGACCTGAAGGCTGTGAAGCAGGACATCAACAAGCTGCTCACCACCACCCAGGACTGGTGGCCCGCGGACTACGGCAACTACGGGCCGTTCTTCATCCGCATGGCTTGGCACAGCGCAGGGACCTACCGGACGCTGGATGGACGCGGTGGTTCCAGCGGCGCACAGCAGCGCTTCGACCCTCTGAACAGTTGGCCCGACAACGGGAACCTCGACAAAGCCCGCCGTCTGCTTTGGCCGGTGAAGCAGAAGTACGGCCGGAAGCTCTCCTGGGGCGACCTGATGGTTCTGACTGGCAACGTCGCCATGGAAAACATGGGGTTCAAGACCTTCGGCTTCGGGGGCGGACGCGCCGACGACTGGGAACCCGAGCTTGTCTACTGGGGTCCGGAGCAAAAGATGCTGGACGACAAGCGCCATAGCGGCAACGGCGATCTGCAAAAGCCTTTGGCCGCCGTGCAGATGGGGCTGATCTATGTGAATCCGGAAGGCCCGAACGGCAACCCCGATCCGCTGGCAGCCGCCAAGGACATCCGCGAGACTTTTGGTCGGATGGCCATGAACGACGAGGAAACACTGGCGCTCATCGCCGGGGGCCACACCTTCGGCAAAGCGCACGGTGCCCACGCCCCGAACGCCTGCGTGGGAGCCGAGCCTGCCGCCGCGTCCGTGGAAAAGCAAGGCTTCGGCTGGGAGAACAAGTGCGGCAACGGGAACGGCGTGGACACGGTCACGAGCGGCCTCGAAGGCGCTTGGAGTTCGACTCCCACCAAGTGGTCGAACCAGTACCTTGACAACCTGTTCGCCTTTGAATGGGTGAAAACGAAGAGCCCGGCGGGTGCCACCGAGTGGATTCCGTCCGATCCCGCCGCTGCCAACCTTGTCCCGGATGCGCACGACCCGACCAAGAGGCACGCGCCGATCATGTTCACGACCGACCTCGCGTTGAAGGTGGACCCGGCCTACCGCGTGATCGCCGTGCGCTTCAAGGAGCACCCGGAAGAGTTCCAACTGGCGTTCGCCAAGGCGTGGTTCAAGCTGACCCACCGCGACATGGGTCCGAAGGCACGCTATGTCGGCTCGGAGGTTCCGGCGGAGGACCTGATCTGGCAGGATCCGCTGCCGAAGGCCAACTACAAGCAGGTGGACGCCAAGGACATTGCGGCGCTCAAGGCGAAGATCCTCGCTTCGGGCTTGACCGTGCCCGAACTGGTGCGGACGGCATGGGCCTCTGCGTCGTCCTTCCGCGGTACCGACATGCGCGGCGGTGCCAACGGAGCGCGGCTGCGCTTGGAACCACAGAAGAACTGGCAGGTGAACGACCCGGCATCGCAAGCCAAGGTGGTAGCCCGCCTCGAGGGTATCCAAGGCGAGTTTAACGCCAAATCCGGCGGCAAGAAGGTCTCGGTGGCGGACTTGGTCGTTCTAGGAGGCACTGCCGCGATTGAAAAAGCGGCTCTGGACGCCGGATTCCACCTGCAGGTTCCGTTCATGCCGGGCCGCGTGGATGCCATCCAGCAGCAGACTGACCCGATATCGTTCGCGGTGCTCGAGCCGTTGGCGGACGGCTTCCGCAACTACTACGCGCCCGGACAGACCCGTTCGCCAGCTGAACTGTTACTGGAGAAAGCGCAAATGCTCAGTCTGACGGTGCCGGAGATGACGGTGCTGGTGGGAGGACTGCGCGCTCTAAATGCCAACACCGGCGGCACTCCCAACGGTGTCTTCACGAGCCGGCCGGGCACGCTCAACAACGACTTCTTCGTGAACCTGCTGGACATGTCCACCAAGTGGAACAAGTCGGCTGCGGAGGGTGTCTACGAGGGTGTGGACCGCGCTACGGGCAAGTCGAAATGGACCGCGACTCCCGTGGATCTGATCTTCGGCTCCAACTCGGAGTTGCGAGCGGTGGCCGAGGTTTACGCGTCGGCGGACGCCAAGGAGAAGTTCGCGCAGGACTTCGCCCAGGCGTGGGCGAAGGTGATGAACCTCGACCGTTTCGACGTGCGGTAGAAAGTCGGAGGCTTCCTAAGATCCCCCGCGCTCCGGGCCCCACTCCTCCAGCGGGTCCGGACGCGGGCCTTCCTCGCGGCTCTCCCGCTTCTCCTGCTCGATCCGCTTCCTCAGTTCCTCGCGCTCTTCTCGACCATCGGCCATAACCTCATTCTAGTGCGACAATACATCGCATGCGAATCCTAACCGCCCTTGCGTTTGCCACCGCCCTCGTCGCAGCCGACAACATGCCGCCCGAAAACGAGCGCGCGCTGGCCCGCCAGATCTATAAGGAGATGGTGGAGGTGCAGTCGGGCTTCACCACGGGCACCACGACTCCCATCGCGGAATCCGTTGCGGCGCGATTCCGGGCCGCCGGATTCCCCGCCGCCGACATCTTCGTGGGCGGCGTGATCCCGCGCAAGGCGAACGTCGTCGTCCGTTATCGCGGGACCGGCGTCAGGAAGCCGATCCTGCTGGTGGCCCACATCGACGTGGTCGAGGCCAAGCGCGAGGACTGGACCACGGACCCCTTCGTCTTCCTTGAAAAGGATGGGTATTTCTACGGTCGCGGCACCGCCGACGACAAGGCCCAGGCCGCCGTCTGGGTGGCGACCCTGCTGCGGCTCAAGCGCGAAGGCTACAAGCCGGACCGCGACCTCATCCTCGCTCTCACGGCGGACGAGGAGGGCGGCGGACCCTACAACGGCGTCGACTGGCTGCTGCAGAAGCACCGCGACCTGATCGAGTCCGAATTCGCCCTGAACGAAGGCGCGCGCGGCATGCTGGTGGACGGCAAGAAGGTGGAGCACGACATCGGCCTGGCCGAAAAGCAGTTCGTGAACCTGCGTCTGGAGGTGCGGAACAAGGGTGGCCACAGTGCGCGTCCCGTCCCCGACAACGCGATCTACCACCTGGCGGGCGCGCTCTACAGGCTCTCGACTTTCGAGTTCGGCTTCCACCTGACCGATATCACTCGGGCCTACTTCCAGAAGATGGGCCAAATGGAGAGCGGGGCCTTCGCAAAGGATTTGGCTGGCGTCGCGGCGGGCGACGAGGCTGCGATGAAGCGGGTCGCGGCGGCGTCGGCACCGCTGAACGCGATGATGCGGACCACGTGCGTCGCGACGATGCTCGAAGGCGGACACGCCACCAACGCCCTGCCGCAACTGGCTGCAGCGAATGTGAACTGCCGGTTGCTGCCGGATGACAACATCGAGCGGGTCATCGCGGAGTTCACGAAGGTGATCCACGACGATCAGGTCAAGATCACGGTGTCGGTCAATGAGGGCGCGAGTCCGTCGTCGCCGCTGCGCACCGATGTGCTGAAGGCGTTCGACCGCATCACGGACACGATGTGGCCCGGCGTGGTGACGGTGCCGACGATGGCGGTGGGAGGGTCGGACGGCCGCTATCTGCGGCTGGCGGGTATTCCTACCTACGGGGTACAGGGGTTCTTCATCGACCGCGACGACGTCCGGGCGCACGGGCGGGACGAACGAATGCTGGTGAAGTCGTTCTACGAGGGACAGACGTTCCTGTACGAGTTCGTGAAGGCGCTGTCGGGGGCTACGCGGCAATAAAGGGCAGCCCCACAACAATTTCGAGCTATTTCTTGAGACCGAAGCAGTACAGCATGCCGTCGAACGTCCCGATATAAACCCGGCCGTTCGCCACAGAAATTCCGCTCCAGTGGTTCCACGACTTGATCTGGTCCCCGCTGGACCACAGTTCCGCGCCCGTCTGCGCGTCCAGCGCAAAGAGGGTCGCGTGGGTCGAACCCGGAATGCGGCGCTCGGGGGTGTCCTCCAAGCCGCTTTCGGGATAGGCCTGTTCGGTATCCTCGCCGTTGGCATAGCCGAAAACCACGCCGTTCGCGATGACCGGCGGCTCGCCGTGGTTCATGTCGCGCGAAATCCACGCCGGAGCTAGCGACAGCTTACCGCCTTTGTCCTCCAACTTGAAGGCCGCCAAGCCGCCGTATTTCGTCGCGCCGTGCTCGATCGGCACCTTGAACGCGGAGTGCTTGGGTCCCCAGAACGGCGACAGGATCCAGCGCGTGCCCTTGGAATCCTCCCAGCTCGCCAGCGAACCCCAAATGCCCGCCGACGCGAAGTTCACGTCCTCGTTGCAGAAAAGCGGGGAGCGATAGAGCGGGCTGCGGTGGTCGTCGCCGCCGATGGCCTTGGTGTCCATCAGATACAAACGGCATTCCTTGCCGCCATCGACCATCAGTTCGCGGCCCTTGTAGTTGAAGATCACCGGGGTGACCTGCATGTCGAGGTCGCGCTTCACCAGCCATTCGGCGTTCGAGGGGCCGTAGAAGTCGTTCAAATCCAGCGCCTTGGTGGTCGGATTCTGTTTCACGCCGATGATGCCGTTGCCGTAGATGCCATTTTCGGGGTCCCAGCGACCGTCGCCGGTGCCGGTGTACATGGTGCCGTCCGCCGAAATCGCCGGACCCTGCCGACCCCACATCCCGCCGCCCGCCGGACCCCAGGTCCCGACCTTGTTGGTCGCGAGGTCATATGCGTAGACGACGTTCGGATTGCCGCCGCAGCCTTGGGCCGTGTGGGTGTAGAGGACGCCCTTGTACAGATTCAGTCCGTAAGGCTTGCCGTTCGCCGGCATCCATTTCGAAGGCGGCGCGATGTCCTCGCCGTCTGAGGCGTTGATCTGGTGCAGACGGCCGTCCCAGGAGGCGGCGTAGATGGTGTACTTGCCGGGCGTCGCCGTCGGGGCGATCACGGGCGTGGCGGTCTGTCCGCCGGGGCAGAGAATGCCCGCGCCGCGCGCACCTGTCGGCGGGGGCGTCCAGGTGTTCTCGAAGTGCTTGGTCCAGATGGTCTTGCCGGTCTCCACATCGATGGCGAAGAGGTTGTCGTCAACGCCCGCCACGATGGCGACTTCCTTCGGGCCGCTGGACGTGTTCAGTTTGCCCACGATCAGTGGCGGGAACAGGTTGTGCATCACCTTCGGCTGGCTGGGGAGTTTCGAACTCCACAACAGGGTCATGTTCTTGACCGTCGACGGTGAGAGGATTTTCTCGTCGCGCTGCCAGTTGGTGCGCTGGACGTCATGCCCGTCGGTGAGCCAGTCGGCGGCTTGGAGGCCGGTGCAAACAGCGGACAGGGCGGCTGCGGCGAGGAGGATTCTGTGGTGGCGGAGCATGTCTTTAGTGGCTTGCCTGGATTCTGGCTTCGCTTGCTTGAAACGATTCACAACGTCTGGTAGTATACACCCGAACCGGTATTTCGCAAATCGATGCGGGGTGCCCGAAGGAGTCCGAGTATGACAGTTCGCCGAGTCGCAGCCGTAACTCTCGCCAGCGCATTGATTTGCGCCGTTCCCGCGTTTCCCCAAGGACGGGGCGGGGCCGATTGGGCCACCGGAGGCGGCGATGCCCAGCGTTCCGGCTCCGTGCGTACCGATCCCAAGATCTCGCCCGAGACCATGGCCAAGCCCGGTTTCCAGTTGATGTGGAATGTAAAATTCCGTAACGAAGCACGCCAAGGCGTCGGCTTGACGGAGCCCTCCCTGATGGACCGCTACATCGGTTACCGCGGCTTCCGTTCCTACGCCTTCATCGGCGGCAGCGGCGACAACGTCTTCGCGCTCGACACCGATCTTGGCCGCATCGAATGGCAAAAGCACTTCCCCCTAACGGCACCCGCCGGCACGGTAACCTGCCCCGGCGGCATGACCTCGTCCGTTTCGCGCCCGGTTTCCGCCGCCATGGCGAATCCCAACTCGATGTTCGGAGCGGGCGGCGGTGCGGGACCCCGCGGCGGTCCAGCCAAGTCGGGCGTTGGCGAACCGCTCCAGGGTGCAGTCACCATCGCGGCCACCCTGGCCCCGGCGGCTGGACGCGCTGGAGCCGGTCCCGGTCGCGGACCTGCCGCCAACCAACAGCAACAGCGCCCCCGGCGGATGCCCAGCTTCCTGCATGCCCTCTCCAGCGACGGCGCCTTCCACAGCCTCTACATTTCCAACGGCGAGGAGCCCGAGCTTCCCGTGAAGTTCCTGCCCGCCAACAGCAGGGCGTCGGGTCTGATCATCGTCGACGATGTCGCCTATGCCGTGACGTCCGGCAACTGCGGCGGAGCGCCGAACGGCATTTGGGCGCTCGACATCGCGTCCAAGGCCGTCGCGTCATTCAAGGGCGACATCGTTGGGGAACCCGCGTTTGGTCCCGACGGGGTCGCCTATGTGGCCACGGCGGGTGGCGACCTGCTCGCGCTGGAAGCCAAGACCCTCGCCAAGAAGTCCGCCTATTCCGCCGGGCAGCCGTTCGCAACTTCGGCGACCCTCTTCCTGAGCGGCCAAAAGCCAATGGTAGCGGCCGCCACCAAAGACGGCACGATCCTGGTTCTGGACGCCGGACTCTCCTCCGTTGCTGCCAAGTCCGCTCCCGGCAAGGCCACAGGCGCACTTTCGACTTGGCAGGATGCGAAGGGCACCCGCTGGATTGCGGCACCCTCCGGCAAGTCGGTCGCAGCATGGAAGCTCAACGGCGCGGCACTGGAAGCTGGCTGGACCTCCAAGGAGATCGCTGCCCCGACCGCGGCGGCCATTGTGAACGGCGTGCTCTTCTCAGCAGCGACCGGCGGCACACACGCCACCCTGTACGCGCTTGACGCCACCACCGGCAACGAGTTCTGGAACAGTGGTGCCGCCATCAAGGCGAGTGTTGGCGACGGCGGCGGGTTGGCCATCGGGGGCAGCACCGTCTACCTCGGGACCCGCGACGGCACGATCTGGGCCTTCGGCTTTCCCATCGAACATTAACGTTCCGTGACGGCAATTCCCCCGGTTGGATGGGTTCCCGACGGCGTGCCTGTAAACTAGGTATTGATGCGCACAGCATGGGTTGAAAACCGTTTGTCCGATCCGATCCGGACCCAGATGCACTATGCCCGCAAGGGCCAGATCACGGGCGAAATGTTGTACGTCGCGGGTCGCGAGAAGATTTCGCCGGAACTCGTCCGGTCCGAGGTGGCTCGCGGACGGATGATCATCCCGGCCAACATCAACCACAAGAACCTCGAACCGATGGCCATCGGCATCGAGTCCGGGTGCAAGATCAACGCCAATATCGGGAACTCGGCCACCACGTCCAACATTTCGGAGGAGCTTGACAAGCTGCAGTACGCGGTCAAGTTTGGTGCCGACACCGTGATGGACCTCTCCACAGGCGGCGATATTCCCGAAATCCGCAAGGCCATCATCGCCGCGTCGCCCGTGCCCATCGGCACCGTTCCGATCTACGAGGCCCTCAACCGCGTCCGCCGCGTGGAGGATCTCAACATCAACGTGTTGCTCGAAGTCATCGAGGAGCAGGCCGAACAGGGCGTCGACTACATGACGATCCACGCCGGCGTCCTCATCCAGCACGTGCCGTTGGCCTCCAAGCGCATCACGGGCATCGTGAGCCGCGGCGGTGCGATCTTGGCCGAGTGGATGGTCAAGAATCACAGGCAGAACCTGCTGTACGAAAACTTCGACCGCATCACCAAGATCTTCCAGAAGTACGACGTCAGCTACTCGCTCGGCGACGGTCTGCGGCCCGGCTGCATTGCCGATGCCAGCGACGCCGCGCAGTTCGCCGAACTGAAGACCTTGGGCGAACTGACCAAGAAGGCTTGGGAATACGATGTCCAGGTGATGATCGAGGGCCCCGGCCACATTCCGCTCGACCAGATCGAACTCCAGGTCATCAAAGAGCGCGAACTCTGCCACGACGCGCCGTTCTACACGCTCGGACCGCTGGTTACCGACATCGCCCCCGGCTACGACCACATCACGTCGGCCATCGGCGCGGCCATGATTGGCTGGCACGGTGCCTCCATGCTCTGCTACGTGACTCCGAAGGAGCACCTCGGCCTTCCCAATCGCGAGGACGTGAAGCAGGGCATCATTGCCTACAAGATCGCGGCCCACGCGGCGGATCTGGCGCGCCACCGTCCGGGTGCCCGCGACCGCGACGACGCACTGTCCCGCGCCCGCTACAACTTCGACTGGAACCGCCAGTTCGAGTTGTCCCTCGATCCCGAAACCGCCCGCGCCATGCACGACGAGACGCTGCCGGAAGAGGGCTTCAAGGACGCCGCGTTCTGCTCCATGTGCGGGCCGAAGTTCTGCTCGATGAACCACTCCAACAAGGTGGAAGGCTTCACATCGGCACAGGCCGACGAGGTCCTACTGCAAATCGCTGGCGTCGCGGCGTAGGGCTCGCCAAGGGCACCGGGGCAGAGTCCGGTGCCCTGCGGTTCCGGTTCTACCCCAACCCCTTCACCGACCAACCTGCTCTGTACTTGCGCCGCAGGAATCCGTTTGCCTCCGGCGAGTTGGTGAACTTCGCCTTCGGTCCGTTCCACTGCAATGTGGTGTTCGGGAATCGCGTCGCCAACGGCCCCAGCAGCACCGATTCCGTCAGCGCTCCCGAATACTCGAACGGCGTCGACGTCTTTCCGATCCCCAAAACCGCGTCGGCAAACTCGTGGTAGTGGTCCGTGCGCTCGAACGCGGGCATTTGGTATCCCGAAAAATCCTTTTCGGGGAGCAGCACGGGCATCTTGACGTGCGGCAGCAGCATCTGCCCCTTCGTCCCAATGAAGAGCGAGCCTTGCCCCGGGAACTCTACCTTCCCAAGCAGTGCGCGCACCTCGGCCGGAGGAATACGGTCGCCATCGTACCAGGTCACGGGAACGGTCTTGCCTTCGGTGTACGGCGTGGCCGGGAACACGTAGCGGATCAGGGTGTCCAGCGCCCAGCTTTCCCCGTTCGGCGCGTCCCCCTCGCTGCGGACCGACACCGGCGACCCCAGCTTCAACGCGCTGAAGACCGGATCGAGGATGTGGCAGCCCATGTCGCCGAACGTGGCCGTGCCGAAATCCAGACGCTTGCGCCAGTTGCCGGGGTGGTAGACCTCGGCGATGAAGGGACGAGCCGGGGCAACGCCCAGCCACATGTCCCAGTTGAAGGACGCGGGCACAGCATCGGTACGCGTGGGCAGCTTCTGCTTGTCGCCCCACTTTTTCTCGCTCCACGTGTGGACTTCCTTGATCTTGCCGATAGCGCCCGATTGGATCACCTGAACAGCGGTCTTGTATTCCTTCCACGAGTGGATCTGGATGCCCATCTGCGTCGGCAGATTCTTGGCCTTCGCCATGGCCATCATGGTGCGGATTTCGTGGATGTCGTGGGCCAGAGGCTTCTGGACGTAGACGGGCAGGCCGAGGCGCATGGAACTGATCGCCATCGGGGCGTGCATGAAGTCGGGTGTGCCGACGCAGGCCGCGTCCACTTGGCCCTTCTCCTTGTGCAGCATCTCGCGCCAGTCTTGGTACAGGCGTGCCTTGGGGTACTTTTGCTTGACTTTGTCGAGCCGCGCCGAATCCACGTCCACCACGCAGGCCAGCACAACCTTGGGGTGCGTGGCGATCCCGTCCAGCGTGGACCAAGCCATCCCGCCACCACCGAAACTGGCCAGCCGCAACGTGCTGGAGGGCGGTTTCGACAGCAATTCTCTGACAAAAAACGGGGCCGCGGCAGCGGTGTTGAGGAACGTTCGGCGATTCATGCTCACCGCAACATTTTAACCCCTCACCACCGCTGCCCGCGCCGTTCTATGTCGAACGCAACCTGATGTTCTTGGCGGCCTTGTATTTGGCCCCCGGCTTCGAGAGTCCACCGTCGATGAAGCTGACCGGGATCTCCACCGAGTACGGCGCTTCCGAATACGGGACATACTGCAGTTGTTCCCGCAGCCGGTCGTCGATCACGGCGTTCACGTGTACGAAATACACTTCGCCGCTATTGGTTGTGGCGAAGCCGAAACCCTCGGCCCGCTTGTAGGCGGTCAGAAGGGCCTGCACTTCGTTTACCGAAGGCAACGGCGGAGCCGGTACAGTCGGTGTCGGGCCGGGCATGGCGGGACCCGGCATCGCCGGAAACGCGCCGTTCCCGAATCGGGCTGCCAATTGTTCCATCTGGAGCGGAGACGCCGGCGTCGGGCGGTTCAACTCCGCCATCGTCTGCCGGTTGTTCTCCCGGATCGTGTTGATCCGTTCGCCCAAATCGAAATACTCGTACGTGTAGTCCGGATAGATCACAGCGCCCTCGACCTTGACGTCTGAAAACCGCCTGTCGAACTGATACCCGGCGATCACGTTCAGGACCGCCAGCGCGCCGCCATCTTCAAGATCCAGATTGCTGTTCAACTCCAGATAAAGCGCCTTCTGTGCTACGTTGCTGTTTCGTTGTGAAGCCTCAAATTCCTGCTGTTTTTCGTAATCGTCTCGTTTTGTGGTGACTTGTACCCCCAGGGAATAGGTTCCGGGGTTGTCTGGAAATGCTATGACCTTAAAATCGAGTTTGTATTTATGGTCGAGCCGTTGGTCGCGTTGTAGCTTGCACCCGATGGTCTCGAGTTTGGTACAGATTCGATCCTCGAAGTCGAATCCGCGTTTAAAGTTCATCGTCGTCCACCTCTACTTGGAATGTTTCTGAAGAAGCTCCTCGTGGCCGCATTCAGACCCGGCTGTCCGGGACGAAAGCGCCTGCGGGCCGCTCAACTGATGTGATGTCAAAGAACCATTTCAGACTCGGTCTTATGCAGGGGACGAGGCGCGCCGGGAATCCGGAACGAGCAAAGAGCGGGGATGCTTTGCGCCATGCCCATCGGCCATGGCCTCCGACACAATACCTACAATCATGTTAACGCGATCCTTACGCCAGCGGATCACCCATCGCGAGAAAATCGTCCTGCGTCGGCTTCGGTTAGAATTCGGAGGTGCGCACTGCCAGAATTCTTAACTATCGGGACGCCTCGCACGTGGTCGAGTCCATCCTCGCCGAGGCCGCCAAGATCGCCGACACCGCCGTCATTGCCGTGGTCGACCCCCACGGCGAACCCATCGCCTTCGCCCGCATGGACGGCGCTCCCGTCTCATCCATCAAGATCGCCCTCAACAAGGCCTACACGGCGGCGCGCGAGAGAAAATCGACCGAAGACATCGGCAGGAAGGCGCGGGACCCGGAGAAGGGCTTCGACATCGCCTACTTCGGCGACGACCGGTTCGTGGGCTGGGGCGGGGGTGTGCCCGTCTGGCGGGGCGGACAAGTGGTCGGTGCGATCGCGGTGAGCGGCCTGCCCCAGGTCGAGGACATCAGGCTGGCCACGTGGGCGGCCAGCCTGATTGGGGAGTAACGGCTACCGGTAACGTCGGCCGTATCCGTAGCCGCGGCCGATGACAATCCCGAAGCCGGGGCCGTATGCAGGTCCCCAGTAAGGGTCGTAATACCGCGGGTACGCAAGATACGGATACCCCACAGCTCGCCGGACAGGCGGGCCCTGGCGTTGCGACAACGCGGGTTGCGCGTAGTCGCGGGAATCGGCGTAGCGGAAGACCTCGGGTGCCCGCGTGGTGTCCACGGATAGAGGCGCGTCGAGCCGGAACGTCAGCGTCGTCTCCGGGTAGACTTCGGTCGGGCGTCCGCGCGTCAGCAGCACCCCGGCGATGCCCGCGACAGCGCCAGCCCCGGCACCGATCGCAGCCCCGCGGCCC
This sequence comes from uncultured Acidobacteriia bacterium, assembly GCA_903907865.1. Lineage (GTDB taxonomy): Bacteria > Acidobacteriota > Terriglobia > Bryobacterales > Bryobacteraceae > BOG-234. The sequence goes on from CAIVPR010000012.1 coordinate 32,934, forward strand.
CAGTCGGCCCCGGCACCGATCGCGGCGCCTGCGGCGGTAGTCGTCCCAACCGCGGCCACGTCACGGCCTACGGAGGTTGGTCCCGACCGCTGGACCATCTGCGTCTGGACCGACATTTGCGAGCCGTCCACCAAGGTTAAACCCGCCAATTCGAGTCCGAGCTTCGACGTGCCCGCGATCAGTCCGGCCTTTTGGGCTGCCGTGACGCGGCCTGTGATTTGCTCGCCCCGTGCTGCGACCACGATGCCATCCACCACGATCGGCTCCGCGAGGGTGCCGAAGAAGGCGTCGCCCTGTTGGTTGCGGTCCGAGGTCAGCATCTGGCCCGTGCGGATGGTGATGTAGGTGCCCGGCTTGACCGTCAAGCGGTCGGGCAGGGGATGTCGGACCGGGGTAGCCTGCCGCTCCGACTGGGTTGCAGCCTGGGCTGGCTCCGCCGGTCCGGTGCCGGCCGAGAACGCAGGAGGCGGTGGCGGGGCGGGGGATTGGGCTGCCAGCGTCCCCGTTGACGCCAGCATCCCCAGAGTCGTGAATGTGATTGTTGCGATCAGTTGGTGGTGCTTCATGCCCAAGAAATATGCATGTTCGGTGCCAAAGTTTTTGGGGGCCAAACTATTGAAAACAAAAGGCGACACCGGTACAGGCCCTGGTTGCCGACCACCGCCGTGGTGGTTTTCAACCAGCCATGCTGACTTGCACCAGTTCCGGTGCACCGCCGAAACAGAATTGCCCGCCACCGGTTTATACACAGGCTTTCCACCGCAGGGGGCTGCAAGCCTTTGAAAACAGGCCGGAAAAAGTCTGTGGAAAGTGCCATTTTCCCTCTTGACCCGATTCGCGGAAAGCGCCATCATCGGGACAGTTCCAAGGTTCACGGAACGATTCGTCGGCGGGGACAGACGAGGCTTCGCGCAACTCGGAGGCCGGTACCGGAAGGTGCCGCACGGGCTGCGGGAAGTGCGGAAGTCCAACACCGGCGGGCATCCCGCGCAAGGAACGCACTTCGCTTGGATCCGAAGGGTTCGAAAGGACGCTACGGGGAGTGGGTGCGGTTTGCGATGCGGGATCGCCGGAATCAGCGGGTTTCCACCTGCGGAGATTCCAGACGCGGGGTTGGATGTCGGATCGGTGTCGATTCCGTTCGCTGCGAAAGTGGCTTGCGGGAGCGGACAAGGATCCGGCAGAGAGCTCCGGCCCGCGTGGTGTTGCAGCCTCCATGCGCTGGCGCGCGGAGACGCGCTGCAAGGTCGCAGGCGGCCAGTTGTCGGCGGATGGTGCCGTGGACCTTGGGCGTTTTTGTTTCCGTCAACGTTTTCGACGCCAAGTATTTGATAGGCTAGCGTGTGGGAAACCCGATGCGAACCTGTTCCAAACTCCTCCCGTTTATTGCCCTGCTGGGTGCTTCACCCCTGCTCCGTGCAGCCGATGTCGACTTCAACGGCCGCTGGGACATTCTGCTCCTCGACGAGAACGCCGACAAGGCTTGGTGGCTGGAAGTCTCCGGTGCCGGAACCCCCGCGATGAAGGGCAAATTCATCGGCTTCCCAGGCGGCGACCTCAACGACATCACGGATCTGCGCATCGAGGAGCACCAACTCCTGTTTTCCTTCGAAAACAAGGCGGGCAAGCGCGAGTACTTGGCGATGTATTCGGGGGGGCACCTCGAAGGCGTGATGATGAGCCAGGGAGGCCGGACCAAGTTCACCGGCTACCGCGCGCCCGTCATCCGCGACCACGACGATGCCACTTGGCTAAAGGCCACACCGCTGACCCTTTTCAACGGCAAGGATCTGGACGGATGGTCCGGCTTCGGCAACAACAAGGATCTCGGCTGGACCGTCGAAGACGGCGTCCTCAAGAGCACGGGCCACGCCAAGAACCTCATCACTACAGGCAAGTACTGGAATTTCGTCCTCAAGCTCGAATACAACGTGGCCGAGAAAAGCAACAGCGGCATCGGCCTGCGCGGACGCTACGAGGTCCAGATCCAGGACGACTTCGGCAAGCCCATCGAATCCCACATCAATGGCGCGGTCTATAGTCGCATCCCTCCGGCAGTGAATGCGGCCAAGAAGGCGGGCGAGTGGCAGACGGTAGAGATCCGGCTCGTCGGGCGCGACGTTTCCGTCACCCTGAACGGCAAGCCGGTGATCACCAAGAAGCAGATCGAAGGCTTGACCGCGATCGCGTTCGACCCGTGGGAGGGCCAGCCGGGCTCCATCGAGCTCCAAGGCGACCACGGCCCGGTCTCCTTCCGCAACATCATCCTGACTCCCCTCTACCAACCGCAGGCACAATAAGGATGGGCCGCGCCCCGAGGCAGTTGAAATTGACAGGCGTGTTCGCCGCGGCCGTGACGCCGTGCCGTCCCGGAACCCTGGATGCCGACCATGCCGGCCTGCTGGACCTGATGGACTTCCTGGCAGACGGCGGCGTCGACGGCATCTGTCTGATGGGTTCCACGGGCGAGTTCGTCAACTTTTCCTTCGACGACCGCCAGCGCGCCGTGCACTTGGCGTCCAAGCGCAGTCGTGTTCCCATCGTGGCCGGAGTAGCCCATTCCAGCCTCACCGGCGCTTTGCGCCTCGCTGCGGAGGCCATCGGGGCTGGTGCCGACGGCCTGCTCCTGATGCCGCCCTATTTCTTCCCCTACGCCCAGCCCGAGATCGAGGCGTTCTACCGGGCCTTCATGGCGGAATTGGGGCCGACCGTGCCGGTTCTGCTCTACAACATCCCCCAGTTCACCTCGCCGATCCGCATCGAGACCGCCGAGCGCCTGCTCGATACGGGCCTGTTCGCGGGCATCAAGGATTCAAGCGGCGATTGGGCCTATTTCGAGCAACTCCTCGCACTGCGCCGCGACCGGGAATTCGCGCTGTTTGCCGGCAACGACCGCATCGCGCTGCAGGCCCTGCGCGGCGGGGCCGACGGAGTGTTGTCCGGCTGCGCCTCGGCGATTCCCGAGGTTCTGTCGCAGCTGTGCCGTGCGCACGTGGCTGGCGATGCGGCCTTGGCAGACGCAGTCCATGGCCGGTTGATGGAATTCGTAAACAGGATTGAGCGGTTTCCGGTTCCGGTCGGGATCAAGCGGGCTGTGCAGTTGCGGCGGCAGAAGTCTGGAGAGCCGTCGGTACCTCTGGGGCCCGAGACGGCGCTTGCGTTGGATGAATTTGGGTCGTGGTTCGGGGCTTGGATCGCGTCCGCAGCTCGCTGAATGTTGGCGGCATCGGATAATATGAGTGCGCCGCTATCAACTCAAATTGCTGTCAAGAACTAAATTTCCCTTGGAATCAATCACTTGCCCCTTCTCCGTTAGCACTCGTCGCCCGAGTGTGCTAATAATAGGACTTGGACCGGCACTCTGATGGCGCGGTTCCAAGTCTGAAACTGTTCCATTCCATTCCCAGTTGGAGGCAAATCATATGAACATTCGTCCGCTCTACGACCGCATCGTGGTCAAGCGCATCGAAAACGACACCGAGAAGACGTCCGGCGGGCTCTTCATCCCCGACTCAGCCAAGGAAAAGCCGCAGGAAGCCGAAGTGATGGCAGTCGGCAAGGGCAAGCGCCTCGAAGACGGCACCGTCGTTTCCCTCGACGTGCAGGTCGGCGACCGCATCCTCTTCGGCAAGTATTCCGGCAGCGAGATCAAGATCGACGGCCAGGACTACCTCATCATGCGCGAGGATGAAGTCCTCGGCATTCTGGTCAAGTAAGCCCAGTCGAACCCAGTCAGTCAAGAGAGAAGAACATCATGGCAAAACAGATTGTTTACGCTGAGAATTCCCGCCAGGCGATCCTGCGCGGCGTGAACCAGTTGGCCGACGCGGTGAAGGTCACCCTCGGTCCCAAGGGACGTAATGTCGTCCTCGAAAAGAAGTTCGGCGGCCCGAACATCACCAAGGACGGCGTCACCGTCGCCAAGGAAATCGAGCTGAAGGATCCGCTCGAAAACATGGGCGCGCAGATGGTCCGCGAAGTTGCTTCGAAGACCTCCGACATCGCCGGCGACGGCACCACCACAGCCACCATCCTCGCCCAGGCGATCTTCCGCGAAGGCGTGAAGGCCGTTGCCTCCGGTGCGAACCCGATGGCGTTGAAGCGCGGCATCGACCGCGCCGTTGAAGTTGTGATCGGCGAAGTCAAGAAGATGGCGGTCGACGCGAAGTCGAACGAAATGATCAAGCAGGTTGGCACCATCTCGGCCAACAGCGACTCCACCATTGGCGGCATCATTGCCGACGCGATGCAGAAGGTCGGCAAGGACGGCGTCATCACCGTTGAAGAATCCAAGACGATGACGACCGAGCTGCAGACCGTGGAAGGCATGCAGTTCGACCGCGGCTACCTCTCGCCGTACTTCGTGACCGACGCCGACCGCATGGAGTGCGTCCTCGAAGAGCCCTACATCCTGATCCACGAAAAGAAGATCAGCAACATGAAGGATCTGCTGCCCGTGCTCGAGCAGATCGCCCGTTCGGGCCGCCCGTTGCTCATCATCGCCGAGGAAGTGGAAGGCGAAGCGCTCGCAACCCTCGTTGTCAACAAGCTGCGTGGCACGTTGAACGCCGCCGCAGTCAAGGCGCCGGGCTTCGGCGACCGCCGCAAGGCCATGTTGGAAGACATTGCCATCCTGACCGGCGGCAAGGCCATCTTCGAAGAAACCGGCATCAAGCTGGAAGGCGTCCGCCTCGAAGACCTGGGCAAGGCCAAGCGCATCACGATCGACAAGGACAACACCACGATCGTCGACGGCAACGGCAGCGACCAAGACATCCAGGGCCGCATCAAGCAGCTCCGCAACCAGATCGAGGAAACCACCTCCGACTACGACCGTGAGAAGCTCCAAGAGCGTCTCGCCAAGTTGGCCGGCGGCGTTGCCGTGATCAAGGTCGGCGCGGCCACCGAGACCGAAATGAAGGAAAAGAAGGCCCGTGTCGAGGACGCATTGCATGCGACCCGCGCGGCCGTCGAAGAAGGCATTGTCCCCGGCGGCGGCGTTGCGCTGCTCCGCGCGGCTGGTGCCTTGGCTGGCTTCACCCTGCCCGGCGACGAGCAGATCGGTGTCAACATCATCAAGCGCGCCTGCGAAGAGCCGGTCCGCCAGATCGTGAACAACGCCGGTGTCGAGGGTGCGATCATCATCGGCAAGATCCGTGAGAACGAGAACACGAACTTCGGTTACAACGCCCAGACGGACGTGTACGAAGACCTCGTGGCATCGGGCGTCATCGATCCGGCCAAGGTGACTCGTTCGGCACTGCAGAACGCGGCCTCGATCTCGGGATTGATGCTGACCACCGAAGCGATGGTCTGCGAGATTCCGGAGAAGAAGTCGGCTCCGGCTCCTGGCGGACATGGTCCGGAAGGCATGGATTACTAGACTTCGGTTTAGTGTGGGAAAAGGAAGGGCCCCGGATTCCGAAAGGAATCCGGGGCCCTTTTTCGCTGTTAGATCCTTTTCGTATTGCCGTAGGGCTAGGGACACGCGACTTCCAGTCGCGGCAGGCGACGAAGGCGGCCAAATCCACAGGCATCAAGCCGGAAGGCGTCGGGTTGGCCGCGTATCGAGATGGGCTGAGTTGGACTGTTCTGCCGGGTGATACGAAGTTGTTGAGACCACAACCACTCTTTGCGCGGCGGCGCTTCTGGTGAATCTGTTTCTGGTTTCACTTGCGCAAATCCGTAACAGTTCAGGCCCGTGGTTTGGCGGGTAGGAGCGAAGGTGCGGGAAGGCCCGCGCGGTGTGAGTGGACAGCCTGTTTGAGGTAGTCGAGAGGATTGCGGCCTTGGATGCGGCAGGTCTGGGTGGCGGTGAGAAGTC
>CAIVPR010000013.1 GCA_903907865.1 uncultured Acidobacteriia bacterium
CCGAATTCCTTTGGCGCTTTCCTTTTCGCCCCTGCTTTGATATCGTTCTTCATGCCGGTCTCCTTTGCACCTCTGGTGCCTTTTCCATTCGGGATCTTACTGCATCCCGCTCGGAGACCGGCCTTCTCATTCCATCTCGGCGGAATCAGCGTGTTTCCGAGCCACGACCGCAAGGGAGTGTTTTCTTCGAGCCATGCGAAGGTTGTTCACCCTCACACCGCCCGCGCCTTCGACGCCCAATACGGTTCCCGCAGTTGCCGCTTCAACACCTTCCCCGCCGCATTCCTCGGAAGCGCGGCTACAAACTCAACCGACTTCGGACACTTGAATCGCGCCATCACCGTCTTCGCATACGCGATAACCCCAGCCTCCGACAACGCCGAACCCTCTCTCGGCACCACCACCGCGTGGACCGCCTCCCCCCAATCGTCGTGCGGGATTCCGATCACAGCCACGTCCGCAACACCCGGGATGGTGGCAAGCGCCTCCTCCACCTCGCGCGTGGAGATATTCTCGGCACCCGAGATCACGATGTCCTTGAGCCTGTCCTGGATGTAAAGGTAGCCGTCGGCATCCAAGCTTCCGGCGTCCCCGGTGTGGATCCAGCCATCGCGCAGGATTTCCGCAGTCGCATCGGGTCGGTTGTGGTACCGGAGCATCACGTGCAGCCCCTTCACGCAGATCTCCCCCATCACCTTGTCTGGCAACCGACCTCCATCGGGCCCAACAATCTTCACCTCCAAGCTGGGCAACGGCTTACCTGCGGAAGCCAGAATCCCGGGCCTCGAATCCAACGCCGTGACGTGGTCCGCCCATGCCAGGCTGGATATCGGCGAGAATTCGGTCATCCCGTAGAACTGGATGAAGCCACACCGGAAAGCCGGGATTGCCGCCCGCAGCGTCTTCTCCGGCATGGGGGACGCTCCGTAAAGTATCGAGCGCAGGTGCTCGAACTTCCGGCTACCGTCCGTCGGGATGGCGTTCAAACAGGCCTGTACCATTGCCGGGACAAGCGGGGCAAACGCGATCCGGTCCTCGTCCAGGGCGCGAACCACCTCCGCTGGATGGAAGTCGGCTTGGAATTGGACTCCAAACCCGCACAACGGACCGGCAACCGTCAACGCGTAGCCGAAGATGTGGAACATCGGAATCGCCACCAGTACACGGTCTCCCGGAACGGCACCGATTGCCGACTCCAGACCGGCGACCAAATGCGTCAGTCCACGGTGGCTCCAGACGACGCCCTTGGGATGCCCGGTGGTCCCGCTCGTGTAGAGGATGATGGCATCGGCGTCGGCATTTTGAACCGGAGCAGGCTCCTCGCGGCTCTGGGGGGCGAGCCAATCCCCGTAGTTCATCCACGGGGTTGAAACCGGGGAGCCAACGGCCAAGAACGACACGATCTCTCCGAGGTCGGCCCGAATCTCATCGACCAAGGGAACGAACTCGACCCCGGCGATGAGCACGCGCGCCCCCGAGTCCCGCAGCATAAAAAGCCACTCCGCTGGCGTCAGCCTGTAGTTCAAGGGCACCGCCACGGCACCGGCCTTGGAGATTCCGAAGAAGGCCACCGCCATCTCCAGACTGTTCTTGCACAGGATGGCGACCCGGTCGCCTTGGCCCACTAGCCCGCCGAGGCCGTTGGCGAGCCTGTTGGATTCCACACGGGCATCTGCCATGGTCAGTCGCCGCGGCCCGAGGGAGACGAACTCGGCGTTCGGATCGGAGGCGGCGCGGTGATCAAGCGAGTGGTGGAGCATCCAGTTTTCCTTGAGGTCAGAATCTATTCTTTGCCAAGCGGACTGCAATCACGCCATGGCTAACGATGATGACCGGCACCAGAAAAGTGGGCACCAAGCCAAGCGGCAGGTGGCGCAATTCATCCATGGATCCCGGTTGGGACATCGCGAGGCGCGCCGCAGTCGCGACCACAAACAGGATGTCCGCCAAGCCCAGCAGGTTCCAGACTGCCAGCACTCCCCGCGTGCGGACGCCCGGAGCGGCCAACAGCAGCACCGTCAGCGAGGCGACCACGCAATCGCCGACGCCGCCTTTGACCCCGAAGTCGTAAGGCAGCCGCCCTTGCCCGTAAAGGACCACAAACCACGCCCCGATGAATCGGGTGCAATGCACCGCGATAGGGAGCCGCAAATCCAATTCGAAGACAAAGCGGCGATTGAGGGCCGCGACGAGACCCAACAGCGCCGTCATCAGCAATAAAACCAGCTGCGGAGCCCGTACGCCGCGATACAGCAGGCCGGAGGCGCTGAGCGCCGTGGCTCCCGCCAGCCAAACCAGCAAACCTGCAAGGAGAATTGATCGTTGTTTCATACTCAAGACCGGACCGGCCGGCACAGTGCGGCACGCAAACCATTAGCATCGCAGACCGCGTGAGGGAGGTGATAAGAACCAGTAGTGCTCACTCGCAGGTTGCAACATGGGCGGTTATTGCGAAAAGGCTAGGCGTTGCCGCCATCGGGCAAGGCTGGCGTGTAAACGAAAGCGCTGGCGATGTCGGGCATCGGCTTGCGCACCGGATCCCGCTCCCAGAACTGGTTCCTGAATAGGCGCGCGCCGATCAGGACATGCCCGACCAGAAGCACGGGCGCGAGAACCGCCGCCACCACCCCGATACCGACCTGGCCACCGCCGGACCGCGCGACCTCGGCGAAAGTCGAACACAGTTCGAACGCGCCCACAAGGTTCCACGCGAACAGCAGCTCCCGATGCCGCAGAACCGGGCGAACCACAACCGCCAGCGCGAAGGCCCCAATCAAGGCATCGAACAAGAATTGCGCGGCCACTGCTGCGTCCGGCGCGCCACCGCCCGTCAGCAAGGCGCAAGACCCGAGCGCCAACCGCACTCCTTGCAAGAGAAGCATCTGCTTCAGCGTCACACCGGCCAGCCTACCCCGGTTGAAGAACAGCGCCACCAGGCCGAACAACAGGAAGACCGCGAGGACCCGCTGCGCCGCGACCACGCTTCCAGCGGCTACGCCCTCCCAGCATACGGCGACGACCCCGCACATCCACACGCTCGCCCAGATTGCAGCAACTCTGTATTTCCTCATCACATATAGATGCGCAAACCGGGGGCGAAATGGGTCACGCCGAAAAGGCTTTTCTTGGAGGGGATGGCTCGGAATCGTGGCCCCCACCGGTTTCGACTAGGCAATAGCCCCGCACTGCGCGTGCCGGTCGCGCACAGGAGTCCAACTGTCTTGTACAGAACGGAAGGCCAGTCGGCACCGGATATGCTGGTGGCATGCATGCGTTTGCCGGAATGGCCTTGCTCCTTCTCGCGGGAGTCGCGGTGGCCGCCGCACAGGACTCCAGCGCCGTGATCACTTCCACGAAGGCCGCGGCGGACTGGACGCCGTCGGCAGATCCGGACGCCCCGCAGTGGAAGGGCGTCGAAGGCGTCACCGCCACAAACGACTTCTACGGCAAGCCGACCCCGCTCGGCCCCACAGTGATCCGGTCCCGCTGGACCGACGGCAATCTCTACCTTCTCTACGTCTGCCCGTTCCGCGAGCTGTACCTGAAACCCGGCCCTGTCACCGACGTCGAGACCAACAAGCTCTGGGACTGGGACGTCGCCGAGGCCTTCATCGGCTCGGACTTCGAGCACATCGGGCGCTACAAAGAGTTCCAGGTTTCGCCGCAGGGCGAGTTCGTCGATCTCGACATCGACCGGGAGAACCCCAAGCCGCGTGGCGGCGTCGACTGGAACTCGGGCTTCACCGTCAAGGCTCGGGTGGACAACCAGCGGAAGATCTGGTATGGCGAGATGCGGATTCCCTTCGCCAGCATCGCCGCGTCGGGACCGAAGGCCGGAACCGAATTCCGCGTCGGCCTCTACCGGATCGAGGGCGGCGAGCCCAACCGGACGTACGTCGCATGGCGGCCCACCGGCGCGAAGTCCTTCCATGTACCGGCGGCTTTCGGCAAGCTGGTGCTCAAGTAGGCCGGGCGGCGATAGCGAGGGTGAGGCGGGATCGGTGCTGGCGCTTTCGGCTGGGCGGTTATCGTGACCTGAAAGGTCGCCGCAGCCAAGAATGGCTACCCTACTTGGGATGGATGTTGTTGATTCTATTGGGGCGGCGAGTGTGATTTGGGGACGGCTTGGGGCTGGTTCAGAGGCCGGAACAGAGCCGAACAGACCCAATAAGTCCTCGGGAATTGTGCCCTCCGGGTCGGCTGGCGGAGGGACTACGGGGCGGTCGTACTTGCCTTGGTAGAAGGGGTCGTCGGGGATTGGGCCTGACTCCGGCTCGTCCTTTTGCTTGGTGGTACGGAGGCGGAGGAGCGTGGCGAGGGCCTTGTGGAAGTCGCGGTTGTGGCGGGCCGCGTCACGGGAAAGCTGGGGCAGCAATTTCGAGGTGTCGACGAGTTCGCGGTAGCCGAGGGCGTTCCGGAAAGCTACCGGGCTGTGGTCGGGGTGCGGTGCCGGGGTCTCCGGGTCGGGGGACTTTTCGAGATGGCCGACGGGTTGGAATTCGCGGTGGTAGCGCCTGGCGTAGCGGATGAACTGTTTGCGGTACTGGCAGGCGAGGAGGACTTCATCGGCTAGTTTCCCATGCCGGGAGGCATTCTGGGCGCAGACGGATTTACCCTCGGGCGTGCGGGGGCCGGTGGATTTTTGCGCGTTTTCGCGATTGGCGGCGAGTTGTCGTTCCGTGGGCATAGGGCTTCCTCCGAGTTGGAGTATGCCATGCGGAGCCGGAAAAACGTTCGCGAATCCCTACAAGTTATTGATGGGGTAGGAAATGTAATTTGTGACTCGCGTTGGGTGGGTAGTGAGGCCAGTGCGCGTAGAGACTCTAGAGACCGTGCAATTCCCTTACGAAGGAGTGAGGGATGCGCGACGGCGCTGCATCCATTTCAAGCCCTCGAACCAGCCAACGCTCAGCACCCCGGCAGTCAAACAGAGCGCTATGTCATCAGGATGCAGCGTGCTGAAGTGAAACAGAATTCTGAGAAACGGAACATAAAGCACGAGCCCAAGGAAGACAAGCGTTCCACCTAAAACCCACCACATCGCCGGGTTGGGAGTCCGCACGATGTCCGCAACGTTTCTGGACCACGAGCGGTTCGTCAGTATAAGCGAAAGATTTGCGATCACGAGGGTCGTAAATGTAAGCGCACGCGCATCGGCCTCTCCCTGTCCACGATAAAGCGCAGTAACGAAAATTGCCAGGACGATAACAAGGACGCCGGTTCCCTGCAGAATACTAAGACCGACCATCCTCCGGCTGAAAAGCCGCTCGCTCGCGGCCCTCGGCGGTCGATCCATAACGTCTGCTTCTTCCTGCTCCGCCTCAAATACAATAGAGCATGCCGGATCGATGATCAGTTCGAGGAAGGCGATATGAACGGGTTCGAGAACCGGAGGCAAGCGAAAGAGCACGGGAATCAGCGACAGACCCGCGATGGGCACATGAATAGCGAAGATATATGCCATAGCTTTCTTGAGATTGTCGAAGATCCGACGCCCGAGGCGGACAGCCTTTACGATTGAGAGGAAGTCGTCGTCCAGCAGTACGAGATCGGCCGCTTCCCTGGCGACGTCCGTCCCTCGTTCGCCCATCGCGATTCCAATGTGGGCCGCTTTCAGCGCCGGCGCGTCATTTACGCCGTCTCCTGTCATTGCGACAATCTCTCCATTTGCTTTCAGCGCTTCCACGAGACGGAGCTTCTGGTCGGGGACCGCTCGCGCAAAAATGCTTATCGTCTGAATTCGCTCGCGAAGATCCCGTTCCGGCATCGCTTCCAGTTCAGAGCCGGTAATGACGGAGGATGCGTCGCCCAGTCCGATTTCGGCGGCAATGCTCGATGCAGTGCCCGGGAAGTCACCGGTTATCATTACCACTCGAATCCCCGCATGTTGACACTCCTGAACTGCCTGCGGGACCGTTTGGCGAATCGGATCCGCTAACGCAATGAGACCAAGAAACCGAAACTGGAACTCATGCTGATCCGCGGGCAGATCCATCTTTCGAAAGTGAGATTTTGCGACACCAAGAACTCGCAGGCCTTCTTCAGCCAGTTGAGAAACGACGGTTGAGAGCCTGTCGATCTCCGTTGAGTCCAAATGGCAGAGATCCATGATCGCTTCGGGCGCGCCCTTGGCTGCAATGACAAGGTCCCCGCCGTCCGGGGAACTCCAGACCTGTGAAATTGCCAGAAGCTTTTTGGCCAAAGGATACTGCCGGACCAGGTTCCAATCTCGGTGCAGGTGTTCGGTCCCCAACAACGCTGTCCGGGCCAACTCTCCGATAGCTTTGTCCATGGGATCGAACGCTTCTACCTGACTGGCAAGCATGGCGAACTCAACGGTTTCGTGAAATTCTTCCGGGAGCGCAGCTGAGTCCGTTCCGGCAAGATCCAGAAAAGCCCCCTGCACAAACAGCTTCCGCACAGTCATTCGATTCATCGTAAGCGTTCCGGTTTTATCCACGCAAAGCACTGTTGCGGCGCCGAGAGTCTCAATGGCCGGCATTTGGCGGGTTAGAACACGGGCGCGCGAAAGTCGCCACGCGCCCAGGGCCAGGAAAACAGTCAAAACGACAGGTAGTTCCTCCGGCAGGATGGCCATCGCCAGAGTGAGGGCAGCGAGAAACCCGCGCAGCCAGTCACCACGAGTCAGCCCGTAGACCACCACCACTGTCGTGCACAGTGCGAGCGCACCGAGTGCAATTGCACGAACGAGCCGCTCGGTATCTTTGCGGAGTAGAGAGGGCTCAGCGACGACGGACTGCAGCGACTTCCCGATTTTCCCCAATTCCGTTTGCAGTCCAGTCGACGCTACTCGGGCCAGCCCGGTACCACGAACCACAAGGCTTCCGGAAAACACGAAGGGGAGATCGTCGCCTCCGGGACGCCCCATTCCGGTTTCTGCCTGCTGTACCAGCTTTCGAACCGGTACGGATTCCCCGGTCAGCAGGGATTCATCCGTTGCGAGATTGGTTGCGGCGAGCAGGATGCCATCAGCCGGCACGCGGTCGCCTTCGGCCAGGACCACAATGTCGCCCGGCACCACCTCACGGCCCGCAATTCTCCTGCGTTCTCCCCCGCGAATCACAAGCGCGCGAGGGCTGGAGAGATCCCGGAGCGCGTCGAGGGCACGTTCGGTTTTCCGCTCCTGGTACAACTCGATGCCGATTACGACAAACACGAAAACCGACAGTATCAATCCTTCCTGAACATCGCCGAGGAAGAAGTAGGTTGATGAGCAACCGAGAAGAAGAAGAAGCATCGGCTCTCGCAGCACGTCGAAAGCGATCCGAAATATATTCCTCGGCTTGGCGGACGGCAGTTCGTTGTAGCCGCGATCAAGGAGTCGTTGCGCCACCTCGGCTTCCGACAAGCCGGTCATCGTTGAGGGATCGAGGTTGTTCAAAGGTGTCCTGTGCGCGAGGTCTGACGACGGCCATGAGTAAATCGGGGCCGAGCGGCCGAGCATTCTTTAGTTTAGCCACCGGCGACCGAAAGCCAGACTTGTCCACGTTCACGGGGCCGGGCAGGGGAACGCTGCGGCAAAACCTGCCGTTGAGCGCCATCTCGCTCCAGAGCAACATCTCTTCGCTCTTCGGCCTTAGGGATGAGTGCTTCTTCTCCCGCTCCCTCAGCGCCTCGCGGAGCTGCTCGACCTCTCGCCTCAGCCGCTCGGCCCGGAACCGGGCGTCGAACCTCGCTGCTGGCAGTTGGCGCACCCCAAACATCCAGGTTACTAGGTTCCCCGCCAAAAGAAGGCGGCAAGCCCGCCGGCCGAAGCGCCGACAGCGACAACGGGGAAGGCGGGCGAGGGACGCGGGGTCTCGGGATTGCCGGAGGGGTTGGATCGGCGGTGGTTCCGCCTCGGTCCCGTTCTTGTGGTTTTTCGACGCCCAATTTGCGCCTGCTTCAGGAACCTGAAATGCAAGGTTATCACCTGGGTAGGTGTGCGCCAGCCCGCATCGGGTTCATGGGGCGGGCGGGCATGCGGCAGTCCCGCGTCGGCCGCTACCGGATCGAGGGCGGCGAGCCCAACCGGACGTACGTCGCCTGGCGGCCCACCGGCGCGAAATCCTTCCACGTGCCAGCGGCTTTCGGCAAGCTGGTCTTGAAGTAACCGGTCAGCAGTAGCGCTCCCAGTCGGATTGAAACCCTTGGACTTCCGGTTCGGACAGAATGGCCCGACACCGCTTGGCATCGATGGTGTGGTTGGTCATCAGGCTTCGCATCATCACTTCACGGTACCGTTTTGCCAAGTCGGCCGTGTGGAGCGAATCGATCATGGGCCAGTCGATGTGCGGGCACCAATTGAGCTTCATTTGATCGGTTTTGTTGCCCAGTTCCGTCATCAGGTTGTCGAGCTGGATTCTCCGCGCCACCTCCTTCGCGGCATCCGAAGTGCTAAGTTGCTGGCCATACGATCCCAGAATCTCCTCGTTCAGCTTGCCGAGGTATTGCGCGTCCGAAAAATCCCATCTGAGCCTGTCCAGCGTCGCGTCGTTGCCGGTGCTTTCAAACGCTCTTATGGTTTCTAGTTCGTACTCCGCTACCGCCTCTTCGTCGGCGGGGGCCATGCGGGCGATCAAGGCGCGGGTGAAAATGAGTTCCCTCAAGTGCACCTCGGCCTCGTTGTCGATACCCTTGGCCGGATCGCCTTGGGGTCCGCCGAAATGCATAAACTCGTGGTACATGACTGGCACAGCGAGGGCGGGATGCCGGAACAACTCCCAGCGGATTCCCATCGAATTTGGCTCCGACCGGTCCTCAAGCTCCAGATATCGTTTTTGCACCGTGCCCACTTCCTCGGGAGTGGCACCGGGATGCCACAAGGGCGGCGTGTAACGGGTCCACATAGATACCCCAGCCCTTGCCCGCGAATACTTGCCGAGGACGGAGGCGTGATGTTCGGACGACATCAGCCGTAGCGGATACCGAGCGAGGAATTCCGGCAACACGGGAATGTAGCGGTGGGCCTCCAAGAGGATCCGCCGGACCGTGCCATAATCCCAATCCGCGGCGTCGTCGGCGTCGTCGGCGTCGTTGTCCTCCCCGCCCGCAAACTCGTTGAAGTCCTGCATCCAAACGAGCGCGTCGACGACGGCCATTTCCAGCTCCAGGAACCGCTGGTGCCTGGCGAACTCGATGATGCGCTCCCGGAAATGGTGCTCGGCGGACGCATTTTCCGAAAATCCACGGACGAGTGCGACGGTCTGTTCGCAAACACCCTCGTCCAGCCCCAGTTCGCCGAGGTAGACAGCCATCATGGCCCAGTTGCCGAGCACCCGATGGGACTCGACCACTTCCCACACCGTCTCCCGTGGAACTTCTCCGAGGGGCAATTCTCCGACTAGCCGCTGGAGCTCCGCCTCGTCCTCATCGAACGCGCTCTGTCGCATCCGGGTCTTGATTCGCCGCAGCGAGTCGGCGTCGAGACTCCCGGTCCCGGCGAGTTTCCAGAGGCCCCACCAAGCGGCCTGTCGGACGCCAGCGGAGTGGCGCTGGCCGTCCTGCAGCGCGAACATGAGCAAACGCCCCGGCGAGAGCATCCCGCGGTGCTGCCTCCTGAGCCGTTTGAGCAGGATCTGCAAGGGTTTGAACTCCTCATGCATTTCGATCTTGCGCCGTTCGATTTCCTTGCGCTTCTCGCGGGTGGTTTCCGGAAGCCCGAACTCGATTGTCAATTTGCGGTCTTCCGTGGCCAAATCGTTCCACCGCGCGATGGCTGCCTCGTATTCCGGGAATGACGGGTCCGCATTCTCAATGTGGGTGTACCGCGAATCCACCGCAGCGCAAGCACCCAACGCGACCGAAATGGCGGCCGCACCGTGCGTGGCGTCGCTGTACTCGACGGCGTTGCGGGTGATCTTACCCAGAACACGGTCGGTGGACTCCCGCTCGTACTCGGCGTCCAGTTCCTCGTCGATCCGTACCCATGCGTCCCTGAGGTAGGGGAGCCACCCAGGATCGGGATCGAGACGGAGTAGATTTGCCGCCCTCAGCAGTGAAAGCGTCCGCAGCGTTGGCAAGGCACGGGCGATTTCTTCAAGCCAGTCGATACGGCAACCCATCAGCCGCATCGTCGTCACAACGTTGAGAGCCGCGCCCCTCTCCCCCTTTTGCCACAACCACTGTGCCAAGTCGTCCAGACTGGCCGGAAGGGCTTCGAGCACTTTTCCGGACCGAACCTCCTCTTCCACCTGGGAGGCAAAGTAATTGGCCAGATCTTCGGCTGGATGACCGGCGGCCAGGTATGTTGCGACCCTGGTCGGCAAACCCGGATCGCGAAAGCTTCCGACAGCGGCCAAGCTTTGCTTGCGGGGCAGCACCTTGATCAGCTCCGCAGATAGACCAGCGAGGAGACGGACTTGGGCGTCGCTCAATTTATCCCAAGGAACGGGTGCCACGGCCAGGACTGCGGGATTACTGCAGTCATCGACAAGTTGCGCAAGAAGGCTCCCGGCAAGACGCGACCCCGCCAACGCCAAGATGTGCACCAGAACGCCCGAGTTATCGTTGAAAACGCGCCGGGCCCGGGCACGCTTCTCCACGCGGTCGTCCATCGAGGGGTGTTCCTGCAGGAACGCGGCCAAAGGTGCCGGGTCAAATGTCGCCTCGGCAACATTCATAAGTTCGTCAGCGCGCCGGTTGAGTCTGAGCTGGTCAAACACAAGCATCCTCCCAGTCAGATATGGCTCGGGGACGCTGATTATTACGAAAATATTCTCACGCCGCCGCCAAGGTCCGGTTCCGCCCGCCATCCTTGGCGTCGTACAGGTATTGGTCGGCCTCGGCAATTAGGTCCTTGGCATCGCGGTGGTGGGGCAGCAATTCGGCCACACCGAACGACCCGGTCACATGGAACAGCGAATTCCCCGAATCGAACATCGTGGTATGCAGCTGTTTCCGCATCCGTTCCACTATGGCGTAGGCATCGGCAGTCGACGTCTTCGGCAGCGCGAAGATGAACTCATCCCCGCCGAGGCGCGCCAAAGGGTCGCTGCGCCGCAGATTGGAACGCAGGATCTCTCCGAACTCCACCAGGACGCCGTCGCCCACGATATGCCCGTAAGTGTCGTTGACATGCTTGAACCGGTCCAAGTCGCACACGCAGACCGTGAGCGGCACCCCCAGCAGCTTGGCGCTGAGCACCAACTCGGCGAACAGCCGGTCAAACTCCCTCCGGTTCAGCAAACCGGTCAGGGAGTCGGTCTTGGCTTGCAGCGCCAGAAGATCCTCGGCGTTGCGGCGGTCGGTGACATCGGAATGCGAGCCCGCCATTCTCACCGGCCTGCCCCGCTCGTCCCAAACAGCTTGGCCGCGGTCCATGATCCACCGCCATGTGCCGTCCTTGTGGCGCAGACGGAACTCGATCGCGAAGGTCGGGGTTCTACGCGCAAAATGGGCGTCGAGCGCGGCTTGAACTGCGTCCTTGTCGTCGGGATGCAGCAAACGCATGAATTCGTCGCGCGTGTCCCCGATTTCATTCTCGCCATACCCCAGCATCGCCTTCCAGCGCGGAGAACGGAAGACCCGGTCCGTCGTAAGGTCCCAGTCCCACAGGGCATCCCCGGCGCCGCTCAGTGCCAACTGCCAGCGTTCCTCGCTGACCCGCAGTTGCTCCAGCATGCGTTCCTGCTGGGTGACGTCGCGGACGATCATCAGCTTGGCCGCCTTGCCCTCGTATTCCATGTCGTACGAGGTCACGTGCACGCTGAGCAGCAAGCCGTCCTTCGTCACGTGCCGGCAGTCTCCAGCTTCACAAGGTTCCGTCGCCCCCTCGGGCATCAGGTCGGCAAGCCCCAAGCCATCCTGGAACTCCGCCGCCGACCAGCCGTAGCGCGCCGAGGCAGCCTGGTTCACGGTCAAGAACTTGCGGGATGCGCTGTCCACCACCCACGCGGGCAGCGGATTGCGCTCGAACAACTCCCGGTACCGGGCCTCGCTGGCCTCGACCCGGCGCAGGGCCGCCTCGCGCTCCGTGATGTCGATGGCCGTCCCGCCGACGCAGATCTCTCCCTTTTCGTTGGCGAACGGGAATTTGACCACCAGCAGATCCCGGTCGTCGCCCGGGCCCACCGGTATCTGTTCCACAAGCTGGCCGGACCTCTCGGAGTCCAGTATCTCCAAATCCGCTTGCCGCAATGTCTTGGCGGTATCGCCGGGCCAAAGCTCGAAGTCGCTCTTGCCCCGCGCTTCTTCGAGGCTCTTCCCCATCAATTGGGACCACGCTCGGTTGACGTAGAGCATCCGTCCGGCGGCGTCTTTCATGAAGGCCACCATCGGCGTATTGTCCATGAACGCCGTGAACAGCCTTTGAGCCTCCCGAAGGCCGGTTTCCGCGGGCTGCGCCGCAAGTTTGAGAGTCCAGGAGCGCCACGCAAACCACGCCAACCCGATCGCGAGCGTGGCCACCAGAATCGCGATGTAGCTGTAAAGGGTGCTGCGCTTGTCGGCATCCTGCTGTGCCCAGATGGAGCGCGCCCCGACCGCCGAAAACGGAGCCCACTCGTCGAGCTTCGAAGTCATGAACCCGTTGCCGATCAACACCTGAATCGCGGCGCGCATCTCCTCCGCGTTGCCGGCCGCCTCCGGCACGGCGAGGATGGACAACCCCGTGTTGCTGCCCGGAAGGGCGGAAATGTTGAGGGCTGCCGACTCGCAACCCGCGGGCCGCTCCAGCAGCACCGCGTCCAGCGTCTGGCTTTCCATTACCGCCACAGCCGCTTCGCCGCGGCACACCGATTGCACGGCTTCAGAGCGGTAAAGGCGCACCAGATACGTGCTGTGCGGCATGAGCCCGCGCACCACGGTTCCGGTTCGCCGCAGACGCGCGTGGGCGACGACAAGGCCGTCGGCGTCCCTCGGAGTTTTCACCGGACGGGTCTTCAACGACACCATGGTGAAATCCGTCTCCATCCAAGGCTCGCTAACGTAGAGCTTCTTGCGCCGCTCCGGCGTGCTGCCAACCAGCGGCCACACATCCACCACTCGATTGTTCAGGGCATCGTCGAGCGGAATGTCGCGCAACGGCTTCCAGACCAGATGGATGCCCTTGAGGCGCGCGGCCTCGTTGAAAACGTCCACAGCCAAACCCTTGACCGAGCCGTCAGGCTGGATCGCGTAGAAAGGCGGCGACTGGTCAACGCCCACCCGGACGACCGCGAGCCGGGGCTTCTGCTGCGCGCGGTACCGTTGCCACGCAACACCGATAGCCAAGACCGTGACGACGACGGCCGACCAGCGCAAGATGGGACTCGCTGACAACAATACTAGTATTACTGATACCGGTGCAAAATGCTACCGTGCAAGCTCCAATTTCGCGATGGATTCGAGGTGCACCTCGTCCGGACCGTCCGCCAAACGCAGGGTCCGCGAATTGGCCCAGTGCGACGCCAATTCAAAGTCGTCGGAGACCCCCGCGCCGCCGTGCGCCTGGATTGCGCGATCCAAAACCCGCAGCGCCACGTTGGGCGCCACAACTTTGATCATGGCAATTTCCGCCCTCGCCGCCTTGTTCCCGACCGTGTCCATCATCCACGCCGCTTTCAGCGTTAAAAGCCGCGCCTGCTCGATCTCAATCCGCGAGGCGGCGATGTCGGCCCGGACTGTGCCCTGCTCCGCGAGCGTCTTGCCGAATGCAACCCGCGATTTCACGCGCTTGCACATGCTCTCCACGGCGCGCTCGGCGACCCCGATCAGCCGCATGCAATGGTGGATCCGTCCCGGCCCCAACCGCCCTTGGGCGATCTCGAAACCCCTGCCCTCGCCCAACAGGATGTGGTCGGCGGGGACGCGGACGTTTTCAAACAGCACCTCGCCATGTCCGTGCGGGGCTTGGTCGTAGCCGAAAACCGGCAGCATGCGGATGATTTTCACTCCCGGCGCGTCCATCGGAACGACGACCATCGACTGCTGTTTGTGCTTGGGCGCGGAAGGGTCGGTTTTTCCCATGAAAATCGCCACTTTACAGCGGGGATCCCCCGCCCCGGACGTCCACCATTTCCGTCCCTTCAGCACGTAATGGTCGCCGTCGCGGACGATGCGGGCTTCGATGTTGGTGGCGTCCGATGACGCCACTGCGGGCTCCGTCATGGCGAAACAGGACCGAATTTCGCCCGCCAGCAGTGGCTCCAGCCAGCGCTGTTTCAATTCGGGATTGGCATAACGCTCGAAGACTTCCATGTTGCCCGTGTCCGGTGCCGAGCAGTTGAACACCTCGGGCCCGATGTGTGACCGCCCCATGATCTCGCACAGGGGGGCGTATTCGAGGTTTGTCAACCCGGCCCCGCGCGAACTCTCCGGCAGGAAGAGGTTCCACAGCCCCGCCGCGCGCGCCTTGGGCTTCAACTCCTCGATCACCGGCACCGGGGTCCAGCGGTTTTCGCCCCGCGCATGGGCATGGAACTGCGCCTCGGCAGGATAGACGTGCTCGTCCATGAAGGCGGTCACGCGCTTCTGCAGGTCTTTGACTTTGTCGGAAAACTCGAAGTACATGGTGGTTGTCCTTTCCGGTTAACGGTACGTGCGCAGTTCGGCTGGAAGGTGCGGCACGGTGTTGAATGTGTGGAGGCGGAGTTGGTGGGGACGCAGCCGGATCACGGTAATCGATGCGTTATGTATCACGCCGGCGAGCCGCAGGGCGCGGTTGTCGTCGATGTCCATGCCAAGCGCTGCCCAAATCCCGATGGGCGTCCCGGAGGTGAACACGGCGATGTTGTGGCCGTCCTCCTCCTGCGTTTCCCCGGCCAGCGTTGCCCGACGGCCCGCGATGCGCGCGTGGAACTCCCCCCACGACTCGCCCGTGAAGCTCGGATGCCCCGAAATCCAAGCCTGCACCATCTTGATGTCGCACCCGTTCCAGCGCCGGTGCGCGGCCGCGTCGTCCCCGGCGGCCTTTAGTTCGGCCTTCATCTCCTCGAATTCGCGGCGGAACTCGGGGTCTTCGGCGCACAGGATCGGGGCCAGTTCCTTGTAGACGCGGTCGAGGTCGAATTCATTCCAAGCGGGGTCGGAGACCGGCTCCGGGAAGCCGGGATATCCGGCGCGCACCTCGTCCGCCGTCTGCCGCTGCCGGTTCAGGGTCCCGCAATACGCGGCGGAAAAGACGATGCCCTCGTCGGCCAGGTGCGTGCCCAGCAGACGCGATTGCTGACGTCCCACGTCGGAAAGCGCGTCATAGGCGTAGCGGGTACCCGCTTGACCGTGCCGGAAAAGATAGATGCGACTCAAATATGGCTCCCGTCCACCATTCTTGCAGCCAGCAGTACAAGCCCCCGGACACGCTTGTCGAATTCGCGGAACCGGACGTCGCTCGTCTGCCCGCGGTGGTAGCGGAAGTAGATCTGCTGGAGGATGACGGCGAGTTTGAAGACACCCAGGACCTCGTGGTAGCCGAGGTGGGTCAGGTCGCGGCCGGTCTGCCGGGCATAGCGCTCGGCGAATTGGTCGCGCGTGTACCAGCCGGGTTGGGTGGTGATGACGGGGGTGGCGGGGTGGGGGTCGTGTTCGGCGGCTACGGCGGCCCAAGTCCAGTAGCAGAGGGTCAGGCCGAGGTCGGCCAACGGATCGCCCAGCGTGGCCATCTCCCAGTCGAGGACGGCTTGGACGTGGTCCGCACCCGGTCCCAGCATGACGTTGTCGAGTTTGAAATCGTTGTGGACGAGCGAGGGGACAAGTTGGGGCGGCAGACGGTCGTGCAGCCAGGCGATGACGCGGTCCATTTCGGGCAGTTCGTCGGTTTTCGCGGCGCGCCAGCGTTCGGCCCAGCCGCGGACCTGGCGCTCCACGAAGCCCTCGGGCTTGCCCAGCGCGCGCAGCTTTTCGGTGGAGATGTCTTCGCCGGATATGTCGATGGCGTGCAGGCGCGCGAGGCAGTCGACGACGGCTTCACTGGCGAGCCGGGGGTAGTCGGGGAGGGCCGACCACTCCGGCGGGGCGACGCCGCGCAGGACGACGCCGTGCCGCCGCTCCATGAGGAAAAACGGTGCACCGAGGACTTGGGGGTCCTGGCAGAGGAACAGGACCTTGGGGGCTTCCGGGAAATGAGGGTGGACGGCGTCCAGCACCCGGAATTCGCGGACCATGTCGTGCGCCTTGGGGGCCACCGGGCCGAGGGGCGGACGGCGGAGAACGTATTCGTGGTCGCCGACGTGGACCAGGTAAACGAGATTGGAGTGGCCGTTGGGGAACTGCTCGATCCGGACCTCGCCCGATTCGCCTTGGGCCGCCAACCAGAGGGCCAGGCGGTTGGGGTCGATCTCCTCACCCTGACGGGGTTGTATCGTGTCGTCCAAGTCGCCCAGCGTATCACGGGTGCCAGCCCGGTTTCTTGCGGCTGACCCCACCCCTACTGCCCCAAATACTTCTTCAGATCCGGGTGCAGCAAAGCCTTGATCTCAGGTTTTTCCAAATCCGCCTTCACCACCGTCACTGCGGGCAGATCGACTTGCCGCTCCGGCGTCTTGCCGTCCAGCTTGTCCACCACGGCCTTCACCGCCTGGTAGCCCATCTGGAACGGATCTTGCACCACCAGCGCGTCGAACACGCCGCCGGTCAGGTCCTCCAGCATCCCCTCGCTGGCGTCGAACCCGACAAACTTCAGCTTCCCGGCCAGCCCGCGCGACTTCACCGCCTGCGCCGCCCCCACCGCCGACGGCTCCGACGACGCGAACAACCCGTCCAACTTCGGATGCGCCGTCAGGATGTTCTCCGTCGCCGACATACCCTTGGCCCGGTTCGACATGCTGTACTGCTCGGCCACGAACTCGATCCCCTTGAACTCCTGCGAGATCGCGTCCTTGAAGCCCCGCTCTCGCTCCATGGTGGAGAAACTGCCCGGCGCGTTCTGGATCATCGCCACAGTTCCCTTCCCTCCCAGCAGTTCGCCCAGCTTCCTGCCCGCCATCTGGCCCGCCTTGTAGTTGTTGGTGGCCACGAACGACACGTAGTCCTGCGAATCGACGCCGGAATCGAACACCACCACCGGCGTCTTTTCCCTGACCGCCCGCGCCAGAGACGCGTTCAATGACGTCTTGTCCGCCGCCGCCACCACCATGCCGTCGACGTGCCGGTTCAGCATGGAGTCGACAATCTCCAACTGGCGGCTGTAGTCGGTCTCGTTCGGGGGGCCGTCCCAGAGGATTTCGACCTTGAACTCCCGCCCCGCCGCCACCGCCCCGGCATGCACCGACTGCCAGAACACGTGCGCCGTCCCCTTCGGAATCACCGCGATCCGGCGCTGCTGCGACCGGTTGCACGCCATCCCGGCAAGCGCCAGGACCACTACCAAGGCGAACTTAATACGCACACCAACCTCCGTCGATCAGGATGTCGGCACCATTGATGAAGGCTGCGTCGTCCGAACAAAGGAAGGCGGCCAGCGGTCCGATCTCCTCCACCTTGCCCCAGCGCCCGACCGGAATCCGCGACACGAAGAACGAATTCATCTCGGGGTCGTTGATCGCCTTGGCGTTCATTTCCGTTGCGAAGGGTCCGGGACTAATCGAGTTCACCGTGATCCCGTCCGCAGCGAGCTCGAGAGCTAAAGCGGTTGTCATGCCCCGCACGGCGAACTTGGTGGTCGAATAGGCGGCACGCTGCGGTAGCGACACGTGGCCCATGATCGAGCCCAGATTGACAATCCGACCGTAGCCGGTCCCCTGCATGTGCGGGATGAACGCGCGGCACATCAGGAAGACGCCGGTGACGTTGGTGTCCATGATGGCGCGCCACTCGTCGAGGGTGAAGTCGACCAGGTTCTTCCGCTGGTTGTACCCGGCGTTGTTGATCAGGATCTGGACCTTGCCGAGCTTGGCGGAAACTTCTTGTTCCAAGGCGAGGACGGAATCCTCCTTGGAAACGTCGGCGGTGAAGGTCTCGACCACGCCAGCTCCATTTGAGGATGCGATGGCACGGATTTCCTCGGCGGCCTCGGCCAGTTTGTCCGGGTCCCGAGCCACCAGTGCCAGAGTCGCCCCGTTGCGCGCCAGTTCCGCCGCCATGGCGCGGCCCAATCCCCGGCTCGCGCCGGTCACGAGCGCCACGCGCCCTTGGAGTTTTGTGGACATAAGTGATTGCAACCCCAAATTGTATCGTGGACAAGGCAGCCGGAGCCACCCGGCGGTCAAGTCACGCGCCTGATATCCTGACCGCAGGAATAGGAAGTAAGGAAATGGTAGGCAGCCTTCTGGGCACCAAAGGACAACTCACGCCCCGCGTCATGATCCATCCCGCGGGAAGTACCCCGAATCCGTTCGGCGAATTCGCCGGGGCCTTGGGCACGTTCGCGACGGTCAAAGAAATCAACGATTGGATCGCGGACCTTCGCGACGAACCCGCCGCCTGAAAAAGCCATAGAGGCGGATAGGCTCCGACGCTGCGATCCTTCACAAACAGCGACAGCAGGAAATCGTGCAGGACCGCCTCGTTCCGGATCGACTTCACGGCCCCGAACGCCTCGCTGGCGATGTCCACGAGTTCAACGGTCTCGCTGCGGGTCCACTGCGATGACATGTCGTAGTCGGCGAGTTGGCGGAAGTGATACAGCCGGTTAAATGCCCTCGCCACGACGCGCATGGCGTCATGGGAGGCTTGGGGTGTGCCATCGGTGGCGCGCTTCTGGCTAAGAAGCCGCTCCGATGCCGCGAACATCCGCTCATGCTCAAGAATTCTGGCCAACTACTGCCGGTGCCCCGGAATCTTCCACTTCGAAACGGCCTCGTCAACCTAGAAACGGGCAGTTGCGGGCGCTTCAGCGGCGAACACGGACTCGTACCAGGGGTCTTGCGCTGATCGCCCGCTCACCCGTTGGGTGAACAGCCCGCGCATGGCTCGAAGAAACACTCCCTTGCGGTCGTGGCTCGGTAACGTACTGATTCTGCAGAGCCGCGACCGCGAGGGAGCGTTTGTTCGGGGAAGAAAAAAGCGCGCCGTGGCACGGTCAACGGCCGTTCCCAGGTTCAATCAGCAAATGGAATAGCGCGTAGTAGGCGCTGGAGACAGCCCGCCGGAGGCTGGCTTGGCGCGGCCGTCCCCGCTCCCTACGGGCGAGATGGTTGGCCTGTTCGAGCAGATCGTCGTGGAAAGCCATGCATCAGGCCCAATTGGGGTCTTTGATCTCGTCGTGCTCGCTCTTGCTCCGGAAACTGTAGTAGCTGAACAACTCCCACTCGTGAATCGGGTCCAAGCGGTCATCCAGCAGGTCGCTCACCCGGCGTGCCGACGGATGCAGCCGGTCGCGACGGCTGGCCTCGTCCGACAGAACCACCTTGAAAAACAACGCCGGCTTGCCGCTCCAGTCGTCCTCGACATCGTATTTCAACCGCACCACATCGTCGCCGAGCAACGGCTTGAGATTCTCGATGGCCTGCCACAGCTTGGCCTGTTCCTTCACGCCACGCGGGATATACTGCATGCTCCCAGTTTATCGCGGGATTGCCCCAACCAAATCCGCTACACTGTCAGAAGCGCAAGAGCCGCCGGACGCGGCGCAAAGGGCCAGAGGAACCACCCGTCCAGCCGCGTCCGACGGCGTGACTTGCGCGTGTTCATCAAAGGAAGCCATGTCCGCACCCACCCTCCGCACCGTCCCGGACCTCCTCCAAAACGCCGCCCGCATGCATGGCGACCGCATGGCCCTCCGCCAGCCCCGCGGCAAGGAGGTCCTGACCTGGACTTGGAACCAGTACGTTGAAATCGCCGAGGAAATCGCCGCCGGCCTCCGCTCCCTCGGCCTCGCCAACGGCGACCACATCCTCATCTGCTCCGAAACCCGCGCCGAATTCTTCTTCGCCGACCAGGGCATCCTCATGAACGGCTCCGTCGCCGGCGCCCTCTACCCCAGCTACCCGCCCGACGAACTCAAGCGCACCATCGCCAACGCCGACGCCAAGGCCCTTTTCGTCGAGGACCCCAAGATGTACGCCAAGGTCAAGGACGCCCCCGTCCAGCACATCTTCCTCATGTCCGGCGAGGTCCCCGGCGTCCTCTCCATCGCCGACCTGCGCAAGTTCGGCCGCTATGCCGCCGAAGTCCACCCCGACGACAACGCCATCCTCTACCTCACCTCCGGTGCCACGGGCGACCCCAAGATGGTGATGGTCAACCACTACTCGCTGGTCGAAAACGTCAAGATGACGCCGGAAGTGGTGACCCTTACCCCCGACGATATCACCGTGGCCTTCCTGCCCTCGGCACACATCGCCCAGCGAATGGTCTGCGAGCTCCTGCCGCTCCTCACCGCCACGCCCGTCTCCTTCGCCGAGAACCTCGCGAAACTCCCCAACGAGATCAAGACCGTCCGCCCGACCTTCTTCCTAGCCCCGCCGCGCGTCTGGGAGCGGATCTACACCAACATCCGCACCGAGGTCCAGAAGAAGCCCGCGATGGTCCAACGGATGTTCGCCGCCGCACTTGGACTGGGGCTCGGGGCCGCCAAGTACAAGCACGCCGGGAAACCGGTGCCCGCCTACATCCGCATCCCGCTACGTTGGGCCGACAAGGTCGTCTTCACCAAGATCCGGGAGCGTTTTGGCGCGCGTCTGCGCATACCCGTGTCCGGTGCCGCGCCGCTCGGGGCCGACCTGATGGAATTCTACGAGGCCATCGGCATGCCGCTCATCGAAGGCTTCGGCCTCACCGAAGGCGGCGTGGTCGCCATCAACCCGCTCGACGCGCCCCGTCCCGGCAGCATCGGCAAGGCACTCTCGCCCGTCACCTTCAAGGTGGCCGAAGACGGCGAACTGCTGATCCAGAGCCCCAGCCTCTCCAAGGGCTACTACAAGGACCCGGAGGCCACCGCCGAACTCTTCCGCGACGGCTGGCTGCACACCGGCGACATCGGGACCATCGACGACGAGGGCTTCATCTACATCACCGGCCGCAAGAAGGAGTTGATCGTCGCGTCGAACGGCAAGAAGATTTACCCGGCGCGCATTGAGGCGATGTTCAAGTTCGAGCCTCTGATCAACCAGGTCCTGCTGGCGGGCGACAGGCTGCCGCACTTGGTGGCGCTGTTCACGCTCCACCCGGCGGTTGCGGAAAACATCGCCGGGGTCAAGGGGGCGCAGGTTCCGTACTACGAGAACCCGGCCGTGATCGCCGAGGTGCAGGCGATTGTTTCGCGGATCAACAAGGGTCTGGCCCCGTTCGAGCAGGTGAAGCGCTTCCGTATCCTGCACCGGGAGTTGTCGATTGAGCATGGGGAGGTGACGGCCACGATGAAGGTGCGTCGGAAACAGGTGATGGAGAACTTCAAGGCGGAGTTGGATTCGTTGTATAAGCTGTCGGCGTCGGGACGTGGCGGCGAGTAGGCTGGATGGCTCGATTTCAATTCCGTACAAGTCCGGCTTGCTGATGACAGTGTCGGTCGTGATTGGCGGACCGTGAAGGACGGTGAGGGACGCCAGATGCTTGGATACCATGGCTGATACGCATTCGCATCTGGTACGGCGACGCGGAAAAACTCGTTGTAGATCCGCTCAATATCTTCGGTTGGAATCGACCGCGCAAATATTACGGTCGCCCGAATCATCACTCCGTTCGGATTGCCGGGCAGTGGACGATGGTTAGCCGTAATGAACTCTTTGCAATAGGCCGTCAAATGCTCCAGCCATTGCAGCGGAATCGGAAGGACCTGGCGACCGAATGCCCGCAAGTTCCAGTAGTCAAGCAGGTCGAATGGCACTTGACCGTCAAGGACAAACAGAGCGGGGTGTTCCCAGCTGTTGGGGTCCACCTCTATCTCTGAAAGTCCCATGTGTAGCGGTGTTCGAGGTTGTGACCTATAGATGTCGAGTAGGGATGCAGCGTCAAGCGAAACGGTGGTTGGGTCGAAGGCGTCGATAAATGCCCGATGAAAATACTCCAATGCCGCATCGGCGGGAAACGCTCCGAACAGACACGCGCCTAGCGGCGCTAGGACACGAGCGGGAGCCTTCACGTTCACAATTCTCTGTGGGTTACGGCGGGTAAATTGAAACTCAGTCTTGTAGAGGTGGCGATACAGCTCGAACACGCTCGTGCCACTACCCACCCTGTGGCGGTCACCCTCTTTCGGAAGCACGTCTGCAATCGAAAGTACGCCCTCTGTATCGAAGCCGCTGTTCTGGGCCAGCCCAGGCTCCGCTTCCACGAGAACGTCCGGCTCAAAAGAC
Organism: uncultured Acidobacteriia bacterium; assembly: GCA_903907865.1. Classification (GTDB taxonomy): domain Bacteria; phylum Acidobacteriota; class Terriglobia; order Bryobacterales; family Bryobacteraceae; genus BOG-234. Next base: position 22,149 of record CAIVPR010000013.1, read on the forward strand.
TCAATGTAGCCATTGAGTATCTGGCGACCTGTCTCGAATCGAAAGCCGTTGCGTTCCCACCATTTTGGAACCCTGTCAAAGCACGGAATTATCGGATTGAAAAGACCGCCCCATAAGCATGTGTTGACTTGGAAGATCTTGAGCAGTCCTTCATTGTCGTTCGGACGGACGAGGAACCCCATTCGTAGGGGGCGCAACCTAATATCGACACTAATCTGGGACATATTCTAGCCTTTGACGGGTCACAGCTTTTGCCTTATAGAGAATACAGGCAATTTTCAACCGGCATCTCACCAGGAACACGTCGGCACATGCCGCCTCCGTTGCACCATCTCTATTTTAGGGGGGGATCCCATGGACAGGGGCCAGCGGCTCACGGACGGTACGAGGTGGCGGATATTCATTCGATTGCTCTGGTTGGAAGGTATGCTCACATCCTACACGAACGCAGCGCCCGCAGCTCAATCACAATCGGGGCGCTGCTGCCGCGCGCCACAGGCTCGCCAACTGGCGAAGGTGGTCCCGTTTCAGCCCCCGGATGGCGCAGGGCGCGCTCGTTGTGGTACGTTTTCCATATGGCGACGACCAAGATTACGGTCACTCTGGAAGACGAACAATTACGCGAGATCCGCGAGTATGTCCGCACCGCAAAGGCGTCGAGCGTGTCTGCATTCGTCAAGCATGCGGTTGGTGTTGCCCTGTTTGAAGCCGCAGGATGGAGGGCTTCGTTGGACGAAGCCTTGCAGCAAACTGGCGGGCAAATGACTGCCGAGGAACGCGCTTGGGCCGATTCGGTTCTGCTTCACCCGGAAACAACACTTGGGGTTGGCAACAAAGCCGCATGAACGGCCTGACCTTGGACGCAGGCGGGCTCATCGCCTTGGAACGGAACGAGCGCAGAGTAAACCTGCTCCTTGCGCAGGCTGCCAACCTTGGCCTCCGCGTCACCATTCCCGCTACAGCGCTGGCTCAGGTCATTCGCAATCCCGCCCGACAGACCCGTCTTTCCAGACTCATCCGCCAACCCACCACCGACGTGGTTGCGCTAAGTGCTTCGGACGCAACGGCTATCGGCCTCTTGCTGGCACGAACCCGCACCGCGGATGTCGTCGACGCCCACGTCGTGATTTGCGCCCGACGGTCGGGTCGACTTGTCGTCACCAGCGACCCTCTCGATATTGGCCGAATCGGTCCCGAACTTGGGCTGATTACGGTGTAACCACAAACGCCCTACCCAACCCGCCGCGCCGCCCCCACCAACAACACCCCCGCCATCACATAAACCACCGACGCCATAGCAATCGACCCGCCCAGCCCGTACTCCCTCGACAGCAGCCCGATCACGATCGGCGCGCTGCCCCCGCCGCCCAGCCAGCCGACGGTATTCATCAGCCCCGCGGCCGTCCCCCGCGCCTCCGGTCGCACCACGTCGAACATCGACGCGAAGATGTTCGCGTCGTAGAGCCCCTTGAAGAACCCCCAGGCCGTCAGCGCCGCGATCAGCACCGGAACCGACTGCGACATCCCGCACAGCACCACGAACGGCGCGCCGCCGAACACCCCGATCGCCTGCACCAGCATCCGTCCGCCCTTCGACTTCGCCCGCCACGCGTCCGCGAGCCACCCGCCCGTCAACGACCCGCACAGGCTCGCCAGTTGCACGAAGATCGTCGCCGTCAGCCCCGACATCGCCAAACTCATGTGGAACCGGTCGAACAGGAACTTCGGCATCCACGTCAGCAACACCACCGCCACGAAATTGGCGCAGCAGAAGGCCCCAAGCAGCAGCAACGCGCCCGGCGACGCCGCCAGAATTCCAACCGTCTCGCGCAACGGCAGGTTTTCGGCGACCGCGACGCCCTCCGATTGCCCCCTAGCCGGTTCCCGCAACCACTTCGCCAAGACCAAGCCCAGCAAGATCCCCAAGCCACCGAACACCACGAACGACCAGCGCCAGCCGTATACCTGCCCGATCAGCCCCGCGAAGAATCCCCCCGCGATGGTGCCCACATAGACGCTCGTTTGGTGGATTCCGATGGCGCGCGACCGCGTCTTGGGGCCATGGTAGTCGCTCACCAAAGACATCGAGGCCGGGAAGTAGAACGTCTCCCCCAAACCCTCCAAAGCGCGCATCGCGAACAACCCGGTGAACGAATTCACCGCCGCCGTGGCCGCGCAGATGAAGCTCCAAGCGTAGAGCCCCCCGAGGATGGCGGTCTTCCGGCGCACCCGGTCCACCACCGCCCCGGCGAAGACGCCGCCCAGCCCGTAAACCCATGCGAACGCGCTGCCGAGCAGCCCCAGTTGCACGTTGTCCAGCGACATCGTTTTCTGCAGCAGCGGGAAAACGGAGAAGATGGCCTGCCGATCGGCGTAATTGAAAAAGGAGATCGCCCACAACATGGCGACCACCTGCCACCTGTAGTTGTTTCTTACCGTCGAATCAGCCATACTTCCGCCACTTGGACTCCCCGACCGTTCCCGCCCGCGCCCGACGGCTTGGTCCAAGCCAGCTCCAGTTCCCCGCCCTGAGTCGCCGCCTGCGGAATCTCGAACTCAACCGGGGCCATCGGTCGAGGCTTGTCTTGGAACGGATGGATCTCCACACTGCCGTTCGCCACGAGCCGCATTTTGGCTCTCGGCGTACCGTTGCCGTAAACCACGCGCACGGCGTACTTCGCCGACGAGTCCAGCCCGGTGTAGCGCATCTTCAAAGGTGTGTCGTCCAGCGATTCGGCCACCGTAAACCACGAAACCCGCGCCCCCTGCTGCGGCGACGAACTGAAACCCATCATCGGGGAACGCAGGAAATCCGGATCCTGGTCGTAAGGTTCTCCTCCGACCAGATGCGGTTGCCGCGCTGTGTCACCCAAATCGTCGTAGAATCCGCCCGGACCGGGATTCGTCCAGTCCGCGATCCGCGCAATCGCAGCCACCCGCGCACGCTCGTCCGGCAGAGCCCGGATCTGCGCGAACTGCGCCTTGAGCCACACCCGGTTGTTCAGCGGGAAGTCGATGGCATCCAGGTTGGCACCGCGACCCAGCGCGATCGCTTGGTACCGGGGCACGCTCAACTGCATGTGGATGCTCTGGAACAGCGCTTCGGCCAGTTCGAAGGTGCGGGCGCGCAGGTCGCGGGCTTCGGACGTGAGGACGTCGGCATCCAGCACAGCCTCGGCTTCCTCCATCGCCTTCAACGCCCCGCCCTGCGCCGCGCGCCGCAGCACACCGTTCGCGCGTTCCTCCTGCAACGTCTCGGAGAGGAGCCGTTTCCGCAGGAATGCGTCATAGTGGGCCCGGTAGAGCGCCTGCTGGAAGCGCCAGTTGAGGCGGAATTGCGGCGTCGCGACCCGTTCCAGCGCTAAGAGCTGCGCCAGCGTCACGTCCACGTTGCCGTTGGTCGCCAGCGGCCCCCGCCAGTTGCGTTCCAACGCCAGCAGCGCCTGCGCGAAGGCGTCGGATTGGTCGGCACCGATGAAGAACCGGGCATAGTCCCGCAGGATATCCGCCACGTTCGCGTCCGGATTCCACCCCAGCGCCGACCAGACGAACTTGTTCACGTCGTCGTTGCAGCCCTCCGAGTAGGTCACGAAGCCGGTCGAGTATTGGTTGTACTTGCGGAAGATCGCCGCCTCGTCCACCGGACGTGGGTTGATGATCTCTCGCGCCTCGGTCTCGGCGTAGGCGAAATCCCACGACGGCACGGGGAACTCGGCGTTGATGCTGTGGGTGATATCGGGGTAGAAGCGGATGGGATAGCGCTTCGGAGTGCGGGCGCGGAGGTCGGCGATACTGCCGCGCACCTGCGGACCGAAGACCAGCCCGCTCAGCCAAGCCGGGTTCCGGTCCACGATGGCCATGAACTCGTCCAGACCCTTCTTATCGAAGCTCTGAGGCGAAACCCACATCCCGGCCTTCGGATGGTACTTGCGCAGGTTGGCCGTCTGCTTTTCGAGCAGCGCCAGGAGCAGCGTGGGCGGAGTGTCGCCGGGGTCGCCGCCGGGCACGAAAACGGCGTCCACGCGCGGCAGCTTCTGGAACACTTCGCCCCATTCCTTCAAGGCGAACTCTACGGTCTTGGGATCCCCGTAGTCGGTGTCCATCGCCGGGTACCAGATGGACACGTCCATGGCGTATTCATTGGCGATCCGCGACATTTCCGCCATCATGTCGATCTGGGTCAGGGGGAAGTGCGGGCTGTCGGCGTCGTCGTCCGAACGGGGCGGGATCAGTTCAATGGTGTTGTTCCCGAACAGGGCCAGTTCGCGGATGTACTGCTCCCACATCGCGACGTTCCAACCGTCATAGGCGTTCGTCTTGGGCCGGAAGCCGAGCTGCTGGCCGCGCACCACGGTCTTCGGGGCGGTTGTGGTCGAAATGCCGTCCGCGACCTCGAACACCTGCTTGGCCATCCGGGCGCGGCGGAGGAAGTAGCCGGTGCCGAAGATTACGCCGCGGTCCCCGTTGCCGGTAATCGTGACACCCTGGGAGGTGGTGGCGACGGTGAAGCCCTCGGGATTGCCCGTGTGGCTGGTGACGATCCTGATCGGTGGACCGCCCGCCGGATTGCGCCCGATCCGCAATTGCGTCCGTTTCTCCACCTCCTCGGCAACCACCTGCGCCGCCTTTCTCTCGATGGCGGAGGGATTCGGCGGTAGTTGGATGGCGGCAGTGCGGAGATCGAGGGCCTGCGCGAGGGAAACCGTGGTCAGGAGTACGAGTGCGGAGCGTCCGGTCACCCCGCGATTATACACGTTTGCACCACAGGCATTCTTGGCACCGGATCTGATCCATCGGCACCGGAGTTGGCTTGCGCAAACTATAATAGAGGCGGTGAGTTTCGAGTGGGATCCTGCCAAAGGCAGAATCGAATCGTAGTAAACACGGCGTTGACTTTACGGATGCCCTTGGTGTCCTGAGGGACGATTCAGCCATTACAATCCACGATCCTGCTTCGCGGGACGAGGAGCGTTGGATCACGACCGGCATGGATTCATTGGGTCGTCTGCTCGTGGTGGTATACACGTGGCGTGGAGACCAGATTCGCCTGATATCGGCCCGAACTGCAACGCAAAGGGAACGACGAGCGTACGAGGCACAACTATGAAGGACGAGTACGATTTTTCGAAGGGAAGGCGCGGGCCGGTTCTCCCCCCCTTGCCGGGTACCACCAAGATCACACTTTCTGTGGAAACGCCCACACTGGACTGGTTCCGCGCCCAAATGCATGTTAGAGGCGGCGGAGACTACCAGGAACTGATGAATACGGTCTTGGCGCAGTACGTTGCTTCGGCTCGGGAGGCCGAAGGTGTCCGCTCACGGGCGCTGCCTGAATTGCGGAAGGCAGGGTAGGACGGCACCTTGGCAATTGTAGCGGGCAGTCAGCTACAATAATGCCAATATGACGGCCCGACTCACCCGACGCGGCTTCCTGGCCACCCCACTCGCCCTCGCGTTCGCCGACGAACTTTTCGCCGCGCCCGCCCAATCCACAACCCCCTCCGCCGACCTCGAAAAACTCGGGGCCGTAGCCCTCACCGAGGCCAAAAAACTCAAAGCAACCTACGCCGACATCCGCATCGTCCGGCTGCGCGACCAGCGCCTCGGCATCCGCCTGTCGCCCGACCGCGCCACCGGCAAAACCCAGTCCGTGCCCACCGTCGCCGAGGATTCCAGCTTCGGCTTCGGCGTCCGCGTCATCGTCAACGGTGCCTGGGGCTTCGCCTCGTCACCCACCGTTACCAAGGAAGAAATCGCCCGCGTCACCGGCGAGGCCGTCATCATCGCCAAAGCCAACGCCACCATCCAGCCCAAGCCGATCCAGCTCGCGCCCGTCCCCGCCTACCGCACCCGCTGGGAAACGCCGCACGAAAAGGACCCCTTCGCCGTCCCGACCGCCGAGAAGCTCGACCTGCTCCGCCGCGCCGCCGAGGAGGTCAAGAAGAACCAAAAGGTCTTCGGCAGCACCTCCAGCCTCAACCTCCGCAGCGAGGACAAGTATTTCGCCTCCACCGAGAACTCCTCGATCCAGCAGTTGATCCTCCAGATCTACGGCAACCTCGACGCCACCGCCGTCGACCGCGCCGCCGGCATTTCCCGCTCCCGCAGTTACGTCCCCACGCAAGCCGCCGCCGGCTGGGAGTACGTGCCGGAAATGAACCTTGAGGAGAACGCTCAGCGCATCCGCGAGGAAGTCGTGGAGCACCTTTCGGCCCCTGCCGTGAAAGCCGGCAAGAAGGACCTGATCCTAATGCCGAACCATCTGATGCTGACCATCCACGAGTCCGTCGCGCACCCCACCGAACTCGACCGGTCGCTCGGCTACGAGGCCAACTACGCCGGCACCAGCTACATCACACCCGCCACCATCGGCAAGAAGATCGCCAGCGAGCACTGCACCTTCATCGGCGACCGCACTTCGCCCCGCGCGCTCGGCACTGCGGGCTATGACGACGACGGCGTCAAGACCGGCACCTTCACCATCATCGACAAGGGCGTCTTCCGCAACTTCCAGACGACGCGTGAACAGGCGCATCTGGTGGGCGACAAGGAATCGCACGGTTGCAGCCAGGCCGATTCCTGGGCCACCGTGCCGTTCCAGCGCATGCCGAACGTGTACCTGAAGGCGGGCGCGCCCGACACCACACTGGAAGGTATGATTTCGGAAATCGAGGACGGCGTCCTGATCGACGGCCGCGGCAGCTACTCGATCGACCAGCAGCGCTACAACTTCCAGTTCGGCGGCGACGCTTTCTGGGAGATCAAGGGCGGCAAGAAGCGCGGCATGATTTCGCGCGTGGCCTACCAGGCGCGCACTCCCGATTTCTGGCAAGCCTGCGACGCGACCGCAGGTCCCGCCTATTGGCGCCAGTACGGCACCACGGGCGACGCCAAGGGCGAGCCCACGCAAATCAACTCGATCAGCCACGGATGTTCGCCCACGCGCTTCCGCCAGATCAACGTCCTTGTGACCGACTAGTTCCACCGGGGGAAAACAACCATGTTCAGCAAGGAAGAAGCCCAGAAGCTCGCCCAGAAGGCGATTGGATTTTCAACATTCCCCGAGTGCCAGGTCACGGTGACGGCGACCGAGCAGGCCTACACGCGTTTTGCGAACAACGGGATCACAACGGCGTCGCTCGGATTGCGGCAGAACATGTCGATCGCGGTGACGCGCGACGGTCGCACCGGCATCTACGCGGTCGACGACTTCGACAATGCGTCGATCCAGGCCGCAGTGAAGAAGGCCGAGGAGTTGGCCGGTATCGCGCCGCCGAACCCCGAGCGCATGCCCGCGCTGGGTCCCCAGACCTACCGCGAGGGCACCGATTTCGATCCCGCGACCTCCAAGGCGCGCGCGCCGGAGATGATTCCGCATGTGAAAACGATCATCGACATGGCGGTCAAGCGCAAGCTGGTGGCTGCGGGGCTGATCGAGCGCTCGCACCGGATGACGGCGGTGGCAAACAAGGCCGGCGTGTTCGGGTACCACGAAGCGGCGGATTCGCAGTTGACGACGACGGTCCGCATGGCGGACGGGTCTAGCTCGGGCTGGGCGGGCCAGCCGTCGTTGCGCCTGTCGGAAATCGACAGCGCGAAGTTGGCGGCCACGGCATGCGACAAGTGCGAGAAGTGGCGGAATCCCAAAAAGCTGGACCCGGGCAACTACACGGTGGTGCTGGAACCGACTGCGACCGGCGATTTGGTGCGGCTGATGCAGGGCGGATTCTCGGCGCGCAACACCGACGAGGGCCGGACATTCCTGAGCAAGCGCGGCGGCGGAACGCTGCTGGGCGAAAAGGTATTCCCGGAATTCGTCAACCTCTATAGCAATCCGTTCGACGGCAAGCAGCCATCGTCGCCCTGGACTGGCGACCTGCTGCCCGCCAAGGCGGTGAAGTGGGTCGAGAAGGGCGTGGTGGCGAGTCTGGCGTATGACCGTTACTGGGCGTCGAAGACTGGCAAGGAAGCGAACGAGGGCGGCGGAGGTGGTCGCGGTGGCGGCGGCGGTTTTGGCGGAGGTGGCGGCGGCGCGCTGACGCTGGACGGAGGAACCGACACGCTGGACCAACTGATCGCGGGCGTGGAGCGGGGGGTGCTGATCACACACTTCTGGTACATCCGACCGGTCAACCAGCAGACCCTGCAGCAGACTGGCCTGACGCGCGACGGAGTGTTCCTGATCGAGAACGGCAAGGTTACGACGCCGGTCATGAACATGCGGTTCCTCGAGAGCCCGGTGCGGCTGTTGAAAAACGCGAAAAAGCTGGGCCAGGCGGCCCGAGTAAGAGGTTTGGAGGGCGGGATGATGATCGCCCCGGCGATGGTCGCGACGGATTTCCCGCTACCGAGCGTTTCGGACGCGATCTAGGAGAATCACCCTTACTCTCGTACAGCGGCTCGGGACGAAGCACGTCGTTGCCGAGCCGACACGAAGAGAGTCACGGGCTCGACCCACTGAGTTGCTAGACGGTCACGAAGCGATCCACGCCCAATTCCGAACCCGTGGAACGCGTCCGCGCCACATCGTATGCCAACTGCATCCGCAGCAAGTGCTCCATCTGTGGGCCAAACGCCATCTCGATCCGTAGGGCCATCTCCGGCGTCAAGGCAGCCTTGCCATGGAGCAAATCCGAAAGCGTGGCGCGTCGAACCTTCAGGATCTCCGCCGCCTTGGAAATGCTCAAGCCCAAGGCTTCGACGATTTCGGTGCGAATCAGGTCTCCGGGGTGTGGTGGGTTCTTCATCGGCATCGGCAAGATCCTAGTGGTAGTCAACGAGATCGATATCGCTAGCGGTGCACTCTTGTTCGTCGTACCGGAACAGCAGCCGCCAGTTTCCAGTGACGCTGAGACTCCATGTCCCGCTGAGACTGCCCTTTAGTGGATGGAGCTTCCAGCCCGGAAACCGGGCCACCTGCTCCAACGACTCCGCCGTTTCCAGGGCAAACAACATTTTGGCCAGCTTGTCAGCGACAGCAGGAGAGACCCCTCGGGCGTTCCCATCCTCGACCAACTGACGCAACCCCTTGTGCCGAAACCGAATCAGCCGCATGGGAACCTGTTGACATTATGTACGGTATGACCGTCCGGGTCAAGTGGTCCGCTGACGGCTGCGATTGGGATAGATCTGGCGTGACCTGTACCTCGACCACAACCGCACTTCAATTTGGGTGGTGAACTCGCCCATGGGCCTCTGGTCCACCAATTCGAATGAAAGGCGGCTGCGCCGCCTGTGTAGGGCAGCCATTCTTGGGTGTGCCAGGCTTTCAGACTGGCATGGGCCGGATGATCTTGCCCCGTCGGCCTTTCGGTTGTCGCGACCTGAAAGGTCGGCGGTCAATAGTGCCAAAGCTTCGACACTCTCGGTTCGTACTGGATCTCCACGGTGCGGGCTGCTCTGCTATTGGCAGTCAACGAGATCGATCTCGCCCGCAACGCACCCCACGGTTTTTGATAATATGGAAGCTCCCATCGCCTGCCGAAGCCTTTAGGCAGGCCTCATAGAGGAAGCAGCCATGCCCAACCCCACACTCCAGATCTCACCCGCCAGCCGCAGGGCCGGCCTCATCATCTCCGGTCTCGTCTCGCTGTTCCTGCTCGTCGACGCCGCCATGAAAGTAGTGAAGGCCGCACCGGTCATTGAAACCATGGCCCAGCTCGGCTACCCCGAATCCACCATTGTGGGCATCGGCATCGCGCTGCTGGCTTCCACTATTCTGTACTTGATCCCGCGCACCGCGCCCCTCGGCGCAATCTTGCTAACCGGCTACCTGGGCGGTGCGGTCGCAACCCACGTCCGCGTCTCCGCGCCAGCCTTCAACTTCGCCTTTGCCATCTCATTCGGGATTCTCGCCTGGCTCGGACTCTGGCTCCGCAATGTCCGATTGCGGCAAATCCTCCCCATCGCGTAACGAACGGCGCTACCCCACCGGTCCGAGACGAAAATCCGGACTTCCATAAGATTGCTGATTCCAGCGGCCCAAGGCGAAAGCAGCGCTCTCCACCAGACTCCGATGTTCCTACGACTCAGCGCGAAACTAGCGCACCTCTTCACTTCCACGAACAAGAGAAACGGCCAAAGCTACTACAATGCTGGTTCCGTGCGCATCCAGACCGGCTCGGCATGGGCGGTGGAGGCCAGGGTGCAGGGCTCGCAGCGTTACGAGGTCGAGTTGGAGTTGGTGGATGGCGATCTCACGCTGTACTGTGATTGTCCCTATTTCGAATCCGAGGGCCCGTGCAAGCATCTCTGGGCAACTGTACTGGCTGCGGAAGCACGGGGGTATCTTTCCAAGGTCCAGTCGATACAGAGCATAGCTGGATTTGGCTTCGACGATCTGATGGACGAGTTTGCCGGAAGGAATCTGAGCTTGTTCGAGGATCCCAAGTCCGCACCGCTCGTGGCGAGACCATCCTCGACACCGAGGCCCCCGGCGTGGAAGAAGCAAGTTGCCAGCCTCTTTCAAGAGGAAGCCATCCAGTCCCGCGGCGAGTGGCCCGCCAAGCGGCAGATTCTCTATGTCGTGGAGTTGTCGGCCAGCATTGGGGCCGACCAAATCTCGCTTGCACTTTGGACCCGCGACCGCAAGGTGAACGGCGATTTCGGGCGCGCGTCCCCTCTCAATCTGCAGCGCAGCCAGATCGCGTCGCTGCCAGTCGCGGAAGACCGCGAAATTCTCTCGGCCTTAACCGGTGCCAGCCAGTATTACAGTCACAGCACCCACTATGGCCAGGTTCCCACAACCAACGTCATCCCGGAGCCTTTGTCCTATAAGATCATTCCGCTGGTCGCCGGTACTGGGCGCTGCTACCTGCGCGCCAATTCCGCATCCCAGGATTTTGAACTCCTCGCGTGGGATGAAGGCACCCCGTGGCGATTCGAGTTGGAATTGAAATCGGGCAACAAGGCCCAGGGTGGCGGTCCAGTCTGGGTGCTAACCGGCGTTCTGCGGCGGGGAGACGACCGCATGGATGCATCCGCACCCGCCCTCGTGACGCGGGGCGGCCACCTTGTCGCGAAGGGGATGTTGGCACCGCTCGCGCACGACACGAACTTCAGCTGGCTGTCGCAGCTCCGGAAGATCGGCAAGATCCAGGTACCTGCGCAAGATGGCGACGAATTCCTGTCCACCTTGCTCTCCACGCCCGGCCTGCCCCGGCTGGAAGTGCCGGAACAACTGCACTTTGAAGAGGTATCCCTTCCGCCCCGCCCCCGCCTGCGCATTCGCGCCGCCAACCGTCTGGACGCCAGCGCAAGGCTCCAGGCGGAATTGTCCTTCGACTACGAGGGCCGGCTGGTAGCGGCTACGGAAAAGTCCGGCGGGTTCTACGATGCCTCCACCCGCCGCTTCGTTCGTCGCCACACCGCCGCGGAGGAGGCGGCTGCAACCTTATTGAACGAGGTGGGGGTTCGATTCCGCCCGGCCAACTACTATGAACCCGAACCGGCATGGGAATTGGCTCCCGCCAAGCTGCCCCGCGCGGCGCGGACGCTGGTGGAAGCCGGTTGGCATCTGGACGCGGACGGCAAGGTTTTCCGGCGCCCGGGCGCGTTCCATATGGACGTTTCCAGCGGCGTCGACTGGTTCGAGCTCAACGCCGGAGTCGAATACGGCGATACCTCCGCCAAACTGCCCGAACTGCTCGAAGCGCTTCGCCGCGGCGAAAGCATGGTGAAGCTTGACGATGGCACCTACGGCATGCTCCCCGATGAATGGCTCCGGCGCATCGGAATGTTCGCCGGCATGGGTACGGCCGAGCACGGACACATCCGCTTCCGCCCCAGCCAGGCGGGCCTGCTGGACGCCTTGCTGGCCGCCCAGCCGGAGGCAACTTTCGACAAGAATTTCGCCCTCGTCCGCGACGAGTTGCGGAACTTCCACGGAGTGACCGCAGCCGAGCAGCCGGCTGGCTTCGTCGGCCACCTGCGCGACTACCAGCGCGAAGGCGTCGGCTGGATGGACTTCCTCCGCCGCTTCTCCTTTGGCGGTTGCCTGGCCGACGACATGGGTGTGGGCAAGACCGCCCAGGTCCTGGCGATGCTGGAACAGCGCCGTGAACTGCGGGTGGCTGGAAAAACACCGGGGCCTTCCCTCGTGGTAGCTCCGCGGTCGCTGGTTTTCAACTGGAAGCAGGAGGCGGAGCGTTTCACGCCCCAGTTGCGCGTTCTCGATTACACCGGTTTGAACCGGGGCGGCACCGACTTCTCCGCCTACGACCTCATCCTCACCACCTACGGAACCCTGCGCCGGGACGCCGTACGCCTGAAGGACGTCGAGTTCGACTACGTGGTGCTGGACGAGGCGCAGGCGGTGAAGAACGCCATTACGGAATCGGCCAAAGCCGTCCGCCTGCTGCGCGGCCAGCATCGGCTCGCGCTGAGTGGCACGCCGGTCGAAAACCATTTGGGCGAGTTGTGGTCGCTGTTTGAGTTCCTGAATCCAGGCATGCTCGGCGCGGCCGGTGCGTTCCAAGGCGCTTTCAAGGTCGCCAGCGGGGCGGGCCGCGGCTTGGACCGCAGCTTGGACGAAGACACACGCAAGATGCTGACCCAGGCATTGCGCCCCTTCATCCTGCGCCGCACCAAACAGCAAGTGGTCCGCGAACTGCCCGAAAAGAACGAACAGACTCTCTATTGCGAACTGGAGCCGGCGCAGCGCAAGCTCTACAACGAGCTGCGCCAGCACTACCGCGACAGTTTGCTGTCCCGAATTGAGTCCCAAGGTCTTGCCAAATCGAAAATCATGGTGCTGGAAGCGCTACTGCGCTTGCGCCAAGCGGCCTGCCATCCCGGCTTGATCGACGTGAAGCGTTCCGGCGAGCCGAGCGCGAAGCTGGAACTCCTGTTGGAACAGCTCCACGAGGTCATGGGCTCCGGGCAAAAGGCGCTGGTCTTCTCCCAGTTCACCAGCCTTTTGAAGATTGTACGCGACCGTCTCGACAGCGAGGGAGTGGTTTACGAGTATCTGGACGGCCAGACCCAGGACCGCCAGTCAAAAGTGGAGCGCTTCCAGTCCGATCCCGATTGCATGCTGTTCCTGATCAGCCTGAAAGCCGGGGGCTTGGGCCTCAATCTCACCGCCGCCGAATACGTGTTCCTGCTGGACCCGTGGTGGAACCCGGCAGTGGAGGCGCAGGCGGTGGACCGTGCCCACCGCATCGGCCAGACGCGACCAGTTTTCGCCTACCGGCTGATCGCCCGCGACACCGTGGAAGAGAAAGTGCTCGAACTCCAGAAGTCCAAGCGCGACCTCGCCGCCGCGATCATCGGCGAAGACAACGCCCTGATCCGGGATCTCCGCCGCGAAGACTTGGAGTTGTTGCTGTCCTAACTCCGATCCCGAAGGCATGTTACCGAGCCACGACCGCAAGGGAGTGTTCGAGCCATGCGCCGCCATTCTCGAGAACCCGCCAGCCCTGATCCACATTGGACTCCTCCGCCATCCAATCCACCCCTACTCCCCCAACAACCCCAACCGATAAACCCCCAAAAAATACGGATTCTCCGCCACCGGCCGCCACTCCACCGACGGATCCCCGGTCAACGACTCCACCGTAACCTTGTGCGGACGCTCGCCGGCCATGTAAACCACCCACTTCTTCGGCGACGGCACCACTTGGCTTGGCCCGATGTACACCATCAGTTGCGACGTCACCCCTGGCCTGTCGTACATCAACAGGTCGCCGGGCACCGCGTCCGCGATGTCCTTCGAAACAAGGTGCGGGTTGAGCGCGTCCGCCGATGTCGCCGCGTGCACCGACGGGATCACCGGAAATACCGGCAGTTCGATCGCCTTCATCCACCGGCGGTCGTGCTCGGTCAACGCATGCCTCGCCGCCCACACCACCAGACTCTTGCCGTCCACCACGTCCGGCACCTTCTTCCTCGCGTAGAAGCGCGATTCCACCAGAAACGTGAACCACCGCTGGAACGCCGTGCGATCCGGACTGGGACCCGCATGCAGGGCCAACGCCACCACAAGTGCCATCGCCACTCGAACAGTACGCATAGTGGCCCCAGTCTATCGAGCCCCGTCCCGTTTTGAAACACCAAAAGTAAGGGATAGTACCGCTACAATGCCTATTTGAAGCTCCTCATCTTCTCCGACCTCCACGGCGACACCCTCGCGCTCCAACGCCTCATGGCCACCCCAGCCGACTACTACATCTGCGCGGGCGACCTCGTCAACTTCGGCCGCAACCTTGACGCCATGGGCGAACTCATGCGCCCGCACGCCGACCGCGTGTACGTCCTCCCCGGCAACCACGAATCCGCCCACCAAATCACCGATTTCTGCGCCCGCTTCGGCTTCCACGACTTCCACGGCCTCACGTTCGAAGTCCAAGGCTTCCACGTCACCGGCCTCGGCTACTCCAACCCAACCCCCTTCAACACCCCCGGCGAGTACTCCGAAGAGGAACTCGAAACCCGCCTCCACGCCTTCGACGGCCTCAAGCCGATGATCTCCATCTGCCATGCGCCGCCCCACGGCACCATGCTCGATAGGATCACCAACCTCCGCCACGCCGGCAGCCGCTCCATCCGGGCGTTCCTCCAGCGCGAGCAGCCCCGCTACTTCTTCTGCGGCCACATCCACGAGGCCGCGGGCGTCGGCCAGAAGCTGGGCCCGACCTCGGCCATGAACGTCGGCAAGCGCGGCTATCTTCTGGATCTGGACCAACAATCCGAACTGGGGTTTCTATAAATGCTGAACTACATCGAATACCACGACGCTTCGCCCGAAGTCCGGGCGGTCTACGACGACATCATGGCGGTCCGCAAGACCGACTGGATCAACAATTTCTGGAAATCGCTGGCCAACGACCCGGCCACCCTCCGCCGGACATGGGAATCGATCAAGGAGATCATGCGTCCGGGCGGCGCTCTCAACCCGCTCACCAAGGAACTGATCTACGTCGCGGTCAGCACCACCAACCAATGCGGCTACTGCATCGCCTCGCACACCGCGGCCGCACGCAAGGCGGGCATGACCGACGCCATGTTCGGCGAACTGATGGCGGTCGTCGGGATGGCGAACGAGACCAACCGGCTGGCGTCCGGCTACCAAGTGGAAATCGACGAGCCCTTCCGACCTCGCTGACCCCGCATGATGAGCATGCTGCCGAGCCACGACCGCAAGGGAGTGACTAGCCTACTATCGACCACGCGTGCTAAAACCGTCCCACCGAACGGGTCGGGTGCGAATTGGGAGGCAGGCTTTCTTTGTCAACAAGTCCTCAAGACACTGGACGTCGAACAGCCGGAGACCAGTGGCGGTCAGTTGTTCGGCGCGGGCCAGCCCCTCGCGGATGGACGGGCCAAACACGGCGTTTTCCATCAAGTCGTATGTCACCGGCATCCTGCTTGCCTCCTCCCTTACTTCTTCCGAAAGCCGTCGCAATCCCGACCACATTATCTCCCAAATGCGGGCTGTCGACGCGTATTGCGAACCAGCGGCACCCCGCTTTCCGTTGTGGGGCAGGTTGGCAACCTGCGCGGAGTCTTCAGTCGTAGACATGTACCAGACTTATCCAGGCAGACCTTCGCTAGCGAACCGTCCCCGCTGGTCAACACCTCCGCACGCGCCCTCAAGGCGCGGATCTGCTGCTTCTCTCCTACTCTGCAGGGCGGCCATTCCTAGCCATGCCACTACGTGCTCGCTGGGTGTTGTGGCTTCGGCCATTCCTGGCTGCGGCAGCCTTTTATACGGCCAGAACCGGGCTGCCCGGCGCCCCCAGCCGCCTTCACCACCCGCCCGCACTTTTATTTCCCACCCCAAACACCCTTCCAACCACATTTCGCTATAATTCTGAAATGCCCTTCCGGAAGTGGGGACGCGTCAGCAATCTCCTCGCCGCAGTCACTCTCCTCACGCTCGCCTGGACTTTCTACTTCGCCTACCACGCCGGGAATGACAAAAAGGAACTGTACAACGCCCTAGCCGCCCTGGTCGCGTGCGTCGCTGGCTTCCTCATCTCCCTCGTCCTCGACAAACGCAAGGAAGAAGCCGCCACCCAGGAAGCCCGCAACAACCACCACATCCGGCACAACTTCGCCGTCGCCCTCCAACAGGCCATCCAACTTCCCGACACCGCAGTCCTCCTTCCCGCCGACCAGCTCGACGCCTGCAACCGCCTCCTCACCCAAGCGCTCAACACCCCCGCAATCCTCGACGGCATCCTCCCCGAACCGATTTCCACCCCCATCTGGGTAGCCCGCGTCCTCCGCCCCAAAGACCCCCTCCCGTTGTCCCTCTTCGTCGCCCGCATCTTCGCCGCCGACCCCGCCCTCGCCCGTCTGCCCGACCCCGCGGCCCACCAGTTCGCCTCCACCATCCTGCCCCTCTTCCACGACCGCTACAAAGCCGAAGTATCCCGCGGCGGCCCCGGAGCCGTCACCGAAATCGTCAAGGGCCTCGACGACATCAGGCAGGGCCTCCAACAATTGCGGCACGACTCCCCCGCCCCAACCCCCACCCCCACCCTCCTCACCGGCCCCACCGACCACCGCATCCAGCCCATGCGCGGCTTCTTCACCGGCCGCGCCCCCGACCTCGCCAAAATCACCAGCTTCCTCGCCGGCCAGGACCGCTTCGCCGTCGTCACCGGCCAACTCTACAGCGTCGAGGGCGGCCCCGGCATCGGCAAAACTGAAATCTGCAAAGCCGCCCTCCGCGCCCACCTCGCCGCCACCCCCGCCTGCCGCATCCTCTACGCCGACCTCACCGGCGTCCGCAACGCCGACACCCTCCGCGCCACCCTCGCCCGCCTTCTGGGCGACGAGAAACTCGCCGAGTCCCCCCACCGCCTCCTCGACACCCTCCACCACGCCGCCGACATCCTCTACCTCGACAACCTCGAGGACGCCCTCCCCGAACGCGACGACTCCGCCGCCGCCGTCTTCCTCTGGCTCGAACAAATCGTCATGGGCCCCGTCCGGGTGCTGGCCTCCTCCCGCCGCAAGCTCGACAGCATCGCCCTCGACCTGCCCCTCGGCAGGCTGCAGCTCGACGAAGCCGTCGCCACCTTCAACCATTTCTGGAACGCCGCCACTTCCGGCAACGCCGTCGGCCAGCCCCTCGACCCCGTCCGCGACCTCGCCCCCGGCAGCGACTTCCGGGCCTTCCTCGACAAGGACCTCGACTGCCACGCCCTCTCCATGCGCCTCCTCGGCTCGCAACGCACCGAATGGGGCACATGGCGCGAACTCCGCAAGCAGTGGCAACTCCGGCGCACCCACCTGGCGTTCGACCCCCGAAACCCGCTGGCAAAAACCGACCGCCGCCACAGCCTCGACATCTCCATCTCCCTGACCTTCTCGCAGGTCGAGGCCAACCCCGACGCCACCCGCCTCTGGATCGCCTCCGCCTGCTTCCCGGACGGCATGGGCCAAGCCGCCTTGCAGGCCCTGGTCCCCGACCCCGACAACCGCCACAACGCCGTGTCGCTCCTGCGCCGCCTCAGCGTGGCCGATGGCGGCCTTGCGGGAAATCAGAACCCCAGCCTGGCCTTCATGGCCGCGCTGCGCCAGTTCGCCGCCGGGTTGGACACCGCGCAGACCCTGCCCGTGTGGCGAGACTGCTTGTCCTACTTCGCGGAACTGGCGCGGTGGGTCCGGTCCACCGAATTGGGAGCAACCGCCGCCGAAAGGGGCAACGCCCTCGACACCTTCGCCCGCGACTTTGGCAACCTGCGCGAGACGCTGCTCGAGGTCACCCGCCCGACTGCCCCCGAAGCAGCCCTAATTTCCCTGGTCGAGGGCATCTGTACTTCCCTCCACTACACTTGGCAATTCCACACGCTGGCGTCGGTAGACGTCCTCCGCCACCTCGAGGCCGCGTTCGCCCGCACCGGTCGCGCCCACTCCCGCGCCAACACACTCAAAGCCCTCGGCGACCTCGAACGCCGTCTCGGACAGGTCGACTCCGCCCGCCTCCGCTACAACGAGGCCCTCCCACTCTACGTCGCCGAACAAGCCAATCTCGGCCGCGCCAACACCCTCCTGGCTCTCGGCGAACTCGAACGCCGTCTCGGCCAGGTCGACTCCGCCCGCCTCCGCTACAACGAGGCCCTCCCACTCTTCGTCGCCGTACAAGACAACATCGGCCGCGCCAACACCCTCAAGGCTCTCGGGGACCTCGAAAGCCGACTCGGCCAGGTCGACTCCGCGCGCCTCCGCTACAACGAGGCCCTCCCCCTCTTCGTCGCCGTACAAGACAACATCGGCCGCGCCAACACCCTCCAGGCTCTCGGCGACCTCGAACGCCGTCTCGGCCAGGTCGACTCCGCCCGCCTCCGCTACAACGAGGCTCTCCCGCTATACGTCGCCGAACAAGACAACCTCGGACGCGCCAACACCCTCCAGGCTCTCGGCGACCTCGAGATCGACGTGGAGGATTTCGCTGCGGCTCGGCGGTGTTATGACATAGCGGTGCCCTTATACCGATCCGAGCGGGAATTGATCGGCTTGGCTCAAGCGTTGGCGACAGTGGCGTTACTGCAGTGGACAGCGGGAGACCGGGCCGCCGCCAGGAATTCCGCCGCCCAAGCCCGAGAGGCGGCACGGAACAGCAACACGCCGCCTGTCGTCGACTGGGTCGAAAACTATCTCGCGCGGGCCGAGCAGAAGTTCGAAGTCGGCCAACCCTAATCCCCCCAATCGCCACGTTCCGCACCGCCCCCTGTGAACGCGCAAAGCACTCAAAACAACCTGCCCCGCGACCGCTAAACTTGTCTTGCCATGCCTTTGACACCCGACGACGACCGGTTCCTTGCCCGGCTATTCAACAACCTGAATCCAGACGAGCCCCTCCTCCCGGGCGACGCGCGCTACGAGCCGGTCTACGAACGCCCCGGCTGCGTCGATCCGATGGCCGAGCTCTCACGGAAGATCCGGCGCTCGGAGACCGAGAGCACAATCCTGCTTTCCGCCTGCCAAGGCGCGGGCAAGACCACCGAGTTGAATCGCTTGCGGAAGGATCTCGACTCCTCCGGCTATTTCGTCCTGTACGCCGACGCCATCCAGTACATCAATCCCGCCTTGCCGATCACCATCTCGGACTTCCTCATCGCCCTCGCCGGTGCCTTCAGTGACGCACTTGCCGAGAAGGCCATCGACATCGCCGGTGAATCCTATTGGACCCGCCT
Organism: uncultured Acidobacteriia bacterium; assembly: GCA_903907865.1. Taxonomy (GTDB): domain Bacteria; phylum Acidobacteriota; class Terriglobia; order Bryobacterales; family Bryobacteraceae; genus BOG-234. Next base: position 41,297 of record CAIVPR010000013.1, read on the forward strand.
CTGCAATTGGCTCACGAAAACCAACCTCGAACTGCAGGAAATCGCCACCAAGCTGGACGCCGACCCCGTCAAGGCGGGCATCTTGCTCAAGCTCGAACTGAAGAGCTCGCCGTCGTTCCGTCAGCGCCTGGTCGACGCGCTGTCCGACCGCATCGGCGGAATGCGCGATGACGTCGCGCTCTTTTTCGAAGACGGCTACAAGGCCATCCAACGCCAACGGCCCGACACCCAGGTCGTTTTCATCTTCGACTCCCTGGAAAAGATCCAAGGCTCCCGGTTCCACTGGAACCCGGCGATCCGCAGCGTCCAACGGCTTTTCACCAACCACCGGGCGATGCTCTCCATCCCCTACCTGCACATGGTCTACACGGTGCCGCCGTGGTTGAAGTTCCTGCCCAACGGGCTCGATATGGAAGTCATCCCGGCGGTTCGCACTTGTCACCATGACGAGGCCCGCACACGCTGCGAGGAGGGAATCGCCGCCCTGGCTAGTCTGGTGCACAAACGCTTGGGCGAGGGTGGCGCGCTCAGGCTCTTCGGCCCCAACCACACAGCGGCGGTGGACCAGTTGATCCTGGTCAGCGGAGGCCACTTCCGTGATCTCCTCCGCCTCTTCCCCGAGATCGTTCTCATGATCGATGAGCTGCCTGCCACTCAAAAGACCTTCGACCGCGCAATTGCGGAGGTCCGCTCCAGTTTCCTCCCCATCGCCGTGGACGATGCCGTGTGGCTCGACCGCATCACCCGAGAGCGCGCCAGTCCCCTCCCGACGGGCACCGACCAGGACATCAGCCGCCTAACCCGCTTTCTCGACTCCCGTATTATCCTCTACCTCCGCAATGGCGAGGATTGGCACGACATCCACCCGATGGTCCGCGACGAAGTGTCTCGCATCGCCGCGGCTTACCCCGCCGATACCCAGCCGTGAGTCCCAATTCGTTGCCGCCCATTTCCTGGAGACTTGACCGGTCCGATAGTTGGCGGCCCTCGAACGCCTGTTCGAACTGAACGAGGGTTTCGCGTTTCTTGTGGTGCTGGTGCCGTCGGCACCTTACGTTTGCAATCCACAGGGCTGAACTGCTACCATGGAAGGCACAGGCCAGACCCGGAAGCGGTACCCTCTATATAGTGGTGGACTGGCCATATCGTCTAGATCAGGTATAGTTGAAGAAGGGGGGATGGGTTCGTTCCATCCGCCGTGGGTTCGACGCAGGAACCATTTGCGGAAGCGACTACTGCCCTCATAGCTCACTCCGCACAGATTCCTCGGTGGCACGAGCTACCTCGAAATTCGCTGAAGATCAAAGCAGGGCAGAATTGAGGATGCCGTGCATAAATTGACGTTTTTCCCTCTGGGTAATGCGGACTGCTGCCGAATCGATCTAAGCGGCGGCGAGAAACTTCTATTCGACTATGCGGCTGTAAAGGACGCGTCGGACAACGCTGACAAACGAATCGATCTGAGCGCTGAGTTACGCGAGGATCTTGAAGCGTCGAAGAGAGACTACTACGATGTGGTGGCATTTACACATCTCGATGACGACCACATCCATGGCGCAACCGATTTCTTCTACCTGCAGCACGCTGCAAAGTATCAGGGCGACGGTCGCATCAAGATCAAGAAGCTCTGGGTCCCCGCAGCCGTAATTATCGAAGATGGGTGCGAGGACGAAGCAAGAGTGCTGCAGGAGGAAGCTAGGCACCGGCTGCGGGAAGGAAAAGATATCCTCGTGTTCTCCCGGCCAGACAAATTGAAGGACTGGCTCGACAAAGAAGGGTTAACCATTGAAAATCGTGCCAACTGCGTGATTGATGCCGGCAAGACGGTACCGGATTTCACACAGAACAAGCAGGGAGTTGAGTTTTTCGTTCATTCTCCGTTTGGAAGCCGCCTGGATGATGGCACGTTGGTTGACCGTAACATCGACTGCATCGTCGTCCAAGCGTCGTTCCTTGCGGACCAAAAAGTCACGAAAGTCATTTTAGCCTCGGACGTTGATCACGTGGCGCTCCGCGAAATTGTTAAGGTGACCAAATTCCACAAGCGCGAGGATCGGCTCGAATGGGACGTTTTGAAGTTGCCGCATCATTGCAGCTATCTTTCTCTCGGGCCCGATAAGGGTAAGGATAAGACTACGCCTGTCGAAGAGGTTAAGTGGCTGCTCGAAGATCAGGCGCAGACTGGGGCCACGATTGTCTCGCCAAGCAAACGTATTCCCGGAAATGACGACGATATCCAACCACCCCATCGCCAGGCGGAAAACTACCATAAGGACGCCGCCAAGGGCGCAAAGGGTGAGTTCATCGTCACCATGGAGCATCCGAAGGAACGTGCTCCTGAGCCGCTGGAGATGAGATTGGGGCGTCAAAAGCGAAAGTCAAGAAGCGCTACTGGGGTGGTGCAATCGCCGCCGTTAGCCATTCGGCTCCCCGTGCAGGCGCATGAGCGACTACATCTCAATCGACGGGCATGAAATCGGGGCCGAGTCGTTAAGCCTGCCGCGAGCGCGTTCCTTGTTGGGCGCGATCAAAGAAGCAGACTTGCCCTATATTGCCGTTGTTGCTTTTTTGCGTCTCAAGAGCGGCTCAGAGGCCATCGTATTTGACGCGGAGGTGGAACTTGGCCAAGAACCGCCAATTCCAATACAAAAGCAAGAGCGGTTGGCCGTAGTCTTCTCAGCGGCTGACGACTTCTATCCGGAGGTTTACGCGCTCCGCCCCGACTTCCCCCAGGTGCCCCATTTGAATTGCGGAGACAAGGAGTCCCCGAAGAGCCTCTGCCTATACGAGGAGCCGTGGCCAGAGGTGAAACTGAGGTGGACGCCGTCCGGGTTTGTTGAGCGCATCCGAACATGGCTAGCATTGACGGCTGAAGGTCGTTTGCACGGTGACGACCAACCCCTTGAGCCGCTTCTCTTGGGGCGGTTCTGGAGACTGATCCTACCGAGCGATTTGTTCAACGCGGGTCCGTCCGAAGAACCCGTGACCCTCTTAGTCTGTCGGACATCGGACGACCCAGCTTTCAATGTTCTAGTCGCTCAAAGACCCGAGCCCGGCGCTCAATTGGGTGGGGCGTTTCTCGCAACCACATTTCACACCGCACCTCAACAGCACGGTGTAATTAGGCACCGTCCACATTCCATGGCGGATCTTCATTCGCTGTTCGGCTCGGCCGGGGTTGATCTTCTGAGCGACCTTCGAAAGCGACTGAAAGGCTGGGACAGAAACGCAACGATCCGCAAGTCTAATCTCATCATAGTGGCCTATTTCCCCAAGACTCGGACTGCCGGAGGGCAGGTTGAAGCCCGCGATATCTGGTCATTCAGGATCGACGGAACGATGGAGGAGGTTGGAAGGAAACTCGGACTTTGGGACATCGTCAACGGTCACGTGGCCGAGTTTCTATCCCCAGATCTGTCGAAAGATGGAGGCGACATTCTGGTGGATGTCTTGGATACGTCATTCGCGCTTAGCCGTCAGCAGGCGGCGGCGCTAAACGGTGTATCGCCCTCGTCAATGGCGTTAACAGCCATCGGGGCAGGAGCGCTGGGCTCACAGGTTGTACCGAAGCTCGTGCAAAGCGGTTTCGGAGTGTGGACCATAATCGACGATGATCATCTCCTACCTCACAACCCTGCCCGACATCAGTTTTCAAACTGTTGGGTCGGGCAACCCAAAGCTGAACTCTTAGCGGGGTTTTGCGATAGTTTTTTCGAGGGAACCGGGACGGCACGGGGCATTGTGGCAAACGTATTGGTTCCGGGGGCAAAAGAGCCAGATGTGAAAGCTGCTCTTGAAAGCTGCGAGGCCATCATCGATTTCTCGGCGTCTGTGGCAGTTGGCCGAGTTCTGGCGCACTACACGGGGGCCATTGGCCGCCGAGTGTCGGTGTTCTTAAATCCGACAGGCCGTGACCTCGTCGTTCTCGCTGAAGATCGAGCGCGAACGGCGACGCTCGACTACCTTGAGATGGTTTATTACAGCGAAATTGCTGCACGGCCGGAACTTGAGAAACATCTCTCCCGTGGCGAGCAACGTTTGCGTTACGGCCGCTCCTGCCGAGATCTCACGAGCACCATACCCGAAGCTTTTGTGGGACTGCATTCTGCGGTGGCCAGCCATGCGATACGGGATTCGCTTACGAACGAGTCCGCCTCTATTTCGATCTGGCGAGCCGACGAGGGATTCGAGATCAAGAAGATTTCCATCCCAGTCCCTGCGAAGTTCGAAATTGCCAGCCGCGAATGGCGGGTGATCAGCACCGAATCGGTGATCGCGAGGATCCGGACGTTCAGAAAGGCCAAACTTCCAAACGAGACTGGCGGGGTTCTCGTCGGACACTTCGATTCCGCTGCGGGCATTGCATACATCATGGATACGCTTCCGGCTCCACCTGACAGCAAGGAATACCCGGTGCACTATATTCGAGGGAGCGCTGGTCTGAGAGCGAAGGTCGAAGCGATCAGAGACAGAACCGCGTCAATGCTGCACTATATCGGCGAATGGCACTCTCATCCTGACGGCTATTCGTGCCGCCCAAGCGGCGACGACCGAAAAGTCTTCGCGTGGCTGACCCGCTGGATGCAAATCGACGGGTATCCGGGGCTGATGCTCATCGCGGGAGAGCGGGAAGAAGTCTGGTTCGTTGAGGAGATGGTCTGAGCATGGCACTCCTCGACTCAATAGGCGATTCTTACAGTATTCGCGCCAGGGTTGCACCGTCGGCCTTGGTTTTCTTGCCTTTGGGTTTTGCTCTGGCGAGTTGGTGGCCGGGAGAAGCTAAACTGCCGGGAGTGCTCGCAGGTATGGGAGCTACGTTGGCGCTTGGAACTCTGTTCTCGCAGATCGGCCGCGATCTCGGAAAGGCTAAGCAGCGGCAACTTTTTGAAAAGTGGGGCGGCGTGCCGACAACGATGCTGTTGTCTCACGGCACGTCGACGCTGAATCCTCACACTCTTGCTCGGTGTCACGAGGTTCTTCGCCTGATTCGGCCGGACATCCGAATTCCCGCTTCGAGGAAAGAGGAAGAAGGATGGGGCGCGGTCGTCACGGAACGAGTCTATGAGACTTGCACCGATTCACTACGGGAGATATCACGCGACAAGGTTAAATACCCTCTGGTTTTCGAGGAGAACGTGAACTTTGGCTTCCGCCGCAACCTTTGGGCGATGAAGCCCGCAGCTATTATCATTGCGGCAGTGTCCATGACCGCGTGTCTGGCCAGAGTTTGGCTTCGTGCGTCGGATGGCCTTCCGATTGAGCCAATGACCGTGGCACTCGCCGTCGTTTGTACAATGCTGCTCGTCATCTGGTGCGTGCGGATTACGCGTCAATGGGTTCGAACGGTTGCGTTGTCATACGCCGAAAGACTCATCGGCGTTTGCGAAACGCTGAATCCTCCGAAGCCTGAATCGAAGTTGATTGCGTGAACAGGTTTCGCCCAAATTGGATCGTTCGAGAGCAAGTGAAAGGCCCGAGCGTGAGCATGAAGTTGTGGTTGTACGAAGTCGACTCCCAGCGACCAACCAGCAAGTTGCTCCGGAATCGACCTGCACGATCTCGACGCCGCCCGGCAGCGCTATGACGAAGCCTTGCCGCTCTATTGTCCGAGCGGGAATGGATCGGTTTGGCCCAAACGCTGGCGAAGATCACGTTTCTGCAGTGGACTGCCGGAGACCGGGCCGCCGCCAGAAATTCAGCCGCTCAAGCCTCGAATGGGTGGAAAACTACCTCGCGCGGGCCGAGCAGCAATTCGAATCTGGCCAACCCTAATCCCCAGCGGCCAATTGACGCACCGACCGCGCGCAGCCGCACGTCAGCCCCAAGCCCTCCACTTTTCGGGCGGCCAGCGCGAGGCTGCACCGTTGCGTTTCGATTACCCACAGCAGTTCGAGCTCGATTGCGTCGTACTCATGGCGCAGAAAACTGCCAAAGCCGCAAATGCCATACCACCGGATCTCCGGACATCTCCTCCGCCAGGCTCCCTAACTTTTTCGCAGCTTCAGAAAATGCGTTCGAGCATTGCGCCACCGCGTCGGGAATCAGACCTTCGAGGAAGACATCGGCCTCAATGTCCGCCGTGTAACGCTCAATTTTTTCGCAAAAATGTCTTTAAAATGCGGACCGGATGGCTAGAAGGCATGAACCAAATCCCGCTCCACGCGTTGCTGGACACGAGGCTTGAGCGTGCCCCGCACAATCAAATCCACCTTGACGCCCAGCAAATCCGCCAGCCGAACCTCCAGGCAGACCACGTCGAGCAGCGACAGGCACTTGGTCTTGTCCAGCGCCGCCAAAAGGTCGACGTCGGAGTCCGGACCCGCGTCGCCCCGCGCAGTGGAGCCGAACAGCGACAACTGGGCCACGCCCGCTTCCCTGAGTTCGGTTTCGTGTGAGCGCAGAGTCGCAAGTACCTGTCCGCGGTCCATGGCCCATTCTTGCTTGGATGAAGCAGCTCGGTCAAGAGTGTTCCTCGGCGGCATGCTCGCCGACTCGCGGTCTGGCCGCTGCGGCTGCACGGGGCCACCGGGCTTCAGGGTCAAATCCGATACGGTCGATTTGACCCCCTTCAGATTTCGCCTTATGTTCGCCTTACAGAACTGTGGTACGTTGGATGATTCAGCGGCGCTCCCGCACCGCAAGCGATATGATGAGACTGGATGTGGCACCGATGACACCGACCGTGGACTACGCACTGGAACCGTCCGGCTCCCTCACCCGCGCTGTGTCTCCATACCGCGAACTTGGTGCCTATGAAGCGCTTTGGTCCCTGGAAAGAGCCAGCTTCAAACGGATCGCGGACCGGTTCCGTGACCATCCGGGTTCCCTGCCTTCGGACTTTGTCACGGATGAGGTTGCAGCCGAATTCGCGTCCAAGACCGTTCGACGCCTGAACAGTGCCGGGGTAGCGCATTTCGGCGTCCGGGTCCACGGTGCGGGCGATTATCCAATGAAGTTGCGCGTGGCCGATCATCCGGTGGAACTGCTGTACTTCCAAGGATGTTGGGATCTAGTGGAGAGCCGCTGTGTCGCCGTGGTTGGTACGAGGCAACCATCCGTGGAGTCGGTTGCCCGGACACGCCGCCTGGTGCGGCATTTGGTCGAGGATGATTTTACGGTGGTTTCGGGTTTGGCCAAAGGAATTGATACCGTTGCACATACGACGGCAATGGAAGCGGGTGGTCGAACCATTGCGGTGATCGGCACGCCCCTGAACATCCGGTATCCAGGCGAGAACTCGGAATTGCAGGACCGCATCGCACGCGATTTTCTGGTGATCAGCCAAGTTCCAGTAGTCCGATACGAGAGGCCGAATCCAACCCAGAACCGGATTTTCTTCCCGGAGCGGAATATTACGATGTCGGCCTTGACGGAGGCGACAATCATCGTGGAGGCGGGCGAAACGTCTGGAACGTTGGTACAGGCCCGCCACGCGCTCAAGCAGGGGAGGAAGCTCTTCATCCTGGACAACAACTTCCATAATGCGTCCATCCAATGGCCGCACCGGTTTGAGGAAATGGGCGCGATTCGCGTCCGGGAATACGGGGACATCCGGAAACATCTTGCCCATCCGCCTTTCCAAGATTGACGAGCTCACCAGAGGCGACCACACGTTCCTCGAACCAGAGGACCGATGCTACTACTTGCGGGAATACAATTCACGCAAGGGTTACCAGTTTAGCGGGAGCAACCAATTGGTTTTCAATCTTAAGAAGCCCTTGGATCGTCGGGGGCAAGCCGATTGGAAGCACAAGGGCCGGGCGATTCAGACAGCAGGCCGCGAACTCCGGGAGGCCTTGGATGTCCTGAATCCTGCTTGGCTGGGAAATTCCACCCTGGTTCCAGTGCCGCCGTCGAAGACCAAGTCCGATCCCCTGTACGATGACAGGATAGTGGAAATGCTCCGGGTCGCGGGTGCCGGGCTCGAGTTGGATCTTCGCGAGTTGGTGTTGCAGCGCGAAAGCACTGAAGCTGCTCATGTGGCGGAATTGAGGCCGCGACTGACGCGGTTGATCGAGAATTACCGTGTCGACGAGTCCTTATTGACACCGCTACCCCGCGTGCTTGCAATTGTGGACGACGTGCTGACGACAGGTGCCCACTTCAAGGCGGTGCAGACACTGCTCCGGGATCGAATCCCGGCTGTGCCGATACTGGGCCTTTTCATTGCACGCCGCGTGCCCGATCCATTCGAAGCACTTTGACCTCTAAGCGAGGAAGACTCGCACATGACCTTCTTCCATCACAGATCGCCGAAATAAATTCCGCTTCCCCGTAACCCCAACAAACCAAACCCCAAACCACCCCTCGACCCCCGCCGTCCCACGCCTCCCCTAGTTCGTTTCTCCACCCCCTCGCGGCTAGAATCAACTCCGCGATGACAACCACGCCCCAAAGCACACACCGCCCCCGTTCCGAAGCCCAGATCGCCGCATCCCGCGCCAACGGAGCCAAATCCCGTGGCCCCAAGACCCCCGAGGGCAAGGCCATTGCCGCCCAAAACGCCCTCCGCCACGGCTGCCTCGCCAAGCTCACCGTCATGAAGGGGGAGGACGAGCACTCCTTCATGCAGCTCTCCGCCAACCTCATCCACGCCTTCCATCCCACCGA
>CAIVPR010000014.1 GCA_903907865.1 uncultured Acidobacteriia bacterium
CCCCGTTGCTGGCAGTTGGCGCACCCCAAACATCCAGGTTGCCAGGTTCCGCACCAAAAGTCCAGGTCCGAAGCGAAGTTTTTTCAGACTTTTTTCGCCCGGCACCTTCGCATGGCAATCCGCGGGGCTGAACTGTTACCAGTTCAGTTTGTTCGGCATTTGACTAGGTGACATTCAGTTTGCGGTCAGACTGCCCAACAGGGCTCGGATTCGATAAGATCAAAGAGCACATCAACGGCTCTTACTAGGAGCACTCAAACGCCGTTTTGTTGCACACGGCAGTCGGGAATCCGCTCGTTCTAGCACATCCGAAGAAGAGGCAGTTCCAGTACTACCCCCGTTCGACTACACTCAAACAAAGGCCATGGTCCAAAGAACAGCAGTCCTCATGGGAATTCCAATACTGGCGTTGCTCGGCACCCTTGTTCTCGGGGCGGCAGATTTCAACGACCTCGACACCTCAAACAGCGAGATCCGCCCCTTCATCGAGCGCATAACCGCCGACCGAGGAAATATCCTTAGATATTATAGTGTCCCAAATGCGCCCGAGCGCCGCAACCGCTTGCGAACGTTTTATTCGGCTGCGAAAACCACGCTGGGGACATATGATTTCGACAAGCTGGGCCAGGACGGCAAGATCGACTACATCCTCGTCCGCAACGAAATCAACCACGAACTCCTCCGCATCGACCGAGAGGAAAAGGAACTGGCGGAAAACGCTGTTTGGCTGCCATTTTCGGCCGCAATTGCGTCGCTGGAGGAATCGCGGCGCAAAATGGAGGCGGTCGCCCCCCGCAAGTCCGCCGAGGCCCTGACCGACCTGAACAAACGGATCGCGGAAGCCCGCCAAGCGGCGGACGCCCGGTTGCGGTCCGACAACAGCCCGGCGGCTGTGAGATCCCGACGTATCGTGGGCAACCGCGCGGCCACCGAGGCCAACTCGCTCCGCAACACCCTCCGCTACTGGTTCACCTTTTATGACGGCTACGACCCGATGTTCAGCTGGTGGGCAGCCGAGGCGTACCGTACCGCCGACACGAGCCTGGCCAACTATGCAACGTTCCTGCGCGAGCGTGTAGCGGGGCTTTCGACCAACGGCGAGGCTGCCGCTCCGGCTGTTGCCGCGGGCGGAGGACGTGGAGGCGGGGGTCGCGGCGGCCAGGGCGGAGGAGGGGCCTACCAAGCTTCCATTGCGGCGGCCCGAGCCGGCTCCACCGACGACATCGTGGGCGACCCCATCGGGCGCGACGGCCTCATGACCGAACTCGCCTACGAGATGATCCCGTATACACCCGAACAACTCGTCGCCATCGCCAACAAGGAATACGCCTGGTGCGAGAACGAGATGAAGAAGGCGTCGCGCGAGATGGGCTACGGCGACGACTGGAAGAAGGCCGTCGAAAAGATCAAGACCATGTACGTGGAGCCCGGCAAGCAGCCGCAGTTGATCCGCGACCTCGCCCGCGAAGCCGAGCAGTTTATCGACGAGTTCGGCCTTGTAACAGTGCCGCCCGTCGCCAAGGAAACCTGGCGCATGGACATGATGACTCCGGAACGCCAGTTGGTGAACCCGTTTTTCACCGGTGGCGAGACCATCAGCGTCTCTTATCCGGTGGCGTCCATGACCTACGAACAGAAGCTCATGGGACTCAAGGGGAATAACATCCCGATGTCCCGCGCGACTGTCTTCCATGAACTGATCCCGGGCCACCACCTGCAGCTGTTCTACTCCGCCAGGTTCAAGCCCTACCGTTCCGCCGTCAGCGGGACGCCGTTCCTCACCGAAGGTTGGTCGCTCTACTGGGAGCTGCTGATGTGGGAGATGAAGTTCCAGAAGACGCCGGAGGACCGGGTCGGCGCGCTTGTGTGGCACATGCACCGCTGCGCCCGCATCATTTTCTCCCTGAGCTTCCATATGGGCAAGATGACGCCGAAGGAGTGCGTGGATTTCCTGGTCGACAAGGTGGGTTTCGAGCCGGAGAACGCGGCAGGGGAAGTGCGCCGGTCGTTCGGCGGGGCCTACTCCCCGCTCTACCAAGCGGCATACCTCCTGGGAGGAATGCAGATCAAGTCCCTGCACGACCAGATGGTCGGACCGGGGAAATGGACCAACCGGCAGTTCAACGACGCGGTCTTGAAGGAAAACCGCATCCCGATCGAGCTGATCCGGGCTAGCCTCACCAAGCAGAAGCTGACTAGGGATTATACAGCGAGTTGGAAGTTCCAAGGGGAGGTGGAACCGGCCAAGTAGGGGCCGGTTCCGTTCCATGGTTTTCCGCTACAATGGCTCCATGGTACTCGCCGCACCCTACACCCGAAAGACCCGCGCCGCAATCGACGACGCAGCCAGCCGGGTCGAAGCCGCCTATACCCCGGATATCATCCGCATCCGCCATCGCTTTTCGGAGGACTCCAACGGCTTTCCGTCCATCTACTTCCAGATTCTGGTGCGTGACGAGGCTGGTCAATTGGATAGACTGATGACGCTATCGCGGAATGTGGAAGACGCACTGGTGGAGGAAGCTCAGACCGACGAACACGGGCTGGGCGTGTATTGCTATTTTAGAACCGTTTCAGAACAACGGGAGCTTCGGGATCCGGCGTGGGAATAGAGGCACCGCCATACCCAGCCGAGCTGCTCGCGTCCGCCATCGCCCTGTGGGAGGTGCAACCGCAGACTCAGGCCAACCTTCGCCGTGCAGTCTCAACCGCCTACTACGCCATTTTCCACCTGCTGATCGACGAAGGTTGTCGAAATTGGGCAAGACCCGAACAGAGGGACAGACTATCGCGGATGTTCGAGCACCGGACCATGGCAACGGCTTCAAGCCGCCGCGCCGAAGAGCATAAGGGAGCGCGCGAAGGGACACCGGAATCCCGACTCCGCACTGTGGCTGCGACATTTCGTCGTCTGCAGGAGGTCCGCCACATCGCCGACTACGACCTCACCCCAACCATGTCGCCAGCCCAAGTCCGGGTGTGGATCTCGGAGGTTGAACGCGCTTTCGACACGTGGCAGTTGATCCGGGACGAGCAAATCGCCCACGACTACCTGTTCTCGTTGCTGTTCCGCGAGAAAGACCGCACGTGAGAAGGGAGGCGTCTGGATGCGCCTCCCCCGCCCTACCCTACTTCACCAAATCAATACTCGCAACGGTCCGCGACCCCGTCCGCCACTGGTTCACAACCTTCCCCTTGGCATCCACTTCAATAATCCGCCGACCCGTATAGTCGTTGATCAGCAAATTCCCGTCGGGCAGCGCCGTGAAGCCGGAAACCCAGCCCATCCGGATCGCCGGATCCAGCCCGCCAATCGACCGCACAATCTTCCCCGACGGATCCACTTCCGCCAGCTCGCCCGGTGCCGACAGACTCACCATCGTGTTTCCGCTTGCCAGCCGCCGACCCATGTACAACCGGCGGTCCTTGCCGTTCGGAGCCTGCCATTGCCACACAATCTTCCCGGCCTTGTCGACCTCGATGATCTTCCCCTCCGCCTCGATCGCTATCAGCGTGGTCCCGGCGTCGGTCCGATGGGCGTTGCGCGACCGCATGTTCGCCATGTCGGCGCTCTCGTACTTCCAAGCCACTTTCTTGTCCGGCGTCACCTCGATCACCTTGCCCAGCTTGGCGTCGCTGATCAGCGTGTTGCCATTGGCCAGCCGTTGCGCCGCAATCGGGTGCTCCAGGCCTTCCGTATAGCTCCAAACTTCCTTGTGGTTGGCGTCCAGCTCCGACACGATCTTCTTCGGGTTGATGGTGAACAGCACATGCCCGTTCGGCAGTTGCTGCACGTCGTGCCCGTGCTCGTTCGGAGCCGTCCACAGAACCTTGCCCGACGGCCATTCGATCTCGGCAATCTCGCCGTTCGGGCCGTGGTCGGAAATCAGCAGCGTGTGCTGGACCGGCTGCGGCTTCAGGTACTTGTCGAACCACGCGAACGCCCTGACGTCGGCCCGTTCCGCATCCGCACCCTTGAACCCGTGCCCTGCCCCGGTGATCGTCTCGAGTTCCGCCGGAACTCCCGCCGCAATCAGCCGCTCCACCAGCCACAACGACTGCTCATAGGCCACGTACGGATCCAGCGTCCCGTGGATCGCCAGAATCGGAGCCGCGTTCGGCGTGACCCAGTTCAGCGGGCTCGACTTGATGTGCGCCAACCGGTCGTGGTTCAAATCGCCGCCGAGGAACATCGGCAGCACCTCGGCCGCATCGACCGACTTCGAATACGACTGCGTGAAATCCGTCGGGCCGTAGTCGTCCACCACCGCCTGGACCGCGCTCGACTGCTCGCGGTTCGGACCCGAGCCCTCGAACTCCGCCACGCCCGCCGTCAACCCCAGCATCAGCACCAAATGGCCGCCCGCGGAGCCGCCCAGCGCGCCGATGTGCGCCGAATCCACGCCGTACTTGGCCGCATTGGCACGCAGGAACCGCACCGCGGCCTTGGAATCCTCCACCGCCGCCGGGAACTGGGCACCGGGCGAAAGCCGGTAGTTGATCGTCGCCGCGACGTAGCCCCGCTGGGCGAACTTCACCGCCAACGGCACGTAGCCTTCCTTGTTTCCGGCGCGGAACCCGCCGCCATGGATCAAAACGACCGTCGGGTGCGAGGCCGCCCCGTCCTTGGGACGGATAATGTCCATCGTCTGGCGTCCGCCGACATTGGAGTAAGGGACATCGCGGTCCGCCAGGACGGAATCGGGGACAGCAGGGGGCTTGGGAGCGGCCGCAGGAGTTTGGGCCGACGCCGTCAGGGCGCAGGCAAGCAGGCTGGAAATGAAAAGGCGCATCGACGTGACTATACGCGAAACCACCCCTCCGCGTCAATTGGGGCCGATAGCGGCTCGTTTCCGCCGCAGCATTTCCCGGAAGCCGCGGCAGTTGTCCTTCACGATGTCGCCCATGCCCCGGGGTGCCAGCACATCGTTCACGTGGGCCAGGATGTCGCCCAGATGGTTGGCCCAATCCCGCATGGCCCTGTGCAACTGGAAGTCGGTCGCCCCCAACTGCGTCACCGCTTTGAGCATCTCCCCGTGCTCCCGTTCCCAGTACCGGGCCACCTCCACCCGTTTTCGCCAATCCCCGACTTCGACGTCTTCCGTCATCAATGGAATCACCCGATCGAGAAAATCATTCCCGTCGCCCGTCGACCGTTGGTAAATCCCGTACAGTTCCGTCATGCAATAGGGCGAGCGAAGGTATTTCGGACTGAGAAACCTTCCTCCTCGGCTACCTCGCACAGCGGATCCACACGGAAACCTCCCCCCACGCAGACGACCCATAGAGCCGGGGAGGCTCAGTCACCACAGCCATCTCCAGTTCTACAAGCTTCGGGTCGTATTTCCGGCAACCGTGCCGGACTCCGCCGCGCCCCGAAGCCACACGATCAGGGGTTTCTGCGCCAACGGCAGCTCGGACAAACCCTTGACCATCGCGTCCACCAAGAGCTTTCCACGCGGCCCCCATCCCGAAATCCGGACGGCCCCCTCCACGCCCTCCACCATCGCGCTGCTCCGCGTGGTCTTCTCGCAGAACCAGCAACCGTACTTCCAATACACGGCGGCCCCGGCCTTGGACAGCCAGCCAATCCGCGAGAAGAAGATACGTAATACCCCCTCATGCAGGAACGGGTACCGAGCCTCCACTAGGAACCCGGGTTCCACGTCCGCCCGGCCTGCCAGCAACCGCTCCTTCGCCTCCGCCCCTTCCGGCAACAATTCCGGTACCACATATTCCCACGGGTCTCCCCGCTTGTTGGTGCCCGCGGGCAGTTTCCGGAAGCAGATCCCGCAACTCTTCATCATTTCCAGAAACACCATTTGTTCGTCCACGGGGTGGTCCTGCCACACCAGCGCATCCAAATCGGCCCGCACGAACCTGCCGGACTCCCGCAATGCCGGCAGCGTCCTGCCCCGGTCCAGCACCGCGTAGATCGCCGCCAGCGCCCAATTCTGGTCCAGCACAATTCGCCCGTCAAACAATGCCGGCCGGTGATAGACCGCTCCACTGTGATGCAGGAAATCGAGCAAGGCCTCCGGGTCTGCGACTCCCTCCTCTGCGCACCACAGGTCGAATTCGGCCCTCTCCAGCAGCCTGTGCCGACGCTCCAATGCGGGCAGCTCCTGTTCCTCTTGCAATACCCGGCGCAGGCGGTTCCGCACCCGCACCCGGCCCGCGCCTATAGGAACGGCTGGACGCGCCGCCCGCAGGTCCCTGACGGCCTCCTGGATCGCTGCCTTCAGCGACTCCAGCCCGAGATCCGTTTTTGCGCTGAACTGGACCAACGGCGTTCCCGCGAAACTGCTGTTCTCGACCTCCTCCAAGCGCCGAACCCGCAATTCGGGCCCGTCGCACTGGCTTTGTACCAGGACCACGCGACTGGAGTCCCCGGCAAACGCCCGGACATAGTCGAGCCAGTAGGGGATCTTGCGGTGCTGCATCGGAATCCCGTTCTCTTCGTAGCGCTCCCCGGATTCCAGCCGCGGTGTCCAGACCACTAGGAATATGGCCCGGCTCTTGAGAAACAGCGCATGGGAACCGTGGTAGATCTCCTGGCCGCCAAAGTCCCAAAGGTTGAGACGGACCGTTCCGCCTTCGAAGTCGAGAGTGGTTTCGGTGACTTGCACGCCGTGCGGGGAGGGTACGGTGTCGTCGAAGGGCAGACCGCGCAGGCGGCGGCAGAGTTGGGACTTGCCCGCGCTGCCGTTGCCGAGAACAAAGACCTTCAGTTCATTGTCAACGGCGGATTCCAAATCCAGGTCGGCGTAGTGGACCCGCACATTGTCGAGCACATTGTCGCCTTGCTTCCCGCCCCCCAATGCGGTATCCAAATCCTGGAATACGCTTTCAAATAGGATCAGCTTGGTGAGGGTCGGCAGTAGGGGGCGCAAGGCGGCAAAGGGAAGTCCTTGTCGGCACCCAGAAAGGTTGAGCGATTGGAGCGAGACCAGTGCGGCCAGCGGGGACAGGTCGCTCACTAGTTCGCACCCGGAAAGGTTGAGCCATTGGAGTGAGGCCAGTCCGGCCAGCGGGGCGAGATCGGACACTTGTTTGCACCAGGGAAGGTTGAGCGATTGGAGAGAGGAGAGTCCGGCCAGCGGGGCGAGGTCGCCCACCTGTCCGCAGTGATAAAGGTTGAGCGACTGGAGCAAGGAAAGTCCAGCCAGCGGAGCGAGGTCGCCCACTTGGCCGCACTCGGAAAGGTCGAGCGACTGGAGCGAAGACAGTCCGGCCAGCGGGGCGAGGTCGCCGACGTGGTAGCACCAGACTAGGTCGAGCGATTGGAGCGAGGACAGTCCTGCCAGCGGGGCGAGGTCGCACACTTGTTCGCACCCGGCAAGGTTGAGCGATTGGAGAGAAGACAGGCTGGCCAGCGGGGCGAGGTCGCACACTTGTTCGCACCAGGCAAGGTTGAGCGATTGGAGAGAAGACAGGCTGGCCAGCGGGGCGAGATCGCACACTTGTCTGCACCAAGACAGGTCGAGCGACTGGAGACAGCCCAGTCCCGCCAGCGGGGCCAAGTCGCCCACTTGCCAGCAAGAGGAGAGGTCGAGCGACTGGAGCGAGGGGAGGCCACCAATCTCAGGCGGGATAGCGGGCAAAGCCCCAAGCTTACTCAAATCCAGCTGTTCCGACCCACTCTCTGCCGCTTCCCGAATCCTTCCTACCGCTTCCGCGTAATCTCGTTCCTGATCTGGATTCCACATGGCGACGCCTGTCGAATCGTACCAAATACCGGTACACGTCCGACGCATTCACGGCCCGGGCGCGTTAGCCTGAAGTGGACATTTCCACGCTCCCGTGACTATGGGTCCGTTAGAATAGTCGCGGGGACCCACTTTGCGCATTCCATCCACCAAATCGACTACCGCCGTATCAGCCCTTCTAGTCGGCGCCACCGCGATCCTGATCGCCCAGAATCCGGCCCACATGTTCCCTGCGGTGCGCGGCACCCAGTACATGATTGGCGCCGGAAACAGCCTCGAGGTCGCGGCGGGCTCGCAGATCCTCGAAAAGGGCGGCAACGCGGTCGACGCTGGCATCGCCTCGGTCCTTGCGGCCTCGGTCACCGAACTCGACCACTTCGGCCTCGGCGGCGAAATGCCCCTCATCATCAAGATGAAGGACCAGCCGGTCGTGGTCATCAGCGGCGTCGGCACCGCCCCCAAGCTCGCAACCCCCGAGTTCTACCGCAACCGCAAGCCCGAGCCGTGGGAGGAAAAGGCGACCATGCCCCCGATCCCCGGCAACGGCATCCTCGCCGCCACCGTCCCCGGCGTCTTCGACGGCCTCATGCTGGCGCTCGAAAAATACGGCACCATGAGCTTCGCGCAGGTGTCGGCCCCGGCGCTGGCCTACACGCGCGGCTTCCCCACCCCCGAAATCCTCTCCAGCTATATCGGGACCAGCGAGCAGTATTTGAAGCTGTGGCCGGTCTCGATGAAGTTCTTCCAGCCCAACGGACACGTCCCCGCGCCGGGCGAGATCTTCGCGGAGCCGTCCCTGGCCCACACCCTCGAACTCCTCGCCGCCGCCGAGAAGAAGGCGCACGGCAATCGGGTCGCCAAGATCGAGGCCGTCCGCAACTATTTCTATCGGGGCCCCATCGCCAAGCAGATCGGCGACTTCAACGAGAAGAACGGCGGCCTCATCCGCTACCAGGACATGGCCGACTTCCACGCCGAAATCGACACGCCCCGCACCACCACCTACCGCGGCTACGTCGTGAACAAACCCGGCTTCTGGACCCAGGGCCCGGTCATGCTGGAAGCGCTCAACATCCTCGAAGGCTACGACCTCAAGGCGATGGGCCACAACTCGCCCCAGTACCTCCACACCGTCCTCGAAGCCGTCAAACTCGCCTTCGCCGACCGCGACCGCTACTACGGCGACCCCAAGTTCTCCAAGATCCCCGAGGACACCCTCCTTTCCAAGGATTACGCCAAGGAACGGCGCGGCCAGATTGACGCGACGCACGCCTCGATGGACAGCCGTCCGGGCGCGTTCGGCGGGCCGATGAAGATCGCCATCAATACCAACCCGACGCTCGGCGTGGCCGACACCACCTGCGTGGACGCGGTCGATTCCAAGGGCAACCTGTTCTCGGCAACCCCCAGCGGCGCGTGGCTGCCGTCGGTGATCGCGGGCGACACCGGCATCCCGCTCGGCACCCGCTTGCAGTGCTTCCTGATCAACACGCCGGGCCACCCGAATTCGCTGGTCGGCGGTGCCCGCCCGCGCGTGACGCTCAGCCCGACCATGGTGCTGAAAGACGGCCAGCCGATCCTCGCGCTTTCCACACCCGGCGGCGACAACCAGGACCAGGCGCTGCTGCAGGTGCTGCTCAACATCCTCGATTTCGGCATGACCCCGCAGATGGCGGTCGAGGCACCCCGCTTCCAGACCGAACACTTCTATGCCACGTTTGCGAACCACGAATTCATCGCGGGCAAAGTGAATTTGGAGTCGCGGATCCCGAAGGAGACCGTCGACCAGTTGACCGCGTGGGGCCACAAGATCACCGTGCTGGGGCCGTACAGCAACGCGTCGGCACCGGTGGTGATCCAGCTGAGTCCCGGCGTGTACACCGGCGCGGCCGACCCTCGGCGCGGACGTTTCGTTTTCGGACGGTAATACTCACATGACCAAGAAGATCCGCTGGGGCGTCCTCGGAGCCGCCAAAATTGCCACCGTCCGGGTCATCCCCGGCATGAAGACGTGCGAGCTGGCCGAAGTGACGGCCATCGCCTCGCGCGACCTAGCAAGAGCCCAGGCCGCTGCGTCCGCACTCGGCATCCCCAAGGCCTACGGCTCCTACGAGGAACTGCTCGCCGATCCCGACATCGACGCCATCTACAACCCGCTCCCGAACCCGATGCATGTGCCGTGGACCATCCGCTGCGCGGAGGCGGGCAAGCACGTCCTCTGCGAGAAGCCCATCGCCATGGACGCCGCCGAGGCCGCCCAGTTGATCGCCGTACGCGACCGCACCGGGGTCAAGATCGGCGAGGCATTCATGGTCCACACCCACCCGCAATGGCTGCGCGTGGTGGAAATCGTGCGCTCGGGCGAGATCGGCGACCTCCGGTCGATGGTCTTCCCTTTCACCTACAACAACCGCGACCCGAAGAACATCCGCAACATGCCCGACATGGGCGGCGGCGCGCTGATGGACATCGGCTGCTACCCGATCCACCTATCGCGGTGGGTTTTCGGCGCCGAGCCGGTGCGCCTGGCGGCGTCGGTCAGCCACGACCCCGACTTCGGCACCGACCGCCTCACTTCGGCGATCCTCGAGTACCCCCAGGGCCACGCCGTCTTCATGGTCAGCACCCAGGCCAGCCCGTTCCAGCGCTGCCAGGTTTTCGGGTCGCTGGGGCGGATCGAGGTTGAGATTCCGGTCAACGCGCCGACGGACCGCGAGTGCAAGCTCTTCGTCCAGACCACGGAACTTCGCACCGAGAGCATCCCGACCTGCGACCAGTACGGCATCCAGGGCGACGCGTTTTCCGGGGCCATCCTGGAGGACGGCGAGGTCCCCGTACCCGTCGAAGAGGCCGTGCGCAACATGGCCGTGATCGACGCGGTCTTCCGGGCGGGTGCCACGGGAACTTGGCAAGCACCAACGGCATTTCGTTAAAAACTTGTCCTCAAAAATGGCGCGCAGACGCTTACCATAGCAGTGGGCATTGCCCACGAAAGGAAGGTACTCGAACGTGCGTACATGGATCGTATTGGGACTCATCTCCGCGGCCGCTCCGCCGATGTTCGGCTGGGGCGACCCCGGACATAGGTTGGTAGGCGATGTAGCCGAAAAGGCACTCGGCTCCAACTCAGCGGCTTTGGCCGAGGTCCACAGGGTATTCGGCCCGTCAGTCCGTCTGCGGGACTTGGCAACTTGCGCCGACAGGCTCCGCGATTTCGTCCGGTCCCGCCCCGGCGCAAAACTGGACGCCGCTTGCGCCCCGCTCATCAACAAGTTCGCGGCGACCGGTGAACTCAAAGCAAAATACCCCCACAGCGACAAGTGGCATTTCGTCAACATCCCGGTCGACGGCGGCTCCCACTCGTTGTCCGATGTCAAGTCGTTCTGCGGCCCTGAAAGCTGCGCGGCGGCGGAAATCGCCCGATTCACGGCCCAGTTGACTCCGACCGCCTCCCAACAGGACAAGGCCGAGGCCATCCTCTTCCTGGCACACCTCGTCGGCGACATACACCAACCGCTGCACTCGGCGGACCGGAACGGCGACGGCGGTGCCAATTCGGTACATGTCACATTTTTCGGCGACAGCATGACGCTCCACCATCTGTGGGACACCGAGGTCCTGAGCCACAGCACCGTGGATACGCTGAGCGCAACCAGTCCCGCGCCCGGTTCGACCGATCCGTGGCAATGGGCGCTGGACGCTTACGCCCGCGCGGTGGACACGGCTTATAAGGATGCCTCCGATGGCGGAAACGACATCCCGCCTTCCGGTGAGATCCTCGACAGCGGCAGCTACGAGCAAGCGGCCGATCCGGTGGTGCAGCGCCAAATCCTGCTTGCGGGTGTACGGCTGGCCCAGATCCTTTCGAGCCGGCTTGTTGCCGCGCCCGCCAATAGGAATCCTGTCGCTCCGCCGCCACCACCGCCGCCGCCTCCAACCGGGGACTCGTCGAGCCATACGCACAACGCGACGGAGTTTCTTCCGCCAGCCATGACCAAGAGCGCTGGCTGCAAGGTCAACGGTGCGCTGCCCGACCCCTCTTGCACGCCCGGTGCTGCAATGGGAATCACGACAACAGAGGTCTGTACGACCGGCACCAAGGGTCGGCGTGCGGTGACCACGGAGATGAAACACCAGGTCTACGCCTCCTACGGACTGACGCCGCAACCCGAGGGCACGTACGAGGTGGACCACTTCATCCCGTTGGAATTGGGTGGATCGAACGACTTGGCAAACCTCTGGCCGGAAGCGGCGAACCCCAAGCCCGGATTCCGCGAGAAGGACTGCGTGGAGAACTACCTCCACGCCCAAGTCTGCACAACCAAGACCATGACGCTCGCCGAGGCCCAACGAGCCATCTCGACCAATTGGCTGGATGTGTACAACACCAAGGCAAAGGCGTCCTGCAAGAGATGATCAGGATAGTCGGTAGAATGTCTTCGCGTTCCCGCTGAAAAACCGCGACCGCAAGTCGGCGGACTGCCCCGCAAGGTAGTCCGCCATCGTTTTGAACACCACCGGGTACTCCGCGATCATGTCGCTCGTCGGCCAGTTGCTGGCGTAAACGGTGCGGTCCGGGCCGAAGACATCCCAAAGCTCGTCGAGCCTGGCCTTGGGCACCTGCCCGTCTCTCCGGACCACACCCGAAACCTTGGCGTAAACGCGTGGCCTGGAAGCGCAGGCCCGAATTCCCGCCGAGTCGTCCAAAGGCAGGTGACCCACCATGATCTTCAGGTCCGGCAGAGCCTCGGAAAGGCGCGCGATCTGGTCATAGACAGGCTGGCCCACCAGCACGTCGAGGCTCAGATTCTTCTCCATCAGCATCCGCAGATCGCCCATGGCCTGGGGGTCAGCCAGGAATTTCGGCAGCGACGCCGCCCCGATCCGGATCCCATGCCACAGCGGATGCTTGGCGAACCGCTCCAGCGCCGCCCGGAAATCGGGATGTCCCGGAGCAATGTTCCCCACCACGGCGCGGATCAACGGCGACCGGTCCCCGAGACTCAGGAGCCACAGGTTGTCCTCCAGCCAGGGACTGGCCTCGATCGCCACCACCCCGTCCACGCGGTAGGGCTTCACCGCCGCCAAGTACCGCTCCGGGAACGTGGGCTTGTAGAGGATCGGCGAACTGGGCGATGGCCATGGCACACCCTGCGGCCTCGAAGTGTCGTAGAAGTGCGTCGCACAGTCGATGACTGGAACGTCCGCCCCGGCGGCGAGCGCGGGCAAGGCGAGACCGGAAGCCAGAAACGTACGGCGGGAGGGCATGGGCACGACCAGCATTGTATACCCCGAAAGTGTGTTATCGTGCACTGGTGCGGAATCCATTCCTTCCATTGGTCCGACCGTTGATTTGGTGCCTGGCCATGGCATCCCTCGCCCTGGCCCAAAGCCCGCCCGCTGCCGACACCGGCAAGAAGATCTTCGAATCGCAGTGTGCCCTGTGCCACGGCCAGAACGGAGGCGGTGGACGCGGCCCGTCGCTGCTGCGCCCCAAACTGGACAAGGCCCCGGACGAGGCGGCTCTGCGCGGGGTGATCGAAAACGGCATCCCGCCGGAAATGCCCGGCGCATGGCAACTCCACCCCCGCGAGGTCGCGGCGCTGGCAGGGTACGTGAAGGCCCTTGGAGCCCAACCGGTTGAAGCCATTCCGGGCGATCCGGCGCGAGGCGTCCAAGTCTACCAGCGCTCCGGCTGTCCGGGCTGCCACATCGTGGACGGCCAAGGCGAGGGTCTCGGACCGGAACTCAGCACCATCGGCAGCCGACGCAACGCGGCGTACCTGCGGTCCACCGTCCTCCGTCCGGCCGACGGCCTGCCCGACAATTTCCACTACGTTTCGATTCAACTCTCGAAAGGTTCGGCAATCAAGGGCATCCGCGTCAACGAGGACTCGTTTACGATCCAGATCAAGGACGCCCGCGGCCTGTTCCACTCCTTCGAGAAATCGGACATCAAGGAACTGAAGCCCCTGCCCAAGGAGACACCGATGCCGTCCTATGAAAAGACCTTGTCGGCATCCGACCTCGACGACTTGGTGGCGTACCTCGCCGCAAGGAGGGTGAAGTGAACACCGTCAAACTGGCGCTCCTAGCCTCTGCGGCCCTTGGACTGAACGCCCAGGTCCCCATCGACCGCATCGTCAACTCCGCCAAGGACCCCGCGAACTGGCTGACCTATTCCGGCAACACCCTCGGACACCGACATTCCGCCCTCGACCAACTCACCCCGCTCAACGTTTCCGGACTGCACGTCAAATGGGCCTACCAGTTCGACCTCGACCGGACCGAGGTTTCACCCATAGTCGCCGACGGCGTCATGTACGTTACCGCCCCCAACATGGCCGCCGCGCTCGACCTCCGTACAGGGCGGGAACTCTGGAAATGGCACCGTCCCATTCCAAAGGACTTCGAGCCGATCGGCTTCGGGCGCGTCAACCGCGGCCCGGCGATTCTCGACGGACGCCTCTTCGTCGCGACTCTCGACTGCTACCTGGTCGCGCTGGACATCAAGAGCGGCATCGAGCGTTGGTCCACCAAGGTGGAGGACTACCACGTCGGCTACAGCATGACGCTTGCCCCGCTGGTCGTGAAGGACAAGGTGCTGGTCGGCGTCAGTGGCGGCGAGGCCGGAATCCGGGGCTTCGTCGACGCCTACGACGCCGCGACGGGCAACCGGGCCTGGCGCTTCTGGTCGGTGCCCGCCAATGGCGAGCCGGGTAACGAATCGTGGTCGGGCGACAGTTGGAAGACCGGCGGCGGCTCCACCTGGGTGACCGGGTCGTGGGACCCCGAATCCAACCTCGTCTACTGGGGCATCGGCAATCCCGGCCCCGACTGGAACGGCGACAACCGGCGCGGCGACAATCTCTACACCTGCTCGCTGGTGGCCCTCGACGGCAACACCGGCGAGCTCAAGTGGCACTTCCAGTTCACCCCGCACGACACGCACGACTGGGATTCCACCCACGTCCCGGTGCTGTTAGACGCCGAGGTGCGGGGCGTCAAGCGGCGACTCGTCGCAGTGGCGAACCGCAACGCTTTCTACTACGTGCTCGACCGGACAACCGGCCAATTCGTGGCGGGGAAGCAGTACGCCACGCAGACGTGGTCCAAAGGCTTGGACGACAACGGCCATGCTGTGGCACTGCCGGGCACCGAGCCCAACGAGGCCGGAATCCTGGTGCGCCCCAACCTGAACGGGTCGACCGTCTGGTTCAGCCCGTCGTGGAGCCCGAAGACGAATCTGTTCTACGTAGCGGTCCGGGAGATCGGGTCGATCTACTACAAGCGCGAGGCCGACTACAAGCCCGGCACCTTCTTCGCGGGCGGCGGCGAGAGCAAGGTCCCGAACGAGGAGCCGAAGGGGGCCATCCGGGCTCTGGACGCGACGACCGGAACCCTGCGCTGGGAGTTCCCCATGTTCTCCGCACCGTGGTCGGGCGTGCTCTCGACCGGCGGCGGACTGGTGTTCTCAGGCTCGGACGAGGGTAACTTCTTCGCCCTCAACGCCTCGACCGGCAGGCCGGTGTGGCAGTTCCAGACCGGCGGCAAGATAGCGGCAAACCCGATTTCGTTCGGCATGGACGGCAAACAGTACGTGGCGATGGCGGCGGGCCGGGTACTTTACGTCTTCGGACTCTGAGACTTGCGCCGACCAGTGCTTGCCTATTTTTCCCCGGGCGGTCCGTGGCACCTCAAACGTGGAGATGAGTGCATTTGCGCCTTGCGGCGCATGAGGTGGCTGGAAAGCCACCTCGCAGCCTAGAAAGGCCGCCCCACAACTGCGAGCTAGCAATTCCGGGAGCAAGGACTGCGACCCAGGGACGCCATGCGCTGGTCCCCAATGTCCGCTTCCAATTTGATAAACTTGCAGCGTGCCCATTCCGTCGTGGGGCCTGACCCGCCGCCTGATTCCCGCCATCGCCGCCGCGTCGCTCGCCGTCGCCCAGACGCCCCCGCCCGCCGCGCTGCCGATCCTCCAGACCAACTGCCAGCCCTGCCACAGTTCGGCGCTGAAATCCAGCGGCCTCTCCGTCGCTACCCGCGAGGCCCTGCTCGAAGGCGGTAACCGCGGTCCCGCGCTCAAGCCCGGCGACGCCGCCAACAGTACCCTCGTCAAGGCCGTCGAGCAGACCGGCGACCTCAAAATGCCCCCAGGTCGCAAGCTATCCCCGGAACAGGTCGCCACCATCCGCGACTGGGTCCAGTCCGGTGCCGACTGGCCTGCTTCCGCAACCGGCACGACCTCTTCCGCCAAGCCCAAGAAGGGCTATGACTGGTGGGCCTTCCAGCCCGTCAAGCGCGCCGAACCTCCCGCCGTGGCAGATGCCCGCTGGTCCGCCAACCCCATCGACCGGTTCATCTACGCCCGGCTTGAAAAGGAGCACCTGAAACCTTCGCCCGAGGCCTCGAAGGAAACGCTGATCCGCCGGGTCTCCATCGACCTGACCGGTCTGCTTCCCTCCCCCGCCGAGGTCCGCGAGTTCGTCGCCGACACCCGGCCCGACGCCTACGAGAAGCTGGTCGACCGCCTGCTCGCCTCCCCCAATTACGGGGAGCGCTGGGGCCGCCACTGGCTGGACGTGGCCCGATACGCTGATTCCGACGGTTACACCATCGACGCCCCGCGCCAGATTTGGAAATACCGCGACTGGGTCCTGAACGCGATCAATAAGGATATGCCGTTCAGCCAGTTCGTTATCGAGCAGATCGCGGGCGACATGCTGCCCAACCCGACCACCGACCAGCTCATCGCCACCGGCTTCCACCGCAATACCCCCAGCAACTTCGAGGGCGGCATCGACTTCGAACAGTACCGCGTCGAGGCCGTCGTGGACCGAATCTCCACCACCGGCAGTGCCTTCCTCGGCCTGACCGTCGGCTGCGCCCGCTGCCACGACCACAAGTTCGACCCGCTCACCCAGAAGGAGTTCTACCAGCTCTTCGCCTTCTTCAACAACTCGGACGAGATCACCACCGAGGCCGAGCGCTACGACTTCAACCGGCCCATCCTCGAAGTCCCGAGCCCGGAGGAAATCGCACGCAAGAAAGCCTTTGACTCCCAGTTCAGAGCCCTGAGCCGCGAACTCATCACCTACGTCCGCGAACTGGCGGCCAAGGGAGTCAAGGACACTGCCAGCGACCCGGAACTGGTCGAACGGGTCCAGAACCTGCGCGAACTGCGCCGCCGCGAGCCGAAGTTCACCACAACCCTCGTGATGCGCGAGTTACCCAAGCCGCGCGACGCCTACGTCCAACTGGGCGGCGACTTCCTGCGCAAGGGCATCCCGGTCCAACCCGCCGTCCCGGCCTTCCTGCCGCAGTTGCCCGCCGGTGCCACATCGCGCCTCGATTTCGCCAAGTGGCTGGTCGATCCCAAAAACCCGCTAACGGCCCGCGTCACCGTGAACCGGTTCTGGCAGGAGTACTTCGGCAAGGGTCTCGTCGAAACCGAGAACGACTTCGGTGCCCAAGGCAACCAGCCCACGCACCCCGAGCTACTGGACTACCTCGCCAACGAGTTCATGGCCCGGAATTGGAGCCAGAAGGCAATCCACAGGCTGATCGTGACTTCGGCGGCCTACAAACAATCGTCGAAGGAACGCCAGGATCTGGAAGAAGTCGACCCCTACAACAAGCTTCTGGCCCGGCAGAACCGCCTGCGGCTCGATGCCGAGATCGTGCGAGACGCGGCCTTGAGCGCCAGCGGACTGCTCACCGACAAGGTGGGCGGCCCCAGCGTCTACACGCCGATCCCCGAGGGCGCGATGTCCGTGACCCAGGTGGCCGGCGCATGGCCGACCGAAACCGGCCCCAACCGCTACCGGCGCGGGCTCTATACCTTCTTCCGCCGGTCTGCGGCGTTCCCCGGACTGCTGGTGTTCGACGCCCCCGACGCAACCTCCGCCTGCACCCGGCGCGTCCGGTCCAACACCCCGCTTCAAGCCCTGACTACTTTGAACGACGAGGCCTTCCTCGAATTCGCCGAGGGGCTCGCCGCCCGAATCCTGAAAGAGGCTCCCGAGGACAACAAGGAGCGCATCCGGTATGGCTTCCAGTTGGCACTGGGCCGCGGACCGCGGGCCGACGAGTTGGAACGGATCGAGCGGCATCTGGCGCGGATGACCGACGAGTACAAGTCGCATCCCTCGAAGGCCACGGAATTGATCTACAAGGGCGGGAAGTTCACGCCCGAGGGCGTTCCGGCCAATCCCCCGCCCCCGAAGCTGGCCGCGATGCTGCCCAAAGACCTCCAGTTGGAGGCCACTTGGACGGGCGTGGCGCGCGTGCTCTTGAACTTGGACGACTTCTTGACCCGGGAATAGGCTGATGACACCAGAAGACCTGCAACTGCAATTCGAAACCCGGCGGCACTTTTTCGGCCGCTGCGGCCTCGGGCTGGGCAAGGCGGCGCTGCTGTCGATGCTCACCGACGGCAAGGCGTTCTCCGCTCCGCCCGCGCCCGTCAACCCGATGGCCCCGCATCCGGGCCACTTCCCGGCCAAGGCCAAGAACGTCATCTACCTCTTCATGGCGGGCGCGCCCAGCCAGTTCGAGCTGTTCGACTACAAGCCCGAGTTGCAGAAGTACCACAACAAGCCCGTGCCGGACTCGATGATGGCGGGCAAGCGCTTCGCCTTCATGGACACGTTCGCCAAGGAACGACCGAAGCTGCTCGGCACCAACCGAGCTTTCAAGCAATACGGCCAATCCGGCGCGTGGTTCAGCGAGTTGATCCCGAATATCGGCTCCATCGCCGACGACATCACCTTCGTGAAGGGTCTGGCTGCCGAGAACTTCAACCACGGCCCCGCCAAGTGCTACACCAATACCGGCTCGACCCGCTTTGGACGCCCGAGCATGGGTGCCTGGATCACTTACGGGTTGGGCAGCGAATCGTCGGACCTGCCCGGTTTCGTGGTGCTACAATCCGGTCCACGCGGACCCCGCGGCGGTGCGGCATTGTGGTCGAGCGGCTTCCTGCCGACGGCCTACCAAGGCGTGCCGTTCCGCTCCGGCGGCGACCCCATCCTAGACCTGTCCCGCCCCCAGGGCATCGATGCCCAGATCCAGCGCGAAACGCTGGACACGATCCGGGATTTGAACCTTTCGCAGATGGCCGAGTCGGGTGACCCCGAGATCGCGACCCGTGTGGCGTCGTACGAAATGGCGTACAAGATGCAGACCAGCGGGCCGGAGTTGATCGATTTCGCCAAGGAGTCCAAGGAAACGCTGGAGATGTACGGCGCAGTGCCGGGCCAGGCCAGCTATGCCAACAACTGTCTGCTGGCGCGGAGGCTGATCGAGCGCGGCGTGCGTTTCGTTCAGCTTTACCACACCGACTGGGACCATCATTTCGACCTCGGGCAGCCTTTGGAGCAGGTGACGAGAGAGATCGACAAGGCCACGGCGGCGCTGGTGCGCGATTTGAAGCAGCGCGGGCTGCTGAAGGACACACTGGTGGTGTGGGGCGGCGAGTTCGGGCGGACGCCGATGGGCGAAGTGCGCGAGGTCGGGGGGAAGACCGGGCGCAACCACCATATCGACGCGTTCACGATCTGGATGGCGGGCGGCGGCGTGAAGCCGGGGCTCACCGTTGGAGAGACCGACGAGTTCGGGTTCTCGCCGACCGGCGACAAGATGGACGTCCACGACATACACGCCACCATGCTGCACCTGCTGGGGCTGGACCACCAGAAGCTGACGTTCAAGTTCCAAGGGCGGAATTTCCGGTTGACGGACGTGGCGGGGAATGTGATTCCGAAGCTGTTCACGTAATTGGTGTCCACTACGATAGCTGGGCTGTTGAGGTTCCGTAGGGTGGATTGTTGCGCTGCGGAGCCGCAACCCAACTCGCGCCTGGAGGGCGCGTGGCGGTGTTGACCAGCGGCGACGGCTTACAGCCGAGGGACCGCTCGGATAAGTCCGGCACAGGTCTGCGATTGAAGACCCCGCCGCAGGTTGGCAACCTGCCCCACAACGGAAATCGTTACCAGCTGCGAGCTGGAGGGCATCGACTTCCTTGCACGTTGTTGATTCTATTTCCTCTCCTTCGGAATCCGGGATGGATGGATAGGCCAGTTCCGGCGTCGAAACAGAGCCGAACAGACCCAATAGATCCTCGGGAACCGTGCCGGGCGGGTCGGCGGGCGGGGGGACTACGGGGCGGTCGTACTTGCCTTGGTAGAACGGGTCCTCAGGTTCGGCGGCTTGGGTGGGGCTGGGCTGGTTCTTCTTGTGTGTTGCCCGGAGGCGCAGGAGGGTGGCGAGGGCCTTGTGGAAGTCGCGGTTATGGCGGGCGGCGTCACGGGAGAGCTGGGGCAGGACCTTGGAGGTGTCGACCAGTTCACGGTAGCCGAGGGCGTTGCGGAAGGCCACGGGGCTGTGGTCGGGGTGCGGGACTCCGGCTTCCGGGTCGAGTTGGGGGAGGAGCGGATCGGGGATAGTGTTGTAGGAATGGTCGATCAGGCGGGCCTCGAGGATGCCGAGACGGTCGCGTCGCCAAGATGACGCGACCATGTCGTTGACCAAGGACTTTTCGAGGTGGCCGACGGGCTGGAACTCGCGGTGGTAGCGGCGGGAGTAGCGGATGAACTGCTTGCGATCCTCGCAGGCGAGGAGGACTTCGTCGGCGAGCTTCCCATGGTGGGAGGCATTTTGGGCGCAGACCGCCTTGCCTTCCGGGGTGCGGGGGCCTGTCGATTTCTGCGCGTTTTGCCGGTTGGCTGCGAGTTGTCGTTCCGTGGGCATAGGGGTTCCTCCGAAGGTAGAGTATGCCATGTGGGGTGGGGGAAAACGAACTCGAAGTGATGGATGTTGTTGATTTGGTGGGGAATACAGTTTGTGACCGGGTTGGCGGGTGAGGGATTTCAGGCCTCCTACTCCGCAGGCGGGCCGCCATAGACTGCGATCAAGATCTTGGCTTCTTGCTGGTCATGAGGATAGCGCGGCCGATCCTCGCCACAAACAGCACACGGCCAATTGCAGCGTGGAACAGCTTCAAAGCTCTGATTCGGCATTCACACCGCTCGGATTCCTGAGCCAGCCGCAACGATGTACGGAAACTGATGGCCGCGACGGAATGCTATTGCAACGCCTTCGAGCGATGTGCGCGAAATGGCGCAGTGGATGGGCTAAGCGCCAGCATCGTAGCAGGCTTTGTGGGAAATACCAGTACTACCTTTATAGAGGCTCATGGTGGTGGTCGTTCGCCAGCATCGACTCTTGGATGGAGGACCGAGTCCTGCAATATTCATGATATTACCCCTTGTGTCCTGGCACGGAGTGTGATGAAATACAGGACACACCATTTTGCGCGGTGTGTCCGAATGGCAGATCGAGACTCGACTCGGAGGGCTAACGTGGGACTTGACAAGGCGTTGGGCAGATTGCGGACGGTGGCATGGGGGGGGGCCTCTGCGGTTTTGGCGCTGCCCGTGGCGTTGGGGAGACAAATCGGGATGCCCCCCTTCCGTGCTGGACGTTCCAGATCAGCCGCTCGTCACAAAGAGCTAAGTTTGAGCGCTCGGTTCAGCCGATGTTGCTTGTCATCTACCTATGCCTTGCTGCTTTCCATACTGGTGTTATGGGCTTCGCCTGGCTCGTCCGCCGGAGCCGAGGAAAAACGCGCCATCCTTGGAATGCTGTCATCGGATGGCGGGTTCAGCCTGAACGGCGTGAGTATCCGTGGCACGGCCACGTTGTTCGAAGGGGATCTTGTTGAAGCCCGCGAGTCCACCTGCCGCATCTGGCTGCATGAAGGGCACTGGGTCCAACTGTCGAGGGGCGCGCGTGGACACTTCTTCAGCACGAGGCTCGCATTGGAAACAGGAAGCGCGCGAGTCTTCGGATTCCGTGTGGACGCCAGCGGGTTGACGGTGGCCCCCGAGCGGCGAGCATTGGCGACGGTTTCCTTCATGAACGACACCTCCCAAGGCAAGCTGCTCGAGGTCCATTCGATGGACGGCGCGCTGCATGTGTTTGAACGGCGAGGCATTGAGATCGCACGGCTCGGTCCGGGCGACACGGTGAATCTTGCCTCCGGCGCCGAGACTTCGCCAAGCACCTACTCGTTGACAGGTTGCGCCGTGCGGGACGGAAAAAGGGTACTGCTGTCAGACAGCACTACAAAGCTGTCCTTTGAACTGCAGGGAGTCGAGGTTCCGGTTGGGCGCGCTCTGCACATCACAGGGGTTTCCGCAGTAGAAGGGTCGAATCAGGGCGCGAGGGTGATCATCGTACGGAATGCCGAGGTTGTTCGGGGATCCTGCAAGACAAGGTCGAACGCAGCGGCAATCGCCTCGTCCGCATCGAGCGGAGCAGCGGCCTCAACAGTGGCTGTGGCCGCATCCAGCGTCGGAGCGGTGGCTGTCGGAGTCGCCGGTGCCGGTGCGGTCGTTGCGGGTGTTGCTGCCGCTACCGCAACATCAGCCCAGGGCGTCGCGGCAACCGCGAGTCAGATCACAGCCCCGAACTGCTCGTCACCTTGTTCGCTGCATTGAGTGCGGCACGGACACTCGAATCGATGGACCAGGATTGAAGGACCGCAAATGACACGACGAAACAACTTCCAGGCACTCTGCCTAACAGTTCTAGGCTCGGCGCTACTGTCGGGTGCGAGCGGCGATGTGTTGATTACCGGCTCGGATGTCTGGCGGGCTGCGGACGGCCCCCGCGTGATTCGCGGAGTGGTTACCGTCGCGGAAGGGGCCAGCCTGACAATCGAGGCTGGCACCACGGTTGAGTTTTCGGGCGACTTCCGAAGCGGTCTGGAAGTCAGGGGGCGGCTGCGGACCAACGGGTCAACGCAAAACCCGGTCACACTGCGCCTCACGGCGACCAACGACACGCGCCGGAGCCTTTATTGGCGCGGCATCTGGATGCGGGGTGCCGACGCACGTGTGGAACTGGCAAGTACCGCCATTACGAGGGCGGTGACGGGCGTCGAGAACCGGGGAGGCATCGCGACACTGGATTCCGTGTCGGTAACGGAAAGCGTTCGCGCAACCGAGAGTGCCGGAATTTCGGCACGGACGACGGTCTCGGGCGGGACACTCGAACGGAACTCTTTCGGAATCGACTCGTTTGGCGGGGCTGAAGTCTCGGCATCGTCGGTCACGTTCCGGTTCAATCGGACCGGTGTATTCTCACGTGACGCCAAGGTCGAGCTGCGCTCGAACTCCTTCGAATGCAACCAGTTCCCAGTTGTAACCGGGAATCGGAAACACGTGATGGGATCTGGCAACCGTCTGCTTCGAGAGGGACGCCCCAGCGAGGCCGCAGTCGAATCGATGATGGTTGTGTCGGAGGGGGATGCGGCTTCCGGAAAGCGGGTCGATGCGGCCGTCCTGTCGGACACAACTTGGACCGGCGCGGACAGTCCCGTGTTGGTATCCGGTGAGATCGAGGTCCGCGCGGGGGTGACGCTGACTATTCAGAAAGGCGTGGTGGTGCGATTTCTCGCCGGTGGTGGCAGCGGACTGCTGGTCAACGGGCGGTTGGTGGTCGCGGGCACGTCGGAACAGCCGGTCTATATGACTTCGTCGCTGGATCCGGCCACGTCCGTCGAGCGGTTCCCAACGACCCTGCCGGGCGTGGGACCCATGGCCGGGGACTGGACAGGGATTCGGTTCGGCAGCACGCAAAGCACGTCGAGTATCGAGCATGCAGTGGTGCGGTACGCGGGACAAGCACTTAGTGCCGAGGGAACGGGCCCGCTGTCTGTATCGGATAGCACGCTGCGGGACAGCTTGGTCGGGTTGGGGGTCTCGCTCCAGCCCTCTTCGGTTTCTGCGTCGAGGGTTTCATTTGTCCGCAACGGAGTTGGTGTTGGGGCCATGGCGGGGCGGACGCTCCTTGCGTCGCCGTCGTTTGTCTCGAATGGAGTCGCGACCAGCGGCGAGGGAAGCGTCACGTGTGCGGAAGGAACTGACGCATGCAAGGTCATGTCCGAATCGGGTTTCGCCGCCCCGAAACCGTCGCCACGTGCGACGACCGCATTCACGAACCTAATGCCGTCTTTCTCGACCGTTCCGTTTTCCGGTACTTCGCCGAGTTGGCCAGTGAGCCGCTACGCCCCGGCGACATTCGCCCAGCCGGGTGGCGGAACCGGCCAGGCCCCATTCTTGCTGGGCATCGGCATCGATCAGGCACAGGGTTACAGCAATCGCCCAGCAGCCTACCAAAGTCAGTTGTATGGCTACCAAGGCCGTTCGCACGCCGTGGCGGGCAGTGGATCGGGCGATGCCATCGCAGCCGATCTCTACATACCCTCGACCTTGGGCGACACAACTCAGGGGAATGCCGCCACATACATGTGGGCGGTAGGGTCGAAAGGCGGGGCCGAATCCGACTACGCCATCATTGGCTTCACGAATTCAGTTGGCCATGGAGAGTATACGGTTTGGGACGAGACTTCGCAGGGTTGGATTGACCTGCCGGGCACAGTCTCGTACAATGCGTGGAACGCCTTCTCGATCCAGTTCACGGGCAGCACGTTCGACTACTACGTGAACGGCACCAAAGTTTATTCGATGGCCAACCAGTTTGGTAGTAGCTTGGTCAGCGGCACGATCATGGACGCGGTCAATTTCTTCGATCCGACGACTTCGTTTACGGGGCGCAACTATGGCGTTGGGTGGTCCGACACTCACGCGGATCTTGCGATTAGCAAGAGCCATTCCGGCAGCTTCTACCAAGGCCAGGCGGGCGCGGGTTACACAATTGTCGTCACCAATTCGGGAAGCGGGGCGACTTCGGGAACAGTGACCGTGACGGATACGGTGCCGACCGGCCTGACCGCGACTGCCCTCACCGGGCAGGGATGGACATGCTCGCTGACCAGTGTCAGCTGCAGTAGAACCGACTCGCTCGCCGGTGGAAGTAGTTATCCGCCGATCAGCGTTACGGTCAACGTGGCCAACAACGCCCCGGCAGCCGTCACCAATGTGGCGACGGTGGCACTCGCCGGAGAGGTCACCACGGGCAACAACACGGCCAGCGATCCGACCTTGATCATTCCAATTCCCGACATGTCGATCAGTATGTCACACTCTGCGCCCTTCGTCCAGGGACAGTCCGGCGCTACCTATATGATTACAGCGTCGAACGTGGGTGGAGCGGCAACCAATGCGCCGGTGACGGTATCTGCGACTCTTCCCGTCGGGCTCACGGCAACGTCGATTACGGGAGTCGGGTGGCAGTGCGGGTTGCCGTCTGTTCCGGCACCGACGGCCTGGTACCGCGCGAGCTCTTTCTCAACCTCCACCAGCACTTGGGTTGATTCTTCGGCAAACCACTTGGATTTACAAGCAGCGGGTTCACCTAGCATCAACACCAGCGGACTCAACGGGCAGCCGACCGTGGTGCTGCCCGGGGGGAGCTATTTCGCGTCGTCCTCGGGCGTGCCGGGAACGATCTGGGGGGCCGGGACCACGGGAAAGGTCTTTGCAGTCCTCAAACAGAGCGGAAGCAGCCCGTATAACACCGCGTTCAGTTGGGCGTCGAACGGCTCCAACCGTTTTCTATTGCATGCTACGTGGGGCGGGGTCATTTACTTTCAGGACGGCGCGGGTTGCTGTTCCCCGAACAACACTACCGCGGCTACCGAACCATCCGGGTGGAACGACACGTTCCACCTCTTGGAGGTGACCAACGGGATGATCAGTGTTGACGGAATCTCGCTTACAGTCACATATCAGGGCGGGGCCACGCCCTTAGACACGACGCAACCCGCAACCCTGTATGTCGGCAACGATATTTTCGGAAACATCTTCCACGGAGAGATTGCTGAGATTGTGGCGTATAACCGATCATTGAGCGCGAACGAGGAGCAGTCGGTCAACGCCTATTTGAACCAGAAGTATTTTGGGACGAGTTCGTATGCCGCACCGCTTTCCTGCTCTCGAAGTGATGCTCTAGTGGCTGGGGCAAGCTATCCGCCAATTACGATAGCCGTCAATGTGGCCGCAACCGCCGTATCGCCCCTCACAAGCTCGGCGACTGTTTCTGGCGGCGGCGAGGCAAACACGGCCAACAATTCGGCTACTGATGTGACGGTGGTTGGGGTGCCGGCTTGTTTGGTGCCTCCTTCGGGGTTAGTCGGGTGGTGGCCGGGGGACGGAAATGCGAATGATCTAGCGAGTGGGAATGGCGGGACCCTGTCGGGCGGCGCGATAACCGCAGCCGGACTTGTCGGGGGCGCGTTCAGCTTCGATGGAACTAGCGGACAACTCCAGATTCCGAGTAGCCAACCGTTGTAACAGTTCAGGCCCGTGGTTTGGCGGGTAGGAGCGAAGGTGCGGGAAGGCCCGCGCGGTGTGAGTGGACAGCCTGTTTGAGGTAGTCGAGAGGATTGCGGCCTTGGATGCGGCAGGTCTGGGTGGCGGTGAGAAGTC
>CAIVPR010000015.1 GCA_903907865.1 uncultured Acidobacteriia bacterium
CACACTGGCAACACGTATCGGTTTGACGGATGGGTCAAGTTGCTGGAACATGCAAGTTCCGGAACCGACAAGCGATCCGGGCGAAAGGGACGCCGCAAAACCGTTTGGGGTTGGCATCCAGACCAGACCACCCGAAAATTATTGGAAGTCGCAACATGACCCCCCCCAAGAAACCCCGCCCCGCATGGCTCAAAGGACAACCCGCGTGGAAAAAACCGACAGCCGACCGCCCGACGCCGCAGCAGTTGAAGGCCATCGCGCGCTCGGTCGCGAAGGGGATCATGCCGGCGTGATCGAGCGCTTGGTCTACGGCGAGGATTCGTGCTCGCCGTTGTTGACGGTGCATGCGGAGGATGGGTTGTATATCGGGGGATTTTTGACGGCGGGTGGGCGGGATGAGTGGGTGGCGGCTAAGGGGTGGGTGGTGGTGTGAAAATTCTCGACCTATTCAGCGGCATCGGCGGCTTCTCCCTCGGGCTCGAACGCGCCGGCATGACGACCGTGGCCTTCTGCGAGATCGAACCGTTCCCCCGCGCCGTCCTGGCGAAACATTGGCCCGGAGTGCCGATCTATGACGATGTTCGATCCCTCACCGGAGCGCGCCTGGCAGCAGACGGAATTGTTCCCGATGTCATCTGCGGCGGCTTCCCCTGCCAGGATATCTCCATCGCCGGCAAAGGCGCCGGCCTCGACGGCGAGCGTTCCGGCCTCTGGCACGAATACCGGCGCCTCATCAATGAAGTCCGGCCGGCGTGGGTCATCATCGAAAACGTCGCTGCCCTTCGCACTCGCGGACTGGATCAGGTGCTCGGGGGGCTCGCTTCGATCGGGTATGATGCGGAGTGGCACGTTGTATCCGCTGCCGCCATCGGCGCCCCACATATCCGGGAAAGGGTGTGGATATTGGGCTACCCCGCACGGGATGGGGGACGATGGGCACGGCTCGGAACTGAGCATGATGGTGCGTGTTGCGGAGGGCCTTTCGGAGAGCGCCCGGACGGCGGCGAAAATGTGGCCTACCCCGAGAGCGGAGGACGGCGAGAGCACGGGCATGAGTGCGGCGAGGCTTGCGACGCGGGAACCGGACAATCTGCCGTCTGCGGTGCGCCTCTATCCGGGGTTCTGGCCAACGGTGGCAGCGCGGGACTATCGAGCCCCGAACGACCCGAACGGCGCGAGCCGCTTATCTCGTCCGCCGACATCCGGCGAGCAGCTTCCGAACGCCGTTGGAGGCGTGCTGAACCCGACATGGACGGAAAAATTGATGGGCTACCCTCCCGGCTGGACCGAACTCGACCAGTGGAAGCCTGGGAAGGGAACACGCCGCGCACGACAGGCCGAGGCAGCCCGAACCGCCGACCCCGGCTGATCGGGCTCGGGAATAGCGTCGTCCCGCAGATACCGGAGCTTATCGGGCGGGCGATAATGCGGCATGTTGGGGCATGACTTACCTCCCCCCCGACCCCGAAGCCTGGCAAACCGGCGGCAAACTCCGACTCCAACAGGCCGCGGATAAATCGTGGTTCGGGGAATACGCCCTCGGTTACGGCCCAATCTACGTCCGCAACTGGATCGGGGGCGCGGATGGGGTCATCACGTTCGACTATCAGTTCGCGGAAGATGAGCAGTTCCGCGCTATGGTGGAGGATATGGGGCGCAGGACCGGATCAGGCTGATCCTGCGCCCCTTGCGTCATCGACCAGGCGGCCGGTCGTCGTCCGGCACGCCGTTCCACAGTCGGTAGGGATCGCGCGCCCGCCGGCTGTCGTGATCGTCCACCCATTCAAGATACAGCGCAAGCAGGCAGCACAAGCCGACGCCCACGAAGAACGCCACCACGTAGCCCAGGAGCGTCGCCGCGAAAATCCAGTCCCCATGCCCGCCGATCTGCCGCACAAGGGCATAGGGCGCCACCAGCAGCAGCGCCCAAAGCAGACGTTCGACCTGCAACCCTGGCGAC
>CAIVPR010000016.1 GCA_903907865.1 uncultured Acidobacteriia bacterium
AGGGCCCGTCCCCCCTCGACCCCCGGAAACTCGCACGCAAGATGCGCCGCGCCATCCGGGACTGCGTCCGCGGCGGCCTCGATCCCATGCAATTCATGGACCCGCTCCCCGGCGCTGTCGGGGGGTAATTTTCGAGGGTGCATGCGCCACGAAGCGGCGCAAGCTGCAAAGAGTTGTGGGTGGGTAATACAAGGTGGCAAACGGCGCTGGTTGGGACGTGGGGACCGCTTGCTTGCGCGCGCGGCTCGGTAAGGCTTGCGCGGGGACAGGATGGCTGACAGATACGGGAGTGGAGGCAAAACCAAATACGCGCCTTTCAGGCGCGTGCGCCGGTCGGCGACCGCCGCGCAGGATAACATCCGGCCCCACAACGAGGCATACGCTCGGGGGGTTAAAGTATCATTGGAGAATAGGAGTCCGCCCAGGGCCATGCTGACTTCCGGCAGGCAGTTGAATCCGAGAGAACGGGAAATTCTGCACCTCATCGTCCGCTCGTACATCGAGTGCGGCGAGCCGGTCGGGTCGCGCACGCTGTCGCGCATGCGCCATCTCTCGCTCAGTCCGGCCACCATCCGCAACGTGATGGCCGATTTGGCCGACGACGGGTACCTCGCCCAGCCCCACACTTCCGCTGGCCGAATTCCCACAGACCGGGCCTTCCGCGACTTTGCCGTGAGCGTCGCTCCGGTCCCGTTGGCAGTTGACGAGCGCACGCAGATGTTCGAGCGCATGAGTTCGGGAGAATCGTTGGAGGAGCGGGTTGCCATCGCGTCCCGCATCCTTACAGAGATGACCGGAAACGTGGGGATTGCGGCGGCGCTGCCCTCGTCCTCGCAGGAACTGGAGCATTTGGAACTGGTGGCGCTTTCGGACCGGCGCGTCCTCATGATCGTGGAAACGCTCGACCGCATGGTGCGCAACCGCGTGGTGAGTTTGGATCGGGAGATGTCGCGGACGGAGTTGGACCACATCCGCAACTACGTGAACGTCAATTTTGCGGGCTGGACGCTGGAACGGGCGCGGGCGGAACTGCTGCGGCGGA
The DNA here is from genome assembly GCA_903907865.1 of uncultured Acidobacteriia bacterium. Classification (GTDB taxonomy): domain Bacteria; phylum Acidobacteriota; class Terriglobia; order Bryobacterales; family Bryobacteraceae; genus BOG-234. The sequence goes on from CAIVPR010000016.1 coordinate 1,043, forward strand.
TCGAGGCGGAGCGGGCGGTTTACGACGCGATCCTGCAGCAACTGGATGTTCTGTGTCGCAAGGGTCTGTTGGAAGCGGATTCGGCACCGAGGGTGCAGATGGACGGCGTGTCGTATCTTGTGGGCCTCGACCTGCATCTAACAAGGGAGAGGATGCGGGAGTTGTTCCGCGCCTTGGAAGAAAAGCAGCATTTGGTGGCTATGCTGGACCGGTTTTTGGACGCGCCGCAGGGGCGGGTCGGGATCCATGTCGGGCTTGGGGATACGCACCCGGCGATGCGGGAATTGGCGCTGATCGGGGTGACGGTGGAGATGCCGTCCGGGGTGCAGGCGCGGGTGGCGGTTTTGGGCCCGATGCGGATGCATTACGAGCGCGTGGTGTCGGCGGTGCAACAGCTTGGACGGACATTCGAGACCTTGTAGGGTTGAAAGCGCTACCGTGGGCATCCGGTTACGGCTGCCTCAAAGGCCGCCGCGGCCAATATTGGCCGCCCCACGGGCTTCCTTGCGGTCAGCGGCTCGGTAGAAAATTTTGATGCCCGATGCTAACCTGAAATTGACGTGAACGTGGAAAATACCGAAAACAGGAACGACATGGCTGCCGAAGCCTCCAGAGCTGAAGTGAACCAGGAAAACACAGTTCCCAACCCGGAAGCCCAGTCCCCGAACGCGGAGGTAGCGGCTTTGAAGACCGAGCGCGACGAACTCAGAGAGATCTTGTTGCGCCGCCAAGCGGAGTTCGACAACTACCGCAAGCGAACGGAGCGGGAACGCGCGGACTACATGCAGTTTGCGGGCATGGACGTCGCGCGGGACATGCTGCCGGTGCTCGACGACTTTGACCGTGCGCTGAAAGTGGAATGCGGCAGTCCGGACTACGCCAAAGGCGTGGAAATGATTTATACCAGGACCTTCGACATCCTGAAGAAGCTTGGGTTGGAGCCGATCGACGCCGTTGGCAAGGCTTTCGATCCACACCTGCACCAAGCGATCGACCGCTTCGAGACCTCCGACGCGCCGGACGGCACGGTGCTTTCCGAATACCAGCGCGGCTACAACTTCAAGGGGAAGCTGCTGCGTCCTTCAATGGTCCGCGTGGCAGTTCGACCGTAAACGCCAATACTCCAACACCCGATCGGAATGCAGGTGGCAAAAAGAGATTATTATGAAGTGCTCGGCGTCCCCAAGGGTGCGGGCGAGCAGGAGCTGAAGAGCGCTTACCGCAAGTTGGCGTTGCAGTTCCATCCCGACCGGAATCCGGACGACGCGGAGGCCGAGGAAAAGTTCAAGGAGGCCGCGGAGGCCTACGGGGTGTTGTCCGACGCCCAAAAGCGGGCGGCGTACGACGCGTACGGCCACCAGGGAGTTTCGGGAGCGGGAGGAGGCGGATTCGACCCCTCGCAGATGGATCTGGGCGACCTGCTGAGCCAGGTGTTCGGATTCGGCGACGCCTTTGGACAGCGGGGTGGCGGCGGTCGTAACAGGCCCCAAAAGGGCGACGACCTGCGCTACGACCTTACGCTGAGCTTCGAGGAAGCGGCGTTCGGCAAGGCGATCGAAATCCAAGTGCCGAAGCTTGAGCCGTGTCCGCGTTGCGTGGGCAAGGGTGCCGAGCCGGGAACAGGGACGATTTCGTGTCCCGGATGCCATGGACGGGGCGAGCAGATTTTCTCGCAGGGGTTCCTGTCGGTACGGCGGACGTGTTCGCATTGCGGCGGCACTGGCCAGATCGTGAAGACGGTCTGCCGGGATTGCCGCGGCGAGGGCTACAGGCACGTCAACAAGAAGCTGAAGGTGACGGTTCCGGCGGGCATCGCGGATGGAAACCGGTTGCGGGTTTCCGGCGAAGGGCAGCCGGGGGCAAACAGCGGTCCTAACGGCGACCTCTACATCTTCTTCACGGTGAAGGAGCATGCGGTTTTCGAGCGGCACGAGAACGACCTCCATTGCACGGTGCCGATCAACATCAGCCAAGCGGTGCTGGGCGACGAGATCGAGGTGCCGACCTTGGAGGGTCCGCATAAGTTGTCGGTGCCGGAGGGCACGCAGCCGGGGACGGAGCTGAGGTTGAAGGGGCGGGGCGTTCCCGAGGTTCAGGGGCGGGGTCGGGGCGACTTGGTTGTGCATGTCGACGTGAAGGTGCCGACCCGGCTGACGAAGGACCAGCGGAAGTTGTTTGAACAGTTGGCGCAGACTCTGCCGGTGAACAATGAGCCGCATGAGAAGGGGCTGCTGGACAAGTTCAAGGATTTCCTGAAGTAAGGTTGGGATGTAGCGGTAGGAACCGGGCGGTACCGGGAGGCTGAAAGGACCGCTTGGCGTGTTTCGAAAAACACGGTGCG
>CAIVPR010000017.1 GCA_903907865.1 uncultured Acidobacteriia bacterium
CACCAACAACTCCGCCGAGCGCGCCCTCCGGTGCGCCGACCAGTGGCGCAAAACCAGTTTCGGCAGCCGCAGCGCCGACGGCGAGGTAGCCATGGCGCGACTCCTCACCGCCACCCAGACCTGCCGCATCCAAGGCCGCAATCCTCTCGACTACCTCAAACAGGCTGTCCACTCACACCGCGCGGGCCTTCCCGCACCTTCCCTCCTACCCGCCAAACCACGGGCCTGAACTGTTACACCTTGAGAAACGCCAGTGGCAGGACAAACATAGAATGCAACGCGTCGGCGATCCTTTGACATAGGCTTCCCAGTAAGCTTCCGGCAGCGATGAGCTCGTCGTCGGTTGGCGCGTCACGCTGAAATCGTTCCACCAACGCCTTCATCCGGGCGCGAGCCTCTTCTTCGCCGCGCGTGTTGATGAGGCGAATGTAGTCCAGAATTGGCTTGAACAGAAGCGCAAGGACCAAGCAATAGGGCGTCGCGTAAATGACTGGGAATAAGCCCAGCAAGTATTCGTGCCTATTAAATAGAATCACCGCTGCGGCAATCGGCCACACGAGGAGAAACAGCAAGAGCAGCGCCATGAAGTCGACGGTTAGCGTCCAGACTACTGGGCTCTTTTTCTGCCCTCGCTTGAGCAGCTTGTATGTGACAAACAAGAGGCCAATGACGAGCGGAAACGGCGCGAAGAGCCGGAACGAAGGGTCGTCAAGTACGGCAGGAAGATTCGGCATAGCGCTCCGTGTAAACCAAAGATATTGCGAGTATATCGAAAAGCCGCTGGAGGACCGTGCCGATTCCTATGCCTTAATCCGTCTGCACAGCTCCAGCGGTGCCCGCGTGTTCTTGCCGCATCCCGGACAGCACACCGAAGGGCGTTGGTACTCGGTCACCATCGGTTTGACGGGGGGAAGTTCTGTGACCTGGTGCCGTGAAACTTTGCCGGTCCTGACGCCGCCGTCGCGCTGCAACGGGCCTTGGCAGTGGCCGCAGTGTTCCGGCAGGATCTCCACCACCTTGTCGACAACTTCGGCAGGGACCGGGAACGCGGTGACGCCCCGCGTGACCCGGCTGCCCGCCCGGTTTCCGGCAACCCTTCTTCCGGCGGCTTCCGCGTTTCCGCTGCGCACCGGCAAGCCCGTCCGACGACGGGGGCTTCGACGATGTCGTCGAATTCCGTTCCGGAGGCCAAGCTGGCGCTCCAAGTCGGCGATCTGCTTTTCCGCATCGCCGATCTTCCTCCCGGCCTCCTCGAGCTTCTTCTCCCGCTCCTTCAGTTCCTCGCGTAGGCGGTCGTTCTCACGCCGCAGCCGCTCATTCTCCCGTTCAAAACGCCGCTGCCCCGGCCCGGAACCGGACGTCGAGCCCCGCTGCTGGCAGTTGGCGCACACCACACATCCAGGTTGCCAGGTTCCGAGCCAAAAGTCCAGGTCCAAAATGAAGATTCTTCAGCTTTTTTTGCATGGCACCTTCGCCTGGCAATCCGCGGGGCTGAACTGTTACGATATTCTGTCAGAGAGGCGTTCCAGTGAAAGAGTGGCAAAAGTTGTTTCTTCGTACGGGTGGCGTTGCGGCAGGGGTGACGGTTGCTCTGGCTGTAGTGGCGGTGACGTTGTATTGGTGGTCTGAGCGTCCAAAGGCATGGTCGGAAAAGGCTGTCACGGCCCAGACCAATGGACTCGAATTTCAAGAAGCAGGAGAAGAACTTCACTTCAAGATGACGTACGCTTTTACGAACGAGACGGAAAAGGATTACATGTTGCCAAGAGTGGATTCAGCCAGCCTGATGGGGAAAAGTGGGCAGACTGGAGTACTATCCAAAATCGAAGGTGCGAGCTGGCCAATAGACTTTACTATTCCTGCAAAACAGAGGGTTGAAGTGAGCTTTATTGTCCCGTACAGATTTGCAGATTTCAACACGTCCGCTGCCGAACTGGATGGAGCACCGTCGGGAGACGGCCAGCTGTCGCAAAACCTTCTGGATTTTGTATCGAGACGGCTCCAAAATGTGAATGGTCTTGTGTTTTTTGATTTTTCGAACAGATACAGAATAGTGCTGCCGAACCCGGATGCAAGTAAATCTAAAAAAGGTAACTGACTGCTTCAGATCGGCATCTTGTGGGAGGCTGAGTCCCGCACCGCCAGCCGCCGCTTGTCATAAATCTGTCTGGTGGTGATGTGCTTGTGGTCGAGAAGGTCCTGAACGGCTTCGATGGGAACGCCGGAGTCGAGCAACAGGGTTGCCAACGTCGCCCGCAGGGAGTGCGGCGAGTAGAGGCACTGGCGAACTGTGGAGCCGTCCGCCAGCTCTACATCGTGCATAGCGCCGGGCAGACGTTCCAGATACCGCATAAGCAGCCGGTTCATGTGCGTCCGGTCATGCCATGTTCGCTCAGCTCGTCGGAGCGCGCGGCGCGGATCGAGGCCGGAACAGCGGCCCGGATTCGATGCCCGCCGCCCGGACGTATTCGGCAATCGCTTCGGCGGCCGCAAAATGAATTCCCTTCGTTTTGACGCGCCCGCCCTTCAGATGAAAGCCAACGTCGCCTCGTCGCCGTCCTGATGGAAGTCGGAAACTTTCAGCCTGCAGCCAGTGGCAATCCGCGCCCCGGAGTAAACACAGAATTTCAAAATCGCCCGATCGCGCAGCGCGATTGCGGATTCGCCGGCAGGCATGGCGAGCAGTTGCCGGGCCCGGACGGCAAAAAGAGCCCGCGTTTCGTCCACCGGATCGACGGACTCCCGCGAGATGAACTGAGCGTGAGCCGGGTTTGGAACCGTGATCGGTAGCCGCAGCTCAGCCGCGGCCCCGGCCAGAAACTTGTAAAAGGTCGACAGCGACGACCGCAGCAGGTTTGCGGCGTCATCCGGCCAGCGCTAGCCCATGAACTCGACAAAGGCCATCACGTCACCCCGGTAAGCGCGGCGGGTGTGTTCGGATTTTCTGCGACCAACCCACGCATCAAAGAGCGTGGCAATCGAGTTGTAGAAATCCTCTACCCTGCCCGCGACCGCCGGAGTCATCGACCCGGCGAGAACCGGAGGAAGCCCCCCGCCCGTGTTTCCGTCTTCGTGCCCGACCAGCTCGCCCGCCATGTGAAGCCCCTTCCCTGCCCCCGCCGTGTTTCTGATCGGGAGCTGTTACTTATGTCTGACAACAGATTTTATAGGACAGAAGCAAGGGCGTCAGGCGTGATGGTGTTGGATGCGTTTTAAAGCAGGTGCGCAAGGCTTAGTAGTTCAAAAAACCAACGAGTCCATGGCACGGCGAACCCGAAGTCTTGCGCCGCGAAGCTACATAATCCCCACAAAACAAACAGCCAAAAGAGCCAAGCAAAGAACGCTGGAAATGCCTGCCTGCAGATATCTGGCCAGTACCCTTGACAACCCCGGCGAACGTTGCCAATGTGGTGAGCGGATCTGCGGGCCATACTAAACGCGTTCAGAGCGAGGCCGCACGCTACGAGGCCGCCTACGTGAGGCAGCTTTTGGAAATATGCGAACATTCCGCAAAGCACCAGACACACTCCGAGGAAGCCATCCCAATAGTCGACAGCGTAATCAGAAATTTTGGGAATGAGCTTGTCAGTGAGCTTGTCTAACATGTTGTCTCTACCATCGAGAGAACTTCAGAATAGAAGCTGGTACAGTTCGCAGTGGTTGTCTTTGCAGGCACCAGAACCGTGGGTGGTGGAGGCGTTGGTTACAAACTCCCAGTGAATGATAAAGCCTTTCTGGTCTGTAGCAAATAGTGATCCGCGACGATCTCCAGCATTCATGGTGGTGACGGTCGCCGTTTTGCCACCCAAATATATCTGTCCCCAGCCCACAGTCCCACCGCCAATTGAGTACTCCCCATCGAATGGTGTCCCGCTCGGGGCATTGCCGACAACCTGCCCGTGTGTCGAGTTCCACGTAAACTTGAACGCGATCTCCATCTTTGAGCCGGTCTCCTCGTTATAAAGTCGGACCTTGCGCGTTATCGCCAGCAGAGGCAGGGTGATCAATATGAGCAGGACTAGCAGGCGGCCACGCATTGTCACTAACATGGTAACAGTTCAGCCCCGTGGATCGCCAGCACGAAGGTGCCGGGTGAAAAAAGTCTGAGAATACGTGGCGTTGAGCACCCGACAGATTGGCAGGAACGCTTCGTCGGTAACAATCTCTGTCGTTGTAGTGCGTGTAGTCCTTAAACTGCTGAGCGAATTGTCCCATTGTGATGTGCCTGCAAATGCCAGTGACCTAGATTATCGCATTTATTTAGCAGATTAGGGTGGTCTAGGCGGGGGGCCGGTGCCCGGTAGGGATTCGCGGGGCCATCCGAGTCGTCAACCGCAGGTCCGGCTCGCCGGGCATGGGTCCCCTTGACCCCGCCCCCCATTCCCGCTCGCCACATGATAACGTGTAGGCAGCGTCACCCGGTCAACCACCATGAACCACTCCCGGAAGGGGCATTTCGCGCTCGCAGCATTACTATACTCATCCGGGCTCCCCGCGCCCGCGCCGGCGGCCCCGCCCCCCTCGCTGGACCGCCAGTTCGTCGATTCCGTCCGTCCCGCGATCGCGAAATACTGCGTCGGCTGCCACAGCGGCTCGAACCCCGCTGCGCAGTTCGACCTCAAGGCCTACGACTCCCTCGCCCCCGTGGTCCGCGACTACCCCCGCTGGGACCTTGTCCTGAAGCGCGTCGCCGCCGGTGAAATGCCGCCCAAACAGGCCCCGGCCCTCCCTGCCGACGCCCGCCAGAAGCTAACCGGCTGGATCGAGGTCGTCCGCGCTACGGAAATCCGCAAACACGCAGGCGACCCCGGTCCCGTCCTCAATCGCCGCCTCAGCAATTCCGAGTACAACTACACCATCCGGGACCTGACCGGCGTCGACCTCCGGCCCGCAAGGGAATTCCCGGTCGACCCCGCCAACGAGGCCGGTTTCGACAACTCCGGCGAGTCGCTCAGCATCTCGCCCGGCCTGATGGCCAAGTACCTCGAAGCCGCGCGCCAGACGGCGGACCATATGGTGCTCACGCCCGGCGGTTTTGATTTCGCGCCGTATCCGATGCTGGTCGAGACCGACCGCGAACGCTGGGCCATCCAGCGCATCGTCGAATTCTACGACCGCCAGCCGACCGATTTCGCCGACTACTTTGCAGCCGCGTGGCGCTACAAGCACCGCGCGGCGCTGGGCATGCCGCAGGCCACCATTCCGTCGATTGCGGCGTCAATCGCGGCCTCGGTTGCTGGCGGGAACAAGCTGTCGGCGCGCTACCTAGAACAGGTCTGGCAGCTGCTGGAACAGACGAAAGAGGAGGTCGGGCCCACCGTCAAACTCCAAGCGATGTGGCGAAGTCTGCCGGTGCCCAAGCCCGGGCAGCCCGATGTCGCCCGCAACGGCTGCGTCGAGATGCGCGATTTCGTCCGCCGCATCCGCCGCCATACGGAAAAGCTGTTCGACGTCCCGTCGGTCCCCGGCCTGAACGTCAATTTCCAGCCGTTCGTCTACTGGCGCAACCGCGAGATCGCCGCCCACCGGCGGGACTTCGACCCCGGCGCCCTACGGGTTTCAGGCGAGCCGCCCGCCCCCGAATTCACGGTCACGCGCGGACCGACGTTCGGCAAGGGCGAGGATGTCGAGGTCAAGAAGGCCATCGCGGACTACCAGAAGGAACGCCTCGAAGACCCGGACTTGGTCGTCCCCGCCGGACAGCGCGCACGCTACGAAAAGTCCTTCGTGGCCTTCAGCAAGACCTTTCCGACCGGCTTCTACGCGCGCGAACGGGGTCGTTTCTACCCGATCGACAGCTACGACAAGGGACGGCTGCTTGGGGCGGGGCTGCACAATGTGATGGGGTATTTCCGGGACGACTCGACGCTGGCGGAGCTGATCCTGGATGAGAAGGGGAAGAAGGAGCTCGAAGCCCTTTGGCTGGATTTCGACTTCGCCGCGGACTACACGGTGCGGACGTGGCGGCAGTTCCTGTTCGAATCGGCCAGCGCGAGGCTCGGGAGGGCCATCACCCGGCCGACGTTCGATGAATCCACAACGCAGGCGACGGTGCTCCGCTACCGCGACTACTACCTCGAAACCGGCGCTGCTGCCAACAATCCGGCGGTTCTGGCGGCGCTGAAGTTCCATTTCGAGGCCATCAATTCGGAGATCCGGCTGGTGGAGCAGACGCGCAAGGACGCCGAACCGCGACATCTGGACGCGCTGCTGAAGTTCGCGGCGCGGGCGTACCGGCGTCCGCTGAGGGCCGAGGAACGGGAGGACATCCTTGCGTACTACCGCCAACTGCGCGCACAGAGCAATTTGAACCATGAGGAGGCGATGCGGGGGTCGTTGGTGTCACTGCTGGTGTCCCCGGACTTCCTCTACCGCCCAGACCTAGTCGAAACCAGCTTCGGGGGCGCTGCCAAACCGTCGGCCACGGGTGCCACCATACCGCTGTCGGGCCAGGCCTTGGCGAACAAGCTCAGCTACTTCCTCTGGTCCAGCCTACCGGACGAGGAACTGCTGGCGCGCGCCGCCGCCGGGGACCTGACGAAACCCGCCGTGCTGTTGGCACAGGTCCGGCGCATGCTGAAGGACGACCGTGCGCGCGGCTTCGCGACCGAGTTCGGCGGCAACTGGCTGGCCTTCCGGCAGTTCGAAACCCTGAATTCGGTGGACCGCGAGCGCTTCCCGCAGTTCAACGACGCCCTCCGACAGGCGATGTTCGAGGAGCCGATCCGCTTCCTCGCGGACATGCTGCGAAACGACAGGCCGGTGCTGGACCTGCTGTACGGGAAGTATACGTTCGTGAATCCGCCGTTGGCCGCCCACTACGGGATGCCAGCGGTTTCTGGCGGTCCCGACCACTGGGTGCGTGTGGACAACGCCGACGCTTACGGACGCGGGGGGCTGCTGCCGATGGCGGCCTTCCTGACGCTGAACGCGCCGGGATTGAGGACGAGTCCGGTGAAGCGCGGATATTGGGTCGCGCGCCGTGTACTGGGCGAAATTGTGCCGCCCCCGCCGCCGGTGGTGCCGGAATTGCCGCAGGACGAGGCGAAGTCCGATTTGCCGGTGCGGGATCTGCTGGTCCAGCACCGCGCCAACCCCATGTGCGCGGCGTGCCATGCACGGTTCGACTCGTTCGGGCTGGCGTTTGAGAACTACGGGCCGGTGGGTGACCGCCGGACGAAGGACCTCGCGGGCCGCGCCGTCGATACGCGCGCCACCTTCCCCGGCGGTGTGGATGCGGTCGGCCTTGAAGGCCTGCAGGTCTACATCCGCGCCCGCCGCGAGAAAGATTTCCTCAACAACCTAAGCGAGAAGCTTCTGGCGTACGGGCTGGAGCGCTCGCGGATGCTTTCGGACGAGCCGCTGCTCGAGACGATGCGCGCCAATTTGGCATCAAGCGGCTACAAGTTTTCGGCGATGGTGGAAGCGCTCGTCACCAGCCCCCAATTCCTGACCAAGCGAAATCGGATTACAATCTCAAGTAAGGTGCCATGATGCCCGTTCCAACAACCTCACCCAAAGTCGCCCGACGCGCCATCCTCCGCGGAGCCGGAGTCACGATGGCTCTTCCGTTCCTCGAATCGCTGTCGGCGACGGCGGCGACGGGCGGCAACGCCGTCTTCCCGAAGCGTTTCGGCGTCGTGTTCCTCGGCTGCGGCGTCAATGAGGACCACTGGAGTTCAGAGGGCAACGGCGCGGAGATGAAGCTGGGGAAGTCGTTGGAGCCGCTGGAGCCGTTGAAGGGGAAGATCAACGTGGTCCACGGCCTGTTCAATAAGGGCGCGATGGGCCTCGGAATCCACCCGCCGCAGACGGGCAGCCTGCTGACGGGCGCGCATCTGGAGAAGGGCGCGGTGCTGCACTCGGGGATCTCGGTGGACCAGATGATCGCGAACCGGGTGGGGCAGGACACCCTGCAATCCAGCATGGTGCTGGCGTGCGAGCAGCCGATCACGGGCTTCCACGAGTCCAATTTCTCGCTGGCGTATAGTTCGCACATTTCCTGGCAGAGTCCTGATTCGCCGGTGCCGAACGAGTGCTATCCTGCGCTGGCCTTCGACATGCTGTTCGAAAACCGGGGCAGCTTGCTGAACATCAGCATTTTGGACCGGGTGAAGGAGCGCGCAGACCGACTCGGCCGGCGAATCAGCTCCGAGGACAACGCGAAGCTGGACGAGTATATGACCAGCGTCCGGGAGGTGGAGAAGCGCGTGGAGGGCATGCGCAAGGCCCAGGACAAGGCGTCGGAGCAGGCGAAAGGGCAATCCAAGCCGGTTTGGGCGATGGAGCGCCCGGCGAACGGGCTGCCGGAGGATCTGCGGGAGCACACGAAGCTGATGTGCGACCTGATCGCGATCGCCTTCCAGACGGACAAGACGCGCGTGGCGTCGCTGATCATTTCTCGCGATCTGTCGTCGATGTACTACCCCTTCCTCGAGGTGAAGGAGGGGCACCACACGGCGTCCCACAGCAATAACAATGACGCGTACGAGCGGATCACGCGCTTCCACGTGAGCCAGTACGCCTACCTGGCGTCGAAGCTGGACGCGATGCCCGAGGGCGACGGCACTGTGCTCGACAATTCGTGCCTGATGTTCCTTTCGAACCTGTGGGTGGGGCGTACGCACAACAATTCGAGGCTGCCGTTGGTGCTGGCCGGCGGGCTGGGTGGTAGTTTGAAGACCGGCCGGACTCTGGATTACGTGAAGGCTGGCGACGACAACCGCAAGGTTTGCAGCCTGTACCTGTCGTTGATGGACCGTTTCGGGATCAAGCTGGACCGGTTCGGGGATGCGGAATCGCGGTTGGTGGGGATTTAGTCCGGATCGGCGAGGGTCCAAAGCGCCCCCCGGCCTGAACCCGTCAGCCGAATCCGTCCCTCGCGTTTCAGATCCGACATCACTTTCTTGATCATTTGCGGACTCACCGACGAGGCCTGGGCCACAACGTCCGCCAACGTAAACTGACCCGCTTGGTCCAGCACAATACGGCGCACCAGTTCCGTCTTGACGGGGCCGTTTTCCGCTGCTGCTACCTTCTGTTCAAACTCGCGATAGCCGGAACGCACCATGGATAGGAAGTAGTGCCACCATGGAACGATTGCGTTGTTACCCTCGTGCCACCCTTGGGAACAATCACGCAAGACACTGTAATACTCGTCCTTGCGTTCCTCGACCAGCCGCTCGAGGCTTACGTAGCGGACAACCTCAAATCGATGTTGCCGGAGCAACAGTGTGGTGGCCAGTCGGGAAACCCGACCGTTGCCGTCACGGAAGGGATGGATGCAGAGGAAGTCGAAGACAAACGTGGCGATGGCCAGCAGGGGCGGCAGATGCTCCATTTCCCGGATCTCGCGGTAGTTCCGGCAGAGGTCCGAGACCATACTTGGAGTGTTCCGCGCGGCGGCGGGCACAAAACGAATGCGCCGGTCGCCACTGGGCAGGATCTCGATGATCTCATTGTCGCGTTGCTTCCAAGCTCCCGCATCACCCGAATGCCCGCCTTGCGCCAAGGCATGGAGCCGCTGCAGTACCTCGGGAGTGATCGAGACGTCGCCGTTCAGTCCGAAGATCCAGTCCAACGCCCGGCGGTAACCCGAAAGCTCTTCCTCCGGACGGTCGCGGGGAGCGGCACCGCCCAAGACCAGAGGGCGAAGCCGGTCGGCTGCCACGGTCACTCCTTCGATCCGGTTGGACGATTCCGCGCTCTGGACAATTGCTTGTTCCCGCAGAGCCGAAAGGACTTCGGGCTTCTGGTGCATCCAGAGTTCCTGTTTTCCGCGCGCCTCCATGCAGCTGCCGAGCAGCCAGCCGCTGCCTATGGGAATCGAGGTGTTTTCCAATCGACGGGAATCGAGGGTCAGCAAGATGCGAGACTCCAGTAGCCCAATAATAGCCCATTCAGCCGCGGAGTAGCCGATTCTGCAATCTGAAAATCATGATAGGCTGATTCCGAGATGCGCAGCGCACGCCTTTGTAGCGTCGTTTGTATTTTCGCGGCCTGTCTGATTCCGGTCCTCGGACAGGCACCAGCCCCGAAGTTCGAGGTTGCGTCGCTGAAGCTGGTTTCCGGTCGGACCGGGGAGGCCGCTTACTTCCGGCAGGAAACGACTCCCACCCGCGTTGCGTATTCCAACGCGCGGCTGGGGCTTCTGATTTCGTTCGCGTACGCGGTTTCGGACAACCGCATTCTCGCCATTCCGGCTGCCATGGAATCGGCTTCCTACGATGTAGCGGCGGTCTTCCCCGAAGGCACACCTAAGGAGCAGATCCCCCTCATGCTGCAGCGTCTACTGGCCGACCGGCTGAAGCTCGAAATCCGTCGTGAATCCACCAGCGTGCCAGCCTACGACTTGGTCGCGCTGCCAAAAGGCGTCAAACTGGAGCCCGCGACGCCGGGGGCCACGGGGCTGAACCAGATCGTTCCCGGCGAAATCACTTTGACCGACAGGCCCCTGTCCGGGATTTGCGAAACCGTCGCACGGGTGGCCGGGCGCCCGTGCGTCGACAAGACCGGGATCGAAGGCTCATTCAATTTCCACCTGAAATGGGAGCCCGACGAAACTGGTCCGTCCATCTTCACCGCGCTCCAAGAGCAGCACGGGCTGAAGCTGGTGCCTTCCAAGACGGTGGTGGAGAACTTGGTGGTGACGCACGTGGAGCGCGTGCCGACCGAAAACTAACTACCGCACCGGTACCGTGTTCTTGCGGATGTAGTCGTCGACCTTGTTCGGAACCTCGATGGCGTTGGCGGCTGGGCCGACGTAGTGAAACGCCTCGGCGTACTGCAGTCCGTACTTCTTGCCCAACTCGCGGTTCGGCGCGAGCACAAATTCCCGGATGTAGTTCCGGTCCGCAGTCTTGTCGTCGTCGCCCAGCAGGGGGAGCTTTTTCCCCTCCTTGGCCAACTGCGCCCGCAGTTTCGACCCGTGGTGCCCGCCCGGCCCCTTCGCGATATTCGCCAGGTTCGCGTCGATCTTCTTTTCCACGTACCCGGTGATGTCCACCACGCGGGTTACCTCCGGTCTCCGAGCGTAGTAGTACTTGTCGGTGACCGCATGGGCGGCGAAACCGGCGTCGATCTGTTCGGGGTAGTCGTGGACACGCCCGGCCATCCAGGACGCTGCCTCGACGCAGTGGCCGAGCACGTAGTGGTCGGGGTTCTCCTCGTCGTGCGCCCATGGGTCGTAGCAGAAGACGGTGTCGATCTTCAGGTAGCGGATCAGGAAGATCAGGCGACAGATGAGCTCGTTGCGCGAGATGTCGCTCATCCGGTGGTTGTTGTAGTTGAGTGCGAAGTGCTTCAACAGCCCCAATGCCCGCGTCTGCTCGTTGACTTCGCGCTCGTTGCGGAGCACGTTTTCGCCGACGGTGCCGGGCTCGCCCACATCGTCGCCCATGTCGTCGTTGGTGGCGCGAATCATATAGCCGGTGTAGCCCTCGCCGATCAGCTTGGCGACGGTGCCGCCGCACAGGATCGCGATGTCGTCCGAGTGCGGCTGGATCGCGGCCAAGACCTTCCCCGCGTGCCGCGCCCCGGCCCGCTCAATGTCGGGAGGGGTGGTGATCCACTGGGCTCCCAAGCGGGACCCGGCTCCAAGGACGGAAACGCCGGTCATCATGCGGTTGATAAATTCACGCCTCTGCATGGTGGCCCAGTATATCCCAATTCGTGGGCCCAGACACAAACGGTGGTATCGTGGCGGAATGCTTTCCCGACGCGAATTCGGATTCGCCGCCGTTACCTCCGTCACAGCCTTTGGACAGACCAAACTCTTGGTCCCTGTCGGCCTCCAGCAGACCGCCGTTGCCAAGAACCTCCAGCAGGATCTGCCCGGAACACTCCGCGCCGTCGCCGGCATGGGATACGGGCTGATCGAGTTCTCGGCAACCACGTTCATGAAATGGACTCCGGCGGAGACCCGTGAAGTACGCAAGGTGCTGGACGAGGTGAATCTCGGCTGTCGTTCCACGCACAACGAGATCGCCTCGTTTTCCGGCGACGGCCTGTCAAAAGCGCTCGAGCTGAACCACATCCTCGGCTCGGACACCCTCGTATCGGTGCGCGGCCCCGGCACCGCCATTGCCCCCGCCAACCTCGACACCTGGAAACGGTTCAGCGATCAACTGAGCCAAGCCGTCGCGCAGATCCGGGCTGCCGGGATGAAACTGGGATTCCACAACCACGAAGTCGAGTTCCGACCGGTCGAAGGCACCCGCCCCATCGACATCCTGGCTGGCAATCCGGACATCACGGCGTTCCACCTGAACATAGGACTCGCCTTGAAGGGCGGGGGAGACCCGGTGGCATTCATCCGCCAGTGCCACGGGCGCATCCAGACAGTCCTCTGCCAGGATTTCGAAGGCAAGGCCAAGTGGAACGAGATTTTTGAGGTTTCCGAATCGGTTGGAGGCTTGGAGTTTTACCTGATCCAGCATACCGACGGACTATCGCTTCAACCGGGCCAGTCCCAAGGAGGGGACCTGCTGGAAATCGCCAGAACCGACTTGGCCTATTTCCGCAAGCTCAAAAAAAAAAAAGGGCATGGTACCCAGCGCCATAGCACTTGGATAACATGCCCAAAGGTTCAAGGCACCGATCCCTTCGGAGTAGGACCGTGTCGACTGCAGAACCAGAATCCTTGCAGGCGCGACGTCGCCGCAACCCACCAGGTACTACTATGCACACAAACTGGTGCACGATGCAAGTTTTTCAACGATTGGCGTACCCTAGAGAGGGAGAAGTCCATGGACACCAACACGCGCCTGCACGCGGAAGTGCTACCAACGGAAGAGGATGTTGTTCGAATCCTTCGTGAAACGGGAGCCCTGCGCAAGGGGCATTTCGAATTCCCGAACGGCACGCACTCGGACGAGTATCTACAAGTGCCCTTGGCCATGCAGCACTACCAGCACGCCAAGACCCTCTGTGTCGGCGTGAGCCGACTGTTGCGGGCCAATCAGGAGATTCGTGCGCTGATCCCGCGCTTGTCGATTGTGAGCCCGGCAACCGGAGGACTTCCCGTAGCCTACGGAATCTGCGAAGCCCTTCGAGCCAAAAAAGCCTACTGGGCGGAGCGCGACGACTCCGGCTCCTATCGTTTCCGTCCGTTCATCCAGCCGGAACCCGGCGAACCGGTCATCCTGGTCGACGACATCCTGCACTCGGGCCACAACCTTGCCGACCTCAAGGCCACGCTCGAAAGCTTCGGGGCCAACGTTTTGGGCTTGGCCGTGATCATCCATCAGCCCACGCCGCGCACGCACGATTTTGGTGCACTCCCCCTTTATCACCTCGCGCGGCTCGATGCAAGCTACTATTCGGACTTGACCTCTTGTGAATTGTGTGCCCAGGGCGGCACCCCAACCAAGGTATGGGTGTAGGATGCTGAAATACCGTTTTGGGAATGCCTATTTTCCTTTCTTATCAAGGAGATGGAGGCCATTCGGGGGCGTGCTGCAACCCGGTGCAAAGTGTTACATCCGCATGTCAAACCGTATATTTGCAGAATCCAGGGCCCACTTCTCCACAGAGATTTCCACAGGGCCGTTTGAAAAGTCCTCAGTTGTGGGAGCGGCCCTTTGAAACTCGGAATCGTCGACTGGATCGTGATCGCGGCCTACTTCGCCTTCAACCTCCTGATCGGCTTCTACTACAAGAACAAGGCCGGTGCCAGCATCGGCGACTTCTTCCTTTCCGGCCGCAACGTGCCCTGGTGGCTCGCCGGAACCTCGATGGTCGCCACCACCTTCGCCGCCGACACGCCGCTGGTTGTGACCGGCCTCGTGGCACGCAATGGCATCGCCGGCAACTGGCTCTGGTGGAACATGGTCGCCAGCGGCATGCTGACCGTCTTCCTATTCGCAAGGCTTTGGCGGCGATCCGGCATGACGACCGACATCGAGCTGGCCGAACTGCGCTACGCGGGTCGGCCTGCCGCGTTCCTGCGGGGCTTCCGGGCGCTCTACCTCGGCATCGCGATGAACTGCATCGTGCTCGGATGGGTGAATCTGGCGATGGTCAAGATTCTGGGGCTCGTGCTGGGAATTTCCAAGTCCGAGGCACTCTGGGTCGTGGTCGGCCTGATCGCGCTGACGTCGTTCATCTCGGCGCTCTCCGGGCTGTGGGGCGTCTTGGTCACCGACCTCTTCCAGTTCGTCATCAAGATGGGCATGGTCATTGTGCTGGGCGTCTCCGCCGTGCACGCCGTGGGCGGCATCGAGGCCATGAAGGCCAAGCTGGGCGGCGGGGACTCCGCGTTCCTCAGTTTCGTGCCCGACCTGCACTCGCCGTTCATGCCGGCCGTCACCTTCTTCGTGTACATCGCGGTCAACTGGTGGGCCACGTGGTATCCCGGTTCCGAGCCCGGCGGCGGCGGCTTCGTCGCCCAGCGCATGTTCAGCGCCAAGGATGAGCGGCATTCCCTGCTGGCCACCCTCTGGTTCAACGTCGCCCATTACGCCCTGCGCCCCTGGCCGTGGATCGTGGTCGGTTTGGCCTCCGTGATCCTGTACCCGCACCTTGCCGACCCCGAGACAGGCTACGTGCGCGTCATGATCGACTACCTGCCGCCCTCCCTGCGCGGCCTGATGGTGGCGGCCTTCGCGGCGGCGTTCATGTCGACCATCGGCACCCAGCTCAACTGGGGTGCCAGCTACCTGGTCAATGACTTCTACGCGCGCTTCCTGCATAAGGGCGCGTCGGACCGGCACTACGTGAAGGTCTCGCAGGTGGCCACGGTGCTCCTCACGATCATTTCCGCGTTCGTCACCTGGCACATGGAATCCATCTCCGGCGCGTGGAAGCTGCTGATCGCCACCGGCGCGGGCACGGGGACGGTCCTGATCCTGCGCTGGTATTGGTGGCGCATCAACGCTTGGAGCGAGGTCTCGTCGATGGCGGCGGCCTTCGTCACCTCGATCGCACTCCAGACCGTCTGGCATCTGGACAGCGACAAGCCCGAAGGCTTCGCCTACCTGATCCTGATCACGGTGGGCGTCACGACGGTCGTTTGGGTGGCGACCACCTTCCTTACCGCGCCGGAATCGGATGCCACGCTGCTGGGCTTCTACCGCCGGGTGCGCCCGTCGCCCGCGGGCTGGAAGCCGGTGGCGGCGAAGGCCCCCGAGGTTCCGGCGTCGAACGACCTCGCGTGGAATCTTTTCGACTGGCTTTGCGGTTGCGTGATGATCTATGGCGCGTTGTTCGGGATCGGTAAGATTGTACTGGCGGAATACGCGCAGGCTGCCCCGTTCCTGATTGCCGCCGTGGTCGCGGGCGTGGCGATTTATTGGGACCTGTCGCGCCGCGGCTGGTCGTCCGTATTGGAATAACCCAACATGAAAAAATTCCCCCTGTTCGTCTTGATGGCCGCCGCTGCGCTGGCCCAGGCACCAAAACCCGAGGTTCTGGCTCCGTACCTGCCCACGCCCCTCAGCATCGTGGAACAGATGTTGGACCTCGGCAAACTGAAAGCTGGCGAGAAGATGTTCGACCTTGGCAGCGGCGACGGGCGGATCATCTTCATGGCCGCCCAGAAGTACCATGCCGACGCCACCGGGGTCGAGCTGGACAACGACCTATACGCGTCGAGCCAATCGAAGATCCGCCAACTCGGCCTGACCCAGACGGCGCGCATCATCCACGGCGACATCTTGACCCAGGATTATTCGTCGGCCGACCTGATTACGGTCTACCTGCTGCCGGAGTCCAACATCAAGGCGCGTCCCCTTCTGGAAAGGCAACTGAAGAAAGGGACACGGATCGTCGCGCACGACTTCCCGGTCGGCGGCTGGACCCCGGTCAAGACCGTCACGATACCGGACGACGGCGAAGGCCGCAGCCACACCTTGATGCTGTACATCCGGTAGGGGCTACTCGATCCGGAAGTCCCAAACGCGGATGTCGATCTTGCCCTCCGTGTACTCCACAACCGCGTATTCACCCTTCGCCAGAGCCTCCTGAGGCCAGATCTTGTAGAGGCCGCTCTGGGTGAGCTGTTTGGTGAAGATTTCCACCGAGTCGCGCTCCTCAACCACCTCGTTGGAGACAGGCACGACGGTGATCCGCTCCACGATCCGAACGCCGTCCTTGCCGGCTGTTAGTTTCACAATCCCGACGCTGTCCTCCAGAGACTGCTGCAGGAAAAACTCGGGTCGGTCGTCCTTCAGTACGTTCGGGGAGCGCCCGTACGGGATCTCCAGCACGGATTTGCCCGAGACCAGCGGAATCGGCGACAGGTGCTTCAGGATCGTGCGGCGTTTGTTGTCGTGGACGGTGGCCTCGGCGATCTTGAATATCCGCAGTTGGCCGTCCTCCAGCATGTAGACGCCGGGGTCGGTGGGGATTTTCTGAATTTCCCGGCGTTCTTCCTTGAGCGCCTCGGCCTCCTCGGCCAGTTGCTGTGCCTGCTTCTCGACTTTTTGGGCGCGGGCGGTGGTGTCCGCCTCCGTGCGTTTCAGGTCGACCAGTTCGACCGGCATCTCCTCCCACTCGCTCCGTTCGGTGCTGTAGTACTTCAGGCGGTCGCCCTCGACCTTGAATTCGCGGACCAGCTGATAGCTGCCGTCCTTCATGTACAGTTTCACCGCCGCCAGTGCGGGCAGCACGATCAGGACCAAGGCCAGCAGGACTTTGCGCATGGGCTTCTGAACATGATTGTAGCCGTATTCGGCAACTATAATGAAGACGAATGCAAACGCGCAAATTGGGCCGGACCGGCCTCGAAGTTTCCATCCTCGGCTACGGGGCCTGGGGGATCAGCGGCAAGCAGTGGATCGGGGCTGAGGACGACGCGTCGCTGGCTGCCCTGCGCCTCGCGATCTCGAAGGGCGTGAACTTCATCGACACGGCGCTGGCCTACGGCGACGGCAAGAGCGAGGAGTTGGTGGGGAAGGTCGTCCGCGAAGCCTCGGAGACGGTTTATGTTGCGACCAAGGTACCGCCGAAGAACCGCGTTTGGCCTGCACGGCTCGGCACGGGGATCGAGGACGTCTTTCCGTACCAATACATTGTCGATTCGACCGATACCAGCCTGCGGAACCTCGGCTTGGAGCGCGTCGACCTACAGCAACTGCACGTCTGGAACCCCGAGTGGCTGGAGCGCGACGAGTGGCGCAGGGCGTTCGAAGACCTCAAGCGCGACGGCAAGGTTCGGTTTGTCGGGATCTCGATCAACGACCACCAGCCGGAGACGGCGCTGGGGATCATCGAAACCGGCCTGATCGACACGGTACAGGTGATTTACAACGTTTTCGACCAGTCGCCGGAGCGCGAACTGTTCGCGGCTTGCCAGAAGCACAACATAGGAGTGCTGGCGCGTGTTCCGTTTGACGAGGGCTCGCTGACGGGCCGCATCAATGCCGACACGGTGTTCCCGGAAGGCGATTTCCGCAATTACTACTTCAGGGGCGACCGGAAGGCCGAAGTCGCGGCGCGGGTGGCGACGATTCTGGCGGATCTGGGGCGAACTGCAACTGCGGAGATGGCGGAAGTAGCGCTGCGGTTCTGCATGACGCACCCGGCGGTTTCGACGGTGATTCCTGGCATGCGGTCGCTATCGAGTGTTACGGCGAACGCGGCGGCGGCGGAGCTCGGCGGGCTCAATGAGAACGAAATCGAGATCCTGCGGCGGCATGCCTGGGACCGGAATTTCTATGCGTGATGGAGTGGCGCTGATCGCCTTTGTGCGGGCCACGCGCCGACTTCACTTTCGCAAGGACACCCAAGTGCTGCGGAACCGTCCGACCTCGCACAACCCAACGGCCAAGCCCAGCACGCAGGTCGACAAGTACATTAGCAACAACGGGAAGCAAAGAAGCGCCCTCCACCAGCCAATCACTCCGGCGATGTAGGCAAGCAATTGGACGTTGAGCGCCGCGATTGCCAAAAGGACTGCTGGTCCTATCCAGTAGACATCCTGCTGCGCCGCGATCCATAGCGCCGCAGGCAGCAGCGCGATCAACACGCAACTGGCCCGGTCCCGCCAACGGAAGTTCAAGTCGTGGGGCAACGGGTACCGCGTCAAAAGCCTGGTCCAAGGGATCGCCCGGCAATACAGGTCCGTCCGAAACATGGACCCGGTGGTCCAGGTCTTGTGGTGGGTCACTTGGATGTTTCGATCCAGTTCGATCACGCCTCCCCCCGACGACAAACGCAATCCAAACTCGACATCCTCGATCGAAGGCCGCGAGTACGATTCATCAAAGCCACCGAGGCGGTCGAACGTCGACTTCCGCACCGCTCCGCAGGCCGTCCAAAACGTCGTTGCCGTGGCCTTTGAGTGATGGTGGACGAAGCTGTGGTGCAGGTTGCGAAAGCGGCTTACCAAGCCTTTGGCCGTCGGATGCCTGTCATACGACCCCACAACCGCGTCGAGGCTTGGATTGCCCCTCAAGCGGTCCACGAAGCGCCCGATGGTATCCGGATGGGGCGAAGTGTCCGCGTCCATGAAGACCAGCAGCTGTCCCTGTGCGACTCGGGCGGCAGCGTTCCGGGCCGTGGCTGGCCCGGAATGTCGTTCGAGGCGGATCAGCCGACCCCCAACCCGCGACGCTATCCTGGCGATAGCCGGACCCTCGGGCGAGCAGTCATCCACAACCAGCAATTCAAAGTCACGGAATAGGGAATCGGAGACAATCGAGTCCAAACACCGTTCCAGGATCGCCACCGATACCGGCGAGTCGACCCACGCGGGAATGATCACGGAGACAATGGGCGCGTCGTCTGGGGGCCGGTTGTCTTCTGGGCGCGGATTCGTCATGCTCGGCTATTCGGGTGATCGGGTTTCTCGGCAGCGGCCCCCTTTGACGCTCTCCGCACAACCATGCCACGGCGGTACTTAGTAGTATCGTACTAGTTGGTTTCTTACAGCCGCCGAGATTGGCGGCCGGAGTTTTGATACTTTATGGCCGATTCGTCGTCCCCCAATCACAGCAAAACCGTGGACTCGAAGCATCACGCGGAGACAGCGGAAAACGCCGCGATGTTCGCCCTGCTCCGACGTGTCGCCATCATCACGCCCCTGGTTCTCCTGCTTGCCCTCGGGGGGCTGTATGGGTTCCTCGCCCAGATCAATTCCGCAGCCCTCCGTTCCGCGCTGATTGCCCGCGCCACCGGCATTGTTGGGCTGCGGGTGCGCTTCGCGAGCCTCTCCATTCAACCCTTCAGCAGCGCGCTCGAACTGAAGGGCGTCGGAATCTCCGCGCCGGAAGGCTTTGGGGATTCGCCGCTTTTTACCGCCGTTTCCATAGTGTTTGACGTCGACATGCCCGCGCTGATCCTGGATGGTCGGCTGCTGTTGGGCAGCATGGTTGTCACGAAAGCCAAGATCAACCTGGTCCATCGTTTGAATCCTCAGACCGGGCAGGAGGAATGGAACACGGACAGGCTGCTACCGCCCCAACCCGCGACGCCGGTTACCCCGCTCAAGACCTTTTGGGTGACCGAGATCCGGCTGCCCCAGGATGAGGTTGTGTTCGAGGGTACCCGGATCACCGTCGGCACGCCGGACCAGATCGAGCCCCGCAGTCTCCGCGACACCAAACTGACGCTGAATCATCTTTCCCTGACGGAACCGGTTTCCTTTGCCATCGCGGGCCGCGTGGGCGGCGGGGGCCGCTACCACTCCGAGGGCGTGGCCGGCCCGTGGACGCGGCCAACGGGAACAGCCTTGCCCGTGAAGGCGGGCGTGACCGTCGAGGTGCTGGATCTCGGGCCAACCGGGCAGCGGATCGCAGGCGACCGAATCCAGGGGCACTTGTGGTTCTCGGGTACCGTCGATCTATCGGCAACTAGGACCGCGCTCAAGGGACAGCTTCGAGTCAATGAGCTCAAGTTCGGCAGTCAGCCCAGACCGTCACGAATCGGCATTTCGACCAACGTGCAGGTCACCGGAGCCAGCGATACCAAGCTCTGGACACTGGACAACTGCGAGCTCCACGTGGGCAGTTCCATCGCCACGCTCAACGGCACTTGGACAATGGCGGGCGACGTCCCGAATGTCCGGCTGAATTTCGACAGCCAACGGTTCGCCGTCTCCGACGCGACCGAGTTCGTGGCTCCCCCGGATGTCAAGAGCCCCCAGACCAGCGGTCTTCAGGATGGCAGGGCCATCGGCTCGATGACCGTCGAGGGTCCGCTCGGAGCACCGAATGTCAAGGGTGAGGCAAGGGTGTTCAGTCGCCAGATTAACGGGGTTGATTTGGATGCCAGCTTGGGCGGATCCGGCGTTTCGGCGGGTGCCAGCGCATCCACGGCGATCGAGAGTCTGAAGTTCAAGTTTGAAAGTGCCGGTGGCAGCGCCACGTTGCCGGAAGTGCAGTTGGAGACGCCCCGCTACCGAATGAATGGTGTGGGAAGCGTTGCCCAGGACGGGCGCATGCACTTTTTGATGGATGCGGTACCGGTGCGGCCGGGTCAGGCGAAGGCGTCCTTCAGTCTGGACGGGTCGTTTGCCAAGCCCGAGTTGCAGTTGGGGGCCAAGTAGGATCTACACGAGATCCCCGAAGCGTTTCCAGAGCCAGTCCCGGAGCCCCTTCGGCAGAACTTTCCTCCCAAACTCGAGGGCGTGTTCACGCCTCCGGAACCGTGCCCGGCGACGGTACGCGAGTTCCAACGCGTGCAGAATTGCCTCCGATGTCTGCGGTGGTTCGACCAGCGTCTTCCGCCGCAGCCAGTCCGCAATGTCCTGGAAGGCGGGTTCATGCGCGAGCGCGCCAGTGGAGGCCGAAAACGAATCGGCATGCCTCCGGTGCCACGTGGTGATCTCGTCCGACAGAACTGCCGGATGGCGGGAAAGCAGGTAAACCAGCGGAGCCAGATCCTCGTAGAACCGCAGGGCGGGGTCGAACAGGTCGCCTTCGAGCGGAAGCGCCTCGCGACGGATGGCCAAGCAGCTAGGAGCGGGATACTGCCATCGGAAATCGTAGAGGTTCGCGATCACATGCTCCAGCAGGACGGGCGGTTCGAGCAGTGTCCCGTCTGGTTGCCCCAGCGCGGGTGCCAGGTTGGGATATTCGGCGGCCGGCGGCCGCGTGGCGTCTGTCCAGAGCACCAGCCGGCTCCAAGTCACCACGGCGGCGGGATGGCGGTCGAAAACCGCGACGTCGGACGCCAGTTTGCCCGGTGTCCATAAGTCGTCGCTGTCAAGGAACGCGATGATTCCGCCGGACGCATGTCGCAAGGCCAGATTCCTCGCTGCGGCTTGACCTTGATTCGTCTCGTGGCGGAGCGGGCGTATCCTCGGCTCGAGCCGGGCCGCCTCCCGCACCACCTCCGCCGACCCGTCGGACGAGCCGTCGTCCACCAGCAGCCATTCCCAGTCCACGCAGGTCTGGGCAAGGACCGAATCGATCGTCTCCGGCAGGAATCGCGCGCTGTTGAAGTACGGCGTGATGATCGAGATCACGCCGGGCGCCTCTCCCGGTCCAGTCGGTCGTAGATCTCCAAATGGCGGTTGCCGCACTCGTCCCAGGAATACCGGGCCTCCACCAGCGCCCTCCCCTCGGTCCGCAACCTTTCGCGCAATCGGGGCTGTTCGAACAAGCTCTCGACGTGGGTTGCCAGGCCCTCGGAATCGTCCGACAGGAGTAGGTGGCGGCCGTCCTCGGCCTCGATCCCTTCGGCACCGAGGCGTGTGGAAACCACCGGACGCCCGAAAGCCATCGCCTCAAGGATCTTGAGCCGCGTGCCGCCACCGGCCCGCAGGGGAACAATGGCGACATCGGCCTGGCGGTAAAAGGGTTCCACATCCGGCACCTGGCCCAATAGCTGGACATTGGGACCGGCCTTTTCGGCGAGGCGCACCAGATGCGAAGGTGGATGCCCGCCGACGATCAACAGTTTGGCGTCCGGGTAACGGCGGCGCAGTACCGGCAGAACCTCCGTGATCAGCCAGATGGCCGCGTCGTGGTTCGGCGGATACAGCATGTAGCCCACCAGGAGCAGCACCGGGGCGGGATTGCGCGCTTCCGGCAAGACCGGTTTGGCTACCGTATCGACCGCATTCGGCAACACCACATTCCGGTCTTGGCGGGTGAATGGCGCGATCAGCTGCCCGTCGTGCGAGGACATCGCGATGCGGAGGTCGTAGCGCGGAAGGATCTCCCGTTCGAACTGCCCCATCCGAGCCGCGTTGCAGCGGAACCAGGCCCGATTGAAGAGGCTGGTGGACAGCGCGCCGATCCGGGGGTAGCTCACCGAAAGGAGATCGTGGAGCGTGATCGAGAAAATCGTGCCGGGCTGTTTCGGGAGCACGAACGGAAAGCGCGCCACATCGAGATGCTCGGCTTGGATCACGTCGAACGGCTTTTGCGCGTGAGCCCGTCCCGTCGCCCGCTCCAGTTCGTAGGATCGCCGCAAACCCGCAACCGGCGGAATCCCGTTGGCGACGTCACCCACAACCCCCGGCAGGCCTCGCAACGCCGAATTCACGCGCCCGGTCAGGATTTGGAACCCGTGGTCGCGGATGGCGTCCAGGATCGGCTTTTCCCAAGACGGGTTGCGCTGGTGCAGCGCGAAGGTCACTTCGTGCCGGGAAAGCAGTCGCAGGGCGATTTCCCATGTACGGATCCGCGCGCCCGTGTCGGGTGGGTAGGGCAGAAATGCGACGGGAATCAAGATCCGCATGGAACACTTACATCATGACCAACGGTGCTCAGCGGAGGGTCTATCTGGTGTCGTGGTGGTTCGCCGACTTCGGCGGACAGGAGCGGCATGTAACGGAGTTGGCCTGCGCGCTCCGCCGCCGGGATGTAGACGTGCGGGTCTTCAGCGAGACGCCGGTCGGCAAAGACAACCAGTACCGGAAGCGCTTCGAAGCGGCTGGCATCCCTTTTTGGGCTCCACCGCTCCCTGGGCGGCTGGTCCAGTGGGCCCGGAACGCGGGCGTGGGGAATCCCCTGCCGGCACTGGGCAAAGGGATGGCGGTCGCGACGAACGCCGCCATGGGCCCGGGCCTTCTGAGCCGATGGCTGCGCCGCAAGCTGGAGAGTGAAGTTCGTAACGCGGCACCGGATTTGGTCCACGTGCACGGCTTCCGCTTGGGGCAGGCCTGGGTCATCCCGTGGGCCGCCGAGCGTGGTCTCCGCTGCCTCTACACCGAACACAGCACGCTGGGAGACTGGGACGGTCCGACCCGTAGCGACGCCGCCCTGTACTTTGGCACCGCCAACGGGATCGCCTGTGTTTCCGAGCGTTCTGCGACGGACCTTCGGAAGCTCCTGCCGGGAAAGACCGTGGAGATCCATCCCCACATACTCCCTTCCCGTCCCCGCACGCGGTTCATCCAAGAGGGCGTCCCCGGCATACTGGCGGTCTCCCGGCTGCGTGCCGAGAAGGGCCTCGACATCCTGCTGGAAGCGGCGGCGCTGCTGATGGGCCGGGGTCTCATCTGCAGAGTCCGAATCGCCGGGGATGGTCCGGACCGCGCGGCACTCGAACAACGGCGCGACCAACTGGGGCTGGGGGATTACGTCCTCTTCCGTGGCGCCCTGCACCCCGAACAACTCGAACGGGAGTGGCAGGCCGCCGACATATTCGTACTCCCTTCCCGGACCGAGGCTATGCCTGTTTCCCTGCTGGAGGCTATGTCCCATGGTTTGGCGATTGTGGCGACGCCGGTGGGCGGTGTGCCGGAATTGATCACCGACAACGTGGACGGCTTGCTGGTGCCGCCGGAATCCCCGAAAGCACTTGCCGATGCGCTGGCAGCTCTGCTGGAAACCCCCGACCTCCGCCTTCGGTTGGGCGGGGCCGCGCGAGCCGCGTTTGACAACAGTCGATACTGTGAAAGGGCGGCCATGTCGGTGGTGCTGGAATCGTACGCCCGCGCCATGGTCCAACCATGAAAGCCACGGTCATCATCCCTTCATCCGGTCGGAAAGGGACCCTTACGGGCACCTTGGAGGCCTTGTGTCTCCAGAGTTTTCGGGACTTCGAGGTGGTTGTCGTCGACGATGCCAGTGCACCGCGACTGGAGGACCGCGTCCGCCCTTTTGAGGCCCGCCTCGCGATCCAGACGTTGCGGCTCGGGAGTCCGGTCGGCGCGGGGTCCGCGCGCAACGCCGGTGCCGAGTTCGCACGAGGCGATCTACTAGTCTTCCTGGACGACGATTGCATTGCCGGTCCCGAATGGGTTCACGCCTACATCGGGGCTGCCAAGGACCGCAAGCACCTCCTCGCGGGTCCGATCCGAAACGGCTCGCCCGGCAATATCTACGCCAACGCCTATCACTCGGTCCTTGAATCACTTTTCGAGTCCCACCTGCGCGATCAGGCCGCCACGAGACTGCCGTTCGTCTGCGCGGCCAATTTCGCCGTGGACCGGAAGCAATTCCTCGCTCTTGGCGGCTTCGACCCCGAGTTCCGCGACGGCGGCGAAGACCGCGGCCTGTGCGTGAAGTGGTTGGCCGAGGGCGGGCTGCTCCGGGCAGTTCCCGACGCGTCCGTCCTCCACCGCCACGACCTGGACTTTCAGCGCTTCTTGGTCCAACAGTTCACCTATGGACGAAGTGCAACGCGGGTGCGCCGATGGATGGCGTCTCGGGGATTCCCCGCCGCCGGATTGGAATCGCCCGGCTTGTACGCCCGTATTCTTCGAGACGGCCTCGCCTCCAGGTCCTTCGCCCGGTTGGGGCTGGTTTTCCTGTCGCAGGTGGCGGTGGCCGCGGGAGCCGGGTGGGAAGCCGCGGGGGGCAAGCAGCGGTGAGCCCTGTCTCGCAATTGGATGTCAGCGTCCTGATAGCCACCCGCGACCGGGCCGAACTCCTCGGCCGAACACTGGAGTCGCTCGCAGGGCAACGGACTACTGCGCGCTGGGAAGTGATTGTAATCGACAACGGCGGCACCGACTCCACCGCGCAGGTGCTGGCCGATTTTGCGCCCCGGCTGCCTCTCACCAGCATCTATTTCCCGGCACCGGGGAAGAACCGGGCCCTGAACCGTGGACTCAACATCGCGCGAGGGACCCTGGCGCTCTTCACGGACGACGATATCGACCTCGGCCCCGATTGGATCGAAAGCCACTTCCGTGCCTCGGAGAAGTTTGCGGATGACGCCATTTTTGGTGGCCCTGTTGTGCCCCGTTTCGAGTCCGAGCCGCCGGACTGGATGCGCCGCCACTGGTTCGCGGGAGTGGCCTTCGCCGATTTCCGGCCGGACCAGGGGGAAGGTCCGCTCCATGGCAAGCGCCTGCCCTGCGGCGGAAACCTCGCCATCCGGCGGGACCTGCTGCGGAAGCACCCCTACCGGGAGGACATCGGGCCGGGCGGCACCGATTTCGCTATGGGCTCCGAACAGGAACTCCTCGTTCGACTGACGGCAGCGGGGCACCGGGCCATCTACATTCCCGACGCCGCCGTGTCACACCACGTGGGACGGGGGCAATTGGTCAACCGCTGGCAGTTCGACCGGGCACGGCGCTTTGGCCGTGGTGAAGCCCGCATGGCCGAGGACGCCGTATCGAGGCGGGTCCTCGGAATCCCTTGGTACTTCTGGGTGCTCATGCCGCTCCTGTGGATTCGGCACCAAATCGCGAGGTTCCAAGGTGCTTTCTGGGTGCTACAGGCCGGTATCGAATACCACCGGCTGTTGGGCCGGGCTTTCGAGCACAGGTTCCTGACGCGCCATCCGGAACTCAGGTGCGGCACGGCTCCGACCGAGCAGTGCGGCTTGGGCCCCGTCGCCCACCAGTTCTACACCCCCATCCGGGGCGGCGACGCGTACATGCGCAGCGTACTGGTCGACGCCTTCGAGCCTGACAGCCCGCACGATTCGCATAAGCCTGCCTGAAAGGCCGCTCCTAGCAACGTGCACATGTGTTGGGCCTCTGTGTGGGGTGGCCAATATTGACCTCGCACGTGCTCTCCGCAGCACCAGCCCGGTCGCATTTTGATAATATTGAAGATGGAGACGACGAATGCCCACCGCGCTCGAAGAGCTTCGAGATACTTGGCCGTCCATCGACGAGACGGAAGCCCGCATTCTGCTTCGCACGATTCGGTCCCACCGGGGGAGGGCAGTGCGCCCCGCATTGTTTGAGTTTTTGGCCGCGGACCCTGATTGCGTTCTTCCCGCAAGCCAGTTCGGACCGATCTCGATTGCGCCACCGATTCACGGTACGGGCATCCCGGCGTCCGACCTCGTGATTCGGGACCGGCGTTGACCGCCCTGTACATCGACACCTCCGCTTGGGTCAAACAATACTACGACGAGCGGGGTAGTTCCCGCGTGCGGGAACTCATGGCGGGTGAATTCCTGCTGGCCTGTTCCGTGCTGGGGCTGGTTGAGGTATTTGCCACCTTCGCGCGCAAGCGTAAGGCAGGAGAGATCGAGACCGCAGAATTCTTGGCGACGTTGGAGCGAATTGAGGCGGATTGGGCGCAGTTTGTTCAGTTCCAGCTATCCGGGAGGATGCTGGAGGATGCCAAATTCGCCGCCGCCCGGTTCGCGCTCCGTGGCGCGGACGCCGTCCACTTCGCGGCGCTGCGACGGCTTGTGGACAGTGCAGCGGTCTCGGGTGACGTGGTGATTTTGGTCACGTCCGACCGCGAATTGAAGTCGGCGGCCGTTTCGGTGGGGATTGAGGTGATCGATCCGGAGGTGGAATCTGCCATCGGGTGATGCCGCATCGGCGGGAGCCTTGGATCGAAGGTACTAACCCTGCCCCTTCTTCCGTTTCAAACTGGCACTGTAAGCCGCCGTCACTTCCTCCCCGGTCCCGATCACGGCCACCCGACCCTTCTCCAGCAGCATCCCCCGGTGGCAAAAGTTATTGATGAACGCCATATCATGGCTGACCACCAGAATCGTGCGCCCTTCTTCGGCCAGACGCCGCATCCGCTCCTGGCAGCGCAGCCGGAACTGTTCGTCGCCCACCGACAGCGCCTCGTCGATAAACATCAGTTCCGTCTCCATCTGCGAAAAGATTGAGAACATCAACCGCCCCTGCATGCCGCTCGAATAGCGCTTCATCGGGACGTGCAGGAATTCCTCCAAGCCCGAAAACTCGACAATCTCGTCGAAGCGGCTATCCGTAAACGCCTTGGACAGCCCCAACATCGCCGCGCCATGGTAGATGTTCTCCCGCCCTGTGAGTTCGGGATGCACCACGCTGCCCAACTGGAGCACGGAACCGGCCCGTCCCCGGATCCACGCATTGCCCTCGGTCGGCACCATCACCCGCGTCAGAATCTTCAGCAGTACCGATTTCCCCGCACCATTCCCTCCCAGCACCCCGAAGATCTCGCCCCGCCGCACATCGAACGACACATTGCGCAGCGCCCAGAGTTCCTCCATTTCATGGGGTCCCCCTTCGTCTTCGACCCGCGCCTTCCTCCCCACGGCCGAATAGAGGATCTCCTCGATCTTCCGGTGCAGGGCCCGCGAAGCATTCGTCCGCACCAGTCGGAACCTCTTGCCCAGATCCCGGACCTCTATCGCGAGATCAGGCGACATCGCAGACGTACCCTTCCTTCCGCCGGAAGAAGACGAATCCAGAGGCCAGCAGCGCCAGCGTCACCACTACGGAAATCGCAATGGGTGCCGCGCCGGGCGGGTCCACGCCCAACACCGCCCAGCGGAATCCGGTGATCGCGGTGACCATCGGATTCAAGCCGCTCCAGGTCCGCCACGGCTCGTGCAGGGAAGTTGCGGAGTAGCTGATGGGCATCGCCACCAGGCCCAACTGCAACAGGAACTGGGTGATGAAGAACAAATCCTTGTATTCAACCTGAACCACCGACATCCACAGGCCCATGCCCAACGTGAACGCAATGGCGAGGAGTATAAACGCGGGCGCAAGGAAGATCATCCGCGAGGGCCACACGCCATAACCAGCCATCACCACCAGCAACGAGAGCGCCACCACCGAGAAATCCGCCAGCGCCGCCACCGTGGCCGAGGCGGGCAGGAAAATGCGGGGGAAATAGATCGCTCCCAAGAGGGTCCGGTAGCTGCCCAAACTCTGGTTGGCCGTGGTCAAAGCGTGGACGAAATACATCCAGGGTGCGATTCCCGAGTATGCGAATACCGGGTATGGAATGCCGTCGACAGGTTTCGAGTTTCCACGCAGCAGCGGCATCACCAACGTGAAAATAATCACTGTGATGGCCGGTTGCAGTACGGCCCAGCCGATGCCTACGATCGTGTGCCGGTACCGGAGGTCGATCTCGCGCCAAACCAGCAGTCGGAAAAAGGCTCGGAATTCAAAGTATTCCCGGTAGTCGAAGATCGGTTTCGGCGGGCCGGCATGGATGGCGATTACCCCCGGGTCCTCAACAGCCAGCGGGGGATTCGCAGGGGAAAGAGCCATAGTCGGACTTCCTTGATTATAGTTTCGACGCTCGGACGCACCATCTCGGAATAGTAGACTGGGACTTCAGCATGTCGATGCCCCGCCGAATCCGCGTCTGGCTCCATGCCGACAGCCTCGAATC
This sequence comes from uncultured Acidobacteriia bacterium, assembly GCA_903907865.1. GTDB lineage: Bacteria > Acidobacteriota > Terriglobia > Bryobacterales > Bryobacteraceae > BOG-234. Next base: position 28,434 of record CAIVPR010000017.1, read on the forward strand.
CGGCGGCCTCGAAAAGAATATCGAGACCATCGCGACGGGCCTCTGCCAAGAAACCTTCGATCCCCACGTGTCCTGGTCGTGGCGCGACGGTGTCGTCGGGGACCGGCTCCGCGCCGCCGGGATTCCCGTCTTCCACCTGCCCCACGCGCCCGAATTCCGCAGCCGTTCCGCGGCGGTTCTCCGCCGCTTCTCGCCAGCTGTCTTCCATTCGTTCAGTTGCGCCAAACACGCCCACGATACGGAGTTGGCAACGGAGGCCGGAATCCCCTCCGTGGTCACCTTCCGGGGCAACATCCGCCACTGGGACCCGAAGCTGGAGGTGCAGCCCTGGGAGGTGAAGCGGAATTCCCGGACCCACCGCATCACCGCCTGCTGCCAGACTGTCGCGGACTACTGCGCGCGCATCGAAGGCGTCGAACGGTCCCGGATCGCCACCATCCTGAATGGCGCGCCCGACCCTCCCCCCCGGGCCGAGACTGCCAATCTACGCGCGGAGTTGGGCTTGTCCCCGTCATCCTTCGTTATCGGCTATCTGGCGCGCTACCGGAAGCTCAAGGCGCACGACGTTCTGGTCCGGGCTTTTGCTCAGGTGCGTGCCATCCATCCCGACAGCCACCTCGTCTGTTCCGGCTTGGCGGACGAAGGTGTTCGGGAGGAACTCGGCAGCTTGGCTGCGGAACTGGGTGTGCAAGACAGGGTCCATCTTCTCGATTCCCGCGACGACGTGTCGGCAGTCTATTACAGCTTGGACCTCTACGCACATGCGTCCCGGAGCGAAGGCTTCTCCAATTCCATCCTGGAGGCGATGGCGCACGGCTTGCCCGTGGTCGCCACCCGCGTGGGCGGAACGGCGGAGGCGGTCGAGGACGGCGTCACCGGTACCTTGGTCGAGCCCGACAACGCCGAAGCTCTCGCCGCGGCGATCATCCGCGTGGCACGGGACCCCGAACTCGGCTATGCATGGGGCCGGGCGGGTCGTCAGTGCGTCGGCGCGCGGTTCACCATGGCTTCCATGGTTGCCGGATACGCCGAAGTCTACCGGTCCCTGTCGGCCCCATTCCGCGAGGCCCCGATGAAAACAGGGTTGCGCGGGTTCATCGCGAAATGGTTCCGGAGGGACGCGGGTTGATGCGCGAGGGCGGCCGCATCCGGCTCTTGCTCTACATACCCGACCTCCAGATGGGTGGTGCCGAACGCACCGTTGTCCGGCTCGCCCGCCACCTCGATCCAAGCCGTTTCGAAATCCATGTCGCGTGGTCGGGTGTATGGGGCATGGCGGGCGACATTCTGAAGGAACTGGGAATTCCCTTGCACTTGCTCCAGCTCGACTTGGCGGATCAAGCGCAGGCCATCCAGTTCTATCGCGAACTGCGCCCGGACGTCTACCTATCTTTCGCCTACCGGTCGGGTCACCTGGACCTAATGGCCGCCCGCAGTGCGGGCATTGAGGCAATCCTCACCCGGCGCGCGGACATCCGCCACTGGGATGCAGCCAAGAAATCGACCGAGGCCGACTGGAAAAAGAACTCCGCCACCAAGCTCGTGATTGCCTGCAGCGAGGCCGCCGGCTGGGTCTGTAACAACGTGGAGCGTGTGCCTTGGAGCCGGATCCGGGTCATCCACAATGGTGTCGACCTTCCCGACCTGCCAGCCGAGCGACCCGGCACGCGATCCGACAACGCCACGATTCGCCGCGAGTTGGGCCTACCGCCCCAGGTGCGTCTGATCGGCAATACCGCAAACTACCGGACCCTGAAGGGTTACGAAACCCTGCTCCACGCCTTCCGCCGAGTCGTCCGTGAGTATCCCGCCGTCCACTTCGTCGCCTGCGGCACGGCAGTCGAGGCCGGACACATCGACAAGCTCCGCGTTCTGGTGAAGAAGCTTGGCCTCGTCGACAAAGTAAGCCTGCTGCCGGAAAGGACCGATCTTGCCGCCGTCTACAGCGGCTTGGACTTGTTCGTCCAGTCGTCGGTCACAGAAGGGCTATCGAACTCTCTGCTGGAGGCGATGTCGTGGGGCGTGCCTGTCGTTGCTACATCGGTCGGCGGCACACCGGAGGCGGTTACGGACTCGGTCTGCGGTCGCCTCATTCCCCACTCTGACGAAAAGGCGATGGCTCAGGCCATCCTGGAACCGTTGTGCAATCCCCATCTCTTGGCACGTTGGGGGCGGGAAGCACGCAGCCGGATCGAGGACAGCTTCACCGTTCCACGCATGATGGCGGGCTACGAGGCCGCGTTCGAGGCGGTCCTGCGCGAGCTGGAACACTCGAATTGATTCCGCCGAGCCGCGACCGCGAGGGAGCGTTTCTTCCGGCAACCGCGAATGCGCCGTGGCACGGCCAATTGCCTTTTCCAGGATCCCTGGAGTGCTAGACTGGCACATTCGGAATGTCGAACCTTGAAATCGGACGGGCGGCTCACAAATCAGATGCTCGGGACCGCATCCGGGTCCTCCTCTACATTCCCGACCTCCAGATGGGCGGCACCGAACGCACCCTGGTCCGCCTTGCCCGGCACCTGGATCGGGACCGCTATGAAATCCACGTTGCGTGGTCGGGCGTTTGGGGCATGGCTGGCGACATCCTGAAGGGTCTCGATATCCCGTTGCATTTTCTCGAGTTTGACTCCGAGAATCCCGCCGAGGATGTCCACTTCTATCGCGAACTGCGCCCCGACGTATACCTCTCTTTCGCCTACCGCTCCATTTACCGGGACGTTGTGGCCGCCCGTACCGCGGGCATTCAGGCCACTCTCACTTTTCGTGGCGATCTCCGCCACTGGGATGATGCAAAAAAGGCGACCAAGTCCGACCGGAGGAAAAACACTGCGACCCGGCTCGTGATTGCGTGCGGAGACGCCGTCGGCTGGGTCTGCGCCAACGTGGAGCATGTGCCGTGGAGCCGGATCCGGGTGGTCTACAACGGTGTGGATCTTCATGACTTACCCGCCGTCCGACCAGCACAGGACACGATTCGACGCGAGCTTGGTCTCCCGGCCCATGTGCGCCTCATCGGCAATGCCTCGAACTACCGAACGCTGAAGGGCTATGAGACCTTCCTCCACGCCTTCCGCCGTGTCGTCCGGGAGTACCCCGCCGTCCATTTCGCCGCCTGCGGCACGGAAGTTGAGCCCGGCCACCTCGACAAGCTCCGCACTCTGGTGAGGAAGTTTGGACTCGCCGAGAAAGTGAGCCTCCTGCCGGAGAGGGCGGATGTTGCGGGTTTCTACAGCGGCTTGGACTTGTTTGTTCAATCCTCCGTCACCGAAGGTCTCTCGAACTCCCTGCTGGAAGCGATGGCTTGGGGAGTGCCCGTGGTCGCCACCTCAGTCGGAGGCACTCCGGAGGCCGTAGTCGACTCGGTCTGCGGACGCCTCATTCCACATTCGGATGAAAAGGCCATGGCACAAGCGATCTTGGAACCGCTGCGCGCACCGGAACTCCTCGAACGTTGGGGTCTCGCTGGTCGCAGGCAGATCGAGGACCGCTTCACCATTGCGGGTATGATGGCGGGTTACGAGGCCGCCTTTGAAGCGGCACTGGAGGTAGTCCGCTGATACCCGGGCACCCCGACGACGCACGCGAATACCTCGCCGACACCACCGTCTTTGTCACCACCATCGGCGACGAAACCAACTTCCAGGACTGCCTCGAAAAGCTCCGTGCCCAGACCGTCCGCTTCCCGCTGGTCATCATCGACCACGTCGCGCCGATGGCCGCCGCCTTCCAGCAGATGCAGGAGCGTTGCCGCACCACCTGGTATGTGCAAGTGGACGAGGACATGATCCTCTACCCCCATGCTATCGCCGAACTGCGCCGAAAGATCTCCGCCACCCCTCCGAACGTGGCCATCTACTGCGCCACCCTCTGGGACTGCGACGCCGAGATGTTCCTCTATGGCGTAAAGATCTACCGCACCGACGTGGTTCGCCAGTTCCCCTACGCCAACAGCATGAGTTGCGAAACCGAGCAGATTGCGCGCATGAAGGACAAGGGCTACACGGTGGAACTCCACGCTCTGGAGGAGCCCGACGGCTGTTTGGGCGAGCACGGCAAACACTACACGCCGGAAACCATATTCAAACGCTGGCAGCGGATGTTTCAAAAGCACCGGGCCCTGCGTCGGAACCACTGGGTCCGGCCGTATGCCAAGTCCCTTATGGAGCGCTACGCCCGCACCGGTTCGCAAGTCCACCTGTATGCCGCGTTGGGTGCCATTGCGGGTATCAGTGGGGAACTACCGCCAGACGAGGAAGTCGATTTCCGCCAGTCCAACGAGGTGTTCGAGCGGCTAAAGGGCTTCTTTCCCTTGGACTGACGCAGCTGTCACCCGTTTCGTGAACGGTTTGCGCCTGGCTCGAACAAACACTCCCTTGCGGTCGTGGCTCGGAAACATGCTGATTCAGCCGAGCCGCGACCCCGGGGGAGCGTTTGTTCGGGAGCCGAAAAAGCGCCGTGCGACGGCCAACTGCCGCTCCTAGGATTGCGCAGCTTGTATCGACCCAACCTGTATGGACGACACCGGGTCGCGGCCCTGTTCGATCGCAACCACAGCTTGGTACATCTCCCAGGTCGACACGAAGTGATAGTCCCAACCGCGTGAACGGCATTCCTCCGCGACAAGCGTATAGAGTTTCTCCAACTCCCCGCGAAGCAGGACATCCGAGTGCCGTTCCTGCGCGCCATGCGCGAACAGTTTCAGGAAGATATCGTTGCCCAGCCGCGGGGCCACTGCCAGCCATCGCCGAAGCCTGTGCCTCGAAGTCCGGTCGTAGCAGGCCAATTCCCCCGTGTCGAGGCGCAGTTCCTCACGGAGGAACCGGATCGCCCACCGCATGCCGCTCTTTTCCCTCTGCCGATGCCACGAATCGCTCGGGCGCGGGCCAAAGGGGCCCGGTATCAGCAGCAGGTCACCCGGCACTGTCTTTCCCGGTCGAACGGGAATCCCCGTGTCGTACGACTTCGGCCCGGGGGTATCCGTCGCACGGTAAATCCGGTTGATGAACCTCGTCTGCGATTGCGGCTCCCCCGAGGGCATCGTGAAGTCGGCATAGCAACCCAACTCCGCAAGGAGCCGAAGCTCGTCGTTGATTCCGCAAAGATCCGGCCCCCGCGAATTGTCCAGCGACCAGTCGCCGTGGATGAACCCGAACTTTCGCGGTCCACCGTCCGGTCGTTTTAGCCCATGGTCCCGTACCAGGGCCGCCATGTAATTCTGGATCGCCTCGATGAAGCCCTCGCGCGACAGGTATTGGTGGTGGATGTGGACTTCGAGGTCGGCCAGTCCCATCCTGCACAACTCCGCGAGCGGTTCCACCGTGGCGTAGTGGTATTTTTCCACCGGGTAGAAGAATGTGTACCTGGCGGGCCTGCCCGTTGAATCGGGGCAGGCCTCGGCAATACGGGCCCATTCGCGCCGCCAGAGCATGCTTCTTTCGACCGCGACGGACATCGGGGGATGCTTCCAAAGCGGTTCGAAATGGTCTCCAATTGCCAGCCAGACCCGCGCGCGTCCCCTCGGTGGCGGCCACGACGGGTTCCAAAGGCAGCGCCACAGCCACGTGGGAAACCCTACATGTTCCACACCGGGCAAGCCGGTTGGATTGGTCATGGCTGTTGGCCGCCTCCCCGCCGCAGACCCAGCAATGTCATGACGCGTTCATGGAGTGCCACGCGAGTGTCATAAGGAAGCAATTGTCGATAGATCCAACGCGCCGGCAACAGCGGGTCCAGCTGCAATAGCCGCCGCCACAATGGTGTTCCTCCCCGTTTGGCCTTCACAGCCGCTTGTGGACGTGTCGCATCAAAAACCACGGAGATCGGCTGGCCGAACCACCGCGCTGCCGACTCGACTTGAGCCTCCAGTGCCTCACCCTCGATGCCGTGCTTGCGGAGGATGCGCGAATAGGTCTCCCGCATCTCGTCATGCTTGCGGGTCGTCAACCTTTCACCCGAATGGTCCCGGTAGTGGTAAAGCGGCTCGTCGACGAGTTGGACGGTAGCCCCGCGATCCAGCAAATTCCAGATTAGATCCAGGTCGTCCACGCCAGGCGTGTCCCCGATCGTCTCGTCAACCCCCCCGGCCCCGATGATCGCCTCACGACGGATCAGAAAGAAGTGCTCGAGGAAATTGGCCCTCTCGAAGTTGTCCGCGCACGCCAGATAGCGCCGCCAAAGATCGGAGCGCCGTAGTTCCTTCAGTTCCGTTCGACCGTCCGCCCCGTAGAAATCCATCGCTGTACTGACGATGTCCACATGCGTGAACAAACACTTCTCGACGCAGTCCAGTGCCAGCCAATCGTCCGTCAGAAGGAGTCCAATCCTGTCCGTGGACGCCAAGGCGATCCCGTGGTTGATCGCTCCCGCAAAGCGCTTCCCGGGCGGGCGTTCCACAACCCGAAGGTTGCCGAATCGCGGCTCCAGGGCAGCCAGCACACGTCTGTTCGACTCGGGAGTGAACGGCGAGGTCACTACAATCACCTCCACTGAAACCGTCTGCCGGACCGCGGAGAGTACCGCCTGTTCCAGCCATTCGTCCACCTGCCGCAGCAGCGGCATCACGATGGTTGCGCACGGCTGACTATCCTTGGGTCGCTCAAGGACCGCATCGGGATGTCCGCGGAAGACGCTCCGCGGTTTTCTGTGCTGGTTCAGGAGTCGGCCGGACTCTTTGCCAGCCGCATAAACGAGTCGCAGCAGACGTCGTTGCCAGTCCGGCAACTCCGCAGCCGCACCGGGGTCGGCCGCAACTGGCTGGATGGGCCCCAAGTTCCTTCGGTAGTCCCGAATCAGCTTTTCATGCACCAAGCGCAGTTCCGTGCCGTAATATCCGTGGCGGAATCCCTCCCGTGCCAGGCCAAACAGTGTGTCTTGATTTTTGTGCCAGACGGTTGCCCCGTCGGCATACGCGAATCGGGCACCGGCCCGCGCGAGGCGAAAGGAGAAATCGGAGTCCTGCCCGCGCAGCCACCGCGCGTCGAAGCCGTCAACCTTCCGATACCAGTCGGCGCTGGTGGCGAAGTTGGCGGATGCGACGTAAGGTGGCCGGCTCTCTTCAACCGCCCTGCGCTGGTCGTGGATCTCGTCCCCGAACTTTTCGATGGCGCCCGAACCCGGCAGAGCGCGGATCGGCCCTCCGGTTACGTTCGCTGTGCCGGCTCGGAGTGGTTCGAGCAGCAGCCTGAGCCACCGGGGATGCACCACGCAGTCGCAGTCGACGAACGCCAGCAAAATGCCGTGCGCCGCCCGCACTCCGGCGTTACGGGTCGGGCCGGCGCCCTTCCAGCTCTCGCGCAACCGGATGATGCGGCTTCCATACGATTCCAGAATCTGCCACGAATCATCCTTCGATGAGTTGTCGACGCAAATAATCTCGGTCCGGGCGGCGGCGCTTTCGAGCGCAAGCAGGGAATCCACGCAGGCGCGGAGGGTCTCCGAACCGTTATAGACAGGGACAATGATCGAGACTTCCACCCGATCCCCGGGTGTGGCGATAGTCATTCGGACACTATTCTTCCGATGCTACCGCGCAGATCGATCCGAAGCGGTTTGGCCTTCAGCTGAGGTGCCACCACGCGGCACCAAGCGTCGAAGATGCCGCTCTTGGCGCAGGGTCGCCAAACCGGACTCGCGGCCATGAGCGACGTGAGCAGGCTGACATGCCGCGGGATCGGCGTGCCGGGCAAGATCCCGACCACCACTGTCTCCACGCGGAGTTGGTCCAGCCGGCTCTCGATTCCCTCCAGTGTATCCACCAGCAACTGGTAATAGTCGCCGTTCCAATCCATGGACGCGAAAGCCTTCGTTCCACGGATCACCACGCTTGCCGGTCGGCGTTCGGCAATCGCCACCGCCGCGATCCAGGGACCCTCGACATCCCCGTTGCCAGCGACCAACATTCGTCCCGGCGTATGCACTTGCCGGACAAACGAGGTGAAACCGTAGTGATGCAGGGCCGGGATCTGGAAGGGAAACAGGCCGACCGCGACCACGCCCGCCGCCACCCGCAGCACGGACGGGATCTTCGGATGGCGCAGCGCAACCAGGGAAAGCAGTACCAATGCGGGGAACAGGATCATCCAGTGGCGGTGTTCCCGCATGGCCCGGATGAAGAAGGAGCCGACGGCGACCGAGAGCAGGAACGCCGACGCCACAATGGCCTCGCGACTCGCGCCCGCTTTGTCGACTACAGTTGCCACGAATCCCAACGCTGCCACCGCGCACACCCCGTACCCGCCGAAGGTGACCAGTTGGAGGATGCTCCAGGGGACGTCGAAGCCGATTCCCGCAACATCCCGCACGATCCGCGTGATGGTGTCCGGCCAAGCCAAGAAAGCTACGGCGATGGCCGCTACCAATCCGATGGCAATGCCAACCAGCCATCTGGACCGCAGCAACCAGCGTTCTCCGGTCATTGCGATGCAGGTCAAGGGAGCAGGCAGAAGCAACAAACCCGTGCCCTTGATCGAGGTCGCGAATACCAGCCAGAAGGCCGTCCACAGCAACAGGCTGTGCGACGGTCGATTCATGACGCGCACCGTCACATCCAGCAACACCGCCGCCGCAAGCAGGCACGGCGCATCCGCCATGCAACTGCTGTAACTGGCCGACACCACGGGCGAGCACACTAGCAACGCAGTGGCAGGGAGTGCCAACGCGAATCCCGCGACGCGTCTCGCGAGGCGGAAGACCACCATCGCCGCAGCCCATGTACAGGCCGCTTCCAATAGCAGTGTGGAAACGCGCGATGGGGAGAAGATCATCCACCAAAGGGCCTCCATCATGGCGAATCCCGGAGGCCACCGGGACAGGCCGACTCGCGGATAGTGGAGGTAGTAGCGGATTCCCCAGTCCAGCGGATTGCCCGCGGGCAGTGCCTTGAAGTAGTCGAAGAACATCAGGCCGGTCACAAACTGGCCCGATTCATCCGGATGCTTGTTGAAGTCCGCCGTCCAAGCACCACCCGCGGTCTGTATGGCCAAGATCAGAACGAGGACCGTGACACCCGCGACAACCTGTTGCGCCCGGAGGCTTCGCGCGATACCCTTCACAACGGTCCTCAAACCCTTCCAATTTTGCCGATTCGTGGCGCATGAACTCCTGCGTGCCGCGTCGGGAATCGTCTCGACGCCTGTTCTTCGCCTAGCTTGGCTCCGCGCTGAACACGGTGGCACCCTGCCACGCAACTAGGCCGGCACCTCGATCTCGCGAACCTCGATACTCGGCGGCATCCGATGGGCCGCCCGCGTCGCCAAGCAACCCGCTGTAGCCTCCCGGATATTGTCCATGGCCTCGACCTCCGTCCGCCCCTGCGAAACGCAGCCCGGCAAGGCGGGACACTCGACAACCAGCATCCGCGTCCCGCTCGATGGTCACCAGCAGCCTCAAGGCCCAATAATATCAAGAAAAGCACCCTTCACCCGTGGAGCAGGCCGGACAATCTCAACCTATAAGGGAACCTGCCAATTGTTGGGTCGCGAGGCACTCCCCCAGCGGGATCCCCCCTCAACGCGTCCGCAGCGTCCCGGTAACCAGCGTCAACCCGACCCCGGCTGGCACTTCCGCCATGGACGCGTCCACGTAGAAATACGCCACGCCGAAACTCCGTCGGTCGTTTGGCACCCCGAACCCCACCACGTTCTTGTGGTAGCCCGGGAACGCCGCCACCTGCTCCGATTGGGCGACGAATGATGCCCGGCGTCCGCCGCCCTCCAGTCCCGTGAACTCCAATCCGACCTCGTAGTACGGGCGATTCCCTTCCTGGAGCGCCATCTTCCGCACGATCCCCTTGACTGCCGTCCCCTTCCGGAACAGCACCCGGTCCACTTTCAAATCCTTCGCAAGCATCGCCCGGACCTCGTCGCCCACGGCCGCCCGCCGACAATCGATGGCCTTCTCCAGTTGCACATGCAGGTCGATTTCGGCCGGCAGCGCCAGCGCGTCATCCTTCTCGACCTTCCCTGACACTGCCTTTGCCAAATCATCCTCGTCCCCGAACGAGATGCTGGACTCGGCCGCGTACTTTCGACACTGGGTGAAGGTCCCGTGGTTCCAGTGCGTGTCCCCGTTGAACGATTCCGACGTGAGATCCATCGCCGCCGGCAACAGGATTTCCGATTCCCCCAAGTGGACCCGCGCATAGGTGACATCTTCGGCTATCGTCCTGTCCTGGCTGAACGGGGGCAAGTCCTGCGCCTCGAACTGGAGCCGCACCAAGTCATACGTCTCCGCGTCCGCCCAAAACGACCCCGCGGCCCCTACAACGCCGGAACTGCCCCCAAGGCGCACCGTCCAACCGCTGAGCATCTGGGGAATCCGGAATTCGTAACGCAGGAGCTTCCGGCCGTCGCTCTGTTCCTCGCCCGAAAACCGGATCGTCGCCGTCTTGCCGATGAAGATGTTGCGGGTCATGGAAGCAAAATCGCCGTCGCCCACGAACCCGCTTTGGACCATGTCCGGAAGGCGTTGGTCGCTGAACACGGTTGCGCCCGGCCACGAGTACAACTCCCGGCCATCGACAATTGCGACCTGAATCCGGATGCGGTCGAACGGTTTCGGACGAGCGCCGCGTGCGCTCGTATAGCGGTCAACCGTCTCCATGCAGGAGTAATTCGGCAGACGTTTCAATTCATCGGCCATCTTGTGCTGGATCCGCGCCAAGCTCAGGATCTCGGGCGCGATCTGGTCCGCGCCTGCCACAGCGGCCGTCACGCAAACCGCTGAAAACAATAGCATACGAATATGTTTTCGCGATCCCGCGACGCGTCCGGCCATACCGCGATTGTACCGGTTTTGGCATCCCCGAATGGGGCACCATGGGACAAATGTGTGTCAAGATGCCTCTTTGTTTCACTCGGACTATTGACGAGGTAGCTTAAGAAGTGTTAACCTCACAGTTTCACGACTTACGCAGACCTGCAACGTCCAACCAGACATGGGCGGGTCACCCGGAAACGCTCAACCGGATCACAAAACATTGAAGCAAGACTACTTCATCCTCGAGCTCGTCCATTCGCTGCACGGCAAGTCGCGGCGACTGCAGATTCCGCACCGCTTCCTCTACGGTGCCTTGGGTGCTGTGGCTTTGTTTTTGCTGATCGGTTTCGGTGCTGTCAGCAGCTACAGCCGGATGCTGATGAAGGTCGCCAACTACGACAATCTGCAGAAGGAAGCGCAAACGTTGCGCGACCGGTACGACAGTCTTCAGAAGAAGGTTAAGCAGACCAATGAGCAGTTGGCCAGCTTGGAAATGCTCGCCAAGGAAGTTTCCACCGCCTACGGTGTGAAGCGTTCGCTGACCGGCAGCCCCGACCTGATCGCCGAAGCTCCACTCGTTCCCACCTTCCGCGAAACCCTCGCCGAATACGACTACCTCCGCACCACCAACCTCGCCAGCCGCAGCAGCCGCAACAGTTTCGCCCGTGCCGACGTTAACGTCCTGCCCGCCGCGTGGCCGATCATGGGACGCCTGATGGGCGGCTACGGTCAGCGCAGTGATCCGTTCTCTGGCGAAGGTGCCATGCACACCGGCATCGACATTTCGGCTCCCGTCGGGACGCCTGTCAAGGTAACTGCCGATGGAATCGTCCGCCATGCCAACTGGAACGGCGGCTACGGACGTTGTGTGATCGTCGACCATGGAAACGGCTACCAAACATGGTACGCGCACCTTTCCAAAATGGATGTGATGGAAGGCCAGGAAGTCCGTCAAGGTGAAATCGTCGGTCGCGTCGGTTCCACCGGCCGCTCCACCGGCTCCCACCTCCACTACGAAGTCCGCATCCACTCCACTCCCGTCAACCCGTACCGGTTCATGCAGCGTACGGTTGCTGTCAAGCAGACCGCGCAAAGCGATTTCCCCTTCTAGTCTGCGGCAAATCTTCGCCGCCGCCTTCCATTCCCGCCTCCAAAGGTATAGAATCTCTTCCATGAAGCCAGTTTGGTACCGCATGGCAGCGCTTGGCGCAGCCGCAATCCTCTTGACCGCCGCCTACAAGCGCGCCGAGCAGTCCTCCGTGATGGCCGACGCCGCCAATGCCTTCCTCAGTTCCCTCTGGTCCGACCAGAAGGCCAAAGCGACCTACACCTTCGAAGACGACCAGCGTTTCGACTGGCACTTTATCCCCAAGCTCCGCAAAGGCCTCTCGTTCGGCGAGATGCAGCCGTTCCAGCGCGAACTGGCCACCGCACTCATTTCGACCGGCCTTAGCCAGCAGGGCTTCATCAAGGCCGAGACCATCATGAGCCTCGACCAAGTGCTCCTCCTAGCCGAGCAGGGTGCCGGGGCGAACCGCCGCGACCCCGACAACTACTACATCACCATCTTCGGCACTCCCGCCCCCAAGGGAACGTGGGGTTTCCGGCTCGAAGGCCACCACGTGGCGCAGAACTTCACCATCGTCGACGGCAAGATCGCCGGTTCCCCCAGCTTCTTCGGCTCCAACCCCGCTGAAGTGCGCGTCGGACCCCGCAAGGGCCTCCGCGTGCTCGCCGCCGAGGACGACGCCGGTTACGAGGTCATCGAATCGCTCGACAAGGCACAGCAGGACGCCGCCGTCGTCGACAAGACCGCGCTCAAGGACATCATCACGATGGCTTCCCGCAAGGCCGCCCTCAACGGCGCGCCGAACGGCCTTTCCGCGGCCAAGATGAACGCAGCCCAGTACGACAAGCTCTGGACCGTGATCGAGACCTACGCCTACAACATGGCGGGCGACATCGCCGACAAGCGCATCGAACTGGCCAAGAAGCAGCCCAAGGCCCAGACCTACTTCGCATGGACCGGCGAACTTGCACGCGGCGGCGCGCACTACTACCGTATCCAAACGCCCGCGTTCCTGATCGAACTCGACTGCACCCAGGACAAGGCCAACCACATCCACTCGGTGTGGCGCGACTACGAGGGCGATTTCGGCCTCGACCTCCTCAAGGCCCACCTTACCGCCGCCCACTAGCAATCACCCCTGCGGGACGCGCCGGTCCGCCACAGCTGGATCGGCGCGTCCTAGTAAACTGGAACCATCGAACCCCTAACCACATCGCGGCGCGATTTCCTCGCCATGGCGGTCGCGGGTCGCCTTTCCGGCCCCGAGTGGAAGCGGTATCCCGATCCCGCCACGGAATTGGAAGTCGTCCGCCTCACGGACCCCGCGTTTTCCAGCGGCATGACCGCTCCGCACCTCCGGCAATTTGGACGCCGCAGCGACACCCTTCTCTACTGGAGTGAACGCACGGGCACGCGCCAGGGGTTCCAGATGGACCTCAAGACGGGCGAGTCGCACCAGATCACCGACGCTGCTGATCTCGATCCCCACTCCTTAGTCCTGAACTCCGACGAGAAGTCGGTCGTGTATTTTGACGGCCCCGCCCTGATCGAATCCTCTCTCAACAGCCTGTCGAAACGGACACCATATAAGGGTCCGGCAGGCGTGAAGCGCACGGGCCTAACCCAGGGTTTCGACGGCTCCCTGCTCTTCGTCGAAACACGCGACGGCAAGAGCCGCATCCTGCGCTCGACGCGGTCAGTGACGAACACGATTGCGGCACTGGAGAGTCCCGTCGACGACCTGCAGGCGCGCCCCAAGTCGGGCCAGTTGTTAATCCGGTCGGAAGCCGCTGTATCCTTGTGCAATTTGGATGGCAGCGGCACGCGGCCTTTGCAACTGGAACCCGGTCTGACGGGTGCGATCACATGGGTGCCATCGGGGCGCACCTTCGTCTACCTGCACATCCCGGACGATCCCAAGGAATTGATCTCACTCCGCGAATACAACCCGGAAGAGAAGACCGACCGCCGAATCGCGAGCACAAGCCAGTTCGAGAGCGTCGGGTCCAACACGGACTCGTCGGTCTTCGCTGGTGCGAGCCGCAGCAAGGCCTCGGCCTATGTGCTGATCCTGTTGCGCGCGGTGCGGCGGGAACTGACGCTTTGCGAACACCATGCGTCCGACCCGAGGATGGTCTCGCCCATCTTCACACCGGACAGCCAAAGCGTCTTCTTCACTAGCGACCGCGACGGCCATTCGGCGATTTACCGCGTCCACGTTGACAAGTTCGTGGAACATACGGGCGAGGGCTAGGCCTGCGACCGCATGAAACTGTTGTTTTCTGATGTCTGATGGCCGAATTCGAAAACCCGGAGCTTTCCCAGAGACGCTGCAGGCGGGGGATCAACCGCACAACGCGAGAACGATGGTCCGCAGAGTGCGGCTCCTGGTTACCCAGTCCGTTTATCCGCCACATTCTTCAACTCTTTCCCCCAGCCGGACTCAAGGTCGTTAGGGCTATGCGAGAATTAGGGGTTTATGGATAATCCTCAATTGTGTAGTCGCTATCATCCTCACGGGTGCGTCCGGTGCCCAACAGAGACCCTGCAGAACCGAGGCTTGTCCCTCATACCGGCGGGCTTTGTACTGCCGGTACTCCTAATGATGGCTGTGGCTCAGCTTGCTCTTGGAAGCTCCCTGTCGAATTCCAGCATCACCGTCACGATCGGAGGCGTAAGCTGCACTTCCAGCTTTTCCAACGTGGGCGTCAGTCCTGCCGTTTCAAGTTCACCATGCAGCCCTAATCCCGACGTAAATGTTGTCGGACGGGGGGACATCACACTTCGTCCTTTGTCTGTAGGCGCGAGCTTCGTCTTAGAGACTCCGAACGTGACCAGTGCCGATCTGGCATACAACTACGGCGTCTCGATGTCCGGGCAGTTCAGCGATGTCTGGCACTTTGGAGGGACTGAACCCCAACCGGCTAAGATCGTACATTTCTTCGAAACCACATGGGGTAGTATCGGGACTTTCGGTGGCGCAACTGCCGAGGGATTCCTGAATGGAACTGGATGGACGGATGGCTACTCGTGCAGCGCAGGTTTCTGGATTGGAACAGGCCAAGTCCACGGCTATTCCTACGCGTCGTCATGTAGCGCCGACGCGATCATTCCCTACGGAAGTACGGAGATAGACATCAGCACAAGCGGTTCATTTCAATTTTCGATGAGCTTGGCAGGTGCGACACTGGGGACCAAGAGCGGAGCGGGACCAGGCAATGGGCCAGTTCTTGGGATGCCGTCCATATCGATCACTGACCTCGGCGGTAACCCGCTGCCTTTTCCCGACTACACAGACTCTGGTTACATAGTCACCGCGACCGGGTACCAGTCACCAGCGCCTGAGCCCGGGTCCATTGGGCTGTGTGCCTTGGCAATCGGTGTCTGGCTGACTTCACGCGGGAACGTGTCAAGTCTGTGCTTCAAAAAGAACTAGCAACAAGTGGTGATGTGGCAGCGGAGGAGGCTTGCGCGGAGCGAGTGCGGCGAGTAGAGGCCGCAGTCAGTCCCAAGAACTCAGGAAGTGTTGCTTATTCGGCATCCCCACACAAAATCACTCTAGGGCGTCGGCGCGCCCTGGCTAACCGGCCGAATCCGGCCGTCCGGCATGAGCCGGAACCGCGTCCCCCGCCATTCCACATGGTTGCCGACGATTCCCGCGCACCAAACCGCGAAGCCGAACAGGTCGCGAAACGGCACCGCGAGAAAGTCCGCAGAATTCCATGCGCCGACCGCGGACATCGCCGCACCGGCCGCAGCCATGCGCGCGACCATTCCGGTCAGCGCAACCTGCCAATGTCCCGTCGCCGCCGCCACGAGGCACCAGAACGTCGCCTGCGTCACCGCGTAGCCGAAGTAGCCCCCCGGACGGGAAACCCGGATAGTGCGCGACCACCGCGTCTGGTGTCGCCAAACCTCGGCCCAGTTACCCGCCCCGAGATTCGTTTCCACCACGCTGTCCGACATCGCGATACGCTTGCCGAGGGCTGAAATCCGGGCTCCCAGCTGGTAGTCGTCGGCCAGGAATTCGCGAATCGACGCAAAGCCGCCGATGGCATCCAATTCCCGCCGCCGGAAGGCCATCGTGGAGCCCAAGGCGAATCCCGACGACGACAGCAGCCGCGCCACGAGCACGCTCGGCGCGAATTCGGTGGCGATTCCCAAGGCCTCGGCGCGCGATGGCAAGGACCCGCCGTGTCCGCGATAGAGGCACGTTACCAGTCCAATCCGAGGATCGCCCAATAAGCCCAGCACCCGCACCAAGTAATCCGGTTCCACCCGGATATCGCCGTCATTCACCAGCAGCGTATCGTAACGCGCTTCGCGGGCCAGAATCTCAAGCGCCCCGACCTTACGGTTGGGAGCGTCGTTGGCTGTCCCCACAACGCGGATCGGCACGGAAGGGAACTCCCTCCGCAACTCGTCGATGTCCTCCAGCGCCGGGTCCGCCGGATCCGCAACCCCGAACACAATCTCGAATTCCGGATAGCGCTGGATTGCATGCGAGCGGATGGCCTCGTAGAATCCCGGGTCGCGGCCACGCACCGGTTTCAATATCGACACCGGAGGGCGGAAGTTGGAGATCGTCGCCCCGCGCCGAAACCAGATCGCTCCCGCCACGGCAAGCAGGTTGTACGGGATGCCGAGGAGGGCTGGAATTGCGGGGATCATGTTGTTCGGGTCACTGCGAAATGAAGATGACGCCCACCAGGATCAACCCGATCCCGGTCCAACGCCGCCAATCTACCGATTCCTTCAGCAGATACCGGGCCAGAAACGTCTCCGGGATGAAGGTGATCGCCGAAACCGGCACCGCGAAGCTCATCGGCGCAATCGAAACCAGCTTCATGAACGAAAAGAAAGACACCGCCATGGCGCAGGTGGACACGATCACCATCCAGTTACGCGCAATCGCGGAAAGCGCCCCCCCGATTGCCCCGGGACGGAAGTCGTGGATTTCCCCGTGGTGCCGCATCCCCAACGACCGGAACACGTCCCCGACGACGGTCGACGACACGCACAGCGCAACCAGCATCCACTTCATTCGTGGGATTCCTTCTTTGCAGAGGCCGGGTCCGTCCCCCCCACCAGGAACACCCCGACCGTGATCAGCACAATTCCCGCCCAGCGCATCGGGGAAACCGCCTCGCCCAGGAAAAACTTCCCGGCGAACGCCGTCACCACGTACCCGATCGCCGTCACCGGCATCACGTAGCTCAGATCCGCCCAGCTCAGCAGCGCCATATGGGCAAACGTCCACACGATCAGCATCGTCACGCCCAGCGCCACCCACGGGTGGAACAGTGCCGCGACGAGATCCAGGGGCGAATTGCCAATCTCTCCCAAGCCCTGCATGCCATGCGTCAGCGCCGAATTGCCCGCCACGTTGCTCAGGACCGACAGGACGGCGAACAGCTGGGTCTTACGTCGGACGTCAGTCACCGGCGTTCGCGGAGACGGCCGCCCGCTGCTGCTGCTGGGTCCGCTGCTCGGCAATGAATTTCTTGCGGCGCGCGCGGAGGGCCATGTACTCCTTGCCTTCCTTGAAGAGGCGGTTGCGCTCGTGGGAATCGAACATGACCTTGCTGATCATGCGCCACACGACCTTGGGCCGGAAGTAGTACTCGCTGTAGAAGCGCTCCACCCAGTCCATCAGCTCGGCCTCGTCGAGGTTCTCGTAAACCACCTTCGGCAACTGGTTGCCACGGTCGTCCACGATGTTGCCGATGGTGATCAGGTTGTTCTTCTCGGCGTAGTTGTAGAACTCGGTGCCGGGGTAGGGGTGCGCGATGGAGACCTGGATGGTCTCGTTGTCGAGCTTCTTGGCGAAGTCGATGGTCTTGCGGATGCTCTCGCGGGTTTCGCCGGGCAGGCCGACGATGAAGTCGCCGTGAATGACGAGGCCCAGCTTCTTGCAGTTGGCGGTGAAGCGCTCGGCCATGTCGATGGTCGCGCCCTTCTTGATGTTCTTGAGGATCTGCGGGTCGCCCGACTCGTAGCCGACGATCAGCAGGCGGCAACCGGCTTCCTTCATGGCCTTGAGCGTGTCGTGGTCGGTGGTGACGCGCGACGTGCAGGACCAGGTGAAGTTCAGGTGTTTGAGCTTGGAGCAGAGCTCGATGGTGCGTTCCTTGCGGTAGTTGAAGGTATCGTCGTCGAAGAAGATTTCCTTCACTTCCGGGAAGTTTTCGAGGACCCACTTCACTTCGGCAACGATGTCGTCGCTCGAACGGAGGCGCCACCGGTGGCCGGAGTGCGTCTGCGGCCAGAGGCAGAAGGTGCACATCGCGGGGCAGCCGCGCGACGTGTACATGGAAATGAACGGGTTGAGCAGGAACGGGACGTTGTAGCGGGTGACGTCGAGGTCGCGCTTGTAGATTTTGGAGACCCACGGCAGCGCGTCGAGGTTCTCGATCATCGGCGCTTCCGGGTTGTTGACGATCTTGCCATCCTTGCGGAAGCTGGCACCGGGGATTTCCTCGAGCGGCTTGCCGTTGGCGTAGTCGACGATCTGGTGGTCGAACTCGCGGCGGATGACGAAGTCGATGGCGTCGCAGGCGTTGAGCGACTTTTCGGGCTCCACAGTGACCGGCGGGCCGACGAAGCAGACCTTCATGCCGGGGTTGGAGGCCTTCATCATCTGCGAGATCTTGCAGTCGACGTCGAAGCCGGGGGTGGAGGTGAACAGGACGAGGAGCTCGAAATCCTTGGCCATCTCGACGGTCTGCTCGATGGAGATCTTGTGCGGGGGGGCGTCGACCACCTTGCTGTCGGGCAGCATGCCTGCGGGGTAGCAGAGCCAGACCGGGTACCAATAGGATTCGATCTCACGCGACGCCGGCCACCGCGAACTGGCTCCGCCGTCGAAGCCCTCGAAGGATGGGGGGTTGAGAAACAGAGTTCGCATGGAATATACCATTGTAGGGTACGGAGAGGGGTCGGGGAGGAGGGGTCGGAAAGGAGGTTGCCGGGGCATTGCCGAGGGCGTCCTCCGCCATAGGTCGAAACCGCACACGCAGAGTCCCCACTCCTGCCCTTTTCCCAGGCGGTCCAGCTGGCAATGGTATACGCGTTGCCATGCGTATTTCATCCCCTGCACTGGCCTTCTCGGCCTTCATCACGCTAACCGCTACCCTTTCCGCCGGCACCATCGTCTCGAACGGCCCGGCCACCAGCACCTCGTTTCAAATCGGCGGTCCCAACAGCCAAGTTGATGCAGTCGTTTGGATCCAAAGCTCTGATCTGACTGGCGCCTCGATCTCCGCGTTGATCGGCAGTGTCGACGGCGGTTCGGATACCGTTAACGTCTATCTTCTCCAGAATGTCCAGACCAACGTGATCGCCAGCACGACGGTGACGGTTGGCTCGTTTACGAGCTCCTCCGACTTCACTCCGGTCACCCTCTTCAGCGGACTGTCGCTCCCCACAGCCGCCTATGCCGTCGTCCTATTCAACGGCGACACGTCGGGTGAAACCACTGTTCGCTGGGCAGTGGGCGGGAGCACCAACAATACGTCCGACGGTACCTTCGCGGGTACGTCATATTCCAACAGTCCCGTGACGAACGTGTCAAGCCCGTATCTCTCGACCTTCTCGACTTCGCCGGCCGCGCTGGGTTTCACCGTCACTGGTGATGTCGCCACCCCAGAGCCCGGCACGTTCTTCGGTATCCTGCCCGCGCTCGCTGTCGTCGGCCTGATCCGCCGCCGCGTCAATCTGTAAGCCAGTAAACGGCAGTTGGCTGCGCCACGATGGCATTTCGGCAAACGCTCCCTCGCGGTCGCGGCTCGGTAACGTATTGATTCTACTGAGCCGCGACCGCAAGGGAGCGTTTTTTCGAGCGATGCCCAGCCGTTCACCGAACGGGGGCAGCAGCCCTACCGTCTGCCGTTGCGAACCCCACAATCCACCGGGCTCAGTCCTGGAAGTGGATCAGCGGGATATCCAACAGAAGAGTCTGCCTCTGTGAAAGCTCCACTTGTACGGCCCCACCTTGGTATTTCCGCAAGAGGTCGGCGTCGCGGAGCATGGTCAGGTCGAAGGCGTCGAACCCGAACACGAGATACTTGCCGGGCCTGACGCCCGTGAAGACCGCGCGCTCGGATACGCCGCAACCGGCAAACGTAGCGCGCGCGATGACGCCGGCGTCCAGTGAAGCTGCGTCGACCATCACGGTGCAACCCGTGGTTAGGACCTTTCCATCTCCGTCCGCTGTACGCGTCGAAAGCGCCGCCGCGTCGTTCGCGACCCGCACCGTGACCGTTACACCGCCATAAATGGATATCGCGCCTCGGGCGTCGGACGGCACAGATCCGGCCATCATGCTCGAAATGTAGAAGCCCGGCGGCAACCCGGCCACGTTGATCAAGTACTTGCCTGCTGGAACCCCTGAAACCTGGAAACCGTCCCCCTCGAAAGGCAACTGCCAGCGTGTGGGCAGCAAAACTCCCTCCGTCGAAACGAGACTCGCCGTCACGGCCTTCAGTACAGGTCCGAGATCAATTCCATCGCTCGCGGGGACCAATTGGATTCGTGCATTGATCATCGGATCGAGCGTCAAGGCCACTGTTGCCGTTTCCTCAAAGCCCACTTCCACCTCGGCGGATCCGCGGATCCGGCCACGGGAAGCGGTCGAGACGATGTCGGCCACCAATCGGTAGCGCCCGGCAAACAACCCTTCCAGCGTGGCTGTTCCCTTGGCAGAGAGCGCGAGCAGGGGCATGCCTGCGATTTCGTTTCCGACCTGTTTCGCCTCCACCAGAATCCGAGCCCCGTCGCCCGCAGCCTTCACCACCTCCGAGGTGTCCACAACAACGCGGAAGGTCCGTTCGGCTCTAAGTGTAATGTCCGTCGCCTCGATTTCCCGTCCGGGCGCAACCGCGACCTTGGTGGCGGCGACCTCGCTGTCGACACCCGGATACCACGCAGGCCGGAATTCCAACTGCCCGCCGGACTTCTTGCGCGACGCCCGGAGCATATACCGGCCCTGCGCTAGATCCGCGATCCGGTAGGTACCGTCCTCACGGGTCTCGCCGCTGGTTCCGAGCGAGATGGATGACCCGTCGGCACCGAGGCGGACCAGCGCCGTGACGGTAACCCCGGCCAGCGGACGCCCCGACTCGTCGCGGATCTTCCCGGAAATGCCGCCCGCCCACGGGCGCGTCAAGTCGCTGCGGACGGTCTTCGAATCCTCGACCCTCACGACGCGGGTTGACGGCACGCCGCCACGTCGGAAAGGCTGCTCAGGCTGCTTCCCTGCTATCCAAACGGAATAATTGCCCGGAGCGAGTCCGTCGATGCGGAATTCCCCGGACTGGTCGGTTTCAGTCTGTGCTTGCTGGCCCTTGCCGCCACCGGCGGAGACAAACACCGGGATTTTCCCGAGTGGCCGCAGCGTGCCTTGCTCGGTCACCCGACCCGCGATGGATCCGGTGTGCAGCGTGTCCGGCGGCGCTTGCGCGGACGCCCATGAACGCAGCAGTACGACCAAGACAACTGCGGATCCAGTGATATGCATGCGCACCACGCCTGTTATTTTACGTGATGGCGGAAGGGGATTCGTGCGGTATCTTGAAGGCAGGATGCCGACGAGTCCGAACCATTGATGGCTTTTGTCCAAAAGCAAGTTGACACCGGCGGTTACTCCGGCCCGAGCGGCGATCTCGGCTCTCTTCTGGATGCCGCACGACAGCCAATCGACGATGGCTTTGAGGATTCCGAGTTGGAGGAGTTGCTACTGGAAAGCCTCGACGACGGCACAGAGGACATTCCCATTACGCCCGAGTTCTGGGAGGCGTTTCGGGCTGAAACGGATGCCATGATTGCGGAATACCAGCAGCGGAAGTCCGCTGCGTGAGGGTTGTCTTCCGCCGATGCGCCAAGGAAAAACCCTAATTCCCCGTAGGCCGCCCCACTCGTTCCACCACCAACACACTAACCATCCCCCGCGTCCGCTCCAACCTCAACCCCAACTGCTGCTGCATCGCCGCGAACAAATCGGGCTTCGGCGGATCGGGCCCCGGAGGCAATGGCACACCCCCGAACTGGGTCTCGTCCGCCGTCCATTCCAGATCAAAATCGTACCGCCACGTTAGCCCCGTGCGGTCCAAGACCGACCGGTCCAGAATCGCCCGCTGCAACACCGACGCGAATTGCTGCATCGTGGCATTGCGCGCGGGCATGACCAGCCTCCCCGGAAACACTGTGCTCACCAACTCCGGCTGGGCGTCCGACGGACCCGCAGCGTCCCGCAGTTTCGGCCCCGACTTGGCTACCGTCAGCGCGTAGACCGTCAATTCCTTCTGCTCCCGCCGGAACGCCAGCCCGAATCGGTCCGCCAGAAGCTTCCGCAACATCGCCATCTGCTCGTCGAGCGTGGGTTTCACCGCGCCCGGCGTTTGGGCCACGATCTCGAACCCCTCGGACTCCGCCCACACCGGCGCGCCCAGGATCGCGTCGGGATGCAGGTTGTACGCCGCCCCGATCAGCCCCTTCACCGTGTATTTCCTCGCTTGGAACCGGTTGGCGCTCTGCATCCGGATGTAGCGGCCCTTGAACTCGGGGTCCTCGGGTCGGACCGTCGCCACTTCGAACGACTGGGCACAGGCCGCCCAACCGACCGCCAAGCCCAACAACAGCCTCACGCTAACCCCGCGACCGCGCCACCGCCGCCCGCCATCCGTCCATCCGCGACGCCCGCTCCGAGTCCGACATCTTCGGCTCGAACCGACGTTCCACCCTCCAGAAGCTCTCCACTTCCTCCACGCCCGACCAGATCCCCTCGGCGATCCCCGCCAAATAGGCCGCCCCGAGCGCCGTCGTCTCCACATCCATCGGACGCACCACCGGCTTGCCGAGGATGTCGGCTTGGAATTGCATCAGAAAATTGTTGACCGCCGCGCCGCCGTCCACCCGCAGTTCGCGTATCGGCTCGCCCGAATCGGCCTCCATGGCGTCGATCAGCTCCCGGCTCTGGAACGCGATGCTCTCCAGCGCCGCCCGAACAATCTGCGGCTTGCCGCTGGCCCGCGTCAACCCGCAAATGATGGCGCGCGCTTCCATATCCCAGTGCGGCGCACCCAGTCCAACAAATGCCGGCACCAAATACACCCCGCCCGTATCCGTGACACTGGCCGCGATCGCCTCGGATTCCGCCGCCGTCGAGATCAGCCCTAGTGAATCGCGCAGCCATTGGATCGCCGCGCCCGCGATGAAGACGCTGCCCTCGACCGCGAACTGCCCCTCACGACCCACCGCCGCCGCCCGGGTCCCGAGCAGCCGGTTGGCCGACCTCGGCCGCCGACCGCCGGCATGCGTCAGCGCGAAACAGCCCGTCCCGTAGGTGTTCTTCGACAGTCCAGCCCGGAAGCAAGCTTGGCCCGCCAGCGCCGCCTGCTGGTCGCCCGCGATGCCGCTGATGGGGATTTCCGCCCCCAGCAATGCCGGACGGATCACCCCGACCTGCCCCGACGAGGGCACAATCGCCGGAAGCATGGCGCGAGGGATGTCGAAGATCCGCAACAGTTCCGGGTCCCATGTGCCGGACTCGAGGTCCATCAGCATGGTGCGCGAGGCGTTCGTCGGGTCGGTCACGTGCGCCGAGCCGCCCGTCAGGTTCCAGATCAGCCACGTGTCGATGTTGCCGAACAGCAGGTCGCCGTTGCGGGCCTTGTCGCGCGCGCCGGGGACGTTTTCGAGGATCCAGCGGATCTTGGAGCCAGAAAAATAGGCGTCGATGATCAGGCCCGTGCGCTCCTCGATCATGGCGGCCTTGTCGGAGCGCTTCAGTTCGCCGCAGAACTCGGCCGTGCGGCGGCATTGCCAGACAATGGCGGGCGAGACCGGGATGCCGGTCGCGCGGTCCCAGACGACCGTGGTTTCGCGCTGGTTGGTGATGCCGCAGGCGGCGACGGCGTCGGCGGGAACACCCGCTTGTTCCAAAACGGTGCGCGCGGCCTCCAACTGGGCGCGCCAGATCGCAAGGGCGTCCTGCTCCACCCAGCCGGGGTGCGGGTAGAAACAGTCGAACGGCACCGAGTGCATGGCAATGCGCTCGCCCCGGTCGTTGTAGAGGGCGGCTCGGGCGGAGGTTGTCCCCTCGTCGAGCGAGAGAACATACGGAGTTTCGGCGACGGCGACGCTCGACACGCGGGTGCGGCGGAGGTCGGGGCTGGGCGAGAGATCGTAAGGCATCCAACGCAATTATATGGGGTCGGGCATGCCCGGAGCCATCGGTGCCCGCATCCTATAATGAAGGGGCATATATGTTTTTCCGCAACGCTCAGATCAAGACGCGCACCTTTGACGACCGCATGGGCGATGCCCGCACGGTCGGGTTCCGGACGGAATCGGCAGGGAGCGGCAAGACCCGCGTGGAGCGGAACGGCGTTGCTTGCGTGTGCGAAAACAGCGGCGACGAAACCCCGCGTTTCAGCACCCGCGCCGGGGTTGTGATGGGCGGCGAAATCGGCACCCTGACCGACGGCGGCTACCAGAAGTTTTTCGTCACCCCCTCGGGCAAGAAGAAGCCCGCCCAAGCGCACGAGTTGAAGGCCATCCAAGATTTCCAGGAAGACCTGCGCGAGGCCCTCGGCATGACCAGCCTTTACAACGAGTCGCTCGGCACTGTGTCCAACCAGTACCTCTACGACCGCGTCGAAGGCCGCGACCAAGGCACCCACAACAAGCCCTGGCAGTAGTAATCGTTACCGGAAAATAATTCTTTCATTCTGCACACGCTGACTTTACAATTCCTCGCAGGAGGAGTTTGAAATCACATGCGTCTATCGCGTCCTGTTCTCGGAGGCTTTCTTATCGCCCTCGGCATTGCCGGTCTGCTGCCGGCGGCCAGCCTGACCATCGACCCCAACCCCACGCTCCGTGCCGGTTGGAGCAACTGTGCCAATTTTGCAGGGTATAACTGCCTGACCACTGCATACTTCAACGCCGGAACCCTGTTCGACAACGACGACGTGAACATCAGTTCCCTCTTCGTGAACGCCTTCGATGCGTGGAACAACTCCGGCGGAGGCCAGGGCTGGACCTTGAACAACGGCGGCGCACTCACGAACAAGCCCAACGGCGGATACCTGATGGACACCGCACAAGCGCTGCAATTCGCGGCGGGCCCGGTGGTCGCAAACGCCAACGTGGTTTCGGGCGGCGAGGAAATCCACATCAGCACCGCAGGAGTCAACCTGCCGGCGCTCGGAGCCAACGACCAGTTGGTGTGGGTCCAAGGCCTCTACGACAACTACCTGCTCAACGGGAGCATCGTAACCCCGTTCTACGAAATGGATATCGCGAGCGGAGCCTGTGGCGGCACAACCTTCTGTCCGCCCGCCTATCCGTTCCAATACAACGACGACAGTTTTTATGATCGCCCCCGCGCCAGCTACCAAGCGCCCGGCACGACCCAAGCCTTCTTCGACGCCAACGCCTACCTCGCGGTGGAAAACACCACCACCAAGACCTTGACGGTGTACGACGGCATTTCCTACGGGTTCCAAAACTTCGTTAGCCCGGAGCCGGGGACCTGGATGCTTTTCTGCGGCGCGATTCCGGTGTTGGCTGTCGTCCGTCGCCGATTCGCCGCCCGCAATTGAGTGCGGGATGCTAGGCCGCCAGCCGCTCCTTGAGCGCGCGCCGGTCGATCTTGCCGGTCAGGCCCATCGGCAGTTCGTCGAGGAAGACGATCCGGTCCGGTGTCTTGTAGTCGGCGATCTGTTTGCGGGCGAATTCCCGGAGTTCGGCCTCGGCGGTCGCCACGCCCGTCCGCAGCGACACGAACGCGACGATTTTCTCGCCGTAGACGGGATCCGGGCTGCCGACCACACCCGCTTGGCGTACCGCCGGATGGCTGGTGAGGGCGCTCTCAACCTCTTGCGGCGAGATGTTGGAGCCGCCCTTTACGATGATCTGTTTCACACGACCGCGGAACCAGAGGTAACCGTCGGCGTCGAGGCAGCCCAAGTCTCCGGTCCGCAGCCAGCCGTCGGGATTGTAGAGTGCGTGTGTAGCATCGGGGTCGTTCCAGTAACCCGGGGTACAGACGGGAGTACGGACGACGATCTCGCCGGTCTCGCCGCTGGGTAGCTCGCGACCATCGGCATCGGCAATGCGGAGTTCCGTCCCGGTGGTTGGCAGGCCCATCGACCCGTGGCGGCCATCGAGCGGGTTGATGGCAAGGATACCGGCTTCCGTCATGCCGTAGCCTTCCTGCAATGGGAGTCCGAAGTGTTGCTGAAATGCCGCTTGGAGAGCGAGCGGGATAGAATCGCCGCCCGCGAGACTGGAACGGAGCGAGGACGCGTCGCGGGGTTGGCGGGCCTGTTCCTCTACCAAGACATGGAGGAATACAGGCAGCGAGAAGAGGAACGTGCAGCGATACCGTTCGAGGGCGTCGAGAGCTACGGCGGGGTCGAAGGCATGCAGTATAACTGCCGTCGCGCCGGAATAGATGCAGGCCAGGGTTATGAACATGCCGGCGACGTGCATCAGGGAAGTAGTGCAGAGGCCTACGGCATTCTCGCCACCGATCATGTCGGTTTCGGCCCACCGACAGAACGCGAGGGCCGTCGTGAGGGTGAAGCAGACGCCCTTCGGCTTGGCCGTGGTGCCGGACGTATAGAGGATTGCAACGAGGGTCTCGGGACTGCCGTCAGGCAGTGCGACTTCGACCCCGCTGGCGGGGACGACATCGACAACCTCGGGAGCCAGTGCGCTCAACGCGGCAGCGTCGCGGGCCAAGGGGGCGAGGGCGGGGGCGCAAAAGTAGCGGGTGGCACCGGAATGATCCAGCACGTATGCGATCTCGGGGGCCTTCATCCGGGTGTTCACCGGGACGGCGACGGCCCCGGCTTTGAAGACCGCGTGGAAGAGGCGGATCGCCTCGTAGGAATTGTGGCAGTGGATGGCAACCCGGTCGCCCGGCTGGACCCCGTCGGCCACCAGCCACCGGGCGGTGCGGGTGGAATCCGATTCGAGCTCGGCGTAGGTGTGGGTGCGGCCGGGGACGATGATCGCGGCGCGGCCCGGGTGTAGTTGGGCGCGGTGGGTGAGGTGTTCCGAGAAGGTCAGTTCCATGGGGGCTCTACAAGTACATGCGGAATCCGTGTTGAAAACGGTTCATGGATTTCGCGGTTCCATGCTATCCTGGCCTCAGGAAGCCTTCCAATGACCAGCTTGACCATTTCGTTGCCCGATCCGCTCATGGCTCTTGTCGAGCAGAAAGTGGCGAGTGGCGGGTACTCGGGCCCCAGCGCATTCTTCATCTCCCTGCTTGAGGGGCAAGTCGATTCCGATCATCTGGACGAGGACACGGAAAGACTCGTGCTGGAGGGATTGATCAGTGCTGGACCGGATATTCCCGGCACCCCCGAGTTCTGGGACAACATCCGGGCAAAGGCCGCTTTGCTGGATCAAAGGTACGACCGCCGGTTGGCAACGGTGTGAGGTACGCCTACCGACCGGAAGCGGAGGCCGACATCCTCGGCCAGTACCAATACTACTTGGAAAATGCGACTTGGGCCACGGCGCGCCGGTTTCTGCTTGCCGTTGAAGAGTCCGTTGAACTGATTACCCAAATGCCCGTAATCGGGTCGAGCAAAACGACTAGGAATCGATCACTACGAGGGCTCCGTTGTTGGCCTGTGAAAGACTTCGCTGCAATGCTGATCTTCTATCGGACGGAATCCGACGTGGTGCGCATCATCCGTATACTTCACGGACGCCGCAACGTCGCAAAGATCCTTGCCCAGGAAAAGCTTTAGTCTCCAATGTCCATAGCCGCCGGAGGCCTTACTGGCAGGCGTTGAGCGGGGCTGGGGCGATGCCGCCGCCGTTGGCTACTCCGATCGCCAGCCAACAAGTGTTGCCCTTCACGTCCTTGACGTAGGTCAACCATCCGGCCTGGGTATGTTCTGAAGAAATCTCCTTCCAGCGTGACTGCCCCGCGGTCTGCGCATGAACCGGCCCGAGCAAACTCGTACCCAGAACGCCGATCAAGATCCCTGTCACCAACCATCCAACGTTGTGCGATCTTCATTTCCATCTCCTTGCGGAGATGGTATCAAGAATCCGCCGCAAGGGGGCACGGTTTAGACAGCGCTGAGCACTGTCGCGAACATCTTCGCATCGACAATCCGAGTCCACCGATGCCGACCGAGCGAAAGCAATCCGCCCTTGTCCCCGGTCACGAGATAGTCCACATTGCCGCCCTCGGAAAGTGCCAACAGGAAATCATCCGTCGGATCGGGGGACCTTCGCACCTTGGGCATCCGTTCCACGATTTCGGCGAACTGTCGAATCTCGTTGACCAGTCGCCCGACACTGTAGGGTTTGACGCGGGACGCCAACCTTGGCTTCCGCAGGGTCGCCCGCAGTTCCGCCAGTTGTTCCTCCGATGTCACCAACTGAAACCGGCCATTGCGCCAAGCCCGGAATATCGCGGCGGAGTGCCCCATCGGCACCAAGAGTGAAGACACCAGCACATTGGTGTCGAGCACGGCGCGCATCTACCCCTGCCGGGTCAATTCAGCGGCCCGCTCGGCCCGCACTTCCCGCACGGTCGCGTCGATGAGATCCTCCAATTCGCCGGGATCGATGTCCATGTTATTGGCCTTCATCTCCATGACGTTCCGGTTGAAGATCTCCGCACGTACGGCGCGTTCGATGAAACGGGACAAGTCGCCCCGTCTGATCCCGTCGCCCCCCAGAAGGGACCGCAGGCTGACGTCGGTCTCCCTGGAAACCTTGATGTTCCAACGCACAGTGTCTTGCATAGAGTTCACCATTCCAGCGTATACAAGTTCACAGCCCGAGTTCTTGGTCGTAAGCCGCGAGTTCTGCTAAGGCTGCGAGTCGAATCAGGGTGGGGCGCGAGATGTTCAACAGGTCCGCCGCCTCCTGCGTCGAAAGGTCGCCGTGGACGGGAAGCTGTGCCATCCGGTCCGACATCAATGCGGTTTCCAGCATACGATTCGACGATAACACTCAAGCGCGGCAAGCGCAAGGTTCCCCGCCGTGGCATAAAATACAAACAATGCTGAGAAGCGCACTCACGGCCTTATGGATCGCCCTGCCGACGGTCGCGGCTGCCCAAACCGTCGGATTTAACAAGGACGTCCGCCCCATCCTGGCCGACAAGTGCTTCATCTGCCACGGTCCCGACGCCGCCACCAAGAAGGTCCCGTTCCGCCTCGACCGCGAAGAATTCGCCAAGGCCGACCTCGGCGGCGGACGCCACGCCGTCGTCGAAGGCAACGTCGCGGCCAGTGGACTGGTCGCGCGCATCACGTCCCCCAACGCGGCCCTGAAAATGCCGCCGAAGTACACCCAGCAAACCCTCACCGACAACGAAATCTCCATCCTGCGCCGCTGGATCGAGCAAGGGGCAAAGTGGGAACCACACTGGTCCCTCATCCCGCCAAAAACCACCCCTGCTTTCAACAACATCGACGGTTTCATTCAGGCCCGACTACAAAGCGAAGGCTTCAAACCGCAACGGGAAGCCGCGCCCGAAATCCTCCTGCGTCGCGCCTCGTTCGACCTCACCGGCCTTCCTCCCACCCCCGCCGAACTCGACGCCTTCCTCGCCGACAAATCCCCGCAAGCCTTCGAACACGCCCTCGACCGCCTCCTAGCCTCCCCCCGTTACGGCGAACGCATGGCCGCCAAATGGCTCGACGCCGCCCGCTACGCCGACACCAACGGCTACCAATACGATGGTCCGCGCGACATGTGGCGCTGGCGCGACTGGGTCATCGACGCTTTCAATTCGAACAAAAACTACTACAACTTTGTAGTGGAACAGCTCGCGGGCGACCTCATCCCGCACGCGACGCCCGACCAGGTCATCGCCTCCGGCTTCAACCGCAACCACCGCATCAACACCGAGGACGGCATCGTCCCCGACGAATACTTCGTCGAGCAGGTGGTGGACCGAGTCGAAACCACCTCGACAGTCTTCCTAGGTCTCACCCTCGGTTGCGCCCGCTGCCACAACCACAAGTACGACCCGCTCCTGCAGAAGGATTTCTACTCCATGTTCGCCTTCTTCAACAGCCTGCCGGAACTCGGGCGCGGCATGAAGTACGGCAACACGCCGCCGATGGTCGCCGCCCCGACGCCCGAGCAACAGTCGCAGGTGGACGCGCTGGAACGCAAGATCAACGCAGCCCAAAAGGCCCTCACAAGCCGCGAATCCGAAATCCAGAAGGCGCAGCTGGCGTGGGAGCGCACCCTCCCGGCCGACGCCAAGCGCTGGGGCCCCGCCCTTGCCCGCGCCTACACCTCCGGCCCCGACCCCGTCGATTTCGACGGCACCAAGACCATCAACGCTGGGGACGTCGCTCCGTTCGACATCTCGGACCCTTGGACCATCTCCGCTTGGGTCTATGCCGACGGCACCCCTGACGGCAGTATTGCGGGCAGAATGGTCGACAACCCCACCGGCAAGGGCTACGGCGTCCACCTCAATAAAGGACACCTGCACATCAACGTCACCAGCGTTTGGGCCGACGACGCCAACCGCCTCGAATCCGAGGAAACGCTATCCGGCGGCCAGTGGCACCACATCGCGGTGACCGTTGACGGTTCCCGCCTCGCCACCGGCGTTTCCGCCCTCATCGACGGCCGCCCCGCCCACCTGCGCATCGAAAACGCCACCCTCTACCGGCCCATCCGCAACAACTCGACCGCCTTCAAGGACCCGTTCCTCGTCGGCGGCGGCTGGGGCCCGCAACGGCGTTTCAAGGGGAAAATCCAGGACGTGCGCGTCTATTCGCGGGTCCTTGAACCGTCCGAACTGGCCGCCCTCTCGGCCCCGCCAGTAGGCGAAATCGCCCGCAAGCCCGCCGCAGCCCGGTCAGCGTCCGAGACCATCGCCCTGCGCTCGGCGTTCCTTGACAAGGACCCCCTCGCGATCGAGATCGCCTCGCTGAGGCTGGAACTCGACAAGCTAGGCCGATCCCTCCCCACCGTGATGGTGATGCGGGACCTGCCGGAACCCCGACCGGCATTCCGCCTCGACCGCGGTGCCTACGACAAACCCGCCGAACGGGTCGAGCGTACCGTCCCCTCCGCCCTGGCGCCGCTGCCCGCCGACGCCCCCCGCAACCGCCTCGGCCTCGCCCAATGGCTGGTGGACGGGCGCAACCCGCTCACCGCCCGCGTCGAGGTCAACCGCCTCTGGCAGCTCGTCTTCGGCACCGGCCTCGTGAAAACCGCCGAGGATTTCGGCGTCCAAGGCGAGCCCCCCAGCCACCCCGAGCTACTCGACTGGCTGGCAATCGAATTTGTCCGGTCCGACTGGGACATCAAGCACATGCTCAAGCTCATGATGCTTTCGACGACCTACCGGCAGAACTCCACCGCCTCCCCCGAACTACTGGCGCGCGACCCCGACAACCGCCTCCTCGCCCGCGGCCCCCGCTTCCGCCTGCCCGCCGAAGCCATCCGCGACCAAGCCCTCTACGCCTCCGGTCTGCTGGCCGAGAAGGTCGGTGGACCCTCCGTCATGCCCTATCAGCCCGCCGGCCTCTGGAAGGAAACGGCCATGCAGGACATGAACTACACCCAAGGCCACGCCGACGACCTCCACCGCCGCAGCCTTTACACCTTCTGGAAGCGCACCATCGCGCCACCAATGATGATCAACTTCGACGCCGCCGGGCGCGAAACCTGCGTCGTCCGCGATTCCCGAACCGACACCCCGATGCAGGCGCTCGACCTGATGAATGACGTGACGTTCGTCGAAGCCGCCCGCGCGCTCGGCCAGCGCATGTTGAAGGAAGGCGGTACGACCCCCGAATCTCGCCTGCGCTACGGCTTCCGGCTGCTGCTCTCGCGTACCCCAACGAAGGCCGAGACGGACGCGCTGCTCGACAGCCTCCGCTACCACCGCGACTACTTCGCATCAACGCAGGGATCGGCTTTGAAATTGCTGGCGCAGGGTGAGTGGCAGGCCGACGCCGCGCTCGACCCCTCCGAACTCGCGTCCTACGCCAGCGTCGCCAGCCTGATGTTGAACCTCGACGAGGCGGTGACCAAGCAATGATGACCCGCCGTGACCTTTTCCGCCTCCCCAGTATGGCCCTCGGCGCTGCGGCGCTCTCGCAGTTGATGGCCGAGGACCAGACGCCCGGCGTCCTCCCGCATTTTCCGCCCACCGCCAAGCGCGTCATCTATATGTTCCAGCACGGTGCACCGTCGCAACTGGACATGTTCGACTACAAGCCCGGCCTCGCCAACCGCCGGGGCGAAGACCTGCCCGACTCCATCCGCCAAGGCCAGCGCCTCACCGGCATGACGGCCTTCCAGTCGAAATTCCCCACCGCGCCGTCGCTGTTCCAATTCGCCCAGCATGGCCAGAGCGGCCTATGGCTCAGCGAACTGCTGCCCCACACCGCAAAAATCGCCGACGACATCTGCCTCATCCGCAGCCTGCACACCGAGGCCATCAACCACGACCCCGCCGTCACCTTCTTCCAGACCGGCTTCCAACTCGCCGGCCGCCCAAGCATCGGGTCGTGGGTGTCCTACGGACTCGGCAGCGAAAACAAGGACCTCCCCGCGTTCGTCGTCATGGTGTCGCAGGGAGTCGGCAACACTCAGGCGCTGGCCGACCGCCAATGGTCCAGCGGCTTCATGCCGACCCAGCACCAGGGCGTGAAATTCCGATCCGGAGCCGACCCGGTTCTATATTTGTCTAATCCCGACGGCTACGAGGACGCCGCGCGTCGTCGCTTCCTCGACGACCTGGGTCGTCTGAACACCATGCGCGCGACCGCGGGCGACCCCGACCCCGACATTGCCGCCCGCATCGGCCAGTACGAGATGGCGTACCGGATGCAGCACTCGGTGCCGGAACTGACCGACCTTTCGAAGGAGCCGGAATCGACCTTCGAACTCTACGGCCCCGATTCGCGCATCCCCGGCACCTACGCGGCGAACTGCATCCTGGCCCGGCGCATGGCCGAGCGCGGGGTGCGTTTCGTGCAGCTGTTCCACCGCGGCTGGGACGCGCACGCCAACCTGCCGAAGGAGATCCGCGGACAGTGCGGCCAGACGGACCAGCCGTCGGCGGCGCTGGTGCTGGATTTGAAGCGGCGCGGATTGCTGGAGGACACGCTGGTGGTCTGGGGCGGCGAGTTCGGGCGGACCGTGTACTCGCAGGGAGTCCTGACAGACACCAACTACGGCCGCGACCACCATCCGAGGTGTTTTTCGCTGTGGATGGCCGGTGGCGGCATCAAGCCGGGGATTTCATACGGCGAGACCGATGATTTCGGGTACAACGTGGTGAAGGACCCGGTCGAGGTGCATGATTTGCATGCGACCATGCTGAAGTGTCTGGGGATTGACCATACCCGGCTGACGTATAAGTACCAAGGGCGGCACTATAAATTGACGGACGTGCGGGGGAATTTGGTCAATGGGGTGCTGGGGTAGGTGTGCCGGGCGGGCAGCCGGCTCACCAGGGAATGATTTCGATCCGGTTGGCCCATTCGTCAGACTTGGTAGCCCCCCATATCAACACCAGCGTCTCGGCAACCTCTCGGATCGGGGCGTCTTGGGGAATCACGATGATCACGCCCGGGCTGGAGTTACTCTCGGCGAGAAAGTCCGCGAGCTGGCCGGGCATCGTACCTTTGTCGTGCGTGACGAGAATCCGGCCTAGTTCTGCCGCTCGCTGCAAGACCGCCTGATCATCAACGCCGTGGAAGGCATCGTACTGCGCTTGTTGGAAGTCGATGGCGGGCTCCAACCGGAGAACCGCAGCCACAATGATTCGGTTCAGATCATTGTCGCCTTGAAACTTGATACTCAGACTACGTGTTCCGCCGGCATCCGTGCTGATTTCAGCCGGTCCCAAAGCTCGGGGTTTCGTTGGCTCAGTGGCGGTACCAGCCGTCGGATGGTCGCCTCGGCTTCCGAAATGTTGCGGTCGACCTCATCCTGGTTCTGCAAGTAGAAGGCGATCGCTCCGTAGACCTGTTCCAAGGTTAGAGTGTTGAAGTTCTGCTGAATCGTCTCCGGGCTGTCGCCGCCGCGGAATCCGTACGCGATCGAATCGAGGGACACACGGGTGCCAGCCACGTAGTAACCGCCCGACCGAAAGTCGACATTATTGGAGCCCATGGTCGTGCTGCCTTGATTGTAGCGTCAATCAGATGACATCGTGAAGCCGTGCCAAGCCATCGCGGCGAGTTCGGACGGCCCGTGTAGTCGAAGGGAGCGCTACCGATCCCAACTGCGGGAACGAACAAGGCGAGTTCAAAGCTCAACACCCTCAAGTGTGCGCAATTGGAGGATTTGGTGGTTCACCTTCGTCGGACCGCTTCGAATCCGTAACGCTGCAGAATCCGCAGCCTACCCAACCGGAACCTCGACTTGGGTGACAAAAGTCTCTCCCCGCAAACGCCGAACGATCTCGGGCTCTTCAGCGACCTCGAAGAAGATCGTCAACGCCTCCATGAGGTTCGCGCGGGCACCCCCAATGGATGTTGCTTGGCTTACGATGTCCAAATCGGGACTCATGGTGACAAGCCCCGCTCAGAGAATCACCCACACGCCCAGCGTCTGCGGCGGCAAGGCATACATTTCGGACCACCGGATCCGCATCAGCGATGGCACCGGACCCGGTCGTCAACGAGTCTCCGATGTGCGTGCTACGTTGGCTTGGTATTCGACCATCTCACTTAGACCAGTTCCGGGGCCGCCATGTGCCCATTTGTCCAATTCCAACGAGCTCCGCACGTGGGAATAGTCTACGGCCGCACGTTTTTGCCAGTGTGGAGCCCGGTGCGCGGCAGGGCGGCTGACGACTATGGCATGTCCATCAGCGTTACCAACATCCTAGGCTCGTATGGCAGATTTGCAAGGAGAGTGTCGGACTTGGCTAACTTTACGGATTCAAGTCGACGACCACCGGTTGACTCCAGCAACTCGGTAAGGGCGGACACAAGATCGGAAGTGTCGCTGTCAGCATAGTAAAGCCCCTTTGCCTTGAATGGGTTGCTCGTGTTCGGGTCCCACACCACGGACGCGCTCAGCCCCGATCCACTAAGAAGGTCTCTGAGTTCGATTGCAGCTAAGCAAGACTTGGTCTGTTCATCGAGAAACGTACGGGCGCAACGGATGACCACACTCCGGCCTTGGAAGTTCGCGGCCCGGCGCCGGAACCTTGCTGCCGCTGCCTCCGAAATGAGCCGATGCTCGATTCGGTAGGACTTCAGCGCAGTTGGTATCTGTTTGGCCAACTCCACAGCGATGGCGTCGGAAACCGCCTTGGGCACCGCCGTGTCGACCTCCTTGTGAATCGCTCCCCGTCCGGCGTCGCTCGCCAAGTATTTGCGCACTTCCTCGGCAATATCGATTCGGACCTTGTCGGGGTTCTTGAAGTACTCCTCGACTGCCTTCTTGGCCGTGCTCTCAGCCACATGCGTTGCAGTCTCTTGAGCGTTCTTTTCGACCTCGGACCACGTCTTCCCGACGAAGAAGGCCGCGATGAGCGCGAAAATCCCAAGCAGCCCCGCAGCGATCTGAAACCACAGGCTGATCGTCTTCCGCAAGTCTTCAGACAATGCCCGATTGTGGTCCGCCATCTCCTTCCAAGTCGGATACCAAGGTGTCGGGCTGGGTACGCTCTGTCCCGATGATTCGTCTTCCAAGTCAGCCATGGTTGCGGGAAACCCCACCGCAATCATACCTGAGTCCTAAATCCTTGCCGTAGCGCGCTCAGATGAAGAACCGAGAGTCGTAGCCGAAATCCTGCAACGCTTGGACTTCCACCCGCGACATCTGGGGATGAGCCGGGTTGAGCAACCAGTTGAACTCGCTCGGAGAGATGGCAGAAGGAACCATCAGAACTGCCGAACGACCCTCCCGAACGAACCGATCCCCAACGTCCCCAAGTCCCGCCGGGGCTGGAACTCGACACCAATCCAGTGGCAACTCGGAAACGGAAACCCGCTCCCGCGACACGTCTTCCGGTATGACGGCAGTCGCGAGAACCAGTCTTTCGGCGGTTCCTTGACGTCGAGATGCACAAAATACCCGACCATTGCCAACGAGCAGTGTTCAGCGGCGCATACCAAACGGGTACCCGGCCTCGACCAGCGACCACCAAACCGATACGAGCCCTCCCCGTCGAAGGGCCGCGCCGAATAGGCCTTGCGGAGAATCCTGTAAACCCGCGTCAACTCACGCCGCCGTAGGCGATCCTTCCGAGCACGTTTTCCACCATGCGCGTGCCCGGCTCGGTATCGACCAGATCCAACGGGCTCCTCCCGCCCAACGCGGCGTTGGGGGCGCGCAGCCACCGATGCGCCAACTGCTCGTCGCCGAGATACTCGTTGGCCAGCACCACGATTCGGGCCAGCCGGTAGATCAGGTCGGACTCGGACCGCGCCAGACGGCCCTCGGGTGGGCGGCGTTGCAGGGCGCGCGTAGTCAGGTCCAAGGTGGCCGCGATTTCCTTGAGATTGAGGTTGGCGCTATGAATCAAGCCCGCCACCACGCCCTGCGGGAACCCGTCGCGGATGGCCTGCTGCAGGTCGCTGTCGTCCCGCAGTGGTCGGCCAAACACGGCCTCGCCGCCCAACCGCCCCCAGATTGACTCGACTTCGCTGATCATCCTGACCATAGTGTACCCCCGCGTCGGCTCAGCGCGGGATCCCATACTTGAGTCGCAAGACTTCAAATGACTCCTCGGCAGGCCGGACCCTTCCGGCGAGATATTCAGCGTACCGCTTTCGGATTCCCTCGACCGACGCTTCATGGTTTTCCCGTTCGACAGGTTGGGAATACCGGCGGTCATGCGGTTGAACCTTCCAAGTAGGCCGGAGCAGTCCCACCGCCACCACCCCCCCCTCGGCGGATCGCAAAATGCCCAACCCACTCCCGCCGTTTACAATAAAAGATCTCCATGGCCCTCCGCACACTCATTTCCGAAGAACGGATCCAGACCCGCATCCGCGAGATCGCCGCTCAAATCGACACCGACTACCCCGAAGGCACCCTCTACCTGGTCTGCATCCTAAAAGGAGCCTGCTTTTTCCTTGCCGACCTCGCGCGCGCCGTCCGCCGCGACACCTACCTCGACTTCATGAGCATCTCCAGCTACGGCAAGGAGAAGACCAGTTCCGGCGAGGTGAAGATCATCAAGGACCTCGACATTTCGCTCGAAGGGGCCGACGTGCTGATCGTCGAGGACATCATCGACACCGGCATCACGCTCAACTACCTGACAGCATTGCTGAAGACGCGCCGCCCGAAGTCGGTGCGAGTGGCGGCCCTGCTCGACAAGACCTCGCGCCGCGTGCGCCCGGTCGATGCGGCGTACGTGGGCTTCGAGATCCCGGACGAATTCGTCGTCGGGTACGGGCTGGATTTCGCCGAGAAGTACCGCAACCTGCGCGAAGTCTGCGTGTTGGAGCCCGAGTAGAGCCCCAACCACCGGCTGACGAGACTTTACGGAACCCGAAGGCTCCGGCCCGGCATCTTACAATGAAGCGATGCGCAAATTGCACCGGAAAGCGCCGGTGGCTCTTGCTCTCGTCCTTGCGTGTTTTTTCAGCGGGTGCGATGTTTTCACCACGGTGCGGCCCATCAAGCGCCACGGCAAGCCCGTGTCCGCCTCCCAGCCGCTGCTGACAGCCACCAAGGAGGAATTGAACGACCGGATCGCCAGGGTCTACGGGGCGATTGAGTCGTTCAATGCGACGGTCGACATGACGCCGTCGACCGGGAGCGTGTACAAGGGTCAGATCACCGAGATCAAGGACGTCAAGGGCTACGTGTTGTTCACGAAGCCCGCGAAGATCCGCATCATCGGGCTGGTACCGGTGGTCAGGACCAAGGCCTTCGACATGGTGTCCGACGGAATCGATTTTCGCTTCCACCTCTCCCAGAAGAACCTCTACGTCCACGGCTCGAACAACGCCCCCGCGGTTTCGCAAAACAAGATCGAGAATCTGCGGCCGGACGCCTTCCTTTCCTCAATGCTGGTTCGCCCGGCAGACATGTCGACCGAGGCTCCCATGCTCATGGACGCCACCGACGAGGACAACGCGGCCTACACTCTGCTCTTCCTCCGTCGCGGACCCGGAGGCGAGGTCCTGGCATCGCCATCAAGGGCCTTCACCTTCGACCGCCTGGACTTGAGCATCGACCGGCAGATGGTCTACGACGAATCGGGCACCATCGTCAGCGACACGCGCTACTCAAAGTGGCAAGCGTACAACGGAGTGATGTTCCCGGGCCGGATCGACATCAACCGGTGGAAGGACGGCTACGGCGTGGTCATGGACATCACCAAGATCCAGATCAACGAGGCGCTGAAGGAAGAGCAATTCCAGCTCCCCCAGCCGGAAGGCACGCAACTGCAGGTGATCGGGACGCCCAAACAGGAAGCTCCAAAACAGGATCACCCGAAACAGGAACAAAAGTGACATTCAAGCTGGTGTGGGAGAACGTGCGGCACAAGCCGCTGCGGACGCTGCTGAGCGTGCTGCTGATCGCGGGTCCGGTGACCTTGATTTTGACGCTGGTCGGGATCAGCCACGGGTTCGTGGAGGATTCGAAGAAGCGGTCCGCCGGCGTGGGTGCCGACGTGCTGTTCAAGGCGCCCGGCAGCAGTCTGATGCAGTTCAGCGCGGCCACCCTGCCGGACAAGCTGGTCGGCGCTCTGGCGGCGGAGCCCCATGTGGTTCAGGCGACCGGGACCGTAGTAGCCCCCATTGGTGGTTTCGACTCCATGATCGGCATCGAACCGACCGAGTTTACCCGCATGAGCGGCGGCTTTGTGTTTGTCGAGGGCAAGCCCTTGAACGGCCCCGACGACATCCTGGTCGACACGTGGTACGCCGCGCAGCGCAAGCTGAAGGTTGGCGGCAAGTTCACGGCGCTTGGGCGCGATTGGAATGTGGCGGGAATCGTGGAGCCGGGCAAGCTTTCGCACGTATTTGTGCGGATGTCGGTGCTGCAGGATCTGCTGGGCAACCTCGGCCACGTCAGCCAGATCTTCCTCAAGCTGGACGACCCGGCCCGCGCCCCCGCAGTGGTCGCGGCGTTCAAGACGAAGTACGACGGCTATCCGTGCTGGCCCATGGCGGACCTGCAGTCGCTCCTCTCGGTAGACAACGTGCCGCTGCTCAAGACGTTCATCAATGTGATCGTGGGGATCGGGGTGTTTTTCGGGTTCACGGTGGTGTCGCTCTCCATGTACATGGCGGTGCTGCAGAGGACGAGGGAGATCGGGATCCTGAAGTCGATGGGTGCCACCAAGAGTTTCGTTATGGGGCTGATTCTGGCCGAGGCGTTCCTCCTCGGGCTCGGCGGGACGGCCCTCGGGATCGCGCTGAGCTACGTCACCAAGTCGGTCATGATGGCGGTTGCGCCGGCGTCGCTGCCGCAGGCAATCGTGTACATCTGGTGGCCGATCGCGGGCGGCGTGGCGATGGGCGCCGCCGTGTTGGGCGCGGTTTATCCCGGGATGCTGGCGGTGCGGCAGGATCCTATCGAGGCATTGGCCTATGAATAGCCCGAAGAGCATCATCCGTGTCCGGGACCTCTGGAAGGTCTACAAGATGGGCAAGGTTTCGGTGGAGGCCCTCCGGGGCGTGAATCTTGAGGTTCCCTCCGGGGATTTCCTGTCAGTAGTCGGGCCGTCGGGGTCCGGCAAGTCGACACTCTTCAATATTGTGGGCGGAATGACGCCCCCGACGAGCGGCGAAGTGGTGGTCGGCGGCTTGGACGTGTCGAAGGCGGGCGATGACGGGCGGACGGAACTGCGGCGCAAGTACGTCAGTTTCGTGTTCCAGAAGTTCAACCTCCTGCCCAATCTGACGGCTCGGGACAATATCAGAACGGCGTTGCAGATCGCCGGCATGCCGTCGAAGAAGTTTGCCCCGGACCTCGTGGACATCCTGGAGCTTCTGGGCATTGCCGATCGTCTGGACCACAAGCCCAGCGAGCTTTCCGGCGGCGAGCAGCAGCGCGTCGCCATCGCGCGCGCCCTCGCAACCCATCCGGCGATCCTGCTGGCCGACGAGCCCACGGGCAACCTCGACACCGCGAATTCGCTGGCCGTGCTGGACTTGCTGCGGGACCTGAATTCACGGCTGGGGCAGACGATTCTGATGATCACGCACAATGCCGAAGCCGCCGAGTACGGGCATCGGGTAGTGCACATGCGGGACGGCGAGATCGTGGAGACGCGGTCCACCCGGGTGTAGTATGGCGGACTTCACTTTCATCGACTTGTTTGCGGGCATCGGCGGGATGCGGGCCGGTTTCGAACAGGTCGGCGGGAAGTGCGTCTTCACCAGCGAGTGGAATCCCTACGCGGTCAAGACCTACCTCGCCAACCACGCCACCGCCGGGCATGCCGTTGTCGGCGACATCACAACGGTTGCCGAAGACGATATTCCCGACCACGACGTCCTGCTGGCGGGTTTTCCCTGCCAGCCATTTTCCATCGCCGGCGTGAGCAAGAAGAATGCCCTGGGGCGTCCTCATGGATTCGCCGACGCCACCCAGGGCACCCTGTTCTTCGATGTGGCCCGGATCATCGCGGCCAAGCGTCCGACGGCCTTCCTGCTCGAGAACGTCAAGAACCTGCTGAGCCACGATGGCGGAAACACCTTCCGCGTGATCTCCGAAACCCTTGCCCGGGAACTGGGGTACCACGTGCAGGCCAAGGTGGTGGACGCGGCGCGCTTTGTCCCGCAGCACCGGGAACGTATCTTGATCGTGGGTTTCCGCGAGCACTCACCGTTCAGCTTCGACCAGGTCCTGTTTCCGGGGACCAGGGCCAAGCTGGATTCAGTGCTGCATCCCGAGGACGGCTCCGAGGTTGCGGAAAAGCCCTTCACCGTGGGGCCGACGGCGCTGGTGAATCCCAAGTATTTCCTTTCGGACAAGCTCTGGGAGTATTTGCAGGGCTACGCGGAGAAGCACCGGCTGGCCGGGAATGGGTTCGGCTTCGGGTTGGTGGATGGAAACTCGGTCGCGCGGACGCTGTCGGCGCGGTACTTCAAGGACGGGTCGGAGATCCTCGTCAGCCGGGGCAAGGGGAATAACCCCCGTCGCTTGACGCCACGGGAGTGCGCCCGCCTCATGGGATACCCGGATTCGTTCAAGATTCCGGTTTCGGACACACAAGCCTACAAGCAATTCGGCAATAGCGTGGTGGTGCCCGTAATCCGCGCCGTTGCCCGAGCCATGGCACCCCACATCCGGGCGCTCAAGGCGGCCGCCAGCGAATCGGCATGAAAGCCGGATACCTCTCCCAATTCTTTTCCGGTGTGGCAGCAAAGACCCTGAGCGCGGTCGAGGCAGACCCCGCCCGCAGCCACCAACACGAATTCAACGGCGTCAACGGCCTGATCAGCGTCTTCGAACGCGCCGCGGCGAAACAGGTCTTCCCAGCCAAATTCCTCTACTTGTCGGACGACGACGACCCGCCCGTTTTCGAGGACGGGACCGTCACCTGGTACGACGCACGCCACAACCATCCCACCCGCTCCGAACATCGGCTCTACTTTCCAACCACCAATGTCTCCCGTTGTTGGGCTGCCGGAGACCTTCTCGTGATCGGAAAGCGTCCCGGCGACTCTGTTCTTGTCGTTGCCGCACAGGGCGGCTCCACAATCGCCAACCAAGTCCGGTGGCTCTTTGGCGTCGGCCACGCCGTTCAACTGGGCTTCTTCGTGCGCGAGGACCTGGAGACCGAGCAGGACCGGATCCAATTCGCCTCGAGCCTGATTCTCGAACAACTGGGAATCGTCGTTGAGACCACCGAAGAGACCTTCCTCGACCGAATCCTGGAGAAGTTCGGTCGCCGCTTTCCGCCCACCAGCGACTTCTCCGCCTTCGCCCGGACGACCTTGCCGGACCTCACCGCCCGCGACGACCCGGACCGTGCCCTCATGGCATGGATGGAACGCGAGGAGATCCTCTTCCGCACACTGGAGAAGCACCTCATCGCCGACCGGCTGCGTGCGGGCTTCGCCGACGACGTCGACGGCTTCCTGCAGTACTCCCTGTCCGTGCAGAATCGTCGCAAGAGCCGGGTCGGACTTGCTCTGGAGAACCACCTCGAGGTCGTCTTCCAACAGAACCGAATCCGTTACACCCGCAACGCCGCCACCGAGGGAAAAGCTCGTCCCGACTTTCTGTTTCCCGGTGGCCGCGAGTACCGCGACCCGGCCATGGATCCCCGGCTGCTCACCATGCTGGGCGTGAAGAGTACCTGCAAGGACCGCTGGCGCCAAGTCCTGTCCGAGGCGGCGCGGATCCCCGGGAAGCACCTATTAACGCTGGAAGCCGCCATTAGCCGGGATCAGACCAACCAAATGCGGTCCAACGGACTCACCCTGGTCATCCCGCGCGGGCTGCATGAGACCTACACCCAAGGCCAACGGACCGAACTGCTGGACCTCGGGACGTTTGTCGCGCTCGTCCGGGACAAGGACCTCGGATTACATGTTGATTCTTCCGAACCGCGACCGCTGGCGCCGCGTGTGTAGGGCAGCCATTCTTGGCTGCGCCAGGCTTTCAGCCTGGCATAACCGGACTGCCGCGGCAGTGTGACCCCGGGTGGTCAGTTCCCCGGTTATCGCGACCTTGGAAGGTCGCTGCCAGAATGTCCGCCCTACAACCGGCCCCGCCGTCGTCCGAAGAATTAACCTCCAACCGAGCGCCCACAGTCCTCAGGCCCACCACTTCCACTGCTGAAAGCCTAATAAAGGCATCGCGCGCCAATTTTCCTGGTCGCGGAAGAACATCTTCTCGACGCACCAGTCGCCAAACCAAAATTCCGACTGGCGTCATGCAGCCAATATCCAACAGAGCGCTTGTTCGACCCCTGCGGACCGGCTGACCCAACGCCTGAACGAGCAATCCGCGCAACACCCTCGCCGCCACCCCTGCATTTCCCCCCTTCGAAATTTTCCCCTAAAGTTTTCGCTCCCAGGTGCCGATTAGCTTACTGTGACGCTACGCACAGTGTTTACCCTGGCCGCCCTGTTCCTGGCAGCGAACTGCTTTGCGGCCCCAATCCTCCAGATCCGCGAGGCCGACGGCAAAAGGGCCGCCATCCAAAGGCCGGCACCTGTCTATCCGCCGGTTGCTCGCCAGCTCAAGCTGACGGGAAGCGTGGTGGTGGAAGCCACGGTCACCACGTCCGGCACGGTCTCCGAGGTGAAACCAGTCACCGGCAACCCGGTGCTGATCAAACCAGCCATTGAAGCGGTCAAACGCTGGCGTTTTCAGCCTTTCACATCAGACGGACTCCCGGCCGAGGCCGTCGTCACCCTCAGCTTCGAATTCGACAACAAGTGAGAATGACAATGAGCATCCTACCATCGAGAACCACTCTGTCACGCCCCGCCTTCCTTGTGCTCTGCCTTGCCACGGCCCTTCAGGCCCAGACGAGCGGGGAACTCCGCGGCCAAGTCCGGGACAACTCAAACCAACAACTTGCTGCCATTTCGGTCTCGGCACGCACGGACGCCGGCTCGCCGCGCACAGTTCAGACGGACCCCGAGGGACGGTTTCAGTTCGCGTCGCTTCCAGTGGGCCAATACACCGTCGAGATCCAGGCCGAGGGGTTCAAGAGCTACGTCCGGCAGTACATCGACGTCACGCTGGGCCACGTGGTCGAACTGGAAGTCGCGCTCCAACCCGGCGAGGCAACCCGCGTCCTCGCTCTCGACACTCCCCTGCTCGAAACCAGCAGCAGTCAGCTCGGTGCCGTGGTGAACGGGGGCACTGTGGTTGCGCTGCCGCTCAACACGCGGGATACCTACCAACTGCTCCAGTTGCAGCCCGGTGTCCAGTCGCAGCAAGGTTACGACCTGTTCGCAGGCAGCGAGAACCCCGGAGTCGTTTCAGTGAACGGAGGCCGCGGGCGGGCCAATAATTTCCACGTCAACGGCGGCGATGCGAACGACATCTTCGTGGGTGTTCCGGCCATCCAGCCCACTCCGGACGCAATTGAGGAGTTCCGCGTTCTGACCAACGGGTTCGACGCCGAGTATGGCCGGAACTCCGGCTCGATTGTCAACGTGGTGACCCGCAGCGCTGGCAATGCCTATCACGGCGACGCATTCGAATTCCTGCGCAACCGGGTGCTGAACACACGGGGGTTCTTTGATGCCGAGGCTCCAAAGTTCAACCAGAACCAGTTCGGCGGTACCTTTGGCGGTCCAATCCGGAAGAACCGGTCCTACCTCTTTCTCTCCGCTGAAGAGCGGCAGATCCGTCAGGGCATTTCATCCGATCAGGTAACTGTTCCCGGTGTAGCCCAACGCTCCGGCGACTTTTCGGGCAGCGCGGCATTCTCGGGCACGTTGCAAGACGGCTTTCTGGCCAGCGCTCTCTCGGCCCGCCCTGGATGTGCCGGGGCAGTAGCTGCGAATGGAGGTCTCCCGATCAGTTCCGGTACCGCTTGGTCCGCCATTTTCCCCGGAAACCGTATCCCCACAGCCTGCTTCGATGCCACGGCCTCTGACCTTCTCCATCAGTTCGTCCCGCTGCCCAACAGCGGCGCCAACACCTTTCAGGCGGCGCCGGTCAAGTCCGAGAGTGCCTTCCAG
Organism: uncultured Acidobacteriia bacterium; assembly: GCA_903907865.1. Classification (GTDB taxonomy): domain Bacteria; phylum Acidobacteriota; class Terriglobia; order Bryobacterales; family Bryobacteraceae; genus BOG-234. Next base: position 72,864 of record CAIVPR010000017.1, read on the forward strand.
CCCACGTTGCGCCTCGATCAGACCCTGAACCCGTCGAATCTGCTGACGTTCTACTACTACTTCGACGATTCCTCCGTCCGCCAACCCTTCTCCACATTCCAAGGTGCCGGCGCGAACTTGCCTGGCTTCGGCGCGCAATATGGCACACGCGTCCAGCAATACAACCTTGCCAACACCAGTTCCATCGGCGGTTCACTGGTGAACGAGGCGCGCTTCTCGTATTTCCGCGAAGGGCAGGGTGCCTACAACCATCCGGAACGGACCAACCTGGTGCAAAAATCGTGCGCCCAGGTCTCCGCGGCCAATTGCTTCGCGAGTCCCGGCCAGCCCGGTATTGGTATCGCTCCCGGTCTCGGTGCCGACCATGAAGGCGTACCCTTTATCAACGTGAGCGGCCTGTTTTCAATCGGCAACAACCAGCAGGGCGAACTGCCGCAGATCGGCAATACATTCCATCTGTCCGATTCCCTGAGTGTCCTGCGCGGAGCCCACCGCCTGAAATTCGGCGCGGACGTCCGCCGCCAACGGTTCGACCAGAATCTCTTCTACAACACCAACGGATCCTTCCAGTTCAACGGCGGCGGCATCAACGATGTGGGTGCGGACAACCAGCTGCCCAACTATCTGCTCGGCCTCCCCGCTTCCTACTCTCAGGGCTCGTCTCAGACGGAAAACATCCGAAGCACCGCGCTCGGCATCTTCGCTCAGGATGCATGGAGTCTGCGGTCCGGTGTGACGCTGAACCTTGGCCTCCGCTGGGAACTCACCACGCCCATGCACGACGTGCGCAACCGGATGCAAACCTTCCGCCCCGGCCAGGCGGACCAAGTCTACCCCTGTCAACTGGATCCCGCCGGGACGCTCGCCCAGGCCTTCGGTTCCACGGACTGCGGGCCGGGCTCGCCCGGCGAGTCGGTCTTCCCGCTGGGGCTCGTTGTGCCCGGGGACAAAGGCGTGCCAGGCGGCCTTACGGGCACCTACTATAAGTCGTTTGCGCCACGCCTCGGCGTCGCATGGAGCCCCCAAAGCGGCCCCGCCTGGTTTCAGAAACTCACGGGTGGACCAGGGAAGACCAGTGTCCGGATGGGCTGGGGCCTTTTCTACAACCCGATCGAACAACTGGTTCTCGAGCAGTTCAATGGTGAACCTCCGTTTGGTGGCAGCACCAGTCTCTCGAACCCGATGTTCAACACCCCATTTCAGGGACAAGACGGCAGCATCACGGCAAACCCATTTCATGGAGTGGTGAACCCCGTGCCGGGGAAAAGCGTTGACTGGTCCGTGTTCCGGCCAATAGTGCTGTTCGGCCAGTTTCAGCCGAACCTCCGGAGTCAATATTCCGCCAGCTACAACCTCACCATCCAACGCCAGTTGGGCAAGGACATGCTTCTGCAGGCTGGTTACGTGGGTACCCAGGGACACCGGCTCCTCGCAACGCACGATCTGAACTATGGCCAAGCCCAGCCCTGTCTCGACCTGAATGCGCTGAACCAAATAACGGGTGACGCTGGCCTCGCGTGTGGCCCCTTCTCTGCCGACAACACCTACACGATCGCGGCAAACGAAATCCCGACTGGCTTCACGCTCCACCTCCCCTATGGTCCCGTCGCGAAGGTCACCGGACCCAATGCCAACCCCATCACCCTTGTGGGTCTCCGCAAATACTCGTCGCCCCTTTGCAACCCGCTCACCGGCTCCGGCTGTTCACCGGACGGAACGCCGGTTTTCGGCAGTATCTTCTCGGAAGACACCATTGCGAACTCTGCCTACAATTCGCTCCAAGTCGCTGTCGAAAAGCGCGCGTTTTCGGGACTTCAGTACACGCTCGCCTACACTTGGAGCAAGTCCATCGACAACGCGTCCAGCTTTGAAAACCTCGTCAATCCGTTGAACTACAACGCCAGCCGGTCGCTCTCGCTTTTTGACTCTCGCCAGCGCTTGGTGGTCAGTTTCATCTGGGATCTGCCCCGGTTGAAAGGCCCGCAAGTATTTCGACCGGTCCTGAACGGTTGGGCCGTTTCCGGTATCGTCTCGCTCCAGAGTGGTTTCCCGATTCCGATTTCATCGTCGGATGATCGGGAACTCATGTCGAGCGTTTTCTTCACCTCGGTCGGAGAACCGGATCGTGTCGCGCCGTTCCAGTCGATGGATCCCCGCGGCCCGCTGCATCTGGCGTTCGCGCCTTCGTCCTTCTCGCAACCACAAACCTTGGGCGCGATAGGCAATTCACCGCGCTCCGTTTGTTGCGGCCCAGGCATCAACAACACCGACCTGAGCGTAGTGAAGAGCGTCCCGGTGCGCGAACACCTCGCGGTTCAGTTCCGCGCCGAATTCTTCAATCTGGCCAACCATGCCCAATTCAGCAAAGTGGATGGCAACATTTCAGACGGAGACCCGGCCGCGGGCGGTACCTTCGGCAAAGTGCTCCGCGCCCGAAGCCCGAGGCTGATGCAGTTCGCAATGAAACTGGTCTTCTAATCCGTGCCCCTGTATCAGAGCCGCGACAGTGTAGCGCAGCCATTCTTGGCTGCGCCGGGCTTTCAGCCTGGCATAACCGGCCTGCCGGGCCGGGTGATTATGCCAGCCCTACAACCGGCACCCCGGTGGTCCGGAGCACTATTCTACCGAGCCGCGATCGCGAGGGAGCGTTTGCTCGGGGAACCGAGTCCGCCGCCGCACGGCCAACTTGCAGGTTGATGGAGAGTCGGCTTCCCGCGATTTACGGGCCCGGAAAACCCGGTTTCAGAACCACGGGGGTGAGGGAAAGGCCTCGTGCAGCCGCCGTCAATCGGAGAGAGGGACGTCCGGTCGGCATGCCTATCCAGCGCGGCTGAACTATGGAGCCGAGTCCATCTGGGAGAGCTACTATCGGGCTTGGTGTCCACCGTCAGGACCGCATGCCGAGCTCCACGATTGGCCTTACCTGAGTCGGTTGCACGAGAGCAGTGCCGCGTCTTGGCGTACCAAATCTTCCCGGAGAGACGCACTCAAGGCCGTATCGGTCTGGCCGGATAGTTTAAGGATCATCCACCCACCACGCCGAGGCATCACACGAGCCTTATCCTCGCCCGTCCCACGGCGATTCCATGCCCACAGCAAATGGTCCAGTGAATCCTTACATAAAAGCAGGAGTCTTCATGATCTCAACGATCAGTCCCGATCCGATCCCGATCGCTAGATCTCTTGCCATCTTGCCGGCCGCATGCAGCGACGAGAGTATTCCAGACCCATCTCCCTGTTCAGCTGCCGATTCGGCCTCAGAAACTCTTCGCAACGCAACCGCTTTCTCTGGGTCGTCAGACTGTTTGATGCGCGCGTGGAGCGTGGCGAGCTCATTGGCAAGTTTCTGAAGGTCAACTGTCGATTCGATCTTACGCCACTGGTCTGTGAAGTCCGGTTTCACGCGCTGAACGCCTGTGCCCTGCGTATTTGAATTGCCAGAAACGTGCTTGTTCCCCAAGATGAGCTCGTTGATAATGATGCTCCCGACCGAGGTCGGTAGGGAGGCGTTGTCGACGCCAAGAGCAGTCGCGACCTTTGATTTGTTTTCGTCAAGCACTCTTTGAATCGGGCCCAGGATCTCGTCGAGAAGCATAGGGCGCTTTGGACTTCCGGCGCTCATGGTAACCGTACCAGCCTTAAGCGCAGCGCTGCGCAGGCGCGTCGAGACATCTTCGTCGCCAATCCGGTCTGCCAAGTCCAAGCAGAACAACACCAAGTCGCGATTAGCCTCGCCCCGATCAAATGGATATCCCATTGAGAGGCCCGCATAGCCGCCCACCCCCTTCAGCACCTTGTCCGACACATTGACAGATTCTGCGCGCGCTTCTTCGAAGCTAGAAGCAAAGAGTGCATCCATATCCTCTACATCGAGCTCCTTGGCCATTCGTCCGACTGTCGAGGCTGGCACTGATGGGCATACGCAGACTCGATAACCACATTGCACGCACAGGCCTGGGTACCTTCGCAAGTACTCCGCTTCTAGATCAAACGATCCGACATCGTCCCGCTCTCTTTGCAGGGCATACTCGTTGGCTAAGCCCATTAAGTATGAGAAGACGTCTGCCGCTTCCCTCTGTGTCAAGCTTGATGAGTCAGCCTGTGTGACAAGGATTAGAGTGCAGGGCGGGAAAGGCAAACCTCATCATGACGACAAACGGTTTTACAAGCCCGATCCCGGCTCGGACAGGTTATACGGGGATCATCGA
>CAIVPR010000018.1 GCA_903907865.1 uncultured Acidobacteriia bacterium
ATTGCGGTTACTGGAATAACCGCTAATCCAAGTCTGCGGGAAAACCGCCCGCCATGCCAAATGCCGGGGCAGTGCCTGTCGGGGCAGCCCCACGGTGCCCCGGTCGCAGGATAATACCGCGAAGCGGTTTAGTTCACCGGGTTCGGGCTGGGCAGGGGAAAATGTGGGGCGGTTCACCGACGCGGATAGCGGGAAAGTGGAGGTTGCCGGTGCCCGGGCGGATTTGCGTAATGACCTCGAAGGCATTACACTGAACGCAGGAGCGTTGTTCTGATATGCACTCTGCATTCCCCCATTTCGAGCCCAGCCGGACCGGGTTGGTTCCGCCGCCGTCCTCAGAGGTGGATACGGCCACGCTTGATCTACTGGCTGGCTGGCGCGCGGAGGATGCTACGGACAACCCCGAAGCGCTTCGATTGGCGGAAGTCGAAATCGCGGAGTTCATGAAGGCGCTGAACGACAACCGCGCCCGGACGGATGAGGGCCAGTTGTATTTGTGAAGAGGGTTCTGATTCTGGATTCAGGACCGCTCCGCCTTCTGCCCAGCCACAACGCAGTTCGGATGTGATCGCCGTGACGGACTGGCTATCGCAACGCCTTAGAGCGGGCTCCCGTGCGGTTGTCCCGGCGATTCGTCCCCCGTTCGTGTGTTGCGGTCCCAGGTGTTCGGAGCCGTCGATTTGCCACGCTAGCGGCGATCCCTCGCATTCCAGTGCGGCATAATGGACCTATGCCAATAGGAAGGTGATGCGTCAAATCGAAACGATCACTCGCCCCATCCGCGGTATTCAACAAACGCTCTTTGCGTCGCAAGCGCCCCTTGGCCGTGAATGCCCGGTGGAGGCAAAGGGTGTCGTGTATACGAAGAGCTGGGTCGTGGAACTGTTGCTTGACCTCGCGGGATACCGAGTTGAAGCAAATCTCGTGGATTCCGTCGCAGTTGAGCCTTCTGCGGGCATCGGGGCATTTTTGGGTCCGATGATCGAGCGGCTCGTGGAGTCGTGCCGGAGGCTCAACAGACCGCTATCCGATTGCTCGGCCTCGCTGCGGGCCTACGAGCTTAACAGTGAAAGCGCTGAGAAGGCCCACGTCCTCGCGGTCGGAATTCTTGTGACGGCTGGTGCCTCCGCAGCCTTGGCGCAGAGCCTCGCGACCGGATGGATACATACCGGTGATTACCTTTTCGAATCGAGTACCATTGATGCCGACTTTGTGATTGGTAACCCGCCCTACATTAGGGTGGAGGAGATCCCAGAAGAGACGGCGACACTATATCGGGATGCTTATCCTACGATGCGTGGGCGTGCCGATCTTTATGTGGCGTTTTTTGAGGCCGCACTTCACCAGTTGCGCCAAGGCGGCGTGTGCGCGTTTATCTGTGCTGACCGGTGGATGCGGAATCAGTACGGTGCGGAGCTTCGTCAGCTGGTGACGTCGAAATATGGCGTCGAAGTTGTTTTGGAGATGCACAACGCTGACGCTTTCGCCGAAGAAGTGGACGCCTACCCTGCGATCACGGTGATACGGCGCAAGACTCAGGGATCGACGGTGGTTGCCAGCGCTGGGCCTGAGTCCGAGTACCATCCACCCCGAGTTTTGTGCGATGCGCTGCTTCCGAACGGCGGCCGAGGACGCGGAGAAGCGTTGCGGGGGCTTAGGACCGCGGTCGTCGATCAGTGGTTTCGAGGAGCCGACCCGTGGCCGTGCCACTCGCCCGAGCAACTGACGCTACTCCGGCGACTCGAGGACCAATTCCCGAAGTTGGAGGCAAATTCGAGAGTCGGAATCGGAGTGGCGACCGGCAATGATAGCGTGTATATCACCAGAAACTCGGAGCTTGTCGAATCGTCGCGGCTTCTGCGGCTGACCCTAGCCAAGGATATTGCGGCGGGAACGGTTGAGTGGTCCGGGCACTACCTAGTGAACCCCTGGAGCGGCGAAGGACTGGTTGATCTTGGCAAGTATCCGCGACTGCGTGACTATTATCGGGAACATGAGCCGGCCCTAAGGAAACGGCACACAGCAGCAAACAATGCCAATGGCTGGTATAAGACAATTGACCGCGTGACGCATGCGCTGTTGCCGAAACCAAAGCTCTATATTGCTGACATCAAGGAGGTTCTCGACCCTGTCCTCGACCGGGGCGAGACTTACCCGCATCACAATTTGTATTTCATCGAGTCCAACACGTGGGACCTTGAAATCCTCGGCGGGCTGCTGATGTCGACAGTAGGGCAGTTCTTCGTGGAGTCTTACGGTGTCCGCATGCGCGGCGGCTACTGGCGTTTCCAGGCACAATATCTCCGCCGAATTCGGGTACCTGATCCGAAATCCATGTCCGCGGCCGAGGGTGAAGAACTCAGAGACGCATTCCGCAAGCGTGATCGAGCGAGGGCCACATCAGTCGCACTTGATGTCTACGGAATCGGTCGACAAGAGATGGAGACCGCGCTTGGACATTGACAGCCGATTGCAAGGGGCTGTTCAATCCTACTGGGACGCCCGCTCCGGAAACAAGAAGAAACAGATGGGGGGCGGCAGGGTCGATGCCGGGACGCGCGGGGAGGCCACCGGCGGCGCTCAGATGGGCGCGATCGAAACCTTGGTGGCAGACATTCTTTGCGATGCGGGCCTCAACAGAGTCGACGTGCGGACCCGAACAGCTCTGGAGCTTCCCGGATACTATCGGTCCGAGAAACAGTGGGACTTGATCGTCGTGTCTGAGGGACGGCTGGTCACAGCGATGGAATTCAAGTCACAAGTAGGCCCATCGTTCGGCAACAACTTCAATAATCGGTCCGAGGAGGCCATTGGAAGCGCCTCCGATCTCTGGGTGGCGTACCGTGAGGGGCGGTTGGGGAAGGCCCCTGCCCTCTGTGTCAAGCTTGATGAGTCAGCCTGTGTGACAAGGATTAGAGTGCAGGGCGGGAAAGGCAAACCTCATCATGACGACAAACGGTTTTACAAGCCCGATCCCGGCTCGGACAGGTTATACGGGGATCATCGAC
>CAIVPR010000019.1 GCA_903907865.1 uncultured Acidobacteriia bacterium
CGTCGATGATCCCCGTATAACCTGTCCGAGCCGGGATCGGGCTTGTAAAACCGTTTGTCGTCATGATGAGGTTTGCCTTTCCCGCCCTGCACTCTAATCCTTGTCACACAGGCTGACTCATCAAGCTTGACACAGAGGGACTTGGGATCAATCTCAATCCCGATCCACGGAGCGTCGGGATTTTGGTATGACTGGGGAGTTAGTGGATCGTACGTCTTCGCGATTGTGATCGGCATGGCTACAGTACCTAGGGTCTGCTACTTGGTACGACAACAAGCGACCGCTTCCGGCTTCGACGGCTTGGCACTTGTCTGAAATCGAAGTCCCGCCACAACCGCAAACGCCAGCCCGAACAGCACCGTCAACATCACCATCGTGAGCTGTCGACTCATCTGCCAACCGCCTCGCCCCCCGCCGAAACCACTCCAGGTCCCCCGGACCCCGATGTCGGATTCAACCTCCTTCTCGATATCGGCCCGTAACGAAGACACCAACGCGTGCAATGAGAGAAACGCGAGCAGAGCGAGTGTACAAAGCGGAGCATCAAAATTCTTGGCCGCCCAATCCATCGCGCTCCGCCCCAACGCCGGATCCCTGTAAATGGACCACGCCACGTCCCCGAACCCTATGAGCAGCCAGATCTGTAGCGCCCAAAAACCCGCCCAATACTTACGGCTGGTCTCCTTGGGCCTCTCCGGTGGCAACTCCGCCGGCCGCGAGACCACAGTCAGTTGTGTCGGTGCAATTGTAGAGGGGATGTCGGCCATTCTAAAGTCCGCCTCATGAAACTATATCGCATTCCAGCCGGAGCGCAAGCATTCTTCTTGCTGCCAAACATAAGGACCGGTCATTCTCCGGCCGGCACTGCCACCTTGGCACTCCCACCGCTTGGCTGGAGCAGTGTCTCGCGCATCCGCAAAACCGCCGCCGCCGCAAAAGGCTCCACCTCGAAGGCGATCTGCCGACTCGCCGCCCGGGCCACCTCTACCTCGCCCTCGGCACCGCTTGGCACCACGCCGCCTGATGCCCACTTCCGCCAATATGGCACGCCCCGATAGGACACAATGGTAAAAGACCCGATCCGCAGGAGACCACGCATGGCGAACTTCGGCTACAACGTACTTTTTGAAGAACTGGGCGAAGGTGGATACCAAGTCATCGTTCCCGCTCTCCCTGGCCTAATCACCTACGGCCGTACGCTCGCCGAGGCTCGCGAAATGGCCCGCGATGCCATCATTTGCCACGTTCGCGGCTTGATCAAAGACGGCGAGGAAATCCCTGACGATCCTTTCCTGCCCGCACCTCCGCTTCAGGAAGAAATGCTGATTGCTGTCTGACCGCCTATGTCTCGCTTTGGAAGCCTGAAACCACGGGTTATCTTGCGGGCACTCGCGCGTGATGGCTGGTACATCCACGAAACTACCGGCTCCCACGTCCAGTTGAAACACCCGAAGAAGGCCGGACGTGTTACCGTTCCGAACCACCAAGGCTTCGATCTACCGAAACCGATAGTCAGGAGCATCATCCGCCAGGCAGACCTCACGAACGATCAGTTCGAGGCCCTGCTCGACTAGGCCCGGAAAACCCGGCTGCGACCGTCATCCATCACAGCTCCCAAAAATAAATCCCGCTTACCCGCAACCCCAACAAACCAAACCCCAAACCGCCAATTTCTACAACCGTAAAACGACCCGCCATAGTTCGTTTTCCACCCCCTCCACCGCTACAATCGCGCCGAGATGGAAAACACGACCCCAACCCAAACCCCCACGCCGAAAGCCCCCCGCTCCGCCGCCCAGATCGAAGCCTCCCGCCTCAACGGTGCCAAATCCAAAGGCCCCGTCACCGAGGAAGGCAAGGCCACCTCCTCCCGCAACGCCCAGCGCCACGGCGTCTTCGCCTCCCTCATCACCATTAAGGGCGAAAAAACTGATGACTACGAGGTCCTCGCCGCCGAGCAGTACGAAACCTGGCTACCCGCCGACGAGCACGAGTGCAACCTCGTCGACACCATGACCACCTGCCTCTGGCGCCGCCTCCGCATCCTCGCCATGGAATCCACCGCCATGGACACCCAGTTCGAAAGGGCCGGCTTCCCCGAAAACCCCGACTTCATCCAAACCTTCAGCGCCTTCACCTCCCTGTCCGAGGAGAACCGCGCCTTCGAACGCCTCCACCGCTACGAGGCCCGCTACCTCCGCACCTACGAGCGCGCCGCCCGCTCCCTCATGGCCTACCGCAAG